>NZ_AOJD01000046.1 GCF_000337415.1 Halorubrum tebenquichense DSM 14210 | reverse complement strand
GAGTCATCAAAACCCGGAAGAAGCCACGGATAACGCTCAGCCGGTTTCTTGATTGGCTGGACAAGGAGCTGATCACACTCATTTAGAGCTCGGTCTGGGTTAGCCCTTCGAGAGAGGCATCACTGGTTGCTGAGGTATATTTCACTAGGTAAGTTTAGATATTGTATCAATTCTAGCTATTCGATAGTTATTAGAGCGTAATCTCAGCTGTTTCTATCGGGTATTGGCCCGAATAGCGTCGATCCCGTGAACGTTTTCACCGCCATTCGCAACTCCCAAGACCTAATTTAGTATAGCGGAATGTGATTTATGCTGCCGTCGAGCGGTCACACACGGGAACCGGTCGCATCGACGGAAAAGCGACAGAGAACGAGGTAAGCGTCGGATTTTCGGCGATATCGATGCGACTCAACGGCTGAAAGAAGCGGAGAAGGGGTCGGCCGCGATC
>NZ_AOJD01000045.1 GCF_000337415.1 Halorubrum tebenquichense DSM 14210 | reverse complement strand
GATGCCGCAGCCGGAACAGGCCCCGCCGAGCTGGACCGTCACCTCGCCCTTCTCGCGGTCAAGGTGGGCGATGGCGGCGCTGCCGCCGTGCATCTGGATCTGCGGGAAGTTGCGCCGCAGGAAGTTCGTGATCCGCTCGCGGAGTTCGTTGTCCGCGTCAGCTCCGTCGGTCGTGTCCGTACTCATGCCCGCGAGTTGGCGGGCGGCGGGCTTATGCCTTTGGTTCGGGTGAATCCGGGCGGCGACGCGTTCCGCCGTACGCCCTTACTCGGGACGCTCGACGCCGAGCGTCCGGTACAGTTCGGACTCGATCCGCTCGACGTACTCCTCCAGCGTCTCCTCGAACGTCTCGTCGTCCACCGCGACGGCTCCGCGGATCCGGTCGCGCGGGTTCTCGGGGAGTTCGACGCGGAACTCGCCGTCCTCGTAGAACGGCTCCGACTCGTTGAGCACGGTCTGGTCGATACCGTGGATCAGCTCCGAGTCGTACCGGTCGTTCATCTGGTTGAAGGCGTTCTTGTACGCGCGCTGGAGCTCGTTGAAGTAGTGCGCGTACTTGTCCTCGAACTTCTCCGGGTCGAACTCGTCGGCCATGTCGCGAGCGACGGCCCGGCGGGAAAAAAGCGGGTCGATCGCCGCCGAGACGCCGAGACGGACGGGTGACGTGGGGCGTACCGAAGGAGGAGTGATCGGCACCGGGGAGCTACGGTAAATCGTATATCGCGATATAGAATACTTGGATCGCCGTGCCGCGACGCGCCGGAGTCGGACAACCTCGGAGACGGTCGGGACTCGGCGAGAGACTCGCGAGCGACGAACGACGGAGCGGTATCTCCGACGGACGCGGAGAGTAGAAGGAGAGAGAAAACCGAACGGTGAGACCGGGTTACTCGAGGTCGAAGCGGTCGAGCTTCATGACGTCGCTCCACACCTCGGCGAAGTCCTCAACGAACTTCTCCTCGTCGCTGGCGTACACGTCAGCGATGGTGCGGAGGCGGGCGTTCGAGCCGAAGATGAGGTCGGCACGCGTCGCCTCCCACGCGACCTCGCCGGTCTCGCGGTGGCGGATCTCGAAGACGTCATCGTCTTCGGTGACCGCGTCCCACTCGTACTGCATGTCGAGCAGGTTGTCGAAGAAGTCGTTCGTGAGCGTGCCGGGCTGGTCGGTGAAGATGCCGCGGTCGGAGTCGCCGTAGGTCGCGCCCAGCGCGCGCAGGCCGCCGGCCAGCGCGGTCATCTCGCTGGCGGTCAGGTTCAGCAGGTCGGCCTTGTCGACCATGAGGTCCTCGACGTCCTCGTCGGTGTCGCCGAGGTAGTTGCGGAAGCCGTCGGCGTCGGGCTTGAGGGCCTCGAACGACTCCGCGTCGGTCTGTTCCTCGGTGGCGTCGACGCGGCCGGGCTCGAAGGGGACCTCGACGTCGTGGCCCGCGTCGGCCGCGGCCTGTTCGACGGCCGCGGTCCCGCCCAGGACGATGAGGTCGGCGAGCGAGACGCGGACGTCGTCGGAGCGCGACTCGTTGAACTCGGCCTGAACCTCCCCAAGCGTCGAGAGGACCGCCTCCAGCTTCTCCGGCTCGTTGGCCTCCCAGCTCCGCTGCGGTTCGAGGCGGATGCGCGCGCCGTTCGCGCCGCCGCGCTTGTCGCTGTCCCGGTAGGTGGACGCCGCCGCCCACGCGGTCTTGACGAGCTCGCCGACCGAGAGCTCGGAGTCGAGGAGCTGGCCCTTGAGGTCGGAGATCTCCGCGTCCCCGATCGTCTCGTAGTCGGCGTCCGGCAGGGGGTCCTGCCAGATCATCGTCTCGTCCGGGACCTCGGGACCGAGGAACCGCTCCGGCGGGCCCATGTCGCGGTGGAGGAGCTTGTACCACGCCTTCGCGAACGTGTCCTGGAACTCGTCGGGGTCGTCGCGGAACTCCTCGAGGACGGCCCGGAAGTCGTCGTCGTGCTTCAGGGCGACGTCCGTCGTGAGCATCATGACGTCCTCCTTGTCGTCGGGATCCGCGACGCCGGGCGCGGCGTCGTCCAACTCGTCGTTCTTCGTGGTCCACTGCCACGCGCCGCCGGGACCCTTCTCCGGCTCCCAGTCGTACGAGAGCAGGTTGTTGACGTAGCTCATGTCCCAGACGGTGGGCGTGGCGTTCCACGGCCCCTCGATACCGCTTGTGATCGTGTCGGGACCCTTGCCCTCGCCGAACTCGTTGTCCCAGCCGAGGCCCTGGAGGTCGATGGGGGCGTCTTCGGGCTCGGGACCGAGGTTGTCGCCGTCGTCCGCGCCGTGGACCTTGCCGAACGTGTGACCGCCGGCGATGAGCGCGACGGTCTCTTTGTCGTTCATCGCCATCCGGCTGAACGACTGCCGGATGTTCTTCGCGGACCCTTCCAAATCCGGCTCGCCGTTGGGGCCCTCGGGGTTGACGTAGATGAGGCCCATCACGGTGTTGCCGAGCGGCTCCTTGAGGTTCCCCTCCTCGTCGAAGCGCTCCTCGGAGGTGGTCTCGAACTCGCTTTCCGGACCCCAGTCGACGGCGTCGTCACCCTTGAAGTCGTCCTGGCGGCCGCCCGCGAAGCCGAACGTCTCGAAGCCCATCGACTCCAGCGCGACGTTGCCGGTGAGCACGATGAGGTCGGCCCACGAGAGCTTCTCGCCGTACTTCGTCTTGATCGGCTCCAGCAGCCGCCGCGCCTTGTCGAGGTTGACGTTGTCGGGCCAGCTGCTGATCGGCGGGAGCCGCTGGTGTCCGCCGGCCGCGCCGCCGCGGCCGTCGAGCGAGCGGTACGTCCCGGCGGCGTGCCACGTCATGCGGATGAACAGCGGGCCGTAGTGTCCGTAGTCGGCGGGCCACCAGTCCTTCGAGTCCGTCAGCACCTCCTCGATGTCAGCCTTGACCTCGTCGAGGTCCAGCTCTTCGAACTTCTCCGCGTAGTCGAACTCCTCGTCGTAGGGACCGACGGCATACCCGTTCTGATCGAGTAACTCCAAGTCTAACTGGTCCGGCCACCAGTCTTGCGTATTACTAGCCATCACGAAACGGTCCGTCCTCGCCGCTGATAATATTGTCTACTTCGGCGAGGGAAACATCGTTATAATAGAGGAATTGTATCGAAATAATGAAGTTCTATTTGTGGATTCGCGAAGTCGCGCCGAGAGGGCGCGGCGTCGCCCTCGGGCGGGTGCGCGCATCTCGGAGGACGCCGGTCGAGAGACGGACCGCTCTGATGGCCAACGTTTCGAGCGGAGAACGGTCCCGTATCGTGGGCGAGGAATCGCGATCGCGACGCCGCGGACGGCGGTCCGACGCCGCCTCTCAGCGATTCAGCGTGTGGATCGCCTGTCCGCGCGCGTTCTCGGCCGCCTCCATCACGGCCTCCGCGAGGGTCGGGTGAGTGTGGACGGTGGCGGCCACGTCTTCGAGGGTCGCGCCCATCTCGACCGCGAGCGCGACCTCGGCGATCAGCTCCGACGCCTCCGGGCCGACGATCTGTCCGCCGAGCACGAAGCCGGTCTCGTCGTCGGCGACGATCCGGACGAACCCCTCGGTGTGGCCGGTCGTCATCGCCCGGCCGGAGGCGTTGAACGGCATCTCGCCGACGACGGGGTCGAAGCCTGCGTCCGCCGCGTCCGCCTCGGTCATCCCCACCGTCCCGATTTCGGGATCGGTGAAGACGGCCGCCGGGACCGCCTGCCGGTCGAGCGCAGCGGGCTCGCCCGCGATCACCTCGGCGGCGACGATCCCCTCGTTGGAGGCCGCGTGCGCGAGCATCGGGTCGCCGGCGACGTCGCCGACGGCGTGGATTCCCTCGACCGCGGTGCGGGTGCGGTCGTCCGTCTCGACGAAGCCGCGGTCGTCCGTCTCGATCCCGGCCTGTTCGACGTCAAGCCCGTCGGTGACCGGCTGTCGACCCACCGCGACGAGGATCTTGTCGACGCCGTACGACGACTCCACGCCGTCCTCCGTCTCCGTGTGGAGGAGGTAGCCCCCGTCGGGTGCCTCCGACCACTCGCTCGCCCCCTCGCCGAAGTGGAACTCGACGCCCAGCTCCTCGGCGCGCTTGCGGACGATCCGCTTCACGTCGTCCTCGTAGGGGTCGAGGACGTCGTCGAGCATCTCGATCACCGTCACGTCGGCACCGAGCTTGGCGTACGTCGTCGCCAGCTCCATGCCGATGTAGCCGCCGCCGACGACGCCGAGCCGGTCCGGGACCGTGTCGGCGTCGAGCGCGTCCGCGGAGCTCCAGACGTGGCCCTCCGCGAACTCGAAGCCGGGGATCTGGATCGGCCGCGAGCCGGTGGCGATTATCGCGTGTTCGAACGAGAGCGTCTCGGAGCCCTGTCCCTCGCCGCCGTGCGCGACGCGGACGGTGTCCTCGTCGACGAACGACGCCTCGCCCTCGATCAGGTTCACGCCGTTCGCTTTACACAGCTTCTCGACGCCGCTCGTCAGGCGGTCGACGACGCCGTCCTTCCACTCGATCATCTTCCCCATGTCGACGGCGGGGTCCGCGTGGACGCCCATGAACTCCGCGTTGCCCGCCTCGTGGGCGAGGCCGCTGCCCGTGATGAGCGCCTTCGAGGGGATACAGCCGCGGTTGAGACACGCGCCCCCGTAGGCGTCCTTCTCGACTAACGTCGTGTCCAGCCCCTCCTGTGCGGCGCGGATGGCGGCGACGTAGCCGCCCGGTCCCGCGCCGATGACCAGTACCTCCGTTCCCGTGGTGACGTCTCCGACGACCATTATTCGTTGAGTAGCAGCAGCGGGTTTTCTAAGTGTTCCATGACGGTGTTGGCGAACTCGGCCGCGATCGCGCCGTCGACGACCCGGTGGTCGATCGACAGCGACAGCGGGAGCGTCGGCGCGGGGACGACCTCGCCGTCCCGGACGACGGGGCGCTCCTCGATGGCCCCCAGCCCGAGGATCGCGGTCTCGGGGTAGTTGATGATCGGCGTGGCGTACTCGCCGCCGATGGCACCGAAGTTGGTGATGGTGAACGTGCCGCCCTTCATCTCGGCGGGCTTCAGTTTGCGCTCGCGGGCGCGGGCAGCGAGGTCGTTCACCTCCTCGGCGAGTTCGAAGAGCCCCTTCTCGTCGACGCTCTCGACGACCGGGACCATCAGCCCCGCGTCGGTCGCGACCGCGATGCCGAGGTTGTAGTCGCCTTTCAACACGATCTCCTCGTCGTCCTCGCGGAGCTCGCTGTTGAGGTACGGGTGTCGTTTCAGGCCGGCGACGATGGCCTTCATCACGAAGGGCATGTAGGTGAGCTTCACGCCCTCCGCCTCCGCCGTCGGTTTCAGGTCTTCGCGCGCGTCCACGAGGGAGTCGACCTCGGCGGTGTCGTGGTGAGTGACGTGCGGCGCGGTGAACTTCGACCGCTCCATCTGCTTTCCGATGGTCCGCCTGACGCCCCGGTAGGGGACGGTCTCGTCGCCCGACGCGGTCGTCGCCTCGGACGCGGTCGCCGTCTCCGGCGCGCCGCCGGCGGGGGCCGGCTCCGGCGCGTCGTCGGTCGGTCCCGGCTCGGGCGTCGGTTCGGCGGCCGACTCGACCGCGTCCGCGTACGCCCGGACGTGGTCGGCCGTGACGAACGCCTCGCCGTCGCGGGTCTCGTCGGTCGGGACGTCGTCAAGGTCGACGCCGCGGTCGCGCGCGACCTTCCGCGTCGCGGGCGTCGCGAGCGTCGTCTCGCGGCCCGCCGGCTCGGGACCGCCCGCGGCCGTCGCTGAGGACGCCGCGGATCCGCCGGCGTCGCGCTTGCTGACCGCTGACTTCCGTCCGTCGGAACCGGTGTCGGTCGGCGTCGGCGCGGGCCGCGGTTCGGGGGCGTCGGCCGCGTCCGCGTCGGCGGACCCGGCGTCGCCCTCGGCGTGGGCCCGCACGTCGGCCTCGGTCACGCGACCGCCGGGACCGCTCCCGTCGACGGCCGCGACGTCGACGCCGAGTTCGCGGGCGAGCCGCCGCGCCGACGGCGGCGCGAAGGTCCGGCCCGACGGGGTGTCGGGTTCGGCGTCGGCCCCGTCGTCCCCGGCTTCGCCGGCGTCCGGTTCCGGCTCCGACCCGTCGCTCGCGGGAGAGTCCGGCTGGGCGTCGGCCGGCTCGGCGTCGGTCGCGGTGGCCCCGCCTCCGCCGTCGCCCTCCTCGTCGACGCGGAACGAGATGATCACGTCGCCGACCGGGACCATCTGCCCCTCCTCGGCGAACAGCTCCTCGACGACGCCGTCGTAGCTCGACGGGACCTCGACGAGCGCCTTGTCGGTCTCGACCTCGGCGACGGGCTGGTCCTCCTCAACGCGGTCGCCGGGCGCGACCAGCCACGAGACCAGTTCGCCCTCGGCGACGCCCTCGCCGACGTCCGGCAGTTTGAACTCCTTGATCGTCATCTGTCGCCCTCCTCGACGGTCGCGCGTCGACGATCGACGGTCATGGGTGTATCTCCGGCGGCCATGTTAAAATTCGACCGCCTCCAGGATTCCCTCCTCGATGCGCGCCGCGGACGGGAGGTAGTAGTCCTCCAGCGCGTACAGCGGGTACGGCACGTCGAACCCGGCGACGCGGCCGATCGGTGCCTCCTGGTGTAACAGCGCCTCCTCCTGAAGGATCGCGGTTATCTCGCCGCCGAGGCCGCCGGTCTTGGGTGCCTCGTGGACGACGACCGCGCGGCCGGTCTTCTCGAACGCCTCGACGATCGCCTCGCGGTCGAGCGGGGAGACCGTGCGGAGGTCGACGACCTCGCACTCGATCCCCTCCTCGCCGAGCGTCTCGGCGGCCTCCAGCGTGGGGCGCGTCATCGCGCCGTAGGTGAACACGGCGACGTCGTCGCCCTCGCGACGAGTGGCCGCCTCGCCGATCGGCACCGTGTACGGCTCGTCGGGCACCTCCTCGCGGAACGCCCGGTAGATCAGTTTCGGTTCGAGGAAGACCACCGGGTCGGGGTCGCGGATCGACGCCGCGAGCAGCCCCTTCGCCTCGTACGGCGTCGAGGGGATCACGACCTTCAGTCCGGCCTCGTGGGCGTAGAACGCCTCCTTCGACTCCGAGTGGTGCTCCGGCGCGCGGATGCCGCCGCCGTAGGGCGCGCGCAGGGTCATGGGGAGCGTGAACCGCCCGCGGCTGCGGGTGCGGAACCGCGCCATGTGCGAGACGACCTGGTCGAACCCGGGGTACATGAACCCCGAGAACTGGATCTCGGGCACCGGTCGCATCCCCATCGCGGCCATCCCGACCGCGGTGCCGATGATCCCCGACTCGGCGAGCGGGGTGTCGATCACGCGGTCGCCGCCGAACTCGTCGAACAGGCCCTCCGTCGCGCGGAAGACGCCGCCGTTCTTCCCGACGTCTTGGCCCATGACGACCACGTCGTCGTCCTCGCGCAGTTCGGTGTGCAGTCCGTCCCGTACCGCCTGTACCAGCGTGAGATTCTGTGTGTCGGTCATTCAGTCCTCCAGGAACGCCGCGTCGCCGCGGTCGTCGCGGAGCGCGGCGAGCGCCTCGTACTGCCGCTCCAGTTCGGGCGGGAGCTCCGCGTAGGCGTGTTCGAACAGCTCCCGCAGGTCGGGCCGCGCCATCGACTCCGCCTCGTCGATGGCGTCGGCGACCCGGGCCTCGACCGACGACTCGATTTCCGCGACGCGCTCGTCGTCGAGGACGCCCTCGTCGCGGAGGTACGACTCCAGCCGGTCGATCGGGTCCTTCCGCTTCCAGCGCTCCACCTCGTCGTCGTCGCGGTAGACGGTGGGGTCGTCCGCGGTCGTGTGCGCGCCGAAGCGGTACTGGACCGCCTCGATGAGCGTCGGGCGCGGCCGGTCACTGTCGGGGTCGCGCGCCTTCTCTAGGGCGGCCTTCGTGACGCTGTACACCGCGAGCGGGTCCATCCCGTCGACCTGAACGCCGTCGATGCCGTACGCCTCCGCCTTCTGCGCCAGCGTCGCGCTCCGGGTCTGCCGCTCGCGCGGGACGGAGATGGCCCACTGGTTGTTGTTACAGAAGAAGACGGTCGGCGTGTCGAACACGCCAGCGAAGTTGACCCCCTCGTGGAAGTCGCCCTCGCTCGTCGCGCCGTCACCGAAGTAGCAGATGAACGCGTCGTCCTCGCCGCGGAGCTTCGAGGCCCACGCGGCCCCCGTGGCGTGGGGGACCTGCGACGCGATGGGGACGGCGACGGGGAAGACGTTGACGTCCGGCGGCGCGTTGTTGCCGTCCTCGTGTCCCATCCAGTAGAGCAGCGTCTGTTTCAGCGGGAGCCCGTGGACCAGCGCGGCCCCGTGTTCGCGGTACGACGGGACCATCCAGTCGTCGTCGTCGAGCGCGTACGCCGAGCCGATCTGCGCGCCCTCCTGCCCGGAGAGCGGGGGGTACGTCCCCATCCGGCCCTGCCGCTGGAGGCTCACCGCGCGGCCGTCGAAGTGACGCGCGAGCCGCATGTGCCTGTACATCTCGACGAGCGAGTCGTCGCCGAGGTCGGGTACGTCGCCGACGACCTCCCCGTCCTCGTCGAGGACGCGAACGGTGTCGTCGTACGCCCTGTCGAACACGGTCACGGTCGAACCCACCTTCGCATGTCCGATACGTTCACCGCCCGGGTAATATCGTTTTCGTAAATAATTTAGTATAATCAGAAATAGCGGCCTCGGGATGAGAAACCGTCCATCAGACGGGGAGAGAATCGGACGTTTCTGAACAAACTACGAGCCATTTGGCAATATTTTCGCCAACATGTGCGTTTCGCAGGTCAGTAACGGACGAACAGGAAGGTTTTCGCGACCGGTCGCCCGCGAACGGGAAGGCCGCGAGTCGCGGCACCGCGGCTCGGCGGTTCGGGGGCGGACCGGGAAAACGGATAAACGGACCGGGAAAACGGGCTGCCGCGCCGCGGCCGGCGCTATCCGAGGCGGAAGGAGGGTTCGTCCGGCTCGCCGTCGAGCTCCTCCAAGTGGATCACCTCGTCGTCGCCCTCCTCTAGCTGTTCGCGGAGGTAGTTGACGTACCGCTTGTGTTCGTCGAGCTGCTCGCGGAGGTGTTCGGCCTCAAGTTCCAGCCGCTCGTGCTCGCGGACGAAGCTCTTCGGGACCTCAACCTTCGGGGGGAACGGCTCGCCGTCGTCGCCCGCGTCGTCCAGTTCGGACTCGGGTACGACCCGGACCTGACCGTCGTGGGTGACGAGCGCGTCCACGTAGTCCCGGAAGACCGCCGACAGCGAGAGGTCTCGCTCCTCGGCGATGTCGCGGAGAGACTCGAACGCGCCCTCGTTGACGCGGAACGAGATCGTCTTGTTCTTGTTACCCATTGGGGACGAGTCCGTCCGCGTCTCACTTAATCGTTTGTCAGACGGTGTCACGAGCCGAACGCGGCCGGACGGTCGGCGCGCGCGCCGACCGTCTCAGGGCTCCGGCGCGCCGGCCGGGTCCGTCTCGTCCGGGGCGGCGTCGTCGGGCGCGGCGTCGCCCGCAAGTTCGTCGCCGCCGTCGAGGTCTTCGAGCGCCGACAGCGCGGCGGCCTTGTACGTCTCGGGGTCGAGGTCGTACTCCTCGCGCGCCATCCGCGCGTACTCGTTGCCCTCGTCGTCGAACGCGGCGACGCGCTCGACGGTGCGGCGGGCGGTCTCCGCGACCCAGCGGTCGCGGGTGGCGGCGTCGACCTCGGTGATCGACTCGGGGCGGACGGAGACCCGGACCGTGCCGTCGTCGGTCTCGTAGGTCCGGGGCTTCCCCACGACTGCGACGTACGCCGGGGGCTCCAGGTCCCGGAGCTTGGAAGCGGCTTCCGGCTGGTACTGGCCGGCGTACACGAAGAACGTGCCCGTCGGGTCGACGATGCGGCCGCGCCAGTACTCGCTGTCGTCGCCGACGTCCTCCTTCTCGGTGAGCGTGCCCACGAAGAACACGCGGTTCGAGGACTCGCCGGTCGGCAACAGCGCGTAGACGGGGGCGCGCTCGTCGTCGGACTCGGTGAACGTGTAGCCGGCGTCGTTGAACTCGCTCGCGAACACGCGCCGGGCGACCTCTCGGGTGGGTGCTGACTGGCTCATTTAAATCGACCTCGCTTCGATCAGCGCACTTTCAACGTCGACCGTACCGGGGTCCTCCATCTCGTCGACCAGGACGTACCGGCCGAAGGTGGGGCCGGTGACGCGGTAGTAGCGCCCGAGCACGTCCTCGCCCATCTCCTCGGCGACGACGGTGGTGTCGAGCGCGTCCATCGCCATGTCCTTGGCTTCTTCGAGGGTCATGCCGGTGAGTTCCTCGGTGGCCTCGCGGTCGAAGATGACCTCGGTGACGGTCTCGCCGTCGTCGAGGACGCCCTTGATCCGGAGGTCGAACTCGCCCTCGACCTGCCCGTGTTCGGAGCAGCGGCCGTTCTGGAGGACGCGCGTACAGTCGTCCTCGGGACAGCGCTTGATCAGCCCGGAGCCGGACTGGATGTCGACCAGGGCTCCCTCGACGGTGTCGGCGTTGTCGCCGACCTCGATCGCCTCGTCGATCTCGGTGATACCGGTCGTCCGGTTGAGCTTCACCGAGTAGCTGCCCTCGTACTCGTCGGTGACGACGTTCGAGAGCTCGTAGGACTGCCCCTCCGTCAGCTCGGGGAGGTCGGAGGTCTCGAAGGCGACGAACTTGATCGTGCCCGACTCGTCGCCGAGCAGGCCGACCTGCGAGATGGAGTCGCTGCGCGGCTCCCAGAGGTCGACCAGCTTCACGCGCAGGTCGACCCACTGCTCGTCCTCGTCGATGTCGTTGACGAGGACCTCCTCGCTGCCGCCGCGGCCGAGTTCGTCGCGCTCCATCCCGGCGTCTTCGAGGTAGCTGTTTGTGACGCTCCGGCGCGCCTCGTCGAGGGGGACGCGGTACTCGTCGACGAGCGTCGCCAGCCGATCCTCGACGTCGTCGGGATCGACGTCGGTGTGGTCCGAGAACTGTTCCGCTATCGCTTCCGCTTCCTGTCGCAGTTCGCTCATGGGGTGTCTCCGCCTCCGGTGTTGTTTCGGTGGGAGGCGTACGAGGGTTGGTTCCTCACCGTATTAAAACGACGGTGACCGGGGTGAAAGTGAACAGAAAGAGCCGTTTGAGAGCTTCTAACGTCCTTCTCTCGATCCGGGCAGATCGAACGACACGACGATCGCGACCGCGTCAGACACACGTCAGCCACGCGCGGGCTTCGTTTCGAGTGGAACGATCACACGGATCGCTATTCCGCGGGTCGAGATTCGACGAGGTCGACGAAACGAAGCGGTGGCGCGCGCCTCCGAGGCCGCATCGCGGCCGAGGAGCGTCGCGCGAGGGACGCGGNGCGCTCGGAGAGCGCGAACCGCGAGGCTGGGGAGGCGTGAGGTGCGGGGCTGTGCGGGGTGGGGCTCGAAGGGGCAGCCGGGAGGCGGGCGCAGGCGAAGCAAGGACCGCAGGAGTGAGCAACGCGAGCGACGAGGACCGCAGCGAGCGTGCGCCCGCCTCCCGGCTGGGGCTTCGGTGGTGATCGTGTCCGCAGCGATAACTACCCCTTACGGAGCGGCTGAAGCTTCGGTAGTCGTCACGTCGCTCACAAAGTCATCCGAGTAGTACCGACCGACGAGAACGTCCCAGTCTCAGTCCGCGTCGGGGAACGGCACTTCGATCAGGTCGCCGTCGTCGGGGAGCAGACACTCGCCGTCGAACTCCTCGCGGGCCTCGGCGCGGATCGGCCGCGGGTCGGCGGCGTACCGCGAGGAGATGTGGACCAGAGCGAGCCGCTTCGCGTTCGCGCGGGCCGCGATCGATCCCGCTTCGCGGCCGGTGGAGTGGGCCGTGTCGCGGGCGCGGTCGGCCATGTCGTCGGCGAAGGTGGCGTCGTGGATCAGCAGGTCGGCGTCCGCGGCGGCCTCGACCGTGGACTCCCGCGGGCGCGTGTCCGCGGTGTACACCAGCTTCCGGCCGGGACGCGGCGGCCCGACGACCTGCTCCGGGTCGACGACCGTGCCGTCCTCGGCCTCGACCGACTCGCCCTCGTGGAGCCGGCCGAACTTCGGGCCGACGGGGACGCCGAGCTCCTCCGCCTTCGGGCGGTCGAACCGGCCGGGGCGGTCGTCCTCCGCGAGGACGTACCCCTGCGACACCGTCCGGTGTTCCGTCTCGAAGGCGCGCACGGCGTACTCGTCGGTCTCGTAGGCGACCTCGCCGGGGGCGACCGGCTCGATTCGGACGGGGAACGCCGGGTCGTGGCCGACCGCGTGGACGAGGTTCCGGAGGTGGTCGTCGGTCCCCGGCGGGCAGTGGACCGTCAGCGGGTCGGTGCGGTCGTTGAACCCGAGCGTCTGGACGAGGCCGGGGAGCCCGAGGACGTGGTCGCCGTGGAGGTGCGAGACGAAGATCCGGTCGACGGCGAACCCGGTCCCGGCGCGCATCATCTCGCGCTGGGTGCCCTCGCCGCAGTCGAAGAGGAAGCGGTCGCCCTCGCGGTTGACGAAGACGGCGCTCGCCGCGCGCTCGACGGTCGGGACGGCCCCGCCCGTCCCGAGGAACGTGACGCGAAGAGACATGGCGATCCGTCCGGGCGGCGGTTGTAAACCGGTGTCGATGCGGACGGACGAGGCGGCCGGATCGCCGGCGAGCGCGTCGACGAGGCCGCCGGGGCGCGGCCGACACCCACATGAGGCCGGCGGCCCGAGCGCGGCCATGCGAGAGCCGATCGCCGCCTTGGTCCGACAGGAGGGCTGGCGCGCCGAGGGCGCGGCCGCCCGCGTCCACTACGAGGGGGCCCGCGAGCAGTTCGCGGTGGAGTTCTACGCCGAGACGGAGCGCGTCCTCTACTGGTCCGTCCCGACCGAGGAGGCGGAGTCCGGCACGGCCGCGCCGGTCCCGCGCGAGCGCATCCCCGATCCGCTCAGGCGTCGCGTCCGAGGCGATCTGGAGTCCGCCGGCATCGACCCCGCGGCCGAGCGGCGGGACCTCTGACGCCGCGGGTCGCGATCGGCGGTGTCACCCGAGGCGATCGAGGGCGAATCGCCCGATCGACCGCGCGTTACCGGCGTTTTCTGCCGACGCATTTCGGTTCGAAGGAAACCTATTTGCCCGCTTACCTGATAAGGGAATTCGATGAGTGGCGTCGACTGGGAAGAAGACGACCCCTTCGAGGAGCAGCGGGACAAGATAGAGAATCCGATGAAGCGGCTGTTCGTCGAGTACGGCCGCGACTACGTCCCGCAGGTGACGGTGGGGGTCTTCGCGAGCGTCTTCGCGCGACTCCTCGATCTCCTCCCCCCGCTCATGCTCGGGATCGCCGTCGACGCCATCTTTTATACCGACTCGCAGGAGGCGGCGGGCGAGGTGCCCGCGTTCAGCGAGCAGATCCCGCTCGTCGTCCTCCCTGACGTGTGGCTGCCGACGGCCCAGACGGGGCAGTTCTGGTTCACCATCGCCGTCATCGGCGGGGCGTTCGGGATCGGGGCGGGGTTCCACTGGATCCGTAATTGGGGGTTCAACGCCTTCGCGCAGAACATCCAGCACGACGTGCGGACGGACACCTACGACAAGATGCAGCGGCTGAACATGGAGTTCTTCTCGGACAAGCAGACCGGGGAGATGATGTCCATCCTCTCGAACGACGTGAACCGGCTCGAACGGTTCCTCAACGACGGGATGAACTCCCTGTTCCGGCTGTCCGTGATGGTGATCGGCATCGGCGTGCTGCTCTTCTGGATCAACTGGCAACTCGCCCTGGTCGCGCTGCTCCCCGTCCCGGTCATCGGCGGGTTCACGTACCTGTTCATCAAGATTATCCAGCCGAAGTACGCCGAGGTGCGGTCGTCGGTCGG
Source organism: Halorubrum tebenquichense DSM 14210 (assembly GCF_000337415.1). Lineage (GTDB taxonomy): Archaea > Halobacteriota > Halobacteria > Halobacteriales > Haloferacaceae > Halorubrum > Halorubrum tebenquichense. Next base: position 113,492 of record NZ_AOJD01000045.1, on the reverse strand, counting down.
GAAGATGAACTCCCGGCTGGAGAACAACCTCGGCGGCATTCAGGTGATCAAGTCGTCGAACACCGAACACTACGAGTCCGACCGCGTCGACGACGTGTCGATGGACTACTTCGACGCCAACTGGGACGCGATCACGACGCGGATCAAGTTCTTCCCGGCGCTCCGCGTGCTCGCCGGCATCGGGTTCGTGCTCACGTTCGTCGTCGGCGGCCTCTGGGTGTTCCAAGACACGCCGCCGGGACCGTTCACCGGTGACCTCTCGGTCGGGATGTTCGTCGTGTTCATCCTCTACACGCAGCGGTTCATCTGGCCGATGGCGCAGTTCGGCCAGATCATCAACATGTACCAGCGCGCCCGCGCCTCCTCGGCGCGCATATTCGGCCTGATGGACGAGCCGTCGCGGCTCGCCGAGGAGCCGGACGCCGAGGACCTGGTCGTCGGCGACGGGGACGTGGTGTACGACGACGTCTCCTTCGGCTACGATGATGAGACGATCATCGAGGACGTCGACTTCTCCGTCGAGGGCGGCGAGACGCTCGCGCTGGTCGGGCCGACCGGTGCCGGGAAGTCGACCGTCCTCAAGCTCCTGCTCCGGATGTACGACGTCGACGAAGGCGCGATCGAGATCGACGGCCAGGACGTCCGCGACGTGACGCTCAAGTCGCTCCGCCGGTCGATCGGCTACGTCGGGCAGTCCTCGTACCTGTTCTACGGCACCGTCCGCGAGAACATCACCTACGGGACCTTCGACGCGACCGACGAGGAGGTCGAGGAGGCGGCGCGGGCGGCCGAGGCGCACGACTTCATCGAGAACCTCCCCGACGGCTACGACACGATGGTCGGCGAGCGCGGCGTGAAGCTCTCCGGCGGCCAGCGCCAGCGCGTCACCATCGCCCGCGCGGTCCTCAAGGACCCCGACATCCTCATCCTCGACGAGGCGACCTCCGACGTCGACACCGAGACGGAGATGCTGATCCAGCGCTCGCTCGACCGGCTCACCGCCGACCGGACGACGTTCGCGATCGCCCACCGGCTCTCGACGATCAAGGACGCGGACACCATCCTCGTGCTGGAGGGCGGGAGGATCGCGGAGCGGGGCACCCACGAGGAACTGCTCGACAACGACGGGCTGTACGCGCACCTCTGGGGCGTTCAGGCGGGCGAGATCGACGAGCTGCCACAGGAGTTCATCGACCGGGCGCAGGAGCGCACGGCGCGGATCGTCGAGGACGCAGAGACCGACGACGACTGATCGGGAGCGCCGCCGACCCAGCCGCCCCGAGAGCCTGACCGAGGCGTCACCGGAGCGAGGTCCAGTCGTCCGGCGCAATATCCGGGGACGCGTCGTCGTAGCCGAGCGCGTCGAGGACGGCCTCGCGGACGTCCGACGGCTCCCGGAACTGCGTCTCCTCGCAGTCTTCGAGCAGGCGAGCGAACCGTTCGGTCGCCGTCCGGGTCTCCAGTTCAGCGCCGCCGTACTGCTCTATCAGCTCCGCGGCCGTCACCGGATATCGATGCTCGCGAAGCGCCCGCTTCAGCGGGCCGAACGACACGTTCGGAGCCCGGGTCGGCCCCTCCGAACCGAGTTCCGTGTTGTCATTGGCCATACAATCGCGATCGGCGGGGACCGGGATAATACCGGGGGTCGACCGCGTTGCGACGCCCGAAGCGGCGGGCGGAGCGTGACCGTCGGCTATACGACGGCGGGTGCCGACGTGTCCGTATGCGCCTCAGCGAGGTCACTTGGACCGACGCGCGCGACGCCGACGTCGACGTCGCGTTCCTCCCGGTCGGCAGCACGGAACAGCACGGCCCGCACGCGCCGCTCGGCACCGACACGCTGAACGCCGTCGCCGTCGCCGAGGCCGGGGCCGACGCGTACGAGCGGGGCGAGGAGAGCGGCGAGTCAGGCGTAAGCTCGCCCGCCGACCGCGGCGAGGTCGCGGTCGCTCCGCCGGTCCCGGTCGGCGTCGCCGAGGAACACCGCGCGTTCGACGGGACGATGTGGGTCTCGCCGGAGACGTTCCGCGCGTACGTCCGGGAGTCGGCCGAGTCGCTGGTCGCGCACGGCGTCGACCGCGTCGTGTCCGTCAACGGGCACGGGGGGAACGTTGAGGCGCTCGCGGAGGTCGCCCGCCGGTTCTCGCGGGATCCCGACCACGGCGGCTACGGGGTCGCGTTCACGTGGTTCGAGGCGGTCGGCGACCACGCGAGCGACATGGGCCACGCGGGACCGCTGGAGACGGCGCTGCTGCGCGCGACGAATCCGGGCCTGGTCCGCGAGGAGCGCGTCGACGAGGCGGGCGCGGGCGCGGCCGACCGGTGGGGCGAGTGGGTCTCGGGCGTGAACCTCGCGCACGACGCCGACGAGTTCACCGACAACGGCGTCGTCGGCGACCCGCGGGACGGCGACGCGGAGCGCGGGGAACTCCTGCTCGGCCGGGCGAGCGACGCGCTCGCGGAGTTGGCGGCGGCGGTCGTCGAGCGAGACGCGGAGTGAAAAGGGCCGCGAAGGGCTACTCGTCGTCGTCGGCCGCGTCCTGAAGCGCTCCGCGGATCGCGGGGACCGTGCCCGTGAGCGAGGCCACCTCGTCGGCGGCGCTCTCGATGTCGCCGACGAGCGATTCGAGCTCCTCAATCTCCGCTTCGAGGTCCTCGGCGTCGTCGAAGGCGTCGGCGCGCTCGCCGAGGACGTACGCCTTCTTCGCCGAGCGCACGCTGTCGACCGCGTCGCCGGCGTCGAGCGCGGACTTCAGCCCGTTGAGCGCGCCGAGCACGTTGTCCGCGTCCGTCTCCCACACCGCGTCCGGGTCCGGGAGCTCCTCGCGCGCCGCGGCGAGGTGTTCCTCGACCTCCGCGCGCGTCTCCGCGGCCGCCTCGCCGAACAGGTCGTCGTCGTCGAACGTGGACTGGGCCATGTGCGGAGTGTCGTGCCCGCACCTTTTAAAAACGCGCCCGAAAGCGGAAGTGAAACCCGCGGGGAGGGCGGACTTGGTCCCCGGATCGAGGCATCTCGCGTTCAGTTTCGGTTCGGGCGATGGCGCGGCTCAGATCCGGACGAGCAGTTCCGCCGCGATCAGCGTCAGGAGGAGACCGAGGAAACCGGCGACGACGGCGAGCGTCCGGAGCCGCTCGAACACCGCGTCGGCGTCCGGCGTCGCCGCGGGGAGGGCCGGGCAGTCGCGGGGGCCGGACTCCCCCTCGGCGTCAGCGACGTCGGCCGCGGGGCGGGCGTCGCGGGTCCGGGCGGCGTCGGGGTCGAGGTTCGGGTCCGGCACGGTCGAGCGTTGGGTCGGAGGGTCCGTTAAACCGACTATGAGGGGACAATACCGGTATTGAGCGCTCCGGAGGTCAGGCCGCGTTCCACGGGGCCTCCTCGAAGTCCACGACGCGTTCGCCGCGGTCGAGCGCGTCGATCCGGGCGATCTGGTCGGCCGTCAGGTCGATCTCGCGGGCGGCCCAGTTGTCCGCGACGTGGCCGACGTCGGCCGCCTTCGGGATGGGCGCGACGCGCTCCTTCGAGAGCAGCCACGCGAGGCTCACTTGCGCCGGGGTCGCGTCGTGCGCGTCGGCGATCTCCCGGAGCGCGTCGACGTCGGCGACGCGGTTGCGCGCGATCGGCGAGTAGGCGACGAGCCAGTGGTCGTGCTCGACGGCGTACTCGCGGAGCGTCTCCTGCTGGAGGAGCGGGTGACACTCGACTTGGTGGGCGAACAGGTCGTGGTCGAGGCGGTCGATCGCCTCGTCGAGCTGGTCCGGCTCGAAGTTCGAGAGGCCGATCCGGTCTATCACGCCGTCGTCGACGAGGTCGTCGAGCGCGGGCAGCGTCTCCGCGGGGTCGTAGCTGTTGATCGGCCAGTGGACGTACAGCAGGTCGATCGAGTCGACGCCGAGCCGGTCGCGGCTGGCGCGCGCGGTCTCGACCGCGTCGTCGTACGAGAGGTTGTCCGTCGAGAGCTTCGTCGCGACGAACAGGTCGTCGCGGTCGACGCCGCTCCGGTCGATCCCGTCGCCGACCGAGGCCTCGTTGTCGTATCCCTGCGCGGTGTCGACGTGGCGGTAGCCGGTGTCGACCGCGTGAGCGACCCCCTCGGCGCACTCCTCGCCGTCCGCCAGCTTGTACGTCCCGTAGCCGAGTCGGTCGAAGGCGTCTGCCATGCCCGACCGTTCCCCCGGCGGCCGGAAAAATCCGACCGTCCCGGCGGCCGATCGATTATCACGAGTGATTGCTGACGGCGAGCGATTATACCGGTCGGATGGTTCCGGACGGGTACATCATGGACAAGGGACCGGTCGAGAGAGTTCGGTCCAGCTACGGCACACGGCTCGCGCTGTCGCTGGTCGCGGTCACGGGGGTTTCGGTGGCGTACGGGGCGGTCGTATATCTCAGGGCGACGGAGCTCGGTCCGGCCGGGGCGGAGGTCCGCTCGGGGCTCGTCGGCATGTCGCTACTGACGGTGATCGGGCTGGCGCTCATCGGCGTCACCGTCGGCTCGAACACGGTCATCGCGCTCCGGCAGCTCACCGGGAAGGCCGATCGGATGGCCGACGGCGACCTCGCGGTCGAGTTGGAGTCCGGCCGGCCAGACGAGATCGGCCGCCTGTTCGGCGCGTTCGACGAGATGCGCGGCTCGCTGCGTTCGGAGATCGACGACGCGGAACGGGCGCGCGAGGAGGCCGAGGAAGCGCGACGAGAGGCCGACGCGCGCGCCGAGACGGTAGAGCGGAAGGCGACGGAGTACGAGACCGCGATGCGCGCGCTCGCCGACGGCGACCTGACGCGGCGGGTCGACCCGGCGAGCGACAACGAGGCGATGGCTCGGGTCGGGACCGCGTTCAACGAGATGGCCGAAGAGCTTGAGGGAACCGTCGCCTCGGTCGCGACCGTCGCGGAGGACACCGCCGACGTGGCCGGGCGGGTCGACGACCGCACCGACAGCCTGCGGGCGACGACCGGAACCGTCTCCGAGGCGGTTTCGGAGATCGCGGAGGGTGCGCGGACCCAGCGCGACGACCTCCGGGCGGCGACGGACGAGGCCGAGAGCCTCGCCTCCTCCGCGGAGGAGGTGGCCTCGACGGTCACCGACGTCGCGGAGACCGCCGAACACGCGGCCGCGGTCGGCGACGAGGGCCGCGAGGCGGCCGAGGAGGCGCTCGACGAGATGGACGCGGTCGAGGAGACGACCGCGGAGACGACCGCGGAGGTCGAGGCGCTGGCCGAGGAGGTTGAGGAGATCGGCGAGGTGGTCGACACCATCTCGGAGATCGCGGAGCAGACGAACCTGCTGGCGCTGAACGCGTCGATCGAGGCGGCCCGCTCCGGTGCCGACGGGGCCGGCTTCGCGGTCGTCGCCGAGGAGGTGAAGTCGCTCGCGGAGGAGACCCAGAAGTCCGCGAGCGAGATCGAGGCCCGGATCCACGCGGTCCAGGAGCGCGCCGAGACCGGCGCGGCCGCGATGGCTCGCACCGAGGAACGGATCTCCGCCGGGGTCGACACCGTCGAGACGTCGATCGACGCGCTCGAACGGCTCGCGGAGGCCTCGGAGCGGACCGACAGGAGCATGGCCGAGATCACCGACGCGACCGAGACGCAGGCGGACTCCGTCGACGCGGTCGTCGGTCACGTCGAGGACGTCTCCGCGATCAGCGCCCAGACGGCGAGCGCGGCGGGCGACGTGACCGGCGCGGTCGACGAACAGGAGGAGACGCTCGGGGCCGTCGAGACCGCCGCCGGGTCGCTCTCGGAGCGGGCGCGGGCGCTCAGGAGCGCCGTCGACGGGTTCTCGTTCGACACCGCCGAGGGCGGCCTCTCGGGGCCGGGCGACGGCGACGCCGCGACCGGGGCCGAGACCGTCGTCTCCGACGGGGGCGAGTTCTACTTCGGCGGCGGCGCGCCGAACGGCGACGACGCCGACGGGGGTGCGTCGAGATGATCGCCGACACCGCCCTCTGGGCGTGGATCGGCGCTTTGACCATGGGGGCGGGCACCGTGCCCCCGCTGTGGCGCTGGCTCGCGGGGTCGGGGGACGGCGACTCCCACGCGCGTCACTACGCCACCCTCGCCGGGGTCACCGGCGTCGCGGCGCTGGCGTACTTGGCGATGGCGCTCGGGTTCGGCGTCGCCTCGACCCCCAGCGGGGAGATCGAGGCGGCGCGGTACCTCGACTGGCTCGTGACGACGCCGCTCCTGATCCTCTATCTCGGGCTCCTCGCGCGACCGCCGCGCAGGGTGCTCGGCGGGCTGATCGCGGTCGACGTGGTGATCATCGCCGGCGGGGTCGTCGCGGCCGCGACGACCGGGACGGTCTCGTGGGTCGCGTTCGGCGTCGCCGGCGCGGCCTACGCCGCGCTGGTGTACGGCCTGCTCGTCACGCTGCCGCGGTCGGCGTCGGCGGAGTGCGACCGGGTTCGCGCCGTCTTCGGGACGCTCCGGAACATCACCGTGGTCCTGTGGACGCTGTACCCCGTGGTGTGGCTGCTCGCCCCGACCGGGTTCGGAATCCTGACGCCCGCGACGGAGATGCTCGTGTTCGTCTACCTCGACGTGGTCTCCAAGGTCGGGTTCGTCGCGGTCGCCGTCGCGGGCGCGGACGCGCTCGACCGACTCGGCCTCGGCGAGGCGAGCGGCGCGGCGGCGGTCGAGTCGTCGGGCGCGGCCGTCGCGGAGCCGAGCGACGACTGAGCGGAAGCCGAGGCCGTTTTTCGAGTTACTCCGGCGTTGTTGAGGCCCACAACACCCGATACAGTAAGGCCTCAGTCGCTCGATACGGGTTCGCCGGACGAGACACAGAGACCGACGAAGAACCGAACTATGCTGTGACGTCCGAGTCAAGTGTGCCGGATGAACGTTTTCTGTTCCACAAAACTGATTCCGAGTCGATCTCTATCCCGTCCATGTCCCGCGAACAAGAGGAGATCCTTGTACACCTCCGTTTCATCGGCATAGCCCTCGTCGCCGTGGCGCTCTCCGTCCTCACGGCTGGTTTCGTTATCGACGGGGACCGGGTAGCGCCCGTTTTCTCCGTCATCAGCCTAACCGCTTGTCTGTACGCGTTTGCGACGCCACTCGTCCGCGGATGAGGACCTCAGCTGAAATTGGGAAGAGATCCAGCGCTCAGTTCGCACTCGCGATCTGCCTGCCGTTCCGAACGGCGAAGTGTCCGGAAGTCGGAATTCAACGGATCCGGGCCCACTTATTCCGCGTCGGCGACGAGGTCCTCGTACCGCGCGCCGGTCTGTTTCAGCGTCTCCGTCGAGTAGAGCCGCTCGTGTGAGAAGGGGAGGTGCTCGGCCGCCAGTTCGTCGATCTTCGCGTCGACCGCGTCCGCCTCGCGGCCGTGGATCATCGTGAACAGGTTGTACTCCCAGTCCTGGTCGGGGCGGCGCGGCCGGTGGTAACAGAGAGTGACGTACGGGAGGCTCCCGACCGCCTCGCCGCGTTCGTCGAGTTCGTCGTCGGGCACGTCCCAGACCACCATACAGTTGTTCGTGAAGCCGGTGACGACGTGGTTGACGATACAGCCGATCCGCTTGATACAGCCGTCCGCGAGCAGTCGCTCGACCGCGGCGAGGACGTCGTCGACGTCGGCGTCGATTGCCGCCGCCACGTCGGCGTAGGGAGTCGCCGACAGCGGGAAGCCGTCCTGAATCGCTAAGAGGAGGTCGGCCTCCAGCGCGCTCAGGTCGCCGCGGGCGTTCTCGGAGATGCGGGTGGCGGAGACGTCCGTCTCCTCCAGCGACTCCCGCGCGAACCGGTCGCCGTTGACGACGGGGAACTCCAGGTCGATATAGTAGTCCGTGAGCATCGGGAGCGCCAGCACCTCGCAGCCGGTGCGCTCCTCGATCTCCGCGAGGATCGCGTCGCGCCGCCCGCGGGAGCCGGCGGTGACGACGAACCACTGGTTCCACTCGTGGTCGCGGCGGTAGTTGTGGTTCACCTGCCGGTAGCCGTTGATGACCTCGGCGACCTCGTCGAAGCGGTCCTCGGGCGCGCGCACCGCCGCGAGCGTCGAGGAGCCGATGACCGGCGGGTTGAGGACCGCGCCGAACCGGCGGAACACGCCGCGCTCGCGGAGGTCGCGGACGCGGTCGAGGACGGCGTCGGCGTCGAGGTCGACCCCCGTCTCGGCCGCGACCTCGCGGGCGACCCGCTCGAACGGGTACGACTCGACGGGAAAGCCGCTCTGGTACTCGTCGATGAGGGCCGCGTCGACCGCGTCGACGTCGGCTCGCCAGTCCGCGTCCAGACTCATTGTGTACCCTTGGGGTCGGGCGTAGGTAGCGGTTTCGGAGCGAGCGAGAGGCGGGGAGGTCGGAGGACGACTCGGAGCGGGCGAGCGTCGGCGGAGAGGAGCGGCCGGTCGTCAGCGGGGGCCGTACCGGTCGCCGACGGTGCGCGGGGAGTCAGTCGTCGCCGGCGGCGGGCGTCGGCGCGAACGCCCGGGCGCTCTCCTCCAGCTGCGCCGTCGAGCAGCCGCCGACGGTCGCGGCCTGTTCGAGCGTCAATGTACGGGAACGGTACAGCGTGAGCGCCGTGGACACGGATTTGGACGTCATCGGGTACAATCACCAAAAGCATGGACATACATATAACTCTGACGCAATTTAGAACTGGTTACAGAATTTGAGTGCGATAGAACTATGTTATCAAACAATTTTACTGTCAGAAATACACGTTCGTTCTTTTTCTGTTTGCGGACTGTTACCACAGATACCGCGAGAACGGCCCCGCCGTTCCGTTTCGCTGCTCGCGCGGGGCGCGGGCGGAGCGCGAGCGTCACCCGTCTCGTTCGTAGCGCGCGACGGTGACTCGGTCCTCGTCGTCGAGAATATGGTTCAGGGTGAGGTCCCGAATCGAGAACGTGAGCGCGACCTCGCCCTCGTACTCGACGGCCGCGGGGCCGTTACAGCCGCCTCTGGTCTCCGCGGCCGCGATCTCCACGATGGCGGTCGCCTCCTCCGGCGACGACGTCAACACCCGCAGATCGAGCGAGACGCAGTCGACCGGTGCGGCGAACCTGCCTTCGATCCGGGCGGTATCGTCCTCAACCGCGACGCTCCCGTCGTGTTCGGGGTCGTCGACCCGCTCGGTCGAGCGCGCCGACACGGTCGCCGTCGGCGACTCGTCGCGGAACGCGCCGCCGAGACAGCCGGAGAGGCCGCTCACCGCGAGCCCGGAACCGACGAGGACGGTTCGCCTCGTCGGTCGACGCTGCCGCTCGGCGGAGGGTGTTCGGCTCCCGGCGCTCAACGTTCGATCGCTCACGGTGCGTCCGGCGTCGCGGGCCGGTAAGTGTCTTGGGTGGCCTCGTCTCGACCGCCCTCCCTTCCCAGCGCTCGGGAGCCGAGCGGGGGACTTTTCGTCGGGAAGGCCGAACGGAGCGTATGGCTCAGGCGACTCAGGAGTTCGGCGACTGGCCCCTCAAACGGCTGATGACCGAGGTCTGCGGCTCCGGCCACAAGTCGGCCGACGACCTCACCCGCGCGCAGGCGACGGAGGCGTTCGAGCGCATCCTCGCCGGCGAACCCGATCCGACGACGCTCGGGGCGTTCTGGCTCGCGAACCGCTGGAAGCGGAACACGGCAGAGGAGCTGGGCGCGTACGTCGACGTGATGTGCGACCGCGTCGAGTACGCCGAGCCCGACGCCGACCCCGTCGACTGCGGCGCGAACTACGACGGGAAGGGTCGGACCGCAATCTTAGGCGTCGCGGCCGGGGCCGTCGCGGCCGCCGCGGGCACGCCGGTCGTCGTCCACTCGGGCGACCGCGTCCCGACGCAGAAGCAGGACTCGTACAAGCACGTCCTCGACGAGCTCGGCGTCCACACCGAGCTGACGCCGTCGGACTCGGCCGACATGGTCGACGAGACCGGCTTCGGCTTCTACTACCAGCCCGCGTTCAACCCCGCGATCGACGACCTGTTCGAGCGCCGCGACATGATGGGCGTCCGGTCGTTCGTCAACACGGTCGAGACGCTGGCGAACCCGGCCGGCGCATCCACGCACCTCGGCTCCTTCTACCACCTCGCGTTCGCGAAGAAGGTGGTCGACACGTTCGTTGAAAGCGAGTTCCACGACCTCGACCGCGTCCTGATGTTCCAGGGGATGGAGGGGTACGACGACGTGCGCCCCGGCTACACGAAGGTCGCCGAGTGGAACGCGGCGGACGACGGTGACGGCGACGACGCCGGGTCCGAGGGCGCGAGCTTCACCGACTTCGAGATCGAGACCGCGGAGTACGGGATGGACCTCGAAGAGGACGACCTCGCGGTCGACGACGTCGCCGCCGACTCCGCCGCGATCACCGAGGAGGTGCTGGCCGGCGAACGCGACGGCGCGTTCGCGGACGCCGTCGCCGTCAACGCCGCGCTCCGGATCTACGCTGGCGAGGACGCCGACTCCATCGAGGAGGGACTGGAACTGGCCCGCGAAGCGATCGACGACGGCTCGGCGCACGACGTGCTCGAAGCGATGCGCGAGTTCTGAGAGTCGTCGGGGACCGGAAATCCCTTTGTGTTCGAAAATCCCGCGCTGACACCTCCAAAGCCCCGGCCTGGCGGGTCGCGGCCTGTCGGCCGCTCGCAGGCACGCGCCACCGCATCAGTTCTTTATAAATACTCGTCGAGGCGGAGTCGGTTTTTTTATAAGTCGCGTTCGGGGGCCGGCGGCATCGCCCGCTTGTGGGCGCTGCGCTCGTGGAGGTCGACCACGCGGTCGACCGCTTCTTCGGGGACGTCCAGCTCGCGGACCGTCGCCGCCCGCGAGAGGCCGCCGTCGACGTGGACCGCGAGGATTGCGTCGACGGTGTCGTAGTCGAGCCCCATCTCCTCGGCGTCCGTCTGGCCCTCCCACATGCCCGCGGTCGGCTCCTGCATCACGAGGTCGCGCGGGACGCCGACGTGGGCGGCCAGCTGGCGCACCTGCTGTTTGTAGCAGTTCCCGATGGGGTTACAGTCGACCGCCTGGTCGCCGTACTTCGTGTAGTAGCCCGTCATCGCCTCGGCGCGGTTCCCGGTCCCGAGGACCACCCGGTCCTCCGAGTTCGCGACGAAGTAGTTCAGCACGGCGCGGGTGCGGACGTACACGTTCCCGGCGGCCGTGCGGTCGTCCGCGGCCTCCGGGACCGCGTCGAAGAACGCCTCCGCGATGGGCTGGATCTCGACCACGTCGTACTCGATCCCGAGGTCGTGAGCGACGCGCTCGGCGTCGCTCATCACGTCCGCGTCGTTCACCGCCGAGGGCATCGTGAGCCCGTGGAGGCCGTCCTCGCCGAGCGCCTCGACCGCGAGGTGCGCGGTGAGCGTCGAGTCGATGCCGCCGGAGAGGCCGAGGACAGCGCCCGTCGCGCCCGCGTCGTCGACCACGTCGCGGATGAACGAGACGATGCGCTCGCGGGTCGCCTCCAACTCCTCGTCCGAGAGGCGGAGGTCGAGCGGGGGGTCGTCCGACAGCAACACCGACTGTTCCGAGGTCTGGCTCATGGGAGTATCAACGGGCCGAGACGCCTAATTCCTCCCGGTCGACGCGGGGAACTGGACGTACGTCGGGTTTCTCGGGCGGGCGGATGCCGGGCGCAGTTATACGAGCCCTTCTCGCTCGGCCAGCAGCAGTCCCTCCAGCGTCGCGTCGTTCGTCGGCGGTTCGCGCGCGATCTCCAGCGCCTCGTCGACCGGGACCGACCGCGGCGCAAGGAACTCGTTGCTGTCGTGGTCGACGTCGACCGGAGTCAGCCCCTCGGCGAACACGTAGCCGCGCGTGTGACGCAACACGCCCGTCGAACACCACACCTCCTGGAGCAGCGAGGTCGAGTCCGGCTCGAACCCGGTCTCCTCGGCGAGTTCGCGCGCGCCCGCCTCGGTGTAGGACTCGCCCGATTCGACGATCCCCGCCGGCAGTTCCAGTTGGGTGTTCCGCACCGTCGGGCGGTACTGCTCGACGAACAGCACCCGGTCGTCGGCGACCGCGATGACGACCGTCGCGGGCGACAGCTCCGCCCAGTAGTACCGCTTCTCGGTCCCGTCGGGCTGCTCGACGCGGTCGTAGCCGCCGACGAACCAGCCCTCGTCGTACTCGACGACGACCTCCTTCACCGGCCACTCCGGCTCGCCCGGCAGCGAGTGGTTCCGCCCGTCGGCGAACGCGGGGAGCTCGCGGAGGTCCGTGGCGGCCTCTCGGGCGTCGACGCGACCGCCGTCGCCCGCACCGTCGTCACTTCCGCGGTCCGTCACGGGCGGACCACCTCCGCGCGGTAGACCTGTCCGTCGCGACTCACCCGCACGCCGCTCTCGGTCGCGGCGGTGGGGTTCTGTTTGGTCACGGCGTCGATCTCGTCGAACGGCGTGTGGGTGAACCACTCCTTCATCCCGTAGGGACCGGTCTGGTAGCCCTCGGAACGCCCGTCGGCGCTCTCTATCGCGCCGACCAGGTACGGATACCGGCGGTCGGAGACGTTGTTCACGTCGGCCACGGTGCCGTTCGTCTCGATCGGCTCAACGGTGAGGTAGTAGGGGTCGCCGCTCCCGAGGTAGCTCGGCAGCGCGCCGAGCGCGAGCAGCGCGACGACGACCAGGGCGATGGCAATGAGGAGATTCCGGGTGACCCGGCGCATGGTCGTCGTAGGGGCCGGCGGGGAATACCGGTTTCGACCGGGGGTGACGCCGTCCGCCGGGGCGAGTGAGGGCGGAGGGCCGACGGCGACCGCCGACGCGCTTTAGCCCGCCGCGTCCCTTGCCCTCGCATGGAGTACCGGTTCGAGCTGGCGCTGTGCGCCGCGCTCGAATCCCCCGACCGGGTCGTCGCCCGGCAGCTCGGCGCGGGCGTCGAGACGCCCGGGACCCGCATCGTCGACGTCTGTCTGCTGTCGCCCGGGCCGGGGTTCGACGCCCGCGCCGCGATCGCCGCCGAGCGGATCCCGGACCCCGCCATCGAGGCCGCGGTGGGGCCGGGCGAGGCGGTCCCCGTCGCGGAGGCGTTCGACCTCCCGCCGGACCGGGCCGCGGCCGTCGTCGAGCGCGCGGTCGAGGTCGGCTACCTCGAACGGGAGCGCCGGGACGGTCGGCCGGTCGTGCGGGCGACCGCGCGCTACCCGGACGACTGGGTCGGGGAGCTGGTCGCCGTCGAGAACAAGCCGGACCTCGGGCGGCCGGGCGACCTGGAGGCGCAACTGCGGTACGACGCCGCGCTCGGCCTGTTCGACCGCGTCGTCCTCGCGACCGCCTCCTACGTCACCCGCGCGCACCTCAACCGGATCCCGGACGCGGTCGGCGTCTGGCGGTTCGACCCCGAGACGGGCGACCGGGAGGTGGTCCGCGAGCCGACGCCGCTCGACCCGGACGCGCCGGGGGTCGAGATACGCGACGAGCGCCCCTCGCGCACGGACGTCGCGCTCGTCGAGTCGGGGGCGAAGGCCCGCAAGCGTCGCCGGGTCGCCGAGCGCGCGTACGGGAAGGGGTGGCGGCCCGACCCGCCGGCGTGCGCACACGGGGAGGCGACCGGCGACGGCCGGCCGCGGTGTGCGGAGTTCGACCGCGTGGTCGACCCCGGCCGCGAGTGCGGGCGCGGCTGTCCCGCCTTCGAGCCGGCGGACCCGCCTGACGCGGCGCTGGAGCGCCTGCGAGACGAGCGGACCGCGTGGGTCGCCGCCCCCGACGGCGACGGCCCGCGCCGGCAGTCGGGGCTCTCACGGTTTCTGTGAGAACGCTTATACGCCGAGGGCGGGTGTTTTCGGGTATGGACGAGATCGAAGACGTCTTCGTGGCGCGACTGATGTCGACGGACCTCCACACGGTGACGCCGGACACCCTGGTCGAGGACGCGGCCGCCGTGCTGCTCGAGAACGATATCAGCTCCGTCCTCGTCGTCGACGAGGACGACGGGTCGCTCGCGGGGATCCTCACCTCGACGGACTTCGTCGACATCGTCGCGAAGAGCCAACCGAAGGCCGAGACGACGGTCGATCGGTACATGACGGCGGACCCGATCACGGCGAGCGCGCAGGACGACGTGTCGGCGGTCGCCGCGACGATGCTCGAACACGGCTTCCACCACGTGCCGGTCGTCGACGGCGACGCGCCCATCGGCATCATCACCACCTCCGACTTCGCCGCGTACGTCTCCTCGCCCGAGTCGGTCTCGGCGTAGCGCGCTCGGCTCCGGCCCCCGGTCGACCGCCCGCTGACCGCCCGCGTCCGCGACCGCGCACCGACTCCCCCGCGACCCGCGACGACTCCGCCACGCGGACCGCCCGCGTCCGCGACCGCGACAAGTGACGCCACTTTCTGTGGTCGTATTACCACGGAACGCGTACGGGTGCCCGTGTCTGATCACCTGCATCTCAACCTCTTCACCATGACCTCGGTCGAGCACGTCTCGCCCGGGTCGTGGCGGTATCCCGGCGACCGGTCGGCGGACTACGCCGACCGCGAGTACTGGACGGAGGTCGCGCGCACCGCCGAGCGGGGCGGCTTCGACGCCGTGTTCTTCGCGGACGTGCGCGGGGTCTACGACGTGTACGGCGACGACCGCGGGACGGCCGTCGAGAAGGCGGTCCAGACGCCCGCGAACGACCCGCAGCTCGTCGTGCCCGCGATGGCGGAGGTCACGGAGGACCTCGGCTTCGCGGTGACGCGCTCGACGACCTACAACCACCCCTACCAGCTCGCGCGGGAGTTCTCGACGCTGGATCACCTCACCGACGGGCGGATCGCGATCAACGTGGTCACCTCGTACCTGGAGTCGGCCGCGGAGAATCTCGGACTCGACGAGCGGATGGACAAGGAGACCCGGTACGACCGCGCCGACGAGTTCCTCGACGTCTGTTACGAGCTGTGGGAGGACTCCTGGGAGGACGACGCGGTCGAGGTCGACCGCGAGGCGGGCCAGTACGCCGACCCGGAGAAGGTCCACGCGATCGACCACGAGGGCGACCACTTCTCGGTGCCCGGCCCGCACGGCTCCGAGCCGTCGCCCCAGCGCACCCCGGTCGTCTACCAGGCCGGATCCTCGGACTACGGCCGCGACTTCGCCGCGCGCAACGCCGAGGCCGTCTTCGCCAGCCAGCCGACTGAGGAGGGCGTCGTCGAGTACATGGACGACGTGAAGTCGCGGGCGGCCGACGCCGGCCGCGACCCGGAGAGCCTGAAGTTCTTCATCGGCGTCGTGCCGGTCGTCGGCGAGACGGAGGCGCTCGCGGAGGCGAAGTACGAGGAGTACAAGCGCCACGTCGACGTCGAGGCGACGCTCGCGCTCCTGTCGGGCTTCCTCGACATGGACCTGTCCGAACTGGAGCCCGACCAGAAGGTCGAACACATCGAGACGGACGCGATCCAGGGGACGATGAACGCGTTCACGAAGGCCCAGCCCGACCGCGAGTGGACGGTCCGCGAGGTCGCGGAGTTCTGCGGGCTCGGCACGACCTCGCCGAAGGTCGTCGGGACGCCCGAACAGGTCGCCGACGAGCTCCAGCGCTGGCGCGAGGAGGTCGGCGTCCACGGGTTCAACGTCAAGGAGGTCGTCCGCCCCGACTCGCTCGTCGACTTCGTCGACCTCGTCGTCCCGGAACTCCGCGAGCGCGGCCTCGTCCCCCCGGCGGACGCGGAGCCCGCGGGCGAGACGCTCCGCGAGCGGCTCCTCGGCGAGGGGCAGTCGCGGCTCCGCGCGGACCACCCCGCCCGGCAGTAACGCGAGCGCGACGCGGCCTCCCGCCCGGACCCGACAGCGCCGGCGTTCGACTCCCGTTAGCGAACTGTCGTGAACGGCACGCCGTCAGCTAATACGACGGTGCTGCCGGCCCCGGCACGCTTAAGTGGCTACCGCCGCTTGTATCAGGTGACGCTTCGCTTGGAGGGCCGAAGCGTCAGCGGGGACCTACAGAACGGCACGCCCGTGCCACCTTTTCCCGGCACGGGCGTGCCGTTCGTTCCTTTACACCCTGAGCGGCTCGCACGTGCGGCGTCGTATCTGTGTGCCGGTAGTGTAGCGTCCGTAGTACCGGATCCGGGCCGTCAGAGCCGTTCGCCCTGATACACGCCGTCGTAAGTCCCGTGGTGGTCGGCCTCGGCGAGCACCAGCTGCGCGATCCGCGCGCCCGGCTCGATCTCGATCGCGTGCCCCGCGTCGAGTCGCCCCTCGCCGACGCCCTCGTAGCCCGCGTCCCAGACGGCGGTGTCGAGGGTACAGGCGTTCCGGAGGAGCGTCGAGCGCGGGAGGACGAAGCCGATGCGCTCCTCCGGAATCCGCACCGGTTCGCCGTACCGGACGACGTAGGTCCCCCGGTCGAGTCGGTACCGACCCTCTTCCGGCTCCAGTTCGCGCCGTTCGGCCACCCGTTTCTCGTCGCGTCCGACGAACCCCGGTTCCGTCGGTTCGAACACGGCGTCGACGGTGAGGTCGACGCCGTTCGGCTGTCGCTGCGCGTCGTCAAGGTCGGCACCGGCCGCCTCCAGCGCCGCCGCGACCGCGGCTCCCGAGTCGAACATGCGCGTTCGGAACCACGGGCGAACCTAAACGATGTCGCCCGCGGTCCGGGGCGATCGCGGTCGAACCGGCCGGTATCACCGGGACCGCTAAAGCGCCCGAAAACAGACGTTTCAGGCGTTTAATGACCTAAAACAGTCGGCACGAGTACGTATTTCACGGTGAATGGTACCACGCGGAGATCACAGCGATCGTTGCCGCATCAGAGGATCTAACACGGTCGATCTTCGGGAAACTCGCGGGTTTTATATCCACGGGAGAGCCATCTTCGCGTGATATGGGACAAACGATTACAGAGAAGATCCTCGATGAGCATCTCGTCGAGGGCGAGCTGACGCCCGGCGAGGAGATCGGCATCGAGATCGATCAAGTGCTGACGCAGGACACGACCGGGACGATGGTGTGGCTGCAGTTCGAGGCGCTCGATCTGGACGAGGTCCAGACAGAGCTGGCCGCGCAGTACTGCGACCACCAGACGTACCAGTTCGACTTCAAGAACACCGACGACCACCGGTTCCTCCGCTCGGCGGCGGGCACGTACGGCGCGTACTTCTCCCGCCCCGGCAACGGGATCTGCCACCAGGTCCACAAGGAGAACTTCGCCGCGCCCGGCAAGACGCTGCTCGGCTCCGACTCGCACACGCCGACGCCCGGCGGCCTCGGCCAGCTCGCGATCGGCGCGGGCGGCCTCGACATCGCCGTCGCGATGGGCGGCGGCCCCTACTACGTCGAGATGCCTGAGGTCGTCAACGTCCACCTCGAAGGCGAGCTCCCCGAGTGGGCGACCGCCAAGGACATCGCGCTTCACCTCCTCGGCGAGCTGACCGTCAAGGGCGGCGTGGGCAAGATCTTCGAGTACACCGGACCGGGAGCCGAGAAGCTCTCGATCCCCGAGCGCACTACGATCACGAACCTCGGCACCGAGCTGGGCGCGACCTCTTCGATCTTCGCGACCGACGAGAAGACGAAAGACTGGCTCGCGCGCCAGGACCGCGAGGAGGAGTACGTCGACCTCCAGCCCGACGACGACGCGGAGTACGCGGAGACCGTCGAGGTCGACTTAACCGAGCTCGAACCGCTCGTGGCCGCGCCCTCGATGCCCGACAACGTCGCCCCCGTCAGCGAGTACGAGGGAACTGACGTCGAGCAGGTCATCGTCGGCTCCTGTACCAACGGTGCCTACGAGGACATCCTCCCCAGCGCGAAGATGCTGGAGGACCGCGAGGTCGCCAAACAGACCGAGATGATCGTCGCGCCCGGTTCGAAGCAGGCGTCCGAGATGCTGGCCCGCGAGGGCTGGACCGCGGAGATGATGGCGGCCGGCGTCAACTTCTCCGAGGCGACCTGCGGCGCGTGTATCGGCATCGGTCACGTGCCCGCCTCCGACTCCGTCTCGCTGCGCACCTTCAACCGCAACTTCGAGGGTCGCTCCGGCATCGAGGACGACTCCGTCTTCCTCTGCTCGCCCGAGGTCGCCACCGCGGCGGCCATCACCGGCGAAATCGTCGACCCGCGCGACCTCGCGGACGAGCTCGGCGACCTCGAGGCCCCCGGCCTGGAGATGGGGACGAAGTACGGCCCCGGCATGGGCGAGGACGACTCCGACATCATCTCGCCCGACGAGGCGATCGACGACGGCCTGGTCAAGGGCCCGAACATCGGCGACGTGCCGCTGAAAGACGACATCGACGTGGACGGCGGTGAGGCCCTCCTCAAGATGGAGGACAACATCACCACCGACCACATCATCCCGGCGACGGCGGACATCCTGAAGTTCCGCTCGAACATCGAGAAGCTCTCCGAGTTCACGCTCTCGCGCGTCGACGACACGTTCGCCGAGCGCGCGCTCAACGCCGACGGCGGCGTCCTCGTGGCCGGCGAGAACTACGGTCAGGGCTCCTCGCGCGAGCACGCCGCCCTCTGTCCGATGTACCTTGGCATCGAGGCGGTCTTCGCACAGAGCTTCGCCCGCATCCACAAGGCGAACCTGTTCAACTTCGGGATCGTCCCGCTGGCGATCGACGAGGAGACGTACGAGCGGATCGACCAGGGCGACGACCTCGCGATCGTCGACGACGTGCCCGCGGGCGTCCGCTCCGGGCAGGAAGAGTTCACCGTGAGCGTCAACGGCGAGTGGGAGTTCACCGCCGACCTCGACGCCTCCGAGCGCGAGCGCGACATCCTCGCGGCCGGCGGCAAGCTCTCGTGGGTCAAACAGCAGCACGCGGACGGCGGCTCCGGCGCGGCCCCGGCCGACGACTGAGTCCGCAGTCGACGCCGACCGCCCGAGCGAAATCCGATTTTCCCGTTTTTTCAGTCGTCGCCAGCGGCGACGCCGGGGTCACCGCTCTCGCCGACCCACGCGCCCCGCGTGAAGTCGACCGCGTCGTTCCACTTGGCGACGACCGTCGTCACCGCGAGGTCGCCGCTGATGTTCGTCATCGTCCGCAGCCGGTCCAGTATCGGGTCGACGCCGGCGACGAAGCCGACGACTTCGAGCGGGAGTCCGAGCTGCGTCAACACCAGCGTCAGCATGATGAGGCCGGTCCCCGGGACGCCGGCCGCGCCGACGCTCGCCAGCACCGCGACGAGGACGACGGTCGCCTGCTCGGCCAGCGTCAGTTGGACGCCGACGAGGTTGGCGGCGAAGACGGCCGCGACGCCCTGATACAGCGCGGTACCGTCCATGTTGATCGTCGCGCCGAGCGGCAGCGAGAAGCTGTACACCCCCTCGTCGATGTGGAAGTTGTCGTCGGCGTTCGCCATCGTCACGGGCAGCGTCCCGGACGAAGAACGGATCGATAAGGCGGTGATGAGCGCGTCGCGGCCGCCCGTGAGGAACGCGACCGGCGACTGGCCGGCGAGCAGCCGCACGAGGACGGCGAGGTGGACGACCGCGATGTGAGCGACCACGGCGATCGCGAGCGCCGCGATGAGCAGCGCGAACGGGACGATGGCGTCGACGCCGGCCTCGCCGAACACCGCCGCCATCAGGGCGAACACGCCGATTACGCCGTACTCCATCACGCCCCAGACCACCTTGAACATCGCCTCGGCCCCGGCCTCCGCGAGGTCGTAGAACGACTCGACCCCGTTCCGGATGTCAGGCGAGTCGGTGGACTGCTCGACGAGCGCCAGCGCGATGCCGAACACGATGACGAAGAAGATGGTCGGGAGGATGTCGCCGGCGGCCATCGCGCCGATCGGGTTTTCGGGGACGATCCCTAAGATCACCTCGACGATGTCGGGGGCCTCCGCGGTCTGTGCCTCCGCGTCGCCCAGTTCGAGGTTGACCCCCGGATCGACGAGGTTCGCGACCAGCAGCCCGAACCCGACCGCCGCGGCCGAGGTGAGCGCGTACAGCCCCACCACCTGCCCGCCGATCTTGCCGAGGTTGCTCGGCGAGAGCCGGCGCGCCCCCATCAGGAGGGTGAACACGACGATGGGGACGATCAGCATGCTCAGGAGGTTCACGAACAGGTCGCCGAGCGGCTGGAGCGCCGTCGCGGGCTGCCCCACCGCGAGTCCGACGAGCGAGCCGAGCACGAAGGCCAGCCCGATCCGGTAGACGATCGGTACCGCGCGATACCGGTGCCACGACCGCGTGAGTGCGTTAGCCATACCCGTGAACGTGTCTCTGTACCAGCGGTAAGTAAGTATCTGGGATCCGAAACGTTCGCCGCGAGCGGTGACGGGAACGGTCGAGACTCTCGGGACGCCTCGCGAGGCGGTCGCGACGGACCCGTGGGTGGTCGGTGTAGCGAATCGGAGCGAAACGGCCCGTCGGTCGGTCCGACGTCAGCGGGCCGCGGCGGCGACGCGTTCGCGCTCCTCCTTCTGCGAGATGGAGTAGGAGCCCTCGACGTCGTAGTCGGCGGCGGCGACCAGCTCGTTCGCGAGCGCCTCGGCGGCGGAGGTCGTCGACTTGTACGTCGCGCTGGCGACGCCGTCGGAGATGAAAAGCAGCGCCTGATCGACGCGGCGCTGAGGCGCGACGTCGACCGCCTTCGGGACGGAGATGCCGCCGTACTTCAGGCGGACGGTCTCCTCGCGGGGCGCGGCGTTCTCGACGGCCGTCACGAGGATCTGGACCGGGTTCTCCTCGGTCCGCTCGTGGACGATGTCGAAGGCGTCACGGACGATCCGGGTCGCCTGCTGCTTCTTGCCCGTGTTCTCGTCGGTCTGCATCAGGCGGTTGATCAGCCGCTCGACCAGCGAGATTTCGGACTTTTTGAACTGCTTTGACGCGTGGCGGCCCATCGTGTGCGCGATGGGCGTCACCGTCATGTACCGCTTCGTGGAGGGGTCCTCGTAGGCGATCTCGGTGACGTCCCAGACGCCGAACAGCGTGGCGTTCTCGTTTGCGGCCTCGCTGGACGCGGGCGCGTCCGGGTCCGGCTCGTCGGCGGCGACGTCCTCGTCGGACGCCGCCTCGGTCTCCTCACCGCTCATCTGACCGGTTTCTCCGCGTTGCCGCGAACCAGTTCGATCATCGACACGCCGTTGACCTTCTCGACCTTGTAGTTGACGCCGGAGAGGTCGCCCATCGCGCGACCCTTCGCGCCGCCGATCCCGGCGATCGTGACCTCGTCGTGTTCGTCGATGAAGGAAATCGCGCCGTCACCGGGACAGAACGCGGTGACCTGCTTCCCGTTTTTGATGAGCTGAACCCGGACGCACTTTCGGATCGCCGAGTTCGGCTGCTTTGCCTCGATGCCGACCTTCTCTAGGACGATGCCGCGCGCCTGCGGGGCACCCTCCAGGGGGTCGGACTTCTTTTTGAGCCCGCGCTCTCGCCGAGCGTACTCGGAGTCGGACCAGCGCCGCTTCTGCCGGTCCTTTTTGAGCTTACGGGCCGCGTACTTGCCGTTCGCCATCGTACGTCTACTTCCGAACGGAGCTACTTAAGCGTCGTCTTTCTCCGCCGCGAAACGCCCTCAGATCGGTCGAGAGGCACCGCTTGCGGAATCTGAGGGCGTTTCGCGGATCGAACGACGGACGCAAAACAACGCTGAGCCGATAAGCTGACGCGAGACGTCGTCGTTCGTGCGGTCTGCCTGAAGAGGTCAGTTCCCGGGACGCCCGCCGCTGTCGCGGGCGGCGGGGGAACGGGACGCCGGTCGAGTCAGCCGAACGACGCGCGTCAGGTCAACTGGACGTCGTCGACGTCGTAGTGCCGCTCGGCGAGCCGACGGGCGGTCTCGATGTTCGCGCCGTCCGCGCCGATTGCGACGCCGCGGTCGGCCTCGGGCACCTCGACGTACGCCACGCGGTCGTTCTGCTCGGAGATGGTGACGGCGTTGACGGCCGCCGGGGCGAGCGTGCTCGCGACGAACGCCTCGGCCGTGTCCGCGTCCTCGACCAGTTCGATCGACTTCGCGAGCCGGCGTTCGGCCTCCGCGACGGTCTCGCCGCCCTGCCCGATCGCGGCCGCCATCTCGCCGGCGGGCACCACGAACACGAGGCGGTCGCCCTCCACGAGGCAGTCGGTCGGCGTGACGCCGGTCAGCTCGTCGAACCGACCGATGTACCGCCGCGCCTCGTCGGAGAGCTCGACGTACATTAGTCGTCGCTCACGACGCGCGACCCCATCCGGAGGTCGACGTCGCCGGTCCCCATCGAGATGGGTTTGCCGGCGATGACGTTCTCGATGACGCCGTCGAGCTCGTCGTACTCGCCGTGGATCGCGGCGTCGAGCAGGTGGTTCACCGTCACCTCGAACGCCGCTCGCGCGAGCACCGAGTCCTTGTTGCCGGAGATGCCGTGCCGGCCGATCGACTCGATCTCGCCGTTGTTCGTCATGATGTCCGCGACGAGCATGAGGTGCCGGACGTTCACGTCGTCGAGCCCCTGCTCTTCGAGCGTGTTCTTCGTCTCGTCGATGATCGTCTCGCGGGCCGCCTCGACGCCGAGGTTCCGGTAGATCTCGTGGATGTTGTTACACGTCGACCGGGAGGCGTCGACGCCCTCGATCGCGAGGGTGTCGCCGAACGCCGACCCCTCGGTGTAGAGGACGAACTCCTCGTCGCCGTCGATCTCCTCTTTGCGGATGACGACGCGTTCGATCTCCTCGATCCCCTTGAACACGATCTCCCGGAGCCGCTCGACGAGCTGGAGCAGCTCGCGGTAGCTCGGCTCGTTGGGACCGAACTCGATCACGGTGCCCGACTGCCGGGCGTTCACGCCGAGCGCGTCCTCGATCGTCTCAGCGATGATCTCCGCGATCTCGGAGGGGTTCGAGTGGGTGGGCCACCGCTCCAAGAGCGTGTCGTCATTCAAGTCGATCCGGACCAGCATGTCCGCGACGTTCGTCGACACGTCGCCGAGCGCGAGGATGCGCGTCGCCTCGATCGACCAGACGACCTCGTGGGCCTTCTCGCGGTCGGTCGCGTACTCGTCTTCGAGGTGCACCGTCATCATCGGCGTGTCCGGCGTCTTCCGGGCGTCCACCAGCTCGATGAGCCGCGGGAGCCCCTGCGTGACGTCGATCTCGGCGACGCCGGCGTAGTGGAACGTGTTCATCGTCATCTGCGTCCCCGGTTCGCCGATCGACTGCGCCGAGACGGTGCCGACGGGGTCGAGGGGGTCGACCCGCGTCTGCTCGTAGCGGTTCCGGACGCCCTCGACGACGTCGGTCGCCTGCTCGATGGTGACCTCGCCGGTCTCCTCGGCCTTGCGGTCGAGCGCCTCGTACACCTTCGTCTTGAGGCGGCGGGGGAGTTCGGTCGCCTCGACGACCGCCTCCATGTCGTCGGTGACGTGCTCGTAGTCAGTCATCCGACTCCACCTCCAGCTCGCCGGCCTTGTTCAGGCCCGGCCCGGCGTGCTCCGAGAGGTTCGTCGGCGGCTCGCGCTCGCCGAGGAAGCGCTCTTTCTCCTCGCCGGACTCGAACTCGGCGTCGACGACGCGGTCGACGATCCCGTCGACGTCGATCCCGTCCTCCTCGCCGGAGGAGACCTTCACGGGCGAAGTGCCGTCCTCGCCGAACTCGAACTGGACGATCCGACCCGAGGTGTCCCGGACCGTGCCGTCGTACTGCGCCTCCAACTCGGAGAGCGCGTTGATGAGCCGGCGCTGGAGGTAGCCGGACTTGGAGGTCCGGACCGCCGTGTCGACCAGCCCCTCGCGGCCGCCCATCGCGTGGAAGAAGAACTCCTCGGGAGTGAGCCCGCCGCGGTAGGAGTTCTCCACGAAGCCGTGCGCCTCCGAGGAGAGGTCGTTCGGCCGGTAGTGCGAGAGCGTCCGGTCCTCGTAGCCGCGGTTGATCCGCTCGCCGCGGACCGCCTGCTGGCCGACGGAGCCGGCCATCTGCGTCAGGTTCAGCATCGAGCCACGCGCGCCCGAGCGGGCCATCACGACCGCCGGGTTGTCGTCGCCGAAGTGCTGGTCGGCGATCTCGCCGGCGGAGTCGCGGGCCTTCCCGAGCGTCTGCATGATCTTCATCTCCAGCGTCTCGTCGACGCCGCGGCCGGGGAGCGACTCCAGCTCGCCGGCCTCGTAGGTCGCGATCAGCTCCTGAACGCGGTCGTAGGCGCTCTCGATGGCGTCGTCGACCTGCTCTTCGGCCTCCGGGGGGATCGACTCGTCGTCGATCCCGATCGAGAACCCGAAGTTCATGATCGCGCGCATCGCCAGCGACGCGATCTCGTTGATGAACACGCGCGAGCGCGTCTCGCCGTACTCCTTCGTGAGCGTGTCGACGACCTCGCCGCCGAACGCGCCGACCGCGTCCTCGTCGATGGTGCCGCGGATTAGCTGGCCGTCCTCAATGACGACGTCGTCGCCCGCCGAGGAGGTGAACGAGAGGTCCAGGTCGTCGGGGAGCAGCTCCGAGAACAGCGTCCGACCGGTCCAGAACTCCTGGCCCTCGTCGTCGACGCCGTCCGCCTCGGGCAGCTCGTCGACGCGGGTCGCGCGCAGCAGGTCGAGCGCCTGCGTCTCCGAGAACTCGGGGTTCGAGTTGGTGAGCAGGTAGGTCCCGGAGATGTGGTCCTGGATCGCGCCGATGATGTTCCCGCCGAAGCGGGGGCTCAGGATCTGCTCTTGGACGCGCATGAGGACGCGCGCCTCGGCGCGGGCCTCCTCGTTCTGGAGCGCGTGCATGTTCATCTCGTCGCCGTCGAAGTCGGCGTTGTACGGCGGACAGACGACGGTGTTGAGCCGGAACGTCTTGTACGGCATCACCACGACCTCGTGGGCCATGATGGACATCCGGTGCAGCGAGGGCTGCCGGTTGAAGATCACGATGTCGCCGTCCACGAGGTGGCGGTTGACCTCCCAGTCCGGCTCGACCTTCTCAGCGAGTTCCTCGCAGTTCTTCTCGGTCACCTTCAGCCGGCGGCCGTCGGGGCGGCGCACGTAGTTGGCCCCGGGGTGGGCCTCCGGCCCGTTCCGGACGTACTGGCGCGCCTCGTCGACGTTGCGCTCGGTGACGTTGAGCGTCTGGGTCATCTCCTTGGCGACCCGGTCCGGGACGCCGACCTCGTTCAGCGACAGCGTCGGGTCCGGCGAGATGACGGTCCGGGCGGAGAAGTTCACGCGCTTCCCGGACAGCGATCCGCGGAAGCGACCCTCCTTGCCCTTCAGCCGCTGGCTGAGGGTCTTAAGGGGGCGGCCGGAGCGGTGTCGCGCCGGCGGCGTCCCGCTGATCTCGTTGTCGACGAACGTGGTGACGTGGTACTGGAGCAGCTCCCAGAGGTCCTCGATGATCAACTGCGGGGCACCGGCCTCGCGGTTCTCCATGAACCGCTGGTTGATCCGGATGATGTCGACCAGCTTGTGCGTGAGGTCGTCCTCGGAGCGCTGCCCGTTGTCGAGCGTGATCGAGGGGCGGGTGGTGACCGGCGGCACCGGCAGCACCGTCAGGATCATCCACTCCGGGCGGGAGTGCTCGGAGTCGATGCCGAGGACCTCGAGGTCCTCGTCCGGGATGTCCTCGAACCAGTCGCGGATGTCCGAGGGCATCAGCTTGTTCATGTCCTCCTCCGTGAGGTCAACGTCGAGCGCCGTCTCGATGGCCCGGCGGTCCTCCTTGCGCGGGCGGAACTCGCCCGCCATGATGTCGTTGACCCGGTCGAGCGCGATGTCGGTCTTCTCGGCCAGCTCCTGCGGCGAGGTACCCGGGTCGTCCTCCTCCTCGTCGGGCTGCATCGCGGCCGCGATGCGCTCGGAGTAGTCGCCCGAGAGCACGTCCTGGACCTCGTAGTAGGTCGTCGGCTTCTCGTGTTTGATGTCGGCCTGCGGCTCGCCGCAGAACGGGCAGGTCGACGCCTTCCGGGCCTGCCGGACGGCCGCCTTCAACACGTCGTGTTCGTCGTCGCCGAGCTCCTTCGCCCGCTCGTAGCGGTCGCGGAACTCGTCGCGCTGCGCGTCGTCCAAGGCCAGCCGACCGCACTCCCGGCACGTCGAGCGGAGCAGCCGCCGGATGAGCTTCGTGAAGCCCACGTGGATGACCGGCGCGGCCAGCTCGATGTGGCCGAAGTGGCCGTTACAGGAGCCGGAGTGGGAGCCGCAGGTCCGGCACTCCAGGCCGGGGTCGATGACGCCCAGTCGCGGGTCCATCAGCCCCATGTCGATCGGATAGCCGTCGTCGTCGTACGTGTCGGCCGTGATCACCTTCGTCGCGGACATGTCCCGGTACGTCTCCGGGTCCATGAGTCCGAAGTCGATCCCGCCGAGCACTTTCGGTGTTTGCATTGACATCTAAATCGCGTCCTCCAGTTCGAGTTTCGGTCGGATGCCGAGGGCGATCATCTCGTCGAGCAGCAGCTTGAACGCGTAGCTGACCTCAAGCTCGTGGATGTCGTCCTCGTCGCCCGTCACCGGGTCGTACACGCGGCGCTGCTCGCGGTCCTCGACGGCGACGAGCCCCGTCTCCGCGGAGACGTGGACCGTCTCGGCGTCGGAGGACTCCAGCAGCCGTTCGTTGAGGACCATCGACGCGCCGTGGCCGATGATCGTGTCGCGCTCCATCTCCCCGACGCGCAGCCCGCCCTCGCGGGCGCGCCCCTCGGTCGGCTGGCGCGTGAGCACCTGGACCGGCCCGCGCGAGCGGGCGTGGAGCTTGTTCGACACCATGTGGTACAGCTTGTGGTAGAAGATCGTCCCGACGAAGATCTCGGCGTCGATCTTCTCGCCGGTGACGCCGGAGTACATGACCTCCTTGCCGGAGGACTTGAACCCGTGGTCCTCCAGCCCGTCGCGGAGCTCCTCCTCGTCTTCGCCCTGGAACGGCGTCCCGTCGACCCGGGAGCCGCGCAGGGAGCCGACCTTCCCGCCGAGCATCTCCAGCACGTGGCCGACCG
This sequence comes from Halorubrum tebenquichense DSM 14210, assembly GCF_000337415.1. Lineage (GTDB taxonomy): Archaea > Halobacteriota > Halobacteria > Halobacteriales > Haloferacaceae > Halorubrum > Halorubrum tebenquichense. Next base: position 86,714 of record NZ_AOJD01000045.1, on the reverse strand, counting down.
TCATCCGCGACGGCAGCGCGTGCGGGTTCATCACGAGGTCGGGGACGACCCCCTCCTCGGTGAACGGCATGTCCTCCTGGGGCGCGAGGTGGCCCACGACGCCCTTCTGGCCGTGTCGAGACGCGAACTTGTCGCCAAGTTCGGGGACGCGCTGGTCGCGCACCTTCACCTTCGAGAGCTTGGAGCCGTCCTCGCCCTCCATCAGCGTCACCGTGTCGACGACGCCGGATTCGCCGGAGCGCATCGTGACCGAGGTCTCCCGGCGCTTCTGCGGAGAGAGTCCGCCCATGTCGTCGGGCTCTTCGAGGAAGCGCGGCGGGCTGGTCTTGCCGAGCAGGACCGACGACTCGTCGACCTTCGTCTCGGGGTTGACGAGCCCGTCCTCGTCGAGGTGGGTGTACGCGTCCTCGCCGCGAGCGCCGCGCACGTCCTGGTCGGGGATCTCGAAGCGGTCCTCCTGGCCGCCGGGGTACCGGCGCTCCTCGCCCTCGTAGGTCCGGAAGAAGTGCGAGCGGGTGAGCGCGCGGTCGACGGAGCCCTGGTTCATTACCAGCGCGTCCTCGATGTTGAAGCCCTCGTAGGACATCACGGCGACGACGAAGTTCTGCGCCGCCGGCCGCTTGTCGAAGCTGATCTGGTCGGAGGTCTGCGTCTTCACCATCGCCAACTGCGGGTAGTGGAGGAGGTGCTGACGCGTGTCCGGCCGGATCCGGTAGTTCGCCGAGGGGAGTCCGAGCGACTGCTTCATCATCCCCGCGCCCATCGTAATGCGGGGAGAGGCGTTGTGCTCGGGGTACGGGATCATCCCCGCGCCGATGCCGAACACGAGCTGTGGGTCGATCTCGAGGTGCGTGTGGTCGTCGGACACGTCCTCCTCGTCGACGGCGACGAGGATGTCCTCCTCCTCCTCGGCGTCGATGAACTCGACGTAGCCGCGTTCGACGAGGTCCTCGAACTCGACGTCGCCGCGTTCGAGCGCCTCGATCTCCTCGTCGCCGAGGAGCGGTTCGCCGTTCTCGACGACGATGAGCGGGCGTCGCGCCCGCCCCGCGTCGGCGTTGACGATGACCTCTCGGGTCCGGTCTTTCACCGAGACGTTCACCATCTCGCTCACGTCGCCGCGGCGGCGCGCCTCTCGGATCTGTTCGGCGAGCTCGTCCGGGTTCTCGTGGGTGCCCACGAGGCTCCCGTTGACGTACACCTTCGCTTCGCGTTCTGCTTGTGCCATGTTAGTCGTCCGCCGTCTGTCGTTCGACGCCCTCGATGCCGGGGATCCCCTCGACACCCATCGACGCCAGTTCTCGTTTGAGTCCCTGTTCGTCCTCGACGGTCTGAGAGAGTTCCATCGCCTGCGCGAAGTTCTTCACCAGCCCGCAGTTCGGTCCCTCCGGGGTCTCGGAGGGGCAGATGCGACCCCACTGGGTCGCGTGGAGGTCCCGCGCCTCGAAGTGCGGCTGCGACCGCGACAGCGGCGACCGGAGCCGCCGGAGGTGCGAGAGCACGCCCATGTAGTCCGTCCGGTCGACGAGCTGCGAGACGCCCGAGCGCCCGCCGACCCAGTTGCCCGTCGCGATCGGGTGTTCGAGCCGCTCGGTCAGCACGTCCGAGCGGACCACTGTGTTGACGGTGAGCTGCCGGTTCCGCATGTTCGCGCGTTCGAGCTGGTACTTCACGTCGCGCGCCAGCTTGTTGAGTGCGGTGCGGAACAGGTCGCGCATGAGGTCGCCCGAGACCTTCAGGCGCTTGTTCGCGTAGTGGTCCTTGTCGTCGGCCTCGCGGCGGTCCAAGGCGAGCTCGAAGCACGCCTCGGCCATCCGGCAGAGGTAGTACGCCTTGTTGATCCGCACGTCCTCCTCCTCGACGCCCTCCTCGTGGAGGTGCGGGAGGAGGTAGCGGTCGATGACGTAGTTCGCCCGCTTGAGCTGGTAGTTCTTCCCCTGCCCGGAGGCGACGCGCTCGCCGAGGGTCTCGATTGCGCCCTCGGTCGTCTGGACGTCGGCCTCCTCTAAGTTCTCCAACATGAACTTCACTATCTCGGGGTCGTCCGAGACGCGGTGGACGATCTCCTCGTCCGACTCCAGTCCGAGCGCGCGGACGAGCGTCACGAAGTCGATCGAGCCCGAGACGGACGGGAACGACACTTCGAGCAGCCCCTCGCGGTTGCGCTCACAGAGCACCAGCGCGCGGTAGCCGCGGCGCTGGGAGAACGTCTTCGCGACCTGGATCTCGTCGCCGTACTTCGAGTCGTACTCGGCGAGGATCTTGTTTGGCGCGAGGTCCTCCGAGGTCATCAGCACGCGCTCGGAGCCGTTGACGATGAAGTAGCCGCCGGGGTCGACGGGGTCTTCGCCGATGTCGATGAGCTCCTCGTCGGAGAAGCCCGCCATGTTACACTTGTTCGAGCCGACCATGATCGGCATCCGGCCGACCTTGGTCTCGGTCGTGTCGACGACCTGTTCCGGCTCGTCCTCGCCGCCGCGCACGATGGACATCTCCATGAACACGGGCGCGGAGTAGGTGATGTTCCGCAGGCGGGCCTCCTGCGGGTAGAGCAGCTCCTCGGAGCCGTCGGCCTCGCGGACGCGCGGCGTGACCATCCGGACGTCGCCGAGCTCGACGTACACCGGCTCCTGCCCCTCCTTGTCGCCGATGTCGGTCTCGATCGTCTCCTTCTCGTCGACGACCTCCTGCATGCCGCGGTCCAGGAAGTTGTTGAACGAGCGGAAGTGGTGTTCGGCGAGCCGTTCGTCTGAGAAGTATTCGCGTGAAACCACGCGTCGGTCTTGCCTATTCATGAGACGACTAGTCGGTACACGACCGCCTCGTCGGTCGTGCGAGAGTTTCGAACGATTTTCACCACGTCGCCGACCTCGGCCTCGTCGGGGAGCGCGGGATCCGTGCGTTTGATCTTCGGTAAGTCAGTCTTCTTCACGTCGTACTCCGCCAGGACCTCCTCGACGTCCTCGGGGTCGTCGAGAAGCACGTGGTCCGGGACGAGTTCGTGTTGGCTTACGTCTACCATGGGTGCTGGTGGTGGGGAGAAGCTATCACGAGATACTACAGACACATACTCACGCCAGCGGCATAAGACTTACCAAGCGCCGCTGCGCACCGCTCACGGGTCCGGGGCGTTCGACACTCTCACGCACGTGAGGTTCCCACAAAAGGATATCGGACGAACCCCTCGTTGCCGCCGTCCGGGATCCGACAGTTCCTGTCACTGACCCCCACCCTCGTCGGGGATGACAAGCCTTATTTGCCAGACAGGGGTACGAACTGATGCGACAAGCCCGGATGGTGTAGTGGCCCATCATACGACCCTGTCACGGTCGTGACGCGGGTTCAAATCCCGCTCCGGGCGTCCCCCGTTTCGGGGCGCTGTCGCTGTTTGCCCGGATGGTGTAGTGGCCCATCATACGACCCTGTCACGGTCGTGACGCGGGTTCAAATCCCGCTCCGGGCGTTCTCGTTCCGACCAACTGACGAACGGTGAGCGTCGCGAACCGCGAGTCCGATCGGAACCACGCCGAAGGGATTTGAATCTGAGGACGAGCGAACGAAGTGAACGAAGTCCTCCGGGTTCAAATCCCGCTCCGAGCGTTTCTGTCGACGCCGACCGCGAGCGAGGAGCGGCAGCGACGAGCGGGGATCTGCCGACTCCGAGCTACAGGTCCAACTTCGACCGGAGGTCGGCGACGAGCGCCTCCGTCTTCTCGTCCGGTTCCTCGTCGGTGTCGACGGGAGTCCGTCCGTCGTACGTCTCGTGGACCATCGAGACGCCCTCGGCGAGCGTATCGAGTCCGTATCCGCCTTCGAGGACGTACGCGTCGGCGGCGTCGACGTCGCTCGCGAGCGTCCGGATCCGGTCGGTCAACAGCGCGTACCCCTCGGAGGAGACGCGCATCCGCGAGATGGGGTCGTGGCGGTGCGCGTCGAAGCCCGCGGAGACGAGCACTAGGTCGGGGTCGAACCGGTCGACGGCCGGGGCGACCGCCTCGTCGACCGCGTACAGGTAGTCGGCGTCGCCCGCGCCGGCCGCCAGCGGGAGGTTCGCCGTCGTCCCCTCACCCTCCCCCTCGCCGGTCTCGTTGAGCGCGCCCGTGTCGGGGTAGAGACCGTCCTCGTGGATCGAGGCGTAAAACACGTCGCCGCGGTCGTAGAAGATGTCCTGCGTGCCGTTCCCGTGGTGGACGTCCCAGTCGAAGATCGCGACGCGGTCAGCGAGACCCTCGTCGAGGACGGTCTGGGCCGCGACCGCGGCGTTGTTGAAAAAGCAGAACCCCATCGCGTCGCCGGTGACCGCGTGGTGGCCCGGCGGGCGGCCAATCGCGAACGGCGTCTGGCGTCCGCTCGCCCCGTCTATCGCCTCGCGGGCCGCCCACTGCGCGAGGCCGGCGGCGGTGAGCGCCGCGTCCCACGTCCCGTCGCTGGCGACGGTGTCGGGGTCCCAGCTCCCCCCGCCGTCGGCCACGAACGACTCCAGTTCGTCGACGTAGCCGGCGTCGTGAACGGCCGTGATGGCCACCTTCTCGGCCGGATCGGCCTCGGCGTACTCGACGCCGTGTCGCTTCGTGAGCCCGCGGCGGATCGCGCGGAGTCGGTCCGGGTTCTCCGGGTGCCGCTCGCCGGTGTCGTGTTCGAGACACCGCTCGCTGTAGCCGAACCGCATCTACTCGAACAGCGCGAAGTACGTCTCGATGTCCTCGGCCTGTACCGTTCGTCGATCCGCGTGGCGGGCCAGCGTCGCCGCCGCGCTCGCGACGTTGTTGGCGTAGTCCTCTAGGATGTCGGCCAGCGCGATCCGCGCGTCGACGCCGACGCGATACCGGTCGTCGATCCGGAGTCGAGCGATCCGATCGATGGGGGCGACCGGTAGCGTGAGGTCCTCGCGGCTGACGACCTGCTCGACGCCGAAGTCCGCCGCCATCAGCGTTTTCCGACCGTCCGCGGTCGCGCGCTCGGCCGCGTCGACGGCCAGTTCCGCGCCGTGCGACTGGATCCGCCGGGCCAGCTCCTCGGCGGCGTCCGCGCTGACGCGGAGTTCCCCCGCGTTCCGCCGGATTATGCCGTCGACCGGCGCGAACGGCAACTCGACACTCATACACACAGACGCGTCCGTGTGTCGTATAACGCTTTCCGTTAGCCGCATCCCCGCCGGATCCCGGGCCGGCGGCGTCAGAAGACCTCGTCCGCGTCGATGGTGCCGTCGCGCTCGGGACCGCGGACCGTTATCTCCTCGCCGAGACGGAGGCTCGCGTCGGTGTCGACGGTCTTCGTCTGCGTCCCGTCGTCGAGCACGACGGGGTCTCCCGTCTGGACCACCGTCCCGGTGAACTCGACGTCCTCGGCCGACCGGTCGGTCGTCGCGGCCGCAGCCCCGCCGCTCGCACCGTTTCCGTCGTCGCCGGACTCGCCGGCGACGGCCTCGGCGGCCGCCTTCTGTCCGTCCTCGGCGAAGGCTCCGAGCCCGGTCTCGTCCGCGCCCCGGTCGCCGCCGGAGCCGCTCCCGCTGTTGCCGGACCCCGTCGTCGCGCCCGCGGCCGCCTCGCTCTCCCCGTCGAGGACGGAGACGGTCGAGCGCCAGTTCGCGGACGCCTCCAGGTCGTCCTGCCAGCCGTCCTGGATCTCGACGTCGGTGAAGACGACGCGGTCGGCGAGGTCGATGTCCCGGTCGGCCTTGTCGCCCCACAGGGCCACGCGGATCTCGCCCGTCTCGTCTTTGATCCGGACGTTGCGGACCTGTCCCTCGCTGCCGTCGTCGCGGTCGAACGTCCGCTTCGGGTCCGTCTCGATGACGCCGCCGGCGATATCGACCGTCTGGTCGATCTCGAGGTCGGCGATGTCGGTCGTCTCCGGGACGTACTCGACGTCCTCGTCGACGCGCTCGACCGTGCCGCGGTCGCCGACGTGAAGCTCCAGGTCGCCGTCGCGCTCGCGGACGTAGCCGTCGCCAACCTCGACGACCTCGCCCGCCTCGAACTCCGCGGCGAGGTCGGCCTTGCCGTCCCACAGCGTGACGCGGACGCGACCGGTCTCGTCGCCGACGGTGAGGTTGGCGACGCGCCCCTCGCTGCCGTCGTCGCGGTCGAACGTCCGGATCGAGTCGGTGTCGAGCACCTGTCCGACGAGGTCCACGTCGGACGCGCCGAGCGTGAGGTCCTCGACCTGGTACGTGTCGAGCACCTGGACGTCGACCTCGGCGTCCTCGTCGGGTTCGACCTTGTCGGCGCTCACCTCGAGGCCGCTGTACCCCTCCTTCGGGCGGCCCATGACGCGGAGGACCTGTCCGACTTCCAGTTCCTCCTCCGCGGCCGCGGCCATGTCGTCCCACAGCGCGACCCGGACGGAGCCGGAAGCGTCCGCCACGTCGACGTTACAGACGCGGCCCTCCTCGGCCTCGTCGTCGTCGCGCTCGAACGTCCGGACCTCGCCGATGGCGGTCACCTTGCCGAGGAACTTCACCTCGTTCATCCCCGGTTCGATGTCGGCGATGGTGTCGGCCTCCTCGTCGCGCAGCTCGTGCGCGATGAGCATCGCGGCGGTCTCCTCGTCCGCGAGCCCGCCCATCTGCTCGACTTTGTCCTCGACCGCGGCCTCGAACTCCTCGAACTCGACGTCGGTGTCGAGGTCCTCGTACACCTCCTCTATGGCTCCCATACGCGTACCTCCGTGGTCGGCGAGTTTGCGCATAAGCGTTGCCGTTGGCCGGGGGTCGTGCCGGATCCCGGGCGGACGGCGGGGCGACCGACGCGGGCGGCGGTCGCGGCTCGAAGGCGTCTCATGGGCGTTCATGGGGACCCCTCGATACAAAAGGTGTTCATCCAGCGCCGGCGGATGCGTGTGGACCGCAGGCACGCGGCCGCCGGACCGTAACGGTCTTAAGTTCTACCGCGATACGTAGAGATGAGTCCTGGTAGGGTAGTGGACTATCCTCTTGGCTTGCGGAGCCAGGGACCGGAGTTCAAATCTCCGTCAGGACGTTTTCGGACACACCAAACGGCGAGCGCAGCGAGCCGTGCGTGTGTCCGAAAACGCCGCGGAGATTTGAGCAGGAAAGTCGTAGCGGCCGAGCGAAGCGAGGCCGACCGTCTTTCCGAGTTCAAATCTCCGTCAGGACGCTCACTTTGCGGCTGACTCACTTCGTTCGTCAGCCGCGGCGTTCGGTCCTGACGTGCCTCACGCTCGCTCCGCTCGCGTGAGACTCCGTCAGGACCTTCGTTAATTACAATCTCACGACGGTAGCGAGCAGCGTGTCGGTCCTACGCGACACGGCCGTAATACTTGATCCCGCGGTGGCGCGCGCCTTCGAGCGCCCGAAAGGGCGCGAGGAGCGCGCGAGGGAGTCGCTGGCGGTCGAGCGAAGCGGAGACCGCCAGCGACGAGGCTGGGGAGGGGTGGGGTGTGGTGCTGCGCGGTGCGGGGTGGGACTCGAAGGGGCAGTCGTGAGGGCGAAGCACGGCGCAGCAAGTACCGCAGCGAGGGAGCGAAAGCGACTGAGCGAGGAACGCAGCAAGCCGCGCGAGCCGTCGCGGCTGGGGCTTCGGAGATGGTTGTCCGCGATCCGTAACTGACAATTTATAATTGGTCGGCCGGGGGTTTGACACTGTTCGCCGTCGGCCCGTAAGCAACTGTTTAGTCGTGCGGGTGGAACCGGTCCATCGCGCGGCGGACCGCGTCGGTGTCGCCGATGAACGTCACGTGGTCCCCGATTTCGAGGACGCTGTCGGCCGTGGGAACGTGGTTCTCGCCGTCGCGGCTCACGACGGCGACGAACGTGCCGTCGGGGATCTGCGCGTTGAGGTCGCGGATGGTCTTGCCCGCGAGCTTCTGGGAGGTCACCTCGACCTCCTGAACGTCGTGGTTGTCGCCGAGCTCGTTCATCCAGTGGGTGAGCGCCGGCCGCTCGATCTCGTCGTCGATGGCCACGGCGGTCGCCGTCGAGGCGTCGATGCCCCGCACGCCCATGCTGTCGAAGGCGTCGACGTTGTCCGGGTCGTTCACCCGGGAGTAGACGGATTCGACATCGAACTTGGTGATAGCGAGCTGACACGCGAGCAGGTTGATGTCGTCGTCGCTCGTCGTGGTGATGAGCCGCTTCGCGTCCTCGATGTTCGCCTCGCGGAGCGTCTCCGTGTCGCTGCCGTCGCCCTCGTAGACGGTGAACCCGTCCGCACGCGCTCGTTCGACGACCTCCGGGTCCGATTCGACGACGACGACGTACTCGCCCCTGTTCTCCAGTCGCGTGGCGAGCGCCTGGCCGACCCGGCCCCCGCCGATGATTATCGTGCGCATTGGTGACACTCCGAGATACTCGCCGATCTGCCGCGCGAGCCCTGCCTCGATCAGGACCGTCGCGAAGATGACCGCGAACACCGTGCCGACGAGCAGTTCGCCGGCCGCGACGCTGCCCGCCAGCTCCAGTTCGATGGCGAACAGCGTCGCCACGCTCGCCGGGATGATTCCCCGCGGTCCGACGCTCGCGATGAACAGCCGCTCGGGGCGGGTGAACCGCTCGACGCCGAGGGTCGCGACGAACGCGCCCAGCGGTCGCAGAACGAGTATGATGACGGCGACGATCGCGACCACGCCGACGCCGAGCCCGGCGATCGCCTCGACGTCGATCAGGGCGGCCAGCGAGATGAACACGAACGAGAGGACGATCGTGGTCGTGTTCTGTGCGAACGACTCGATCTCCTCTCTGTTGTCCAGCCCGAGGTTCCCGAGGAGGATTCCGCTCGTCGCCGCCGCCGCGATGCCCGCCTCCGCGGCGACGGCCTCTGCGGCCGCGAACGACCCGATCGCGGCCGCCAGCACGAGGAACTGCGACGCCTGAACGTCGCGTTCCGGGACGAGGTCGCTGTCCAGCAGCACGTAGATGACGACGGTGGCGAGCAGCCCGGCGGCGACCCCCACGCCGAACCGCTGGAGGAAGGAGAGCACCGTCGCGGGGACGCCGAGGTCGTCGAGCAGCAGCGTCTCGAATATCACGACCGCGACGATCGCGGCGGTCACGTCGTTGACGATCCCCTCCGTCTCTAACGCGGTCGCGACGTGGTCCCGGACTCGGACCACGTTGAGGATCGGGGTGATGACCGTCGGCCCCGTCGCCACGAGCAGCGCGCCGATCAGCAGCGCGACCTCCCACGTGCCGTCGGTGAACGCCCGGACCGCGGCCGCGGTCCCGAGGAACATCACGATCGCGCTGACCGTCACGAGCCGGAGCGACACCGTCGACGCCCGGCGGATCCGGTCGACCTGGAGGGCGAACGCCCCCTCGAAGACGATGATCGCGACGCTGAGCCCGACGATGATCTCCAGCCCGTCGCCGAACGTCTCCAGCGTGACGAGCCCCAGCACTTCCGGCCCCAACACCACGCCGATCGCGAGGTAGAAGATGACGCTCGGCACCCGCAGGCGGTGAGCGAGGAGCTGTACCGCGAGCCCCGACACGAGTATCATCGCGATCACCGGCAGTAGGCTACTGGACACGTCTAGTACGGGTACAGGCTCCGCCTTCGTTAGTGTACTGGTGCGGTCGGCGGGCCGACGCGGCGACTCGCTTGCGAGGCGGGTCGGCGCGACGCACCGGCCACGGCATTGATCCGCACACACGAGGAAGTATTAATTCGGTTCCGGTACTCGGTGAACCCACGCCCGGCCGGTCCCTCACCGCCGGGTCGAACCCATGACCGTCCGCGACCCCATTCCGACGTTCGCCCCCCGCCGGAGCGTCGGGAGACGGGTCCGCGGGACGGCCGCCGCTCGCCTCGGTGCCGTCGCCGCGTGACCCGCGCGGGGACGGCCGGCTCGGCCGCCGAGGCGAGCCCCGTCTTCTGCCGGTCCCCTTCCCGACGTCGCTCCGCCGCCGTGAACCCCGAGACCGTTCTCGGCGGCCGAACCGACCCCCTTCGGCGCGACGCCCTCGCGCTGCCGATCCACTACCGACGATGACGACAGACCACGATCCCTCCAGACGCACAGCCCGTTCCCCCGGACGCACGGTCCGCTCCCACCCGTACGCGGGCCCGCATCCGGCCACGCCGCTCCCCAGCCCGGGCGTTGCGGTCGCCTTCGCGGCGCTGCCGGTGTTGACGATCGGGGCGCTCTCGTTCCCGGTCGCGGCCGCGGTCGCGTTCGCGACGCTGTTCGGCGGCGTCGCCGGCGCGGCGCTCCACCGGCGGTACCCGGACGCGGTCGGCCGGACGCTCGGGCTGCCCGACGACGCGAGCGCCGGAGAGGCCTGACAGTCCGCGCGCCCCACCGATCGCCGCCAATCGCCCCGCTGACGCCACCTCCACCCCGCTGACGACTTTGTTCGCTCCGCCGACGCTCTCTTTGCCCCTCGTTGACGCCCCCATTAGGCGAACTCGCCATTTATGAGTCGCCGCCACCGACCGGGGCCCGTGACCGATCGCGACGCCGGCAGTCACGACGGGCGAGTTCGCGACGACACGAACCCGGCCTCTCGACCGACCGCCCCGGCCGCGCTCACCGCCGGTGCCGCGCTGTTCAACGAGGGGAACTTCTCCGCGGCGCGCGACGTCTGGGAGACGACGGCGGAGTCGGCCGACGAGGAGAGCGGCGAGGACGAGCGACTCCTCCGGGGACTGGCCGCGACCGCGGCGGCGACGCGGCTCGCGGTCGACGGCGACCCGGAAGCGGTCGTGCGCGCGGAGACCGCCGTCGCCGCGCTGGGGGGCGTCTCCGACCCGCACGGGGCGGCGCTGGCCCCGGTCCGGGAGTGGGGGGAGCGGCTCGCGGCGGATCCGGAAGACGCGGACGCGAGTCGGACGCCGCGGATCCGCGTCGACGGCGACGCACCGCGGTTCGACGGGCTCTCGCTCGCCGCCGCTCGGGTCGCGACTCCGGCGCTGGCGAGGGCGGGGGAACCGGGCGACCCGGAGGCGCTCGCGGCCGCGGCCGACCTCGCGGAGGCGGAGCGGGGGACGGGGCGGACCCGCTTCGCGGAACTCCTGTTCGCGTACCTCCGGACGCCCGACGCGCGGCCGCAGGTGGCCGCGCGGCTGGCCGATCACGTGGCCATCGAGGAGCGGAAGCGGCGCGACGTCGACGGGCTGTTCTGAGGGGCCGCGTCAGCAGCGGTGTCGCGGGGCGCTCAGGCGTCGTCCGGGTCGGCGGGGAAGTTCGGTTCGGCGGGCGCGTCGTCCGCCGCCACGTCGGGGTCGGCGGCGTACTCCCCGCGGCCGTCCGGGTCGCGGTCCGGCTTGGGCTCGCCCTCGAACGTGTAGTCAGCGGAGTTGTCGGCCGGGTCGTAGCCGAGGGCCTCGCGGGCGCGTTCGATCGAGTAGTAGCGGCGGTCGTTGTCGGAGATGCCGTAGACGACCTCGTAGCCGTAGTCGGCTCGGAGACAGCGGTCGAACAGGTGCGCGCAGTCGCGGTGCGAGAGCCACATCGCCTGCCCGCGCTCGTACTCGCGCGGCGGGTGGTCCTTGGTGAGGTTGCCGATGCGGACGCAGACGACGCTCATGTCGTACTCGTCGTGGTAGAAGCGCCCGAGCGACTCGCCGGCCGCCTTCGAGACGCCGTAGAGGTTGCCGGGGCGGGGGAGTTCGGTGCCGTCGAGCCGGTAGTCGTCGTCCTCGCGGTACAGGTCCGGGGTCCGCTCCTCGGTCTCGTAGCCGCCGACGGCGTGGTTCGAGGAGGCGAACGCGAACCGCTCGACGCCGGCCTCGGCGGCGGCGCGCATCACGACCTGCGCCCCGTCGATGTTGTTCCGGAGGACGGAGTCCCAGGGCGCGGTCTTCCGGGGGTCGCCCGCGAGGTGGATCACCGCGCCGACGTCGGCGACCGCCTCGCGGACGGCGCGCTCGTCGGTGATGTCGGCGACGTACCGGTCGGCGTCGGTGACGCCGGCGGGCACCTTCGCGGCCGGGAGCGGTTCCCGGTCGAGGAGCCGCCACTCGTAGTCGTCGCCGATGCCGCGGAGGATGGCCTGTCCCACCCGTCCGCCGGCACCCGTCAACAGGACCGGCTCGTCCATTCGACTCTACGTGGGCGGGAGAACGGCATATATGACACGGTTCGGCCGGTGCGCCCGGATCCGACCGGAGAAGCGGGGAACGAGGGACGAAACGAGACGAGACGGTCGGACGAGAAAGGAAACGAGACCGTGAGACCGCGGGCTACAGCTTCTGTCGCGAGACCTTGACGCCGGCCGGGGTGACGATGATCTGGTCGTCGCCTTTCTGGACGATGTCGCCGTCGACCTCCTGGACCACCTGTCGGAGCTCGTCGTAGACGCGTTCTATCGTCCGGTCCGACGTGGAGTGACGGGTGATGTCGGCGATGACGAAGTCCCCGTCGTAGACGGCGTCTTTGATCGGGATGACGTCGCTCTGGTCGGCGATCTCAGCGAAGTGTACCTGTGTGCCCGTCTCCGCGTGCGCGTCGGCGAAGTCGTCCGTGTCGAGCTCGACGTAGTCGTCGACGGAGCGGCTCCCACCCCCGCCGAGGATCTTGCTCATGATGCCCATACACACCACACGACGAGGTCAGACATTAGTTCTTACGTCAGACGCACTCCCCGACGCGCTCGCGCCCGGCAGCGGACTCACTCCAGCCGCTCCTGCCACTCCTGAACCCGGGAGAGCAGCTCCACCGGGGCCGTCTCCGCGACGTCGACGTCGCTCAGCTCCTCGATCACGGCGCGCGTCTCGGGGTCGGGCCGGTCGCGCTCGGCGGCCGCCGCGGCCTCCGCGACCGCGCCGGCACCGCCCGACGGCGACTCGGGAGCAGTTCCGTCTCGGTTCGGTCGGGGATCGGACGGGCCGGCGTCCGTCGCCTCGGCGGCGTCGGACGACGACTCCTCGCCCTCGGAAAACGATCCGGACGAGAGGTCGAAGACGACCTGTTGCGTGTCGCTGGCCGCGCCGTCGCTCGCGCTCGCCCCGTCGCCGCCGCGTGACCCGCCGCGGGCCTCGATCGCCTTCTCCTCGCGGAGCCGGTCGAGGACCTCGTCCGCGCGGGAGACGACGGGGTCGGGGACGCCAGCGAGGTCGGCGACGTGAACCCCGTACGACCGGTCCGTCGGGCCGTCGCGGACCGTTCGGAGGAACGTCACTTCGCCGTCGCGCTCGTCGACGGCGACGTGGACGTTCGCGACGCGCGGGAGGTGGTCGGCGAGCGTCGTCAGCTCGTGGTAGTGCGTGGCGAAGAGCGTCCGCGCGCGAACCTCGTTGTGGAGGTACTCGGTCGCCGCCCACGCGATGGAGATGCCGTCGTAGGTTGCGGTGCCGCGGCCGACCTCGTCTAAGATGACCAGCGAGTCCTCGGTCGCCGAGTGGAGGATGTTCGACAGCTCCTGCATCTCGACCATGAACGTCGACCGCCCCTGCGCGAGCTCGTCGAGCGCGCCGACGCGGGTGTAGATGCCGTCGACGAGCCCGACCTCGGCGGCGCGCGCGGGGACGAACGACCCGGCCTGCGCCAGCAGCTGGATCAGCGCCGCCTGCCGCATGTACGTCGACTTCCCGCTCATGTTCGGCCCGGTGACGATCAGGAACTCGCGGTCGGGGTCGAGCCGGAGGTCGTTCGGCACGAAGTCGGTCGTCCCCTCGACGACCGGGTGGCGACCGGCCTCGACGTCGAGCCGCCGCTCCTCGGTCAGCTCCGGGCGCGTCCAGTCGCGGCGGGCGGCGTGGGTCGCGAGCGAGGCGAGCGCGTCGAGCTCGGCGACCGCCCGCCCGGCGTCCTGGAGCAGTTCGGCGCGCTCGGCGACGCGCTCGCGGAGCGCCTCGAACAGCTCGTACTCCAGCTCGCCGCGGGCCTCCTCCAGTCGGAGGACCTCCCGCTCCTTCTCCGCCAGCTCGTCGGTGACGAACCGCTTCGAGTTCTTCAGCGTCTTGATCTCGCGGTAGTGTTCGGGCACCTGATCGGCGACCGACTTGCCGACCTGAACGTAGTAGCCGTCCGTCTTGTTGCGGTCGACGGTGACGTGGCTGAGCCCGTGCCGGCGCTTCTCGCGCTCCGCGAGGCCGTCGAGCCACGACTTCACCGACTCGTGGCGCTCGATGAGCTCGTCCAGCTCGTCGTCGTACCCGCGCTTCAACAGCCCGCCGCCGGTCTTCGCCTTCGGCGGGTCCTCGGCGAGCGCCTCGCCGAGTTCCGCGCGGAGGGCGGCAGCCCCGTCGCGGTCGACGCGGTCGAACACGGCCGCGGCGGGCGAGTCGGCGAGCGGCGTCCCCTCGATCGCGTCCGCCAGGTCCGGGAGCAGCGCGAGCGTGTCGCGAACCGAGAGCAGTTCTCTCGCGCCCGCGCTCCCGCTCGTCGTCCGCGACGCGAGCCGTTCGAGGTCGTACGCGTCGCCGAGCACTTCGCGGACGCGATCGCGCGCGAGCGCCGCGGACGACAGCGCCTCCACCGCGTCGAGCCGGGCCGCGAGCGTCTCGCGGTCGCGCCGCGGACGCGTGAGCCACTCGCGGAGCAGCCGCCCGCCGGCGGCGGTGACGGTGTGGTCGACGGTGTCGAAGAGTGTCCCGTCGGCGTCGCCCCGCATGGTCTCGGTGATCTCCAGGTTGCGCTGGGTGGTCGCGTCCACGTCGACCCGGTCGTCGGCACCGTACGCCGTCAGGCGGGTCATCGAGGCCAACACGCCAGCGCCCGTCTCCTCGACGTACGAGAGGACCGCGCCCGCGGCCCGGACCGCGATCTCGGAGTCGAGGCCGACGCTGTCGGTCGTCTCGCGGCCGAACTGCTCGCGGACCGCGTGTTCGGCGCGCCCCGGCGCGAACGCCTCCGGGTCGAAGGCGGTCACGCGCCCGGAGAGCTCCTCGCGGACCGCCCCGAGCAGGCCGTCGTCGTTGCGCACGGCGGGGCCGGGCAGCACCTCCGCCGGGTCGAACCGGTAGAGTTCGGCGCGCAGGTCGCCCCCGTCGTCGACCGTCGTGGCGAGGAAGCGCCCGGTGGTCACGTCGGCGAACGCGACCCCGTAGGGGCCGTCGGCGTCCGCGGCGTCGCCGGCACCGCCGGCCGCGCTCCTCGCGCCCTCCTCCCGCACCACCGCGGCGAGGTAGCGCGCGTCGTCGTCGCTCGTCTCCAGGACGGTCCCCGGCGTGACGACGCGGACGATCTCGCGGGCGTGGTCGCCGGAGTCGGTCTCGTACTGGTCGGCGACCGCGACGCGGTAGCCGCGCTCGACCAAGGCGTTCACGTACGGCGTCAGCTCCGAGAGCGGCACGCCCGCCATCGGGTACGACGAGCCGTGCGAGGACTTCTGCGAGATCGAGAGGTCCAGTTCGTCGGCGACCAGTTCGGCGTCGTCCGCGAAGAACTCGTAGAAGTCGCCGCACTGCATCGCGAGGACGTCCGCGTCCGTCTCCGCCTTGAGATCGAGGAACTCCCCGACGATCCCCGTTGCCATATGTCCGTACTCCCGCCGTGCGCGGCTAAAACCCTGCGGGTCCGGGACCGAGCGGCGGCGAGGACTCGGTGGCAGGAGCGAAAAGTGTGGGACGCCGGTCGTCGGGTCGCGTTACTGCTCGCGAAGCCACGCCCTCGCCTCTTCGACGCTCGGAAACACGCGGAACTCGTAGTCCGGATGCGCCGAACTCATCGACTCCTCGACCTCTTCCATGTCCATGCTGGCGATCGCGGAGTCAGCGAACACGCCCGCGCCGCGGCGGACACCGATGTCGACCAGGTCGGAGACCCACGTCTCGGCGAGCCACCGCTTGTCCTCGTCCTCGTGTGCGGTCACGGCCTCGGTGTTGACCAGGTACTTCTCGACGCCCCGCTGTTCCATCACCGATTCCCACTGCCGGGCGCTCTCGCGGAACTTCTCGCCCGCGGCGTACTCGTCCCACGAGAACACGGGGACGTCGAGCTCCTCGTCCCATTCAATGGTGTACACGTCCGCGTCCTCAAGCACAGTCGTTGCGTGCGCCATGTCCGCAGGTGTGTCAGACTGGTGTATAAGCGCACGCCCCCACGTATCACGAGAGATAATCTCGTCTGACAGAACCGAACATGTTCTCAAGGTAAGCGCCATTTCCCGCGTTCTTTTACGGTTAACGCGATCTTTTTGATCCGACGGCCACATCCTGATTATTAGAAGTGGTATTTCCGTCGCCAGTTTAATTTTTCAGTTGTGTGAGTTCTTCGTATGGCAACTCGCTCGGAGGGGTCCGAAGGAGACGCGTCCGTCGGATCGGACATCGCGGCGGAGATCGACGACACCGTCGAACAGCTTCTGCGGATCTCGAAGATCGTCTCGAAGGGATCGAACGAGGTGACCGAGCTGACGGAGGAGCAGTCGGCGTCGATGCGGCGGATCTCCGAGGAGGTGTCGAACCTGTCGGCGACGGTCGAGGAGATCGCCGCGAGCGCCGAGGAGGTCGAGACGGTGAGCGAGCACGCGCAGGAGCTGACCGAGGAGGGCTGTGCGGTCGCCGAGAACGCGATCGACGCGATGGAGACGGTCGAGTCGGCCAACGGCGAGGTGTCCGAGACCGTCTCGCGGCTCGAAGACCGGATCGGCCGGATCGACGAGATCGTGGACGTGATCGACGACATCGCCGACCAGACGAACATGCTCGCGCTGAACGCCTCCATCGAGGCGGCCCGGGCGGGCGAGGCCGGCGACGGCTTCGCGGTCGTCGCCGAGGAAGTGAAGAACCTCGCGGAGGAGTCACAGCGGAACGCGGAGGACATCGAGGAGCTGGTCGACGAGATCAAGGCGGACACCCACGAGACGAGCGACCGGATCGAGAAGGCGAGCGACGAGGTCCGCACGGGCCTCGACCGCGTCGACGAGACGGTCGACGTGCTCCACGACATCGACGACGCCGTCACCGAGGCCACCGAGGGCGTCGGCGAGGTGGCCGACGCGACCGACCAGCAGGCCGCCTCCACCGAGGAGGTGTCGTCGATGGTCGACTCGGCGGCCGACACCGCCGACGACGTCGCGGCCGAGGCGGAGCGCATCATGGCGGCCAACCAGGAGCAGGCCGAGAAGATCGGCGAGCTGGGCGAGCTCGTCGAGTGAGCGGGGGACCGAAGGTCGGGCGGACGGCGGCCCGCGTCGCGTTCACCCCAGCCGATTCCGCTTCGTCGACGCCCGGTGAGCGAGCCCGGACGCGCCGAACGCGAGCGCGAAGAGCGTCGCGTACGCGTACCCCGACACCGCGGCGAACGGGACGGTCCCGGCCCACGCCGCCGCCGCCAGCAGCCCGCAGGTGATCGCGAGTCCGACGTAGTACTCGCTCCAGAGGATCTCGTTGTCCGAGACCACTTCGAGATACACCTCCAGCTTCCGGCTCTCCGCGGTGAGCGAGACGGTTCCCCGGTCGGACTCGTACTCGATGAACCCGCTCGCGGCCAGCTTCGGGAGGTGCGACTGGTGAAGGGCGGTGTAGACGCGCTTCCGCTGTTTGTACGTCACCTCGTTTATCCCGCGGTCGTTCTCCCACGCCGCCAACTGCTCGGCGATATCCCTGACGCGGGCACCGTCACCGTTCCGTTTCAGGTACGTGATCACGTTCCGCCGTCGCCGATTACTCAACGCGGTGAATATCTCGTCGCGGGACGGCCCCTCCTCGTCGTTCGGTACCTGCGTCGGCGGCTTGAGTTGCGTCATAGGGGGCTCATTTGTTGCGTGATAAGGGCCTCATTTGCGGAATTACTACGTGGATTGTCACCGACCGACATATCAGTTTCTATAATATCTGAAGAGACGCGTCCGGCGGGAGGGGTCGGAATTCGGGCTCATCGCGAGGTGTGAGCCTCCACCGAGCGGTGTCCGCGTCGTTTGCCGGACGGTAGGGGCCGCATACATACGATCGTTCGGCGCGGACGTCCGACGATGACTACGTCACACGACACGAGGAGATCGGACCGACCGTCGGAGCGATCCGGGCGTCGGCCGCTTGACCGTCTCCGCCGGTCAGAGTACACCGGCGCGAACCGTTGTCTCCCCTGTACGGCGGTCAACGTCGGCATCGCCGCCGGGGCGTCGCTCGTCGCCGGCGTGCTGCTCGGTCCCGGCGTCGGCGGGGGAGTCTTCCTCGCCTCGCTCGCGGCGGTCTGGCTCCGCGGCTACCTCGTCCCCGGAACGCCCGAGCTCACGAAGCGCTACCTCCCGGAGCGCGTCCTCGCGCTGTTCGGCAAGGCCCCCGACGGAGCGGGGCGAGGCGCGCGTCCGGTGGGCGACGTCGAACCGGAGGCGTACCTCCTCGACGCCGGGGTCCTCGCCGAGACGCCGGGGGGCGACGACTTCGGGTTCGCGCCCGGCTTCGCCGCGGCGTGGCGGGCGGCGGTGGAGGCCGACGAGCCGAGCCGCGGCGCGGACCGGACCGACGCCGACGACCTCGCGGCGCTCGCAGCGCTCACCGGGCTCGACCGCGACGCCCTGTCGATCGACTGGCGCGGCGGCGCGGCGTCCGCGTCCGCCGACGGCGAGCGGGTCGGGTACTGGGAGTCGCGCCCGGCGCTCCGGGCGGACGTCGCGGCCGACCGCGTGCTGACGGCGACCCGGGACGACTGGCCGGCGCTGCCGCTCGCGGACCGAAGCGGGATCCTCGGTGCCCTCCGGCTGTTCGTCGAGGAGTGTCCCGCCTGCGACGGGGGCGTGGCGCTCGAAGAGCGGGTCGTCGAGTCCTGCTGTTCCAGCTACGACGTGGTCGCCGGGCGCTGTGCGGGCTGCGACGCGCGGCTGTTCGAACTGCGGCTGCCGGCGTCGCTCGCGTCCGCGAGCGAGTAGCGACGGGGGACGGACGGAGGGCAGAGCGAACGGGAGCGCGGCGAGGGCTGTCTTTCGAGCCGGGTCACCGGAGTCGCAGCTGGCGCAACACCGAGGAGCGGTTGACCCACAACTGGGCGCTGCTGGCTGCGGCGAAGACGCCGAGCGCGAGGCTGGTCCAGAGGACGGGGTCGACAGCCGACACGACCGGGACATCGAGGAGCGCGGCGAGGACGACCAGCAGCGACGCGAGGCCGAGCGCGCGGTACAGCTCCGACCACGTCGCGCCGCCGGGCGCGAGTATCTCCGTGTACAGCCCCACGTCGCGCGCGCCTTTCGAGAGCTCGATGGTCTGTGATTCGCGGTCGTACGCGATCACCCCCGCGTCCGCCAGCTTCGGCAGGTGCGTCTGGACCAGGGACGTGTACACGCTCTCGCGGCAGCGCGTCGGCGGGGGACTCTCTCCGGTCTCGCGGCCGGCGACGAGCGTCGAGAGCTCGTTGACCGTGACCGTCCCGCCGGTCGACCGGAGCCCGTCGAGCGCGTGGCGACGGCGTTCGTTCGCGAGGATCGCGTACACCTGTTCGGCCGGAAGGACGTTTGTACGGAATTTCATAGACGGATCTCCTGGGCCGCGGCGCTCCGCGATGCCCGAGTGCTGCTCCACAGTGCGCCGGTCGAAGGTATATGTATGAGTCCGCTACCCGCCGGATCGGCCGATCCGGGCCCGACGGTACGCGGTTCGTGTCGGGGCTTCGAGTGGAAGTACGGGGTCCGTGTCGGATCCGGGGCCGTCGGTACGGGGACCATGCGGTCCGGACCCGTCTCGGTAGGGACGCCGGACCGCGCGTCAAACCGGACGTTCAATCAGTTGTTTGAGACGTTCTACGCGGTGAAATCGGACGTTCGATGGTGACGTGGCTCCGCGTAACTACGTGGGTGTCCCTCAGAGGGGGAAGTAACCGATTCGGCCGACCGACGACGGCGGAGCGAATCGGAGACAGAACCATGAACCCCGACACCAACGACAAGATCGGACTCTCGCGACGCAAGCTGCTGGCCGGCCTCGGCGCGATCGGCGTGGCCTCCGCGGGCGCGGGACTCGGTACCACGGCGTACTTCAACGACACGGAGACGTTCGCGGGCAACAGCCTACAGGCGGGCACGCTCGACATGAGCGTCTCCGCTGACATCGTCGCGGCGGACGAGTACTGGACGAGCCAGGGCGCGATCATGATGTCTCAGACGGCGGATAGCTCGGGAGTCGTCGCTGGAATCGACGTCGACGACGTGAAGCCCGGCGACTGGGCGATCATCTGTTTCGACATCGAGGTCGGCGACAACCCCGGCTACGTGCAGGTGCGCACGGAGAACTTCGACGAGACCGGCGGCGCGAACCCGGAGCCCGAACAGGAGGTCGAAGGCGACGACGACAACGACGCCGACCTCGGCGAGTTCCTCCTGACGACGGTGTGGCAGGAGTACGACGAGAGCGGCGACAAGGCCGGACTCTCCACGCTCGATCCCGTGTTCAACAACGCGTCGGACGACCTCGACATCGACTACGCGCCCTCGGACGTCGACGGCGTCGTCGACGCCGACACGCACTACACGAACGCCCGCGAGGCGGACGGGATCCTCGGCGGCGGCTACCTCATCCGGGACGACAACGGCGACCTCCTTCCGATCAACGACGCGGTGAACGAGGGCGTCTACTCGTTCTGTCTCCTGCTCGAGATCCCGTTCGAGGTGGGCAACGTCATTCAGGGCGACGGCATCTCGTTCGACCTCGTCTTCGAGACCGAACAGGTCCGTCACAACGACGACCCGTTCAACAACTCGGCCCCGGTCAACTCCACGGGGAACTGATCCCGACCGGGGCTGCGCGAACAGTGCGCACCGTCCGGCGGTAGTCCAGTGACCGCCGCGGCAGGTGACGAACTTCACACGACATACCCACTCATGACAGACAGATCCGACACATTCGACCTCTCGCGGCGCAAGCTGCTGGCCGGCCTCGGCGCGGTCGGCGTGGCCTCCGCGGGAGCCGGACTCGGCACCACGGCGTACTTCAACGACACGGAGACGTTCGCGGGCAACACCCTCACCGCCGGGGAACTCGACCTATTGGTCGATTGGCAACAGACGTACGACTTCGGCGACGGGAACGCGTTCGTCAACGCGCACCCGGACCACGACGGCGACGGCGAACAGTCGATCGCGGCGGACAACCCCGACGGCCAGCTCCGGTACAGCGACTTCCCGGACGAGGAGGACGAGGACAGCAACGGCGCGAACATACCGGTGCTGGACTGCGAGAACATCCCGCCGCTCTCCGAGGCGGAGTTCAGGGAGGACCCCGTCACGGGCGAGCCGATGGACACGCTCGTCCAGTTCTCCGACGTGAAGCCCGGCGACACTGGCGAGATAACCTTCTCGTTACACCTGTGTGACAATCCCGGCTACGTCTGGATACAGGCCGGCAACGTCAGCGAGTCGGGCGGCAGCCTCACCGACCCCGAAGCCGTCGTCGACCCCGGAAACGAGGGGAATCTCGCGGAGTTCATCGACGCGAAGCTCTGGTACGACGAGGACTGCGACAACGTGTACGACGGCGCGGAGCCGGTCGACATCATGCTCACGCTCGACTTCTCGGGCTCGATGCTGTACGAGCAGTACGGCGGCGTCGTCAGCAACGACGGGGTCACGATCGAGACCGGCACCTCGTACCCCGAGACGACGAAGATCGACCTCGTCGAGCTCGGCACGCGGCAGTTCGTCGACTACCTCCAGACGCAGGGCTCGGACGTCCAAGTCGGCGTGGCGTACTTCGACGGCGAGGGCAGCGACGACAGCCAACCCCGGACGGGGATCCTCCAGGGGCTGACGACCGACCTCAGCGTCGTCGACGCGGCGCTGACGGACCTCCGGCAGAAGCTCGCGGACGTCGTGACCGGTCCCAGTCCCTCGACGCCGGGCGACGGCGACGGTGACCCGGACCCGTTCGCGAACGCGAACAGCATCGCGACGGGGACCTACATCGGCGAGGGCGTCGACGACGCGCAGGCGGAGATCGACGCGAACGGCCGCACCGGCGTCGAGTTCCGGAACATCGTCCTCTCGGACGGCGAGTCGTTCAACGGCGGCGGCGGCACCTCGTTCTCCTCGCCGCAGGACGCCGCGGCGAGCGCCCGCGCCGCCCCCGGCGGGGCGATCTCCCCCTCGCCGCCGTCGCCCGAGACCAACGTCTACACCATCTCCGTCGGGAGCGCGAACGACGGCGTGCTCCAGGCGATGGCCGGCACGGCCGGCGGCTCCGGCGGCGACTCGGCGTTCTTCAACGACGTCGACGACCCGCTCGCAATTCCCTCGGTGTTCGGTAACCTCGCGGCCCAGACCGGCCAAGAGAAGGTCATCATGGAGGACAGCCTCGGCAACGTCCTCGACGCGCTCGCCGGCGGGAACGGCGTTCCGCTCGACGGCAACCGCGCGACGCCGTACGACGAACTCGACGACCCCGCGGACGACCCCGAGCGGGAACCGTTCGCGGGCGACGGCGTGATGCACTGCGTCGCGCTCGAGTGGGAGCTCCCGTTCGAGGTGGGCAACGTGGTTCAGGGCGACACGCTCGCCTTCGACCTCGGCTTCTACACCGAGCAGGCGCGCCACAACGACGGATCCGGGCCGTCTCAGGCGGCCTGAGAGGCGCTTCGAATCCGCACCGGTGCCGACGGCCGACCCTCACCGGGCAGCCGGACGATCGGGCGACCGCGGTCGGGTACGACCGTCGTACCGTTGGGTACGGTCACCGGACCGACCGGGTAGGGCCCCCATACATACCACCGCGGTGAGAGTAGGGGAGGCGAGAAGGAAGCGGAGATCGACGACACGGCCGTTCGGAGCCGCAATGACAAATAATGACACAGAAGGAACCGAAACTCACGCGGCGGGAGGCACTTGCGGGCGTCGGAGCCGTGGGCTTCGTGACCCTCGGGGCCGCGGCCGGACGGCCGACGGCCAGCTGGGACGACTATCCGGAGTACACGTACGCGCAGTCCGACGGGCCGTGGAACCTGCTCGTCGGCTGGCGGCGTACGGAGAACGGCGCGGCCGTCGGGTCGAGCCCGACCGACGCCGAGACCGACGTCGAGGCGGCGGGGGGACGGCTCGTCGACACGGACAACGCGCTGCCGGGCGACGAGGGGACCGCGAGCGTCGGGCTCCGACTCGACGATCCGGCTGACACCGCGCCGAACGGCGTGCGGGTGTGGCTCCGGGTCGCCCCCGAGTTCGACGACGACGCCGCGAGCCGCGCGCTCGCCGAGCGCATCCGACTGGGGGTCCGGTACGATACCGGCCTCCTCGGGGTCGGGGCGTGCGCGGGGGCCGAGAGCGACTTCGCCGGCTACGGCGAGCTGATCGCCGCCGGGACGCTCGCGGAGCTGAGCGGCGACCCGCTGGCGGCGGGGATCGAACTCCACCCGAGCTTGCTCGGTAACGGCTGTCTCACGACCGACGAGCGCCGCTGCCTGACTTTCGCGTGGGAGTTCGACGCCGAGGGCGGCAACGCCGGGCGGGGCGGTGCCGTCGACTTCGACGTCGAGTTCGCCGCCGACGACTGTACCGCAGAGGGGAACCCGTTCGACATGAGCGCGGCGAGCGACACCGCCGGAGGGAGCGCATGACTCCTGGAGACGACGCCGGAGGACGCCCGAGCGGACTGAGTCGCCGCCGCCTGCTCGCCGGGATCGGCGGCGTCGGCGTCATCGGGACGGCGAGCGGCCTCGGCACGGGCGCGTACCTCTCGAACCGGGAGGCGTTCACGGGAAACGCCTTCGGCGCTGGCGAGGTCGGGCTGACGGTGGACGGCGAGCCCACGAGCGGGACCGTCGCCGTCGGGCCGTTCCGGGTCGACCGCACGACGTTCGACGAGCGACCCCGGCCCGAGACGTTCGAGGTGGGCGCGTCCGCGAACCCCGTGCGGGTGTGGCTCGCGACTCGCTGTCCGGGCGGCGACCGGCTCGGGGACGCCCTCGAGGTCGAGGTCGTCGTCAACGGCGAGTCGGTGACGGGCGGCTACCGTCCCCTCGCCGCGGTCGAGCGCGACCTCGCGACCGGGATTCGAATCGACGACGGCTGCCTCGATCCCGACGAGGGTCCGATCGTCGTCGAAGTGGCCCCGTACCTGCCGGCTGGCTCGCCGGACGTGGGCGGGGAGGCGACCGACCTGACGTTCCGGCTGTACGCCGAGCAGTGTCGCCACGTCTCGGAAGGGCAGGCGAACGCGCCGGGGTCGAACCCCTTTGCGGAGGTCGTCTGCGAGGAGTTCGCCGAAGAGTGCCCAGCGTGCCTCGAACTCGGGAAGGCGGACGACATCGAGGCGGCGCTCGCGGTGGGCGACGCGCTCCGGCTTGCGGGCGCGGGATCGTACGAGATCGAGATCACCGAGGTCGAGACGAAGGACGACGGCGAGGCCGTCGGCGTCGCATTCGCCCTCCGCGGCCCCGACGGGACCGCCGGACCGGCCGTGTGTGCGGTCGAGATCAAGGGCGGGCAGGGAACAGAACGCCACGAGCTCGACCCGCCAGTCACGGAGACTGGCGAGGTCCTGTTCGCACCGCAGAATCCGGACAAGGGCCAGCGATACGGGATCAGCCATATCGTCGTTTTCGTCTGTGCCGGCGAAGACCGGCTGAGTGACGAGCGTTCCGGGGACGCCAGCGATCATGAAAGCGTCGACGGCGACACGGCTGAGGAAAACGGCGACGAAAAGCCCGAAAACGGCGACGAAAAGCCCGAAAACGGCAGTACGAAGGGGAACTGATGACAAACCCACTCACAGCACCACGGACGAAGCGCGCGGCGAACGTACTCGGGATCGTCCTGCTGATCGCGCTCATCGCGCCGTTCGCGGTGTTCGCGGCCCCCGAGATCGTCGGTGCCGACGAGAGCTTCGTCGTGCTTACGGCGAGCATGACGCCCGCCATCGCGCCGGGCGACGTCGTGATCGTCGCCGATCGCGATCCGACGGCGATCGCGGAGGGAGACGTGATCACGTTCGTGCGGGGCACCAGCGACGTGCCGGTGACCCACCGCGTGATCGACGTGGTCGACGAGGGGGGCGTCCTCGCGTTCGAGACGATGGGCGACGCCAACGAGGGGCCGGATCCGGGGCTCGTCCTGGCCGGGAACCTCGTCGGCGTCGTGGCGCTGACGATCCCGTACATCGGGTACGTGATCCAGTTCGCTGGCACGGACGCGGGGTTCGTCGCGCTCGTCCTGCTCCCCTTCGGACTGCTCGCGGCCACCGAGGTCTGGTCGATCGTCCGCGATCGCGACGAGCCCGAGGAACGCCCCTCGACGACGGCCGGCTCGGCCGGCGGCGAGGCCGGCACAGCAGCGGGGGTCGCAGCGGTCGATGCGGATCCGGTTCCCGTCGGCACCGCCGCGAGCGGCTCCGGTGGCGTCCCGGTCGACGCGGTCGGCGGGGCGGCGGCGGTGCTCGCCGTGGTCGCGCCGTACACGGCGTACGTCGCGTTCGAGCTGCGGAGCGCCGTCGCGATCGCGGCCGCGGTCGCGGCCGCGACGCTCTTGTTCGGCGCGCTCGCGACGTGGGTGCCGGCGAGCGGCGTGCTCAACCGGGCCGACCCGACGGCGGCTCCGGCGGGCGAATCAGCGGACTCGCCCGCCGCCCACGGCGGGGGCGCGGCGGGCGGCGCAGAGGCCAAGCAGACAGACACCGAGGCGGACGACGCCGGCGCGGAGGCCGAGGAGACCAATGAGGCAGACGGGGAGGCCGTCGCCGCGGACGCGGAGCGCGCGGCCCCGAAGGACTCGGCATCGGCGTCGACGCCGCCCGTGCGTCCCGATGCCGCCGGGGAGGTGGACTGATGACCGCGAACCGCGGGTTCGTCGCGCTCGTCGCGCTTGCCGTGTTGGTGTGGAGCGTCGCGTTCGCCGGCGGAGCCACGGTCGCGCTCCTCACGGCGAGCGCCAACGTGACGACGACGTTCGAGACGCCTGGGGAACTGCGCGAAATCAACGAGTCGAGCGGGAGCGGGTTCGCCGTGGCGACCGTCCCCGTCGAGAACGGGACGGCCACCGAGGGAGAAAACGTGACGCCGCCAGCGGCGAACGGCACGGAGACGGACGAGAACACCTCGGTGCCACCAGATCCGGCGGACGAGAACACCTCGATGCCACCGACGGACGGGAACGCCCCGGTGCCACCGACTGGCGGGAACGCTTCGGTCCCGACCGAGCCGGCAGACGAGAACACCTCGACGCCGACTGGGCCGATGGACGGGAACGCTTCGGTCCCGACCGAGCCGGCAGACGGGAACACCTCGGTACCGACTGAGCCGACGGAGAGTAACTCCTCGGCTGCGGCGGAGCCGACTGACGAGAACACCTTGACACCGACTGAGCCGGCAGACGGAAACGTCTCGCAGCCGTCGGCTGACGAGAACGCCTCGACACCGGCTGAGCCGACGAGAGATCAGTCGAGCGCACCGGCTGACGAGACGGAGACGGCCGAGTCGGCTCCGGCAGGGAACGCGACCGACGACAGCTCGGCTCCGCCCGACGCGAACGACGTCGACGCGGTCGCGGTTCGTCGTCCACCGGATCCGGCGGAGTCCGGCCGCGAAGCGTGAGCATGACCTCGCCGAGCCGGGCGCGGGAGCGTCTCGAGAGGGGCGGCGTACGGTCCGACGCGCACTGCGACGCGCCCGGAGCGAAGCTCACAGCGTTGTTGCTGCTCGTCGCGTTGCTCCTTCTCGCGCTCCTCGCCAGTCTCGTTCGGACGCTCGGGTGAGCTCGCCGACCGGGGGGCCAAACCGCGGTTCTCAGCCCGTGGCCGCGCTCGCCGGAGTTATCACCGACACCGCCGAACTCCCACGCGACCGATGGTCGCGCTCGACGCCTACCTCTTCGTCTTCGTCGCCGGCCTGATCACGGCGCTGGCGACCGGTATCGGCGCGCTGCCGTTCTTCTTCTTCGAGACGATCAGCGACCGCGGGAACGTGGCGCTGTGGGGCTTCGCGTCTGGGATCATGATCTCGGCGTCGCTGTTCGGGCTCGTTCAGGAGGGGCTCGCGGAGGGGACGCCGGTCGAGATCGCGGTCGGGATGCTCGCGGGCGTCGTCCTCGTCGTCCTCGCGCACGACGTGTTGACCGACGCCGAGATCGACCCGCGGGAGTACGCGGAGGCGGACTTCAAGAAGCTGATCCTGATCCTCGGCGTGCTGACGGTCCACAGCTTCCCGGAGGGGATCGCGGTCGGCGTCTCGTTCGCGGACCTCGGGCTGGAGGGCGGGACGATGTTGTTGGGCTTCACCGTGCCGCTTCTGGCGGTGTTCATGACGGTCGCCATCTCGATCCACAACGTCCCGGAGGGGACCGCCATCTCGATCCCGCTGCGGGCGATGGGCGTCTCGAAGTGGAAGATGGTGTGGTGGGCCGTCTTCTCCAGTCTCCCGCAGCCGATCGGGGCCGTCGTCGCGTTCGCGTTCGTGCGGTACGCCCGGGCGTTCCTCCCGTACGGCTTCGGCTTCGCCGCCGGCGCGATGATCTACCTCGTCCTCTCGGAGTTCGTCCCGGAGGCGCTCGAAACCGGCTCCGACCTCCCGCGCGGCGGCAAGCCCGTCCTCGTCGGCGGGATCGCGCTCGGCGTCGCGCTCATGGTCCCGCTCGCTTATTTATAAATCCACGACGCGGTGGCGCGTGCCTGCGAGCGCCCGACAGGGCGCGAGACAGCACGCGCGAGGTCGCCGGCGGCGAAGCCGCCGGCTACCAGAGGGACCTTCGGTCCCTCGCTGGAGTCGCTGGCGGTCGAGCGAAGCGGAGACCGCCAGCGACGAGGCTGGGGAGGCGTGAGGTGCGGTGCTGTTGCGGGGTGGACTCGAAGGGGCAGTCGCGAGGCGGGCGCAGGCGACGTAAGCACCGCAGGAGCGAACGCAGTGAGCGACGAGGAGCGCAACGAGCGTGCGCCCGCCTCGCGACTGGGGCTTCGGTGGTGTCCGTGTCTATCGTCTGTTTATAAATGGAAACGATATCGCACGGCCGATCGCATCACTCCCCGCCCAACATCGTCGGATTCACCGCACCCGGACCCCCGCCCACGTCGTAGCCGCGCCGGACCGCCTCGCTCATCTCCCCGACCGCCTTCTCGACCGCGCCCCGGAGCGGTTCCCCCCGGGCCAGCCGCGCCGCGATCGCGCTCGACAGCGCGCAGCCGGAGCCGTGGGTGGCGTCGGTGTCGATCCGCGGCGACTCGAAGCGGTCGACCTCAACGCCGTCGGCCTCGTCTCCCGCGCGGACGAGCGTGTCGACGACGCCCTCGTCGACCGACTCGCCGTCGAGGTGGCCGCCCTTCACCAGCGCCGCGTCCGCGCCGAGCGCGACGAGTTCCCGGCCGGCGCGCTCCGCGTCGGCCGGCGTCTCGACCGGCTCGTCGGTCAGGACTTCGGCCTCGTCGGCGTTCGGCGTCGCGAGCGTCGCGGCCGCGATCAGGGCCTCGTAGGCCTCTTCGGCGGCTGGCGAGAGCAGCCGGTCGCCGGTCGCCGCGACCATCACGGGGTCGACGACGAGCGGGACGCCGCTATCCGCGAGCGCGTCGGTCACCGTCTCGACGATCTCGGCGGTCGCTAACATTCCTGTCTTGATCGCGGCGACGTCGAAGTCGTCGGCGACAGCCGCGTACTGGCTCGCGACGTGGTCGGCGGGGACCGGGTGGACGTCCTCGACGCCCCGCGTGTTCTGCGCGGTCGTCGCGGTCACCACCGCGGTGCCGAAGACGCCGTGCGCGGTCATCGCGGACAGGTCCGCCTGGATCCCCGCGCCGCCGCCGCTGTCGCTGCCGGCGACCGTCAGCGCGACCGGCGGGTGAACCGGGTCGTAATCGGACATGGGCGAGTGTACAATGTAGTTGTATTAATTGGTAATGGTTCGGCGAGCGGTCGTGCGGTCCGCGTCTCGCCGGCCGTCCGGCGGCGCGGGTCCGGGGCCTGCCGTCGCCGAACGACCTTTTCCCCTCCGCGGCGTACCGCGGGCATGGCGACCGACTCCGACGCGGCATCCGGCACCGACGATCCCGACGCGATCACGATCTACTCCGATTACGTCTGTCCGTTCTGTTACCTCGGGCGGCAGTCGCTCGCGCAGTATCAGGAGACGCGCGAGGAGCCGCTGGAGATCGACTGGCACCCGTTCGACCTCCGCGCGGGCAAGCGCGGCCCGGACGGGGAGATCGACCACGACGCCGACGACGGCAAAGACGAGGCGTACTACGAGCAGGCGAGAGAGAACGTCCGCCGCCTCCAAGAGGAGTACGACGCGGAGATGACCGAGGAACTCCGCGGGGACGTGGACTCGCTGCCCGCCCAGATCGTCTCGGTTCGCGTGCGCGAGACCGCGCCCGACGCGTGGCTCGCGTTCGACGAGGCCGTCTTCGACGCGCTCTGGGTCGACGGGCGCGACATCGGCGACCGCGACGTGCTCGCCGACATCGCGGCCGACGTCGACGGGCTCGACGCCGGCGTCGTCGACGGGGCGCTCGCGGACGGCGACCTCCGGGAGCGCGTGACGGACCTGTTCGACGCCGCGCGGCGGCAGGGGGTCACCGGCGTCCCGACGTTCGCGTACGACGGCCACGCCGCCCGCGGCGCGGTCCCGCCGGAACAGCTCGAACGCCTCGTCGAAGGGGTCTGAGGCCGGAGCGGACGGGGGGCGACGGCGACGGCCGCCGGGCGTCCGGTCAGTCGTCCGCGCCGGTTCCGGAGCCGGGACGTTCGCCCGCGTCGTCGCCCGGTGAGAGGCCCTCGCCGCGGGGCTCCACGAACCGGTGCGCGAGGTAGACGGAGCCGAACGCGAGCGCGAAGCCGGCGATCACGTCGGTGAGCCAGTGGATGCCGAGGTACATCGTCGCGACGACGACCGACAGCGAGAGCGTGACCCCGACGGGCGTCCACCGCGGATACTCCTCGCGGGTCAGGACCGCGAACGTCCCCACGGAGACGGCCAGCGAGGTGTGAAGCGACGGGAACACGTTCGAGTTCACGTTCACCTCGCTCGTCAGCGCCATCACGTCGGGCTGGTTGGCGAACAGCAGCGGCGTCACCATTTCCGGCATCACGTTTCGCGGGCCGTGGGCGAATATCAGCGTGTACAGCGCCAGCCCGATCCCGTAGTTGAGCGCGTACGCGACGAACAGTCGCCTCAGGGTCACCGTCCGGGGGAGCGCGAGGTACGCGACCACCGGGAACGCGAGGAGGAACGCGTAGCCGTACACGTACACCCACGAGAAGTACGCGGTCAGCGCGGGGCCGGCGAACGTCGCCTGAACCCACGCGACGAACCCGCCCTCCAGCTTGTAGATGAGCGCCGTCGCCTGAACGCCGAACAGCCTGGAGACGTCCAGCAGCCACGACCTTCCGACCGCGCTGGCGAGCAACACGGTACAGAGGACCGCGATCGCACGACGCGAGTCCCACAGCCGGGCGCGGACCCCACCCCACGCCGCGCGGAGTCGGGCCGGGCCGACGACCGCGAGGCTCGCGACCGTCAGCATCGCCGCGACCCACGCGACGACCGACGTGAGGACCGACAGGAACGGCGTCATTGCCCCCGCGAGAGCAGTCGTCCCTCGTCGTCGAAGCGGTACCCGATGTCGCGGAGCGCCGCTCTGGCGGCCTCGACGTCCAACGACCCCTCGTCGGCGAAGAACGGGTGGGTCGGGTCGGTGTCGCCGTCCCACGCCACCGAGTCCGGGACCGCGTTCGGCGACGCCGCGAGCGGGGACGCCGCCGCCCGCGCGTACCCGTCGAAGGCGTCGTCGACGAGCGCGGACTTGTCTATCAGGCGCGCGACGACCGACCGGAACCGGGGGTTCGACAGCGGGCTCCGCCGCACGTTGTAGCCGACGTGGTAGAACGCCGCCGACCGACCGCTCACGAGGCGGGCGTCTGCCGAGCGGCCGATCAGGGGGACCGACGCGGGTCCGAGGTTGGAGACGGTCGCGTCCGCGAGCCCGTCGGAGACCGACTCCACGGCCGAGATGTCCGACGGCAGCACCTCGATGCGGAGCCGGTCGAAGGCGGGTTTGCCCCGGTAGCGGGACGGGACCCCCGCCCGCGGGTCCGTCGTCTCATCCGAGTCCGCCGACTCGCCGTCCGCCGCCGGGCGGACGAGGAAGTGGTCGGGGTTGCGTTCGAAGACGACCGACTCCCCGGCCTCCGCCTCGACGAAGCGCAGCGGCCCGCTACCGACGGGGTCGGGGTTGTTCGAGACGATCGCCTCCGTCGTCTCGAAGTCGAGTTCGAAGCCGGCTATCGTCGCCGCGCCGGTCCGCTCCGACCAGACGTGTTTCGGGAGGATCGGCACCTGAAGCGCCCGGGCGGCGACCGTCTCGTTGACGTCGGGCACGGTGAGCCGGACCGTCGACTCGTCGAGGACGCGCTCGTCGTCGACGAGGGAGCTCCGTCCGCGGAACCGCGGGGTCGGGACGGACGTCTCGACGCTCCCCAGCGACGTGTCGCGGAGGAACCGGTAGGTGAACGCGACGTCGGTCGCCGTCACCGGCTCGCCGTCGTGCCACCGCGCGTCGCGGAGCGACACCTCAAGGACGTCGTCGTCGACGCGCTCCCAGTCGGCCGCCAGCCACGGGACGACGGCGTCGCCGTCCGCGCGGACGAGCGGGTCGTACAACAGGCCGGTGAAGGTGCCGTACTTGCGGTACTCAGCCGCGATCGGGTTCCAGTTCTCGGTGATTCGGTCGTCGGTCGTCACGAGCCGGAGGGTGCCGTCGTCCCCGCCGGCCGCGTCCTCGGTCGACGCGTTGCCGTCCGTCGAGCCGCCGGTGCCGGTGTCGTTGGTCCCGGAGCCGTCGGTCCCGGAGCCGCCGTCGTCCGAGCCGTCGGCGACGGCGTCGAGTTCGAGGAGGCCGGTGGCCGAGAGCGGCTGGCGGTCCTCCGTCCACCCCTCGAACCGGTGCTCCCGGACGGCGGTGAGCGCGTCGGGGAAGGCGACGACCGAGAAGGGCTGGAGCTCGCACAGCGTCTCCTGAAGCGACCCGATCGCGTCGGTCCGCTCGTCGCCGGAGACGCGGCGCTGTCGCTCCAGGGCGTCGTCGACCGCGATCTCCGTGAGCCCGTACGGGTTCTGCCAGCCGGACTCCGCGACGAACTTCGAGTGCGTCAGCCCGTACAGCGCGTCCGCGTCGAACGGCTCCGTCTCGACGAACTGCCCGACGTAGAGGTCGAAGTTCTGGTTGATCAGCACCTTCCGCCAGAGGTCCGTCTGGCCGACGGTGTTGAGTCTGACGTCGACGCCGACCGCGGTCAGGTGCTCCTCGAGCTGCCTCGCGATGCGGATCCCGTTGGGGTCGTCGTCCGCCGGCGTGGTGTTGATCTCGAGGGTCAACTGCGAGGGAGGATTGCGTCCCGCGATGTTCTCCGTGCGACCGAGACAGCCGGCGCTGGCGGCCGCAAGGCCGAGTCCGGCGAGCGCCGCGCGTCGACTGATCGGTCGGGTCATCCGTTCGTTTCCGCTTATTTTCAGGCGTCCGGTATATCTCTTCTGTGCTGACTCCGCGATCCGAGCGGGGCGTCGGCGCGGGCGAGCGGGTCAGATGACGTCCAGCAGGGGGAGCGCCAGCCCGACGGCCCACGCCGCCACCCCCCCGGCGGCGACGAGGCGGTCGGCTGCCGCCCGGCCGATGGCGACGACGCCGAGCGCGGCGAGGAGCGCCACGCGGTGGACGATGAGGTCGGGCGGGACCGCCACCCCGAGCGCGGCGAAGTCGGCGAGGAAGCCGCCGCCGAGACCGACGACGACGGCCAGCGCGGCGGCCTCCGGGTCGGTGCCCGGGGCGCGCCAGACGACCAGCGCGGGCAGCCCGACCGCGAGGACGAGGTACAGCGGCGCGGCGATGGCCTTCGGCGACGCGCCCGGCAGCGCCGCCTCCAGCGTCACGCCGGCGACGCGGACGCCGACGAGGACCGCGCCGAGCGCCAGCCCCAGCGTCGCCGCCGTCGCGTGCCGGCCGACGTCGGTCCGGAGCCGCCGAGCGAGGTCGACGGCCGTCTCGCGGGTCCGCCGCCCGAGCAGCGCCCCGGCGAGCGCCGCCGCGGCCGCCAGTTCGATCACGGAGAGCCAGCCGTCGCTGCGCCCGCCGTCGATGCCGCGGTACTCGCGGCGGACGTCGGTCGCGCGGTCCGACCCGACGAACTCGGATTCGAGCCGCAGCGCGGGCGCGTCGATGTCGGGAACGGTGTGGCGGAGCCGGAACCAGTCGTAGTACTCCTCGTGGGCCTGTATCGCGGTGTAGCTGCCGTCGGGCGACTCGTAGGCGCGGAGGTGGTCGCGGACCCCGAGGTACGCCCCGTCGTGGAGTTCGAACGTCTCGGTGAGCCACGCGCCGCCGTCCGGTCCCTCGACGTACGAGTAGCGGAGCGAGCTGCGGGCGTCCCGCCAGTCGCGGGCGACGAACTCCTCGACGTCCTCCGACTCCGTCCGCGTCGCCGCCTCGCCGGGCTCCGTCTCCTCCCAGTCCGCGTCCGAGCGCCCCTCGATGGCGGCTCGGGTCGTCGCCGCGTCCGCGTGGAACACCACGTTGATCGCGAGCGTCCGCCCCGTGACGCTCCGGCTCCGGCTCGTGTACGGCCAGAGCCGGTAGTCGCCGTCGACGGCGATGAGGCGGTCGTCCGCGACGTCGCCGACGGCCGGCTCCTCGTCCGCCCCGGCGAAGACCCCGGAGAGCGCGAGAGCGACTCCGACGACTGCGAGGAGGGCGACGACGACGTAGACCCGTTTCATGCGGGCCACGAGAGCCGCGGAACACAAACTAGTTCGGGTGGCCTCGGCGCGCTACGACGGGCGTGTTCGGGACGGTCGACACCGGGACAGCCGGCTCCGGGACGGGCCGGGCCGGGAGTCACCACGTCTCGACGACGCCGTCGCGGACGTCCTCGGCGCAGCCCTCGCAGTCGGGGTGCCCGGACTCGAAGCAGGCGGGCCGCCCCTCGGCGTCGACCGACACGGTCCGGCGCTCGGCGTGGCGGCGGCAGACGATGCGGGCGCGCCCGGACTCGTCGGTCGGGAGGTCGAAGCGCGCCGCGCCGGCGGCGTCGCCCTCGGGGTCGTCGCGCCCCTCGGCGTAGGCGCGTTTGGCCTCCTCGAACTGCTTGCCCGCCTTCCGGAGCTGCTGGCGGATGACGCGTTCGAGCCGGTCGTCCATGCCCCGCCGTTTCGGCGCGGCGGATATAGGTCCGTTGGCGGGAGCCCCCGGCGAGGGACGAAACGCGCGGCGTGCGAGGGCTCACTCGGTCTCGCGCTCCCGCGACGCGGCCCCCGGAGCCGACGCGTCGTCGCGGCGGGAGTCCGTTTCCGCCTCGTTACGGTCGACGTGAGCCCGCGCCTCGTCGACGGACTCCGTTTCGAGGAGGCGTTCGAGCCGCCGTTCGAACTCGGGTTCGGAGAGGTCGCCGCGGGCGTAGCGGTCCCGGAGCGTCGCGAGCGCCTCGGCGGTCTCACCGTCCGGAACGTCCGGATCCGGCGTGGCCGAGCGGGACCGACCGGTCCCCTGTTCGGCCGATCGGGACCGGACCGTTCGGCCGTAGTCGGCGGGGGAGTCGACGCGGCCGATCAGCGACAGGTACACCGGCCAGAGCAGCAGCAGAGCCAGCGTGGCCGCGCCGACCCCGACCGCCGCCCCCAGCGGGACGACGAGCAGTGACAGGGGAACCGGATTGAGAAAGAGGACCGTCGACAGGAACGCCGAGACGCCGGCGACCGACCCGGCCGCGAGCGCGAGCGCGATCCGTCCGACCGTTCCGTCCGGGGTGTACGTCTCGACGAGCCGACGGATCCGACGGGCGAGACCGTCGTCGGTGGAGGGCATGTCGTCACCGAACGGACGGTCGTAACAAAATACTTTCACAATGCGCACCGCGTCGCTCCGCGGCGTCGCGTCCCATCGTTCTGCGGCGTCGCGTCCGGTCGGAGCGCCCCGCCGGGAAAGCTTGATGCGAGTCCCCGCCGATCCCCCGCGTATGTCCGACGACTGCATCTTCTGTTCGATCGTCGCCGGCGACATCCCGGCGCGGACCGTGTACGAGACCGACTCGGTGCTGGCGTTCTTGGACGCCAACCCGCTCGCGCGCGGGCACACGCTGGTGATACCGAAGTCGCACGCGCAGCACGTCGGCGACCTCGACGCCGCCCTCGCGAGCGACCTGTTCGACGCGGTCGCGTCGCTCACGCCGCGGATTCAGGCGGCGGTCGACGCCGACGGCGCGAACGTCGGCGTCAACGACGGCGAGGCGGCGGGCCAGGAGGTCCCGCACGTCCACGTCCACGTCGTCCCGCGGTTCGAGGGCGACGGCGGCGCGCCGATCCACGCGGTCGCCGGCGACCGACCGGCCCTCTCGGACGACGAACTCGACGCGGTCGCCGAAGATGTCGCGGCCGCGGTCGACGGGTAGCGCCGGGGGATCGGCGGTCGGTATCTCGCGAGACCGTCGACCCGCTTCGAGATTTTTAACAACCGGCTCCGGCGACGCCGGAACATGCAGGCGACGACGCTCGCGTTAGTCGGGGCGACCGGCGGCGCGGGGACGACGCGGACCGCGGTCGAGCTGGCGGCGATGGGCGCTCGCGACGGCGACGACATCGCGGTCGTCGACGCCGCGTTCACGACGCAGGGGCTCTCAGAGTACGTGTCCGGGCGGATCGACCCGGACCTCACCGCGCTCCTCACCGACGACACGGACGCGCCGCTGTCGGCGGCGGCGTACCCGGTCGCCGGGACGCGCGACGGCGCGCGGTCGGGGTCCGGCGTCGAGCGCGGCGGAATCGGGGACGGAAGCGACCCGGCGACCCTCCCCGGACGCGTCGACGCGGTGCCGGCGCGGGCACCGTTCGAGCGCGTCGCGCGGGCGAAGACCGCCGAGGCCGCCCGGAAGCTGGAACAGCGGATCGACGAGGCGGCGACGACGTACGACGCGGTGATCGTCGACGCCGCGCCCGCGGGGTCGAACGAGGCGGTCGCGGCCGCGACGAGCGCCGACCGCGCGGCGGCGGTCAGACCGGCGACGGCGCACGGCAGCGACGCGACGCAGCGGCTCCGCGGCCGGATCGCGGACGTCGGCG
Organism: Halorubrum tebenquichense DSM 14210; assembly: GCF_000337415.1. Taxonomy (GTDB): domain Archaea; phylum Halobacteriota; class Halobacteria; order Halobacteriales; family Haloferacaceae; genus Halorubrum; species Halorubrum tebenquichense. The sequence goes on along the minus strand of NZ_AOJD01000045.1, from coordinate 50,872 downwards.
GGAGCCTCGACGCGACGCTGGCGGTCGAGCGGCCCGGCGCGGGCGGCATCGACGGCGACGGCGGCACCGGCGACGGGGAGCGGACCGGTTCGGGCGTCGTCCGCGTGCCGGCGACCGACCCCGAGGTGGGGGCCGCGCCGACCGCGGCAGCGGGGGACGACGCGTACGCGCGTTCGATCGCGACCGCCTACGAGACCGCGTTCGACGCGTCGCTCGGCGTGGAGTTCCCGGAGAAGGGACTGATAGACCGGATCAGGTCCTGAGAAGGGTATCGAGACGGAGGTGGGCGTCAGCGGAGTCCGTCCGTGGAGCCGAGCGCGTCGCCGAGGGGACCGCCGTCGCCGAGTCCGTCTCCGAGCGGCGCTGAGCCGGCGACCTGCGCGTCGACCGCCTCCGCGACGGCGTCGACGGGGTCGTGCGTCTCGACGTACGTCGCCAGCGCGAAGTCCGCCTCGTCGCCGCCGGTGAGTTCGACGGCCTCGCTGCGCGCGGTCCGGCCCGCGAGCCAGTCGCGGACGACGTCGCGCCCGGTCGGGGAGAGGGGGCAGACGCCCGCGACGCCGCACCGGTGGAGGGCCTTCGCGGCCGTCATCGGGGAGACCCCCGCCTCGCGGGCCGCGTCGCCGACGCTCCGGCCGGCGGTGTAGGCGTCGACGAGCGTCGCGGTCGCTTCGGGCGTACACGGGAGCGACTCGGCGTGGTCCGACAGGCGCTCGGCGAGCGGCGTCTCCGTGTCGTCGGCGACGGCGACCCCGCGGTCGCGCTGGCGCGAGGTCACTTCGACCCCGTCCGCGATCTCCGACAGCGTCATGCGAATCGCTGCTCGACACGAACGGTTAAAACCACCGTACTGCGGCGAGGTGTGTCGGCGAACCACCGACCGATAACCGGTCGGTTCGAGCGCCGCGATCGGGCCGATCGACCGCCGATTCGCCCGGGTTTAAGTAAGGGATCGGGCCGGAGTTCCACGTGTGATGAGTGAGGCACGCTCGACCCGAACCCGGACGCCCCGCGCCGAAGCCGACGACGTCGCGACCGCCGACCGCGCCGCGACCGCGGATCGCGCAGCTGCTGCCGACCGCTCCGCGACCGCGAAAAGCTCCGAGACCACGGGGGAGAGCGACCGCGAGACGTGTCCGGAGTGCGGCGGCCGCACGCGCGTCGAGGGAGCGGAGCGGGTCTGCGGCGACTGCGGACTCGTCGTCGAGGCCGACCGCATCGACCACGGGCCGGAGTGGCGGTCGTTCGACGACGACGACACGAACCCGAAACGGACCGGAGCCCCCTTGACGCGCTCGCGGCACGACCGCGGGCTCTCGACGGAGATCGGTCGGTCGACGAAGGTGAAGGGTCGCAAGCGGCGGCGGCTCGCCCGGATGCGGACCCAGCACAACCGCGCGCAGATCTCGACGAAGCGCGACCGCAACAAGGTGTACGCGTACACCGAGATCCGCCGGCTCACCGGGGTCTTGGAGCTGCCCGACAGCGTCCGCGACACGGCCTGCTCGCTGTTCGACTCGGCGCAGGAGGAGAGCCTGCTCCGAGGGCGCTCGCTGGAGGGGTTCGCGGCCGCCTGCGTCTACGTCGCCTGCCGCACCGCCGACGTGGCCCGGACCGTCGGGGAGGTCTGCGACGAGGCGAAGGCGAGCGAGGACGAGCATCAGGCCGCCTTCGACGCGATGAACCGCGAACTTGGCCTCCCGATCGCGCCGGCCGGACCGAGCGAGTACCTCCCCCGGTTCGCCAGCGACCTCGGCTGCGACCCGGCCGTCGAGCGCCGCGCCGGCGAACTCGCCGACCGCGCCGTCGAGGAGGGGATCGCGAACGGCCGCAACCCGGTCGGCGTCGCGGCCGCCTGCCTCTACACCGCCGCGCGCGAACTGGACGCCGAGTGTACCCAGCAGGAGGCCGCCGCCGTCGCCGACGTGACGCCCGTCACAGTCCGGCGGACGTACGTCGATCTCACCGAAGAGTGAGTCGGCGCGGGAGGTGAACCGAGCGGCACGGCGCGAAGCGTCCGCTACGAGCTTTTGACCGAACCCGACCACTGCTCCTCGACCGCGAGGTGCTAAGGGTGTGGATTCCCGTCGAGAAGGGAAAAGGGACGACGGAGGGAGCCGTCGATTCGTGACGGACCGGCGGGCGGGCGCGGCGGCGTCAGCGGGGACCGCGACAGCGGGCGGGAGGGGGAATGGAGGGCAGGGAGGGTGCCCCGCCCGCCCGGCGGGCGTCACGCATTTCGATCCACGTGTGGGGGATAATTCTACGTTAGCCGTCGATAGTACGGACGGACCGAACAATCGTGTCGGATCGGACGGGTCGCGCCGTGCGTGTCGACCGGGCACGGTTCGTCGGCTTCGGTTCGTTCGGCGGGCCGGTCCCGTCCGCCACTCCCGATCCAGACTGCCGGCCGCGCTATCGCTCGTCGAGCTTGTGCTTGAACGCGAAGAAGACGCGACGGCCGGTCTCAGTGAGCCGGACCGTGTCGGAGCGGCCGACGTCCTCCAGTTCGACGTAGCCGCGCTCGCGCAGCGGCGAGAGCACGTGCGTCTCCAGGGCGCGGTACTTCGCCGTCCGGCTCTCGCCCGCCTCGCGGAGGAACGACAGCCCGCGCTCGCGCGCCCACTCTATCAGGTTCCACTTGTCCGTGCTCAGACTCCCCTCGGCGCGGTCGTGGAGCCGACCGAGGACGGCGACCTGATCGGTCGTGGGCGCGTCCATCGGGTAGATCGGGAGGTCGACGGTGCGCTCGACGCCCTCGGTGAGCGGCTCCTCGCGGGGGTCGTGGCTGTGGCGCTCGGGCTCGACGCTGTACGGGCGCGCGCCGACGATCATACAGGCCAAAGCGACGCCGACCGCGGCGACCCGCGGGCCGGTCGAGACGTTCCCGAAGAGGCGGTCGCCGTCCCCCGCGCCGGCGTCGTGGCGGGCGGCGACCGTCGTCGTCACGCCCAGCACGTCGTACACGTCCGCGAGCGCGACCGGGACCGGTCGCACCTCGGCGAACTCGGCGACCGCCGTCCACGCGTCGCGCTGGTAGTCGGTGAGTCCGTCCGGGTGGACGCGGGCGTCCGCCGGGTCGGCGGCGGTCGCCGCGTCGAAGTCGACGTCGCCGCGGGCCCCGTCGCGGTCGGGGGCGTCGACGAACAGGTACGCGACGTCGGCACCGTGGCGGCGGAGGGGTTCGACGATCCGGTCGCGCTCGTAGCCGAGCGGGACGACGTGGACGCGGCGTTCGGCGACGCTGGGGACCGAGGTGTCCATACCGACGTTCGCCGCGGCGGTCGGTTAAATAACCCGCCGAACCGGGCGGCCGCGAGCGCGGACCGGTGCGACTGCGGCGCGGCTCCGGCGCGGCTCCGGAGCGCTCGGTAGCGATCACGAGCCGTGAGGTCACGTACCACGAAAACCGTTAAGCCCGGCTGTCGCCTACGAACGGGTATGAGCGCTGACCGGTCCGCCCTCCGGCGGGCCATCGAGCGGGGCGAGCGAGACGGCGGGGCTATCGAGTTCAAGGAGCGGCTGACCCGGGAGGTCCACCTGGCCGACGGCCGCATGGAGTCGCTCGTGGCCCAGCTCCGCCACCGCGTGCTCTCCGGCGACGGCGAGGCGACCTACGTCCTCGGCGTCACCGACGACGGCGGACTGGCGGGGGTCTCGCCCGACGCCTTCTCGGAGACGATGGACGTGCTCTCGCTCCTGGCCGACGAGGCGGACGCCCACATCGCCGACGTCGAGACGTGGAGCGCCGGCGACGGGGGCGACGCCGACGAGGCGGGGCTGGTCGGGCTCGCCACCCTCCGCGACGGCGGCGTGTTCGAGGCCGACGAGGACCACCTCGTGGTCGGCACGGCCGGCCACGTCGACCACGGGAAGTCGACGCTCGTGGGGACGCTCGTCACCGGACGCGCCGACGACGGGCAGGGCGGCACGCGCGGCTTCCTCGACGTCCAGCCCCACGAGGTCGAGCGCGGCCTCTCGGCGGACCTCTCGTACGCGGTGTACGGGTTCGACGACGAGGCCGACGAGCCGGTCCGGATGAACAACCCCCACCGGAAGGCGGACCGCGCGGGCGTCGTCGAGGCGGCGGACCGCCTCGTCTCGTTCGTCGACACGGTCGGGCACGAGCCGTGGCTGCGGACGACGATCCGCGGGCTGGTGGGGCAGAAGCTCGACTACGGGCTCCTCGTCGTGGCCGCCGACGACGGGCCGACGAAGACGACCCGCGAACACCTCGGAATCCTGCTCGCGACCGAGCTGCCGACCATCGTCGCGGTCACGAAGGCGGACGCCGTGAGCGACGGCCGGCTGGCCGAGGTCGAACGGGAGGTCGAGTCGATGCTCCGCGACGCGGGACAGACGCCCCTGCTCGTCGACCGCCACGGGGTCGACACCGCGGTCGCGGAGGTCGGCGACGGGGTCGTCCCCCTGCTGCGGACCAGCGCGGTGACGAAGGACGGGATCGAGACGCTCGACCGCCTGTTCGAGCGGCTGCCGAAGCGCGCGACGCCCGACCGCGAGGCGTTCCGGATGTACGTCGACCGCAGCTACAAGGTGACGGGCGTGGGCGCGGTCGCGTCCGGCACGGTGAACTCCGGCACCGTCGAGACCGGCGACGAACTCCTGCTCGGTCCCATGCCCGACGGGTCCTTCCGCGAGGTGGAGGTGCGGTCGATCGAGATGCACTACCACCGGGTCGACAAGGCGACCGCCGGCCGGATCGTCGGCATCGCGCTGAAGGGCGTCGACGAGGCGGAGATCGAGCGCGGCATGGCGCTCGTTCCCCGGGAGAGCGAGCCGGAACCGGTCCGGGAGTTCGACGCCGAGGTGATGGTGTTGAACCACCCGACGCGGATCCAAGAGGGGTACGAGCCGGTGGTCCACCTCGAGACCCTGTCGGAGGCGGCCGCGTTCTTCCCGGAGGAGGGGCGACTGCTTCCCGGCGACACGGGCCGGACGCGCGTTCGGTTCAAGTTCCGCCCGTACCTGATCGAGGAGGGCCAGCGGTTCGTCTTCCGAGAGGGGTCGAGCAAGGGGGTCGGGACCGTGACGGGCATCGGGAGAAGCGGAGAGGAACCGGCAGACGGTCGCTGACTCCGAACTGGACGCGAACTCGCGTCTCGGACCGAAGGCGGCATCCCGTTTCGTCCGCAAGCGGCGGTCGACCGACGATCCTGTCAGGCTTTCTGCCGATTCGAACGGTATTCGAGGGCGTCGGGACGTACAAAAAGACACCACTGCGGGGAGAGATGACCGTTCGGACAGGGCGTCCCAAAATACTTATTAGATAGAAACAAGAGTTCGGCTGTATGCGCCGAGAACACACACAACGCATTTCGCGACGGAAGGTCCTCGCCGGCGGGGCAGCCGGTGCCTCCCTCCTGCTCGCCGGGTGTACCGGCGGCGGCGACGGCGGCGACGGCGGCGACGGCGGCGGCGGCAGCGGCGGTCCGACCCTGTACTTCTCGCAGGTGAAGGGTCCGCTCGACATGGACCCGGTCGTCATCAACGACGTGCCGTCCGCGCAGATCGCGGGACAGATCTTCGACGGCCTCTACGAGTACGGCGACGGCGTCGGTCTCGAACCGAAGATCGCCGCGGAGATGCCCACGGTCGAGCGCGAGGGGACGCGGTACATCGTGCCGATCCGCGAGGACGCGGAGTTCCAGAACGGCGACCCGGTCACCGCCGAGGACGTCATTCACACGATCCGGGCCCCGGTCGAGGAGCAGACCGAGAACGCCTCGGAGGTCGACATGGTCGACAGCGCGGAGGCGATCGACGAGCACACCGCGCAGTTCGACCTCTCGTACCCCTACGGGGCGTTCACGATCGCCATGGTGCGCAACGTCGTCAACGCCTCCGTCCGGCAGGAGGACACCGAGACGTACAACCAGGAGCCGGTCGGTTCCGGCCCGTTCCAGCTCGTCGAGTGGGAGCCGGAGGACTACGCGACCGTCGAGCGCTGGGACGACTACTGGGACGGCGACAACCTCCCGGAGATCGCCCGCATCGAGTTCGACCCCATCGAGGAGCAGACGACCCGCGTCACCGAGCTTGAGACGGGCAACGTCGACGTCATCGAGACGATCCCGCCGCAGCTGTACGAGACGGTCGAGGGCAACGAGAACGCGAGCATCACGGAGTCGCCGGGCGTCGGCTACTTCTACCTCGCGTTCAACTGCGCCAACGGCCCGACGAGCGACCCCCTCGTCCGCGAGGCGGTCGACTACTGCTTCTCGATGGACCAGGCGATCGAGAACTTCGTCGAACCGTCGGGCGTGCGGCAGCACGCCCCCTACCCGTCGTCGATCTCCGAGGAGTGGGACTTCCCGGTCGACGAGTGGGCGGACATCCAGCACGACCAGGACGTCGAGGAGGCGCAGGCGCTGTTCGACGAGGCCGGCGTCTCGATGGACTACGACTGGCGGATCATCGTCCCGCCGGACGACATGCGCGAGCAGATCGGCGTCACCATCGGCGACGGGCTCCAGAACGCCGGCTTCGACAACGTCGAGGTCCAGCGGCTCGACTGGGGGACGTTCACCGAGGCGTACCAGAGCGACGACGGCCCGAACAGCGCCGACGAGTACAACATGTACACGCTCGGCTGGTCCGGTGCCCCCGACCCGGACACGTTCGCGTACAACCTGCTGAGTCAGGAGGTCGACGGCGTGACCAACGGGACGTTCCACGGCTACGACGAGGCCTCCGAGAAGCTGACGCAGGCCCGCGAGTCCGCCGACCGCGAGGAGCGGCGGCGGCTCTACATCGAGGCGACGACGACGCTGCTCGAAGGCCGCGTCCACATCCCGGCGTACAACCTGAACAACTCCTACGGCGTCCGTAGCGCCGTGGAAGGCTTCAGCTCGCACCCGATCTCGTCGGAGATCCAGGTGGACGGCTCGACCGTGACTCGGTAAGCCGGTCGAGAGAACGAACCGCGTCGGAAACGCGACGAGACCGCGCCGCGACCCCCGACGGATCGCGGCGCGGGCGCGGCCGTCCGCGGCCGGACGCGAGCTCTCCGGGAGGTCGTCGACGCGTCCGGCGGCCGTCAGCGGCCGAGGGTTGATGCGTCGGCGGGAGCGAAACGGATAAGCGACAGCAAAGACCGAATCGAAGCAACGAGAGATCCACGACAGTGAGTTTACTTCGGTACACACTCCGGCGGTTCGCACAGGCGATACCCGTACTGATAGGTATCGTGACGATAACCTTCTTCCTGGCAAACCAGATCCCCGGCGACCCGGTGGAGATCATGCTGGGACCGACGCCGGCACAGGAGCAGGTCGAGGCGATCCGCGCCCGGTACGGTCTCGACCGGCCGATACACGTCCGGTACTTCACGTACCTCTCCGGCGTCGCGACCGGAAACCTCGGGTTCAGCATCTACTACGACCGGCCGGTCTTGGAGATGATCATGCTCCGGCTGCCGGTGACGCTGCTGCTCATGCTGTCCGCGTTCGCGTTCGCGGTCGCCACGGCGATCCCGCTCGGCGTGATCTCGGCCAAGCGGCGGAACGAGCCGGCGGACCACGTCTCCCGGGTCGTCTCGCTGATCGGCGTCTCCACGCCGTCGTTCTGGATCGGACTGGTGTTGATCATCGTCTTCGCGTTCTACCTCGGGTGGTTCCCCGCACGCGGACTCGTCCTCCCGTGGACCGACCCGGCCGACGTGCGGGGGGCGGCGACGCAGTTCGAGGTGCTCCGCCAGTCGGCACACCACCTCTTCTTGCCGATGATCGCGCTCGGGACGCTCCAGATGGCGCAGATCACCCGGATCGAGCGCTCGTCGATGGTCGACTCCCTCCAGGGCGAGTACGTCAAGCTCGCCCGGGCGTACGGGGTTCCCGAGTCGACGATCGTGCGCAAACACGCGTTCCAAGTCGCGCAGCTCCCGGTTATCACCATCATCGGTCTCGGGCTGTCGACCGCGCTCGGCGGTGCCGTCCTCACGGAGACCGTCTTCGAGATACAGGGGATGGGACGGCTGATCATCACGGCGATAAACAACCAGGATTACGAGCTGATCATGGGGACGACGCTGGTGTTCGGTATCGTGTACGTGGTCGGCGTGATCGTCACGGACATCACGTACAGCTACCTCGACCCGCGGGTCACCTACGGTGAAGACTGATGTCGATAAACAGCGCAACTTCGGACGACGACACGCCGGACGGGGGCGACGAGAGCGGCGGACCGGACGAGGTGGAGGCCCGGGTCGGCCTCCGCTACACGTTAAAACAGGTCAGACAGGACACGACGGCGCGGATCGGGACCTACATCGTCGGGTTCATGACCTTCGTCGCGGTGTTCGCCGCGTTCGACTACTACGTCCTCGACTACGCGATCGCGGAGGCGGTGTTGTACAACCCCGAGACCGACCCGCAGAACGTCCGACGGCTGCTCCCGCCGGTCGGCATGGAGAACCAGTTCGGGCAGGGCGTGCTCGAACACCCGCTCGGCACCGACCACCGCGGCCGCGACCTGCTCTCCCGGACCATCTACGGGACGCGGATCGCGATGACGGTCGGCTTCCTCGCGACCGCCATCGGGCTCGGCGGCGGCACCGTCATCGGCGCGGTCTCCGGCTACTACGGCGGCTGGATCGACGACGTGCTCCAGCGCGTCACGGAGACCATCTACGCGATCCCGTTCCTCGTCTTGGTCATCGCGTTCATGACCGCGTTCGGGCGGGACCTCACGTTCGCGATGATCGGCGTCGGGATCACGGCGATCCCCGTGTTCAACCGCCTCATCCGGTCGCGGGTCGTCTCCATCCGCGAGGAGGACTACGTCGAGGCCGCTCGGGCCGCCGGGGTGAAGGACCGCAACATCATCTTCCGGCACATCATCCCGAACAGCTTCGCCCCGGTGTTGGTCCAGGCGACGCTTCAGGTCGGCGTGAGCATCCTCATCGTGGCCGGGCTCTCGTTCCTCGGCTTCGGCGCGCAGCCGCCGACGCCGTCGTGGGGACAGATGCTGTCGGCCTCGCGGGGCTACATGCTCCCCGCGCCGACGTTCAGCATCTTCCCCGGCATCGCCATTCTGATCACCGTCATCGGCTTCAACATTCTCGGCGACGGCCTCCAGGACGCCCTCGATCCGCGGATAAACAACTGACATGAGCGAACCACTACTCAGCGTACGCGATCTCAAGACACAGTTCTTCACCGAGGACGGAACGGTCCGCGCCGTCGACGGCATCTCCTTCGACGTTCACGAGGGAGAGATCGTCGGACTCGTCGGCGAGTCGGGTGCCGGCAAGTCCGTCGCGACCTCCAGTATCCTCCGGCTCGTCGACAGCCCCGGCGAGATCGTCGGCGGCGAGATCGAGTTCAAAGGCGAGACGATCTTCGGACTCGAAGCGGACGACGACGGGGAGTTACGCCCGCGCGACGAGATGCTCACGGAAAACGAGATGCGGAAGCGTATCCGGGGCCGCGAGATCGCGATTATCTTCCAGGACCCGATGGAGTCTCTGAACCCCGTCTTCACGGTCGGGGGACAGCTCCGGGAGTTCATCGAGATCAACCGCGACCTCGACCCCGACGAGGCGAAGGAGGAGGCGATCGACATGCTCCGGGAGGTCGGGATCCCCGCGCCCGAGTCGCGGTACGACGAGTACCCGCACCAGTTCTCCGGCGGGATGCGCCAGCGCGTGCTGATCGCGATGGCGCTCGCCTGCCAGCCGGACCTCATCATCGCCGACGAGCCGACGACCGCGCTCGACGTGACCGTCGAGGGCGAGATCCTGGAGATGGTGACGGAGCTGCAAGAGAAGTACGACACGTCCTTCATCTGGGTCACCCACGACATGAGCGTCGTCGCGGAGATCTGCGACCGGGTCAACGTGATGTACCTCGGCGAGATCATCGAGCAGGCGGAGGTCGACGACCTGTTCTACGACACGAAACACCCGTACACGTCGGCGCTGCTCGACTCGATGCCGCGCCCCGACCGGACGGTCGACGAGCTCAGACCGATCGAGGGGGTGATGCCGGAGGCGATCGACCCGCCCGCCGGCTGTCGGTTCCACTCGCGGTGTCCCGAGGCCCGGGAGGTGTGCCGCGAGGTCCATCCGGAGCCGCGGGACCTGAGCGAGGAGGGCGAGCCGCGCCACGCGGCCGCGTGCGTGAAACACGACGCGTTCGACGTGGGCTACGACGAGAGCCCGCCGATCGACACGCGGGCCGGGGGCGGCTTCTCCGCCGGCCTCACCGAGACCGGAGGTGAGGCGGAATGAGCGAGGTCGGGCCGCCCGAGTCGGACCCCGAGGCCCTCCTTCAGGTCCGCGACCTGTGCAAGCACTTCGACAACGAGAGCGGACTCCTCGCCGGCGTCGAGCTCGACGACGAGTTCCCGTACGTCAGCCGGTCGACCTCGGACGTCCGCGCGGTCGACGGCGTGAGCTTCGACATCAAGCAGGGGGAGACGCTGGGGCTGGTCGGCGAGTCCGGCTGCGGGAAGTCGACGCTGGCGCGCACCGTCCTCCGGCTGCTCGAACCGACGAGCGGGAGCGTCTACTTCCAGGGGCAGGACCTCGCGTCGATGTCCGGCGAGCCGCTGCGGCGGATGCGGAAGGACATGCAGATGATCTTCCAGGACCCGCAGTCCTCGCTCGACCCCCGGATGAAGGTCGGACCGATCGTCGAGGAGCCGATGAAGGCGCACGGCATGCTCGACGAGGAGGGTCGCGAGGCGCGCGCGAAGGAGCTACTGGAGAAGGTTGGGCTCGACCCGCAACACTACAACCGGTACCCGCACGCGTTCTCCGGCGGGCAGCGACAGCGCGTGAACCTCGCCCGCGCGCTGTCGGTGAACCCCGACTTCATCGTCTGCGACGAGCCGGTGTCGGCGCTCGACGTCTCCATCCAGGCGCAGGTGCTCAACACGATGGAGGAGCTCCAAGACGAGTTCGACCTGACGTACCTGTTCATCGCGCACGACCTGAGCGTCATCCGGCACATCTCGGACCGCGTCGCGGTGATGTACCTCGGCGAGATCGTCGAACTGGCCGACAAAGAGGAGCTGTTCGAGAACCCGAAACACCCGTACACGCGGGCGCTGCTCGACGCGATCCCGGTTCCGGACCCGCGGAGCGGCGGCCGCAAGGCGCTGCTGTCCGGCGACGTGCCGTCGCCGATCGACCCGCCCTCCGGCTGCCGATTCCGGACGCGGTGCCCCAGCGTGATCCAGCCGGACGAGTACGACATGACCGACGAGGCGTGGCGGAACGTCGTGGAGTTCCAGCGCGCGGTCGAGCGCCGGGCGTTCGAGGAGACCGACCCAGACGCGCTCCGCGATCGGTACTTCGACGATGCGACGCCGGGCGGCGACGCGGGCACGCTGCTCGACGAGGCGTTCGGGCACATCGAGCGCGACGAGTGGGACGCCGCCGAACAGCTTCTCGTCGAACGGTTCGCCGACCAGAGCGTCTGCGCAACCGCGAACCCCGCCTACGAGGTGGGGTCGGAGCTCGGCGACGACCGCCACTACGCGGCGTGTCACCTGCGGCGCGACGAAGCGGTCGCCGCGGCCGTGGACGGGACCGCGTTCGACGACGCGGCGCGGAGCAGACCGGAAGCGGACGACTGACGGCGGTCGGTTTTCTCTAATACGTCGAGGAGGCGGCGGCGGATCGGATTTTTAGCTACCGGATCCGAATTTCCGTGGTGGCCTCGTGACGCTCGTCGGCGTCGGGGACCGGGACGAACGCGGTTATCGTGTGGTCACCGCGCTCGGCCCGGACCGAGCGGTCGAGGCCGTCGCCGTCGGTGCGGCGGAAGCGACCGTTCCACGTGGCCGTCGCGCGCTTCGTCTCGCCGGCCCGGAGCGACAGCGCGGACTCCTCGTCGCGCACGTACAGCCGCTCGTCGGTGGCCTCCGTGACGCCGTCGACCGCCCAGCCCCACGAGCGGCGGGTGGCCGTGGGGACCTCGATCGGGACCGGGAGGCGGTTCCGGATGGCGACGGTGATCGCGACCGGCTCGTCGGGCGCGTACTCGGCGGCGTCGGTGCTGACGGTCACCTCGACCGCCCGGCGCGCCACGGCGCGCGGCACGACGCGTCCGAGCGCGTTCGAGAGGTAGTCCTTCGTCTCGTCGAAACCGGTGCGGTCCGTCGAACCGTCGTGACGTCTGTCGACCATGTGCGTCTCTGAAAGCGGGAAATCGGAGGTATCGGCCGCCGTTCGGGTCGCCGTAGGCGGGTCGCGGTACTAAGCGTTCGGGTCGGCGTCGCCCGACCGGGGCGGGTCGCCGGACCGCGACTCGCCGTCGTCGATCACCTCGACCAGTTTCATCAGCGGGTAGCCGTCCTCCATCTCCATCCGCGTCCGGGCGGTGACGCCCTCGTACTCGATCCGCATCTCGACGTCCATCAGGGAGCCGGTGAGTTCGGTGTAGCCGTTCTCGTGGTCGATGGCGTCGGCGACGCGGTCGTCGCGGATCGTCACGTCGACCGACTCGCAGTGCGGCTGGTTCTCGATCGACTCCGCCATCGCGGCCTCCAGACTCCGCGTGCTCGACGGGCTGACGGGCGTGCCGGCGAACTGGTGGTACAGCGAGCCGAACTTGATCCCGGCCTCGAAACACGCCTGCTGGGCGTCGCTTGCCATGTCGGAACGCGGCCGCGGGCGGGCAAGAAGGTTCGGACGGCGGCGGCCGCTCGCCGTCGCCGAGCGGCCGGGGGCAGGAACCGAAGGCGTTTGGTTCGGCGGGCGGAACGGGCGGACATGGACTACCTCCGCGTCGCCGGCGGACGGGTGCTTCGACCCGACGGACGCGCCGAGCGGGCTGACGTCGCGGTCGACCGCGACGAGGGAACGATCCGGGCCGTCGGGCCGCCGGACGAGGTCGACGACGCCGTCGGCGCGACTGCCGACGAGACGCTCGACGCCTCGGACTCGCTCGTTATCCCCGGGCTCGTCAACGCGCACACGCACGTCGCGATGACGCTGCTGCGCGGGTACGCCGACGACAAGCCGCTCGACCCGTGGCTCCGCGAGGACATCTGGCCGGCCGAGGCCGAACTGACGCCCGACGACGTGGAGGCGGGCGCGGAACTGGGCGCGGTCGAGATGATCCGGTCGGGGACCACCGCGTTCGCGGACATGTACTTCGCGATGGACCGGGTCGCGGACGTCGTCGACCGCGCGGGGCTGCGCGCGCGCCTCGGCCACGGCGTCGTCACCGTCGGCAAGGGCGACGCGGACGCCCGCGCGGACGTCGAAGAGAGCCTCGCGGTCGCCCGCGAGCTCGACGGGGGCGCGGACGGCCGGGTCCGCACCGCGTTCATGCCGCACTCGCTGACGACGGTCGGCGAGGAGTACCTCCGCGAGGGCGTCGCGGCGGCGCGCGAGGCGGGCGTTCCGGTCCACCTCCACGCGAACGAGACGACCGACGAGGTCGACCCGATCGTCGACGAGCGCGGCGAGCGACCGATCGCGTACGCGGAGTCGCTCGACGCGCTCGGCCCGGACGACTTCTTCGCGCACGGGGTCCACCTCGACGAGGGCGAGGTCGACCGGCTCGCCGAGGCGGGGACCGCGGTGGTCCACTGCCCGGCCTCGAACATGAAGCTCGCGAGCGGGATGGCTCCGGTCCAGCGGCTCCGCGAGGCGGGCGTGACGGTCGCGCTCGGCACCGACGGCGCGGCCTCGAACAACGACCTCGACGTGTTCGACGAGATGCGCGACGCCGCGATGCTCGGGAAGCTCGCCGCGGACGACGCGAGCGCGGTCCCGGCGGCGGCGGTCGTGGAGATGGCGACGGCGGGCGGCGCGGACGCGCTGAACCTCCCCGGCGGCCGGGTCGAGGCGGGCGCGGCCGCGGACCTCGCGGTCGTCGGCCTCGACGCGCCGCACCTGACGCCCGTTCACGACCCGGTCTCGCACCTCGCGTACGCGGCCCGCGGGAACGACGTGCGCCACACGGTGTGCGACGGCGAAATCCTCATGCGCGACCGCGAGGTCCTGACGCTCGACGCAGCGGCGATCCAAGAGCGCGCCGCCGACGCCGCCGCCGACCTCGTCGACCGCGTGGACGCGGCAGAGTAGCGGGGAGCGCGGGCACGACCGAAGCGGGAGCCACAGAGCCGAGCCGCGGCGACTGATAGTAAATTCGAAGGCGGGTCCGCGTGTGGCTTATAAACGAACCGGCGGTGGCGCGTGCCTGCGAGCGGCCGCCATCGGCGGCCGCGAAGCAGCATCGCGCGAGGGAGTCGGGCGCGACGAGGGCGACCGAAGGGAGCCCGAGAGACGCGCCCGACGAGGCTGGGGAGGCGTGAGGCGCGGTTGCGGTGCTGTACGGGGCGGGACTCGAAGGGGCAGTCGCGAGGCGGGCGCAGGTGACGTAAGGACCGCAAGGAGCGAGCAACGCGAGCGACTGAGGACCGCAACGAGCGTGCGCCCGCCTCGCGACTGGGGCTTCGGCGGTGTTCGTGTCGATCGGCAGTTTATCAACACAAACGCACAGCCGAGCGACTGGGGCTTCGGCGGTGTCGCGTATCATGAGGCGTGTGACCTATCAACGCACACGGGTTTCGGTGGCGCGCGCGAGCGCAGATTCGCGTCTAACGGGTCGGGGATCAGCCGGATCTCCGCCGAGATCACCATCACTCACAAAACAGACGGTACAAAGCCGTTAACCCGGATACAAACCGAATTAAACCGCGTTAAGCGACTTCTCTTTTTATACGGTAACAGGGATTGGACCCGAGTGGACATGAACGAACGCATCACCAGTGTACTGCTGATCGCGGTCGTCGCGCTCGGCGCGATGACGGGCGTCGCGGCCGCCGACGGCCATCTCGAAGTGGCCGTCGAGGACGCGGACGGCGAGCCGACCGTCACGGTGACACAGAACGACACCGCGGTCGAGAACGCCACGGTCGTCGTGAGCGTCGTCGACGCGGAGAACGAGTCGTACGCGGGAGCAGGCGAGTATCAGACGGACGCGAACGGCACCGTCGGCCTCGAAGCGCCCGAGGAGGACGTGACGGTCGACGTGACCGTCGCCTCGGGTAACGAGTCGGCCTCGACGACGGTCGACCTCGAAGCGCCCGACGGACTCGAACTCGACGTCGAGGACACCGGCGGCGAGCCCGTCGTCACGGTCACCGACGACGACGCGGCCGTCGAGAACGCCACGGTGAACGTGAGCGTCGTCGACGCGGAGAACGAGTCGTACGCGGGAGCGGACGAGTACGGGACCGACGCGAACGGCACGGTGACGCTTCCGGCCGCCGAGGAGGACGTCACGGTCGACGTGACCGCCGAGTTCGACGATCGAAACGTCTCGGCGACGGTCGACATCGAAGCGCCCGACGGGCTCGAACTCGACGTGGCGGACACCGGCGGTGAGCCGGTCGTCACCGTGAGCGACGGCGACGGCCCCGTCGAGAACGCGACGGTCGTCGTCGACCTCGCGGACGACGCCGGCGAGAACGCCTCGTACGCGGGGACGGGCGAGTACGAGACCGACTCGAACGGCACGGTGGCGCTCCCGGCCGCCGAGGGGAACGTCACCGTCGACGTGACCGCGAGCGACGACGAGCGGACGGTCTCGACGACCGTCGAGCTGACGACCGGCGAGGGCGACGCCCTCGAAGGGACGCCGTTCGGCCAGCTGATGCGCGACTTCATCGAGAACATCAGCGACCGCGACGGCGGCATCGGCGGGGCCGTCTCGGACTTCGCGACGGAGAACAACCCGGGTAACGCCCCGGACCACGCCGGCAACGGCAGCGACGACGACGGCAACGCCAGCGACGCGCCCGGCAACGCGCCCGAGGGCGTCGGCAACGGCAGCGACGACGGCGAGCGCGGCCCGCCGGACCACGCCGGGCCGAACGGTGACGACGCCGAGGACGACGAGGCCGAAGCGGACGACACGGAAGAAGCGGACGGAGCGGAGGACGACGCGGAGGAAGACGACGCGGAGGACGACGATGACGACGACGCGGAGGAGGACGACGATGACGACGAGGACGACGAGGACGGCGAGCGCGGCCCGCCGGACCACGCCGGCGGCCCGGGCGGTAACTGACGACGCGACCGCCCGCGCGATTGCGCGGGCGACGGCGGCTGACGGCGGTCTTTTTTGCGCGTAGTCCGGTGTCGGCAGGGTTTAGTGCGCCGTGAGCGAACCACGAGGTATGAGCGAGACCGCGTATCCGCCGGTGTCACAACACCTCTCGGACGTCGAAGCGGCCCGAGAGGAGGGACGCCGGAAGATGGACTGGGCGCTCCAGCACATGCCGATCCTGAACGCGCTCCGCGAGGAGTTCGTCGACGAGCAGCCGCTCGCGGGCGAGACGATCGCGATGGCGATGCACGTCGAGGCGAAGACCGCGAACCTCGTCGAACTGCTCGCCGAGGGCGGAGCCGAGGTCGCGATCACCGGCTGTAACCCCCTCTCGACGCACGACGACGTGTCGGCCGCGCTCGACGCCCACGAGTCGATCACCTCCTACGCGGTCCGCGGCGTCGACGACGACGAGTACTACGACGCGATGCACGCCTGCGTCGCCCACGGGCCGACCATCACCGTCGACGACGGGATGGACATGGTGAAGCTGGTCCACGAGGAGTACCCCGACCTGATCGACTCCATCGTCGGCGGGGCCGAGGAGACGACGACCGGCGTCGACCGCCTGCGCGCGATGGACGCCGACGGCGAGCTCCACTACCCCGTCTTCGCCGTGAACGACACGCCGATGAAACAGCTGTTCGACAACGTCCACGGCACGGGCGAGTCGTCGCTCGCGACCATCGCGATGACGACGAACCTCTCGTGGGCCGGGAAGAACGTCGTCGTCGGCGGCTACGGCCAGTGCGGGAAGGGCGTCGCGAAGAAGGCGTCGGGCCAGAACGCGAACGTCATCGTCTGCGAGGTCGACCCCCGCAAGGCGCTGGAAGCCCACATGGAGGGGTACGAGGTGCTGCCGATGGCCGAGGCCGCGGCGAAGGGCGACGTGTTCGTCACGACGACCGGCAACCGCGACGTGATCACCCGCGAGCACTTCGAGGCGATGAACGACGGCGTCCTGCTCGCGAACGCCGGGCACTTCGACGTGGAGGTCAACCTCGATCACCTCGACGACCTCGCGGTCGACCGCTACGAGGTCCGCGACGGCGTCGAGGGGTTCGAGATGGAAGACGGCCGCGTCCTGAACGTCATCGCGGAGGGGCGGCTCGTCAACCTCGCCGCGCCCATCGCCCTGGGCCACCCGGTCGAGGTGATGGACCAGAGCTTCGGCGTTCAGGCCGTCGTCGTCCGCGAACTGGCCGAAAACGGCGAGGCGTACGAGGCCGGCGTCCACGACGTGCCCGACGAGCTCGACCGCGAGGTCGCGGACATAAAACTCGCCGCCGAGGGCGTCGAGTACGACGATCTGTCCGACGAGCAGCGCGAGTACATGGGCAGCTGGGAACACGGGACCTGACGCGGCCCGACCGGGGCCGGTTCGGCGGGAGCGACCCGCCCGCCCGAACCGGTTCGACCGGCTTTTGTGCGACGGGGCCGTACCGATCGCATGAACATCACGGCAGTGCTTCACGCCGGATTCGGCGTCTCGGTCCTGGCCGGATTCCTCGTCTCGGACACGACGCTCCGCATCGCCGCGTTCGCGCTCGGCGCGGTCCTCTTCGTCGCCGGCGTCGCGGTGTCGCGGCGGGGCGACTGAGACGCGACGGCGCGGCGCGCGCCCTTTTTCAGCCGCGACCGCATACGGGGTCCAGTGACAGTCACGAGCGTCCACGACCCGAGCCACCGCGAGACCCTCTGGGAGCTCGAGGACGCCTTCGAGCGCGGCGACCTGATCAGCGTGTTCGGTCGCTGTACGGTCTCGTACGAGGGGCGGGCGGCCTCGGATCTGGGCCCCGGTGACCGCCTGCTCGTCTTGAAGCCGGACGGGGCCGCCCTCGTTCACACCGACGAGGGCCGCCAACCGGTGAACTGGCAGCCGCCGGGGTCACAGCACCGGGCCGCGGTCCGCGACGGCCGACTGCGCGTGGTCTCGACGCGGTCGAGCCCCGACGAGACGCTGACGGTCCGTTTCTCCGACGTCCACCAGCTCTCCGCGATGGCCGTGACGGGGGGCCGGGACCTCGACCTCCACGGCAGCGAGGAGGACCTCCGAACTCGGATCTTGGAGCGCCCCGCCCTCGTCGAGGAGGGGTTCGAGCCGCGGGAGACGGAACGACCCTCCAGCGCCGGCCCGATGGACATTTTCGGGGTCGACGCCGGCGGGACGCCGGTCGTCGTCGAATTGAAGCGCCGCCGGGTCGGCCCGGACGCCGTGGGACAGCTCGCGCGGTACGTCCGGGCGCTGGAGGAGGAACTGGGTGTCGAGGCCGATACCGATCCCGGCGGCCCCCCGACGGTCCGCGGAATTCTCGTCGCACCGTCGGTCACCGACCGGGCCGCGGAGCGCCTCGCGGACCGCGGCTTCGACCACGTCGCGCTCGAACCGACGCCGGCGGAGTGAGCCGACCGCGGAGCGAGCCGACCCGCGTGTCAACACGCACCGCGACCGGGCCGAGCGCCCTCGTCGACGCCGAACGGGCCGACGGGAACGCCTCGCTATCGAAGGCTTTATCGCCGCAGCGGCGGCTACATCGGACAAGTAGCCATGTCTGACAAACCCGCCTCTATGTATCGGACGATCGACAAGCCGTCGTACACCCGCCGCGAGTACATCACGGGTATCCCCGGCTCGAAGATCGCGCAGCACAACATGGGCGACCTCACCGCGGAGCCGGACGACTACCCCGTCCAGATCAGCCTCCGCGTCGAAGAGGAGCTTCAGGTGCGACACGGCTCGCTTGAGAGCGCGCGCCTCTCGGCGAACCGCCACCTGATCAAGGAGCTCGGCGAGGGCAACTACAAGATGACCCTCCGGAAGTTCCCCCACCAGGTCATCCGGGAGAACAAGCAGGCGACCGGTGCCGGCGCGGACCGCGTCTCCGACGGGATGCGGCAGGCGTTCGGCAAGCCGGTCGGCACCGCGGCCCGGCTCAACAAGGACGACGTGGTCTTCACGGCGTACTGCGACGTCGAGCAGGCCGCCGTCGTGAAGGAGGCGTTCCGCCGCGCGTACAACAAGCTCTCGCCGCCGTGCCGGATCACGGTCGACCGCGGCGAGAAGCTGCTCGTCTCGTAACGACGCGACGCCCCCGTCCGTGAGGCGGGTTCTTCTCCGTGCGACCGTTCCGCGTAGCTGCTGTCCTCGCGGGCGCGCCGCGACCGCGACCCCCGAGCCGAACTCCTGAAATACCTCGCTCGCGTACCGAACGGCAGTGTCACAGCAGTTGGCCGAGGTCGAGACGCTGTTCCTCCACGAGTCGCGGAGCGACTACACCGTCGTCGCGAACCGCGACGGGAGTCGGGTCCTCCGCGGGCGGCTCGAACTCAAGGATACGTCCGCCGGCCCGCGCCCGGGGAAGTTCCGGGTGATCCGCGACGGCGAGGACCATCCCCGCCAGCCGGACGAGTTCGTCGACCTCGCGCGGGCGGCCGACCGCATCCGGATCTCCGAGCAGACCGCCCCCGAGAACCGGAAGCGGCTGGAGGCGATGCTCGACGGCTACCAGCTGGACTCGCTCACCGTGCGGACCTGCCGGCGGTGCGCGAGCGACGGGCGGTACGGCCCGATCACGAGCGAGGACGCGGTCGAACACAACGGCGAGCTGATCTGCCGGGACTGCGCCCGGCGGGAGTTGGAGCGGGAGCTGTCCTACAAGGGCGAGTTCACGGGCGCGGCCGAGGAGCGCCTCGAGGAGCTGCTGTACGAGTCCGGCGACTTAGACCGGATCGTGAGCCTGCTTCAGGGCGGACTCGACCCCGACCTCACGAAGTACGACGAGGTCTCCGCGAACGTCGACGACGTGAGTCCCGTGCGGACCGAGGACCTTGACCTCCACCCGGACCTGTCCGCGAAGCTTCAGGGGCGGTTCGAGGAGCTGCTCCCCGTCCAGAGCCTCTCCGTGCGGAACGGCCTGCTCGACGGCGGCGACCAGTTGGTCGTGTCGGCGACCGCGACGGGGAAGACGCTCGTCGGGGAGCTGACCGGGATCGACCGCGCGCTGAAGGGGGACGGGAAGCTCCTCTTTCTGGTCCCGCTCGTCGCGCTCGCCAACCAGAAGCACGAGGACTTCGAGGACCGCTACGGCGACCTGCTCGACGTCTCCATCCGGGTCGGCTCCTCGCGGGTGAACGACGACGGCAACCGGTTCGACCCGCACGCCGACGTGATCGTCGGCACCTACGAGGGGATCGACCACGCGCTCCGGACCGGGAAGGACCTCGGCGACGTGGGGACGGTCGTCATCGACGAGGTCCACACACTGAAGGAGGGCGAGCGCGGCCACCGGCTCGACGGGCTCATCTCCCGGCTGAAGTACTACAGCGAGAACCGGATGGAGACGCACTCGGGCTACGACGGGACCCAGTTCGTCTACCTCTCGGCGACCGTCGGGAACCCCGAGTGGCTCGCGAAGCAGCTCCGGGCGACGCTCATCGAGTACGAGGAGCGCCCCGTTCCCATCGAGCGACACGTCACCTTCGCCGACAGCCGCGAGAAGGCGCAGATCGCCGACAAGCTGGTGAAACGCGAGTTCGACACGAAGTCGTCGAAGGGGTACCGCGGGCAGACGATCATCTTCACGAACTCGCGGCGGCGCTGTCACGAGATCAGCCGCAAGCTCCGGTACGACTCCGCGCCGTACCACGCCGGGCTCGACTACGGCCGCCGGAAGAAGGTCGAGCGCCAGTTCGGGAACCAGGACCTCTCGGCGGTCGTCACCACCGCGGCGCTGGCGGCCGGGGTCGACTTCCCCGCCTCGCAGGTGATCTTCGACTCGCTGGCGATGGGGATCGAGTGGCTCTCCGTCCAGGAGTTCTCCCAGATGCTCGGGCGCGCCGGGCGGCCGGACTACCACGACCGCGGCCGCGTCTACCTCCTCGTCGAGCCCGACGGCGTCTACCACGGCTCGATGGACCGGACGGAGGACGAGGTCGCGTTCACCCTGCTGAAAGGCGAGATGGAGGACGTGGCGACCCACTACGACGAGACCGCGGCCGCCGAGGAGACGCTCGCGAACGTCGTCGTGGCCGGCAAGAAGGCCAAGCGACTCAACGACCGGATGATCGGCGAGATCCCGACGAAACACGCGCTCGGGAAGCTGCTGGAGTGGAACTTCATCGACGGCTTCGAGCCGACGCCGCTGGGTCGGGGGGTCACCAGGCACTTCCTCGCGCCCGACGAGGCGTTCTTCATCCTCGACTCGGTCAGGAAGGGGACGGACCCGTACGACATCGTCGCCGACCTCGAACGGCGCGACGACGAGGAGTGACATCGCAACGAAACCCTTTAGCGCCTCTTCGGGGTAGGTAGGGGTGCGGGGCCGTGGGGTAGTGGTATCCTCGCTGCCTTGGGTGCAGTGGACCTGAGTTCGACTCTCAGCGGCCCCATATTCATTTCACATCGTCACAGACAGTTTCGCGCAGTTCCTCGGATAGCTCCGGATGGTGTTCTCGAAGAGTGTCGATATCGGTAGTCAGTTCGTCATTGATACGGCTTCGAATCCCCGAAATCGCCTGATATCGTTGTGAATTGGCGTCTTCTGAGCGAAGGTGATTCCTCTCAGTCTTGGTGAGCGGGGCGCGAGTACGGGCCATACGTTCCACAAGAAGCGAACGAGTATTTATATACTGTAATCGTCACGTAGTTTGCGAATATACAAATGTTATTAATACAAGATATAGCAAAAGACAGTAGTTATGGAATCGCACCGACGCGGTGATTTAACCGAGCAGATTGTCATTACGGAATTAAAGAGGCGAGAAATTAGCGTCTCCACGCCTGTTGGAGACAACGAGCGATACGATGTCATTATCGAACAACCCGAGGGAGACCTGTTAAGAGCGCAAATCAAAACTGGTCGGTTAAAAAACGGGACGATCCGATTCAACGGGCTGAGCCAGCACACAAACGGTTCGGGCCACACCTATAAGGAATACGGAGAGGATATCGATTGTTTTGTCGTCTATTGCTACGATACAGATCAGACGTATTTGGTGCCCAGTTCTGAGGTAGGGACATCAATGTATCTGCGAGTGGAGCCAGCCGACAAGGAGACGAGACAGGTCAACTGGGCTGAAGAGTACCAACTAGAAGAGCAATGGCCGGTAGTGGCTGGAAACGGCTCAGATACGATTGAGTCGAAGGTCATTGAGATGCTTCGCCAAGAGGACGTACCAGTATACGTCAATTCAGAGGACGAAGGACGAAGAGCAGTCTTTGTAGAAGACAGAACTGGAGATGTTACCAAGATCGGTATCGAGAGGGCTTGGCAAGTTGATAACCGGATCAGAAGTAGCTTAGAGTCTACAGCGGACTACTATTTGCTTCACTGCGAATCACTCGATGAGGTCTTTTCGGTCCACGGAGCGGAGTTTGACGAATCGGTCTCACTTCGGAGAAAAGAGAGTTGCGAGGACCCGTCAAGAGCAAAGCTAGCAGACGATTATGCGTTCGAGAACAATTGGCCGCCGGTCGTGAATCCCTCAGAGACGCCCGATTCAATCCCGCTAGCATCGAAGGCGGTCAAGATGGTAGAGTCGGATAGATACACACCATCGGTACAAGCAGACTGTGACGATGGACGAACAATTATCGTTGAGGGAGAAAACAACGAATTCTGTCTCCGAGTTGAGTCCGCTTGGCTCGAAGGGGGTTTATTACGATTTACCGTCACGGAGACGGCTGACTTCTACGTAATCGGGCATCCAGAGGAGATAGATACGTATCTCATACCAGACGATGCGTTCAACGAATCAATATCATTGAGGGTAGAGCCTCCGAAAAAGAACAGTCCTCGAATAAATTACGCAGATGATTTCTTATTTGAAAAGAGATGGCCACCACAGTAACTAGATAAACGAGCTACACATCGCTGGTCGCCCACACGTATAGTGAAATACGATCTCAGGCCAAGTCAGTCAGCGACTGCTGCTCGTAGACGTCCGGGTCGGCGGGGGGCGCGTCGCGGACCTCGGGGAAGTACTCCCGGATCTGGGTGGCCAGTTCCTCGCCCAGTCGGACCGGGACCGCGTTGCCGATCTGTTTCAGCACGTCGGTCTTCGTCCCCTCGAAGGCGAACTCGTCGGGGAACGTCTGGAGCCGCGCCATCTCGCGGGGGGTGAGATAGCGGTCCTCGTGCGGGTGGATGAAGACGTTGGTGCTCACGGTCAGCGACGGCTCCTCGGGGTGGAGCCGGCGGAGGTACGTGCCGTAGCGCTTGACGATCTCCGGCTCGTGGGGACAGGTGTCGGTGTCCTCGCAGTCGCAGCGGTACTTCTTCGTCTTCAGCCGGTCCGGCAGATCGCGGTAGTAGCCGCCCGGCGGGACGTGGCGGATGCGTTCGAGCGTCTTCTCGCCGGTGTTCGCGTACGTCATGTTCGGGAGGTCGTCGCTCGCGTCCGCGAGCGCCTCGCCGGCGGTGCGCCAGCTCCCCTCCGGCGTCGTCGGCTCGGGGAACCGGATCGGCACGTCGCGGTCGGTGCCCATGAAGAAGATCCGGCGGCGCTTCTGGGGGACGCCGTACTGTTCGGCCTCAAGCACCCGGTACTCGCACTTGTAGCCGTGGGCCGCGAACTCGTCGACGATGAGGTCTTTCACGTACCGGTCGTCGCTGGTCTGGCGGTTGATCAGGTCGCGGACGTTCTCCATCAAGACGAGCTGCGGTTCGAGAACGGAGACGACGCGGAGGAACTCCTCGAACAGCGTGTTCCGGCGGTCCTTCTCCATCTCGTCGAGCTCGATCTGCTCGTTGTTGAGCCGGCTGAACCCCTGACACGGCGGACCGCCGATCACCACGTCAACGCCGCCGGGGTCGTAGCCGGCGCGCTCGACGGACTCGCGGATCGCCGCGGCGTCGAGCTCGCGGACGTCCTCCTCGACGAACCCCACGTCGGAGAAGTTCCGGCGGTAGGTCTCGGCGGCCGGCTCCCACTGGTCGCTCCCGAGGGCGACGTCGAAGCCGGCCCGTTCGAAGCCCAGATCGAGCCCGCCACAGCCGGAGAAGAAGCCGGCGACGACGGGCGCGGCGTCGTCGCTCGCGGCGTCGGATCCGGCGGGAGAATCGCCGTCAGCGCCCACCGACATCACCCCGCTCGAACGCGGGCGCGCGTACTCGGTCCATCTGTGACTCGGTTCGCCGCGGGCGCATAAAAACGTCACACCTCGGGCGGTGCGGCGTCGGGGTCGTCTCGTCGGCCGACCGGCGCGCCGGGCCGGGGGATCGGGGCGTCCGAGTCGGGCGATCAGGCCCGTCGCTCGCTGATCGCCTCGGCGATCCGCTCGTCGGGGCGGCGGAGTTCGCCGGACTCGACCTCGTAGACGTAGCCGGAGACGGTGGTGTCGTCCGGGATGAACGCGGACTCGCGGAGGTACTCGACCTGTGCGGCGCAGGCCGCGTCGATGTCGTCGGTCATCTTCACCCAGTCGAGCAGGTCGGCGTCGCCGATGGTGAGTTCGGGCAGCGAGGGATCCAGGTCGGCGTCGTCGAGGTCGCCGGCCTGCGCCGCGAGCCCGTCGCGGATCGCCTCGTCGGGGGCGCTCATCATGCCGCAGTCGGTGTGGTTGATCACGACGATCTCGTCGGTGTCGAAGAAGTTCGTCGTGAGCGCGGCCGAGCGGATCACGTCGTCGGTCACCTTGCCGCCGGCGTTCCGGAACACCTGCGCGTCGCCGAGGTCGATGTCGAGCGCCTCCTCGATCGGGATGCGCTCGTCCATACAGGCGACGACGAGGAGGTTCTCGTCCGTGGGGATCCCCTTCCGGCGGCGGCGCGCCCAGTCGTCGCGGTCGTCGACGGCGGCCTCGAGGTGCTCGTGATGCGTGTCGTGATCGTGGTCGTGATTGTCGTGGTTGTGGTCGTGAGACGCCATCGACGGATCGGAGGGGCGCGAGAGACGGGATCGTTGCGGAAACCACGATCCGCGCCGTCGCCCCGGATCGGCGGCGATATCGTCC
Source organism: Halorubrum tebenquichense DSM 14210 (assembly GCF_000337415.1). Lineage (GTDB taxonomy): Archaea > Halobacteriota > Halobacteria > Halobacteriales > Haloferacaceae > Halorubrum > Halorubrum tebenquichense. The sequence goes on along the minus strand of NZ_AOJD01000045.1, from coordinate 25,828 downwards.
GATTCCGGGGAGCGGTCCGGGGCGCGCGAGCCGGATTCGAGCGACGCGAGCGGGACGGGGGGATCCGCCCGCGGCCTTTCGAAATCCTTTTGTCTCGAATCGGCGTTGGTGCGAGTGCGAGCCGCCTTAGCTCAGACTGGGAGAGCACTCGACTGAAGATCGAGCTGTCCCCCGTTCAAATCGGGGAGGCGGCATATTCTAAGACCGTGAGCGTAGCGAGCGGTCGCAGAAACGACGCCGACCCGATTTGAGCAGACGGGTCGCAGCGGCCGAGCGGAGCGAGGCCGACCGTCTCGGCGAGTTCAAATCGGGGAGGCGGCATGGCTTTTTGGCACGGTTTAGATTCGAGAGTTCCGACTGAAGATCGAGCTGTCCCCCGTCCCCGCGAGCGCAGCGAGCGGGGGCTCAGAAGACGAGCGCAGCGACGTCTTCCGGCGTTCAAATCGGGGAGGCGGCATATTCTGAGCCCGCGAGCGTAGCGAGCGGTCGCAGAAACGACGCCGTTCACCGATTCGGACCGAGCGGCGCGGCGCACTCCTGACAGTAGGTGAACTCCGACTCGTTCTCCGCGCCGCACTGCGGACAGGTCGACCGCGTCCCGCCGTCCGCTCCCGGATCCGGCGGGTCGCGGTCGTAGACGGGGTCCTCGGTGTACCGGTCGATCTCCCCCTCGCGGCGCTTGCGGCTGCGCTCGCGGCCGTCCCGGAAGATCCCGACGAGGACCCGGAGGCCGACGCCGAGCGCGAGGAGCAGCGCCGCGCCGGTCGCGACCAGGTAGACGGTGCCGAAATCGACCATGATGGTGCTACGTGCCGGACGCATAGATACTGTGGGGTGTCACCACGGACCGCGGGCGTCGCCGGGCGGACGGCCGCGACTCACTCGTCGCCGACGAGGACGGTCGCGAGCCGGTCGCCGCAGTGCGGACAGTTCAGCGTCTGCCACGTTTCGGGGTCGAGATCGCCGAACGGCTCGGAGCGGCGGGCGTCCGCGACGGCGACCGTCGCGCCGCAGGTCTCGCAGTCGTGGGTGTTCTCGGGGTCGGCCATCGTCGGGGGTACGGGCGCGTCGCCGAAACGGACTTCGCCGCGCGGGGCGTTCGATCCCGTATGAGCCGGTTCGCGGCGGTCGCGTTCGACCTCGACGACACGCTGTGCCGCCACGACCACGACGTGAACGACCTGTACCGGCGGGCGTTCGAGGCGGCCGGCGTCGAGCCGTTCGGGGAGCCGGACGAACTGTGGCCGCTGCTCGACGGCGCGCCGGACCCGGACGACCGCGTCGGCTACCTCGGCGCGGGGTTCGCGCGGCTGGCGGCCCGGTACGACCGCGACGTCGACCCGGTCGCGCTCGCCGAGGCGTTCGAGACGGTCGCGGACGACTCGCGCGTCGCGTACCTCCCGGGCGCGGTCGACGCGCTGTCGGCCGCGGCGGCGGCGGGGCCCGTCGGGATCCTCACGAACGGTCCCGAGCGGCGGCAGCGGTCGAAGGTCGAGGCGCTCGGGCTCGCCGACCGAGTCGACGCGATCGTGTACGCGGGCGACCTGCCGCGCCGGAAGCCCCACGTCGAGCCGTTCGACCGCCTGACCGCCGCCCTGTCGGTCGATCCGGGGGAGACGCTGTACGTCGGGAACTCGCTGTCGTACGACGTGGCCGGCGCGCACAACGCCGGCCTCCGGTCGGCGTGGCTGCGGGCGGACCCCGACGAGGCGGCGACCCCGTACGGACCGGACTACGTCCTCGACTCGCTGGACGAACTGGCGGCGTTGCTGACGTGCGACTCCGGGGCCGAGTCGGGGGCCGACGCGTGAGCGACGCGGTCCGCGAGCGCGCCCTCGCCGAGACCCGACCGGGAGCGACGCCGACGAGCGTCGAGCCGCTGGGGCGGGGGAACCGGAAGCGGACGGAGGTGGTCCGGTTCGACGCGACCGACCCGGTCGTCGTTCAGCGCTCCGCGACGCCGGAGGCGATCCGGACCGAGGCGGCGCTGCTGGCGGCGGTCGGCGAGCGGACGGGCGTTCCCGTCCCCCGACCCCTCGGCGACGGCGTCGTCGACGGGACGGGATGGATGGTCACGCCGCTCGTCGAGGGGCGGGACCTCCACGAGGCGTTCGTGGACCTCGATCGGGGGGACCAGCGATCGATAGCGCGGGCGTTCGGCCGGTACCTCGCCGAGGTCCACGAGGCGTTCCGGTTCTCCGAGTGCGGCCGGCTCGCGGCTGCGGAGCGCGGTGAGGCGGAGACGGAAGCGGGGCGCGGACGCGACTCCCGGCTGTCCGTCCGGGATCCGACCGACGCCGCGGAGTGGCTCCGGCGGTTCGGCGAGCGACACGCGGCTCGGCTCCCGGCCGAGTTCGACGACCTCCGCGGCGCGCTCGACGACGCGCTCCGGGAGGCGACCGAGACCGACGCCGCGCCGCGACTGTTCCCGTGGGACTACCGGCCCGGGAACGCGCTCGTCGCGGACGGGGCGGTGACGGCCGTCCTCGACTGGGAGGCACCGCTCGCCGCGCCGCCAGGCGTCTCCGTCGCCAAGGCGGAACACCTCGTGGTCGACTGGTACGTGCCGGCGGCCGAGACCGACCCGCTCCGTCGGGCGTTTCGGGACGGCTACGAGTCGGTCGCCCCGCTGCCGCCGGTCGGGCGCGCGCACCGCGCGGCCGCCGTCGCGAGCGCCGCCGTCGACAGCGGTGGCGTGGTGACGAACCCGCGGTATCCACCGGTCGACCGCGGCGAGGCGGTGGCGTTCCACCGTCGCGCGCTCCGGCGAGCGCTGGACGGAACGGGAGCGTGAGGAGTCGGTCCGGAAGGGCGGGTACGGAACGGCCGGAATATTCCCGTCAGTACAGCGCGGTCGCCGTGAGGATCCCCGCGGTCTGGCCGACGCCGACGAGCGCGATCCCGGCGACGGTGCCGGTCGCGGAGGCCGCGAGCGCGGCGACGCCGGCCCCGGCGACGGAGCACGCGGCCGCGGCGTGGTGGATGAGCGCTCGCGGGCTCGCCGAGTCGCGGAGGCCCGTGTAGACGAACGCGGGGGCGGGCAGCAGCATCCAGCCGTAGAAGGCGACGGCGAGCGCCGCGTCCGCCGGAACGAGGGCCGCGAGCGCCGGGACGGTCCCGTCGAGCGCGAGGAAGCCGGCGACGCCCGCGAGCGTGACCGGCGCTCCGGCGAGGATCACCAGCTTCCACGCGCGGAGGACGCCGGTCGCCATGTCGCGCCACGAGGCGGCGACGAAACCGACGAGCAGGACGCTCATGACGACGTGCGCGACGAACAGGGCGTGCCCGGAGACGACGCCGAGGAGCGCCCCCGCGGCGACGCCCCACGCCGCGGGGACCAGCAGGGCGGGACCGTTCTCGCGGAGGGCGAGCGCGGGGCCGTCGGCGCTGCGTGCGTGTGACACGCGCGACCCTTTCACGGCCGGACTCATAAACCTCGGCGTCGAAGGGTTCCGGCGGAGACGGCGAGACATCGGCCGGGAGAGTCCGCATAATCCGTCATACGGTCAGTTGTACTCCGATCTATTCGGGTTTCGGCAATACGAACGTTCACAGAGACGCGTGGTAACTGTACACTCGCAATCCTTATCCCCGAAGGGGGCCTTTCTCCATTCGCAATGGCGACCGGAAAGGTTGATTTCTTCAACGACACTGGCGGCTACGGATTTATTGAGACTGACGACGCGGACGACGACGTGTTCTTCCACATGGAAGACGTCGGCGGCCCGGACCTCGAAGAGGGCCAGGAGCTCGAGTTCGACATCGAGTCCTCCGAGAAGGGCCCCCGCGCGACCAACGTCGTTCGGCAGTAAGCCGATCCGAGAAGGTGGGTCGGTCCGGCTGACGCCGAACGCGACTCTGACACACGGTACCAAGCGTTTTCGTCCGCGTCGCGGGCTCGCGTCCGCCGCGGCCGTATTTTATTCCCGACCAGCGCGCCGCTCGTCGCGCGTGCGTCGTTCGTGACAAGTGAGAGTCCTCACAGACGGATCGAGAGTCCGTCGAGCGGCCGCTCCGCGCGTTCAGATGTGCTGGCCGAAGAGGCCGCGCCCCTTCGTCACCTCGACGTCGCCCTCGACCGTGGTCTGACAGGCGAGGCGAACGTCGTGGTTCGGGTGGTGCGGCGGGAGCCAGAGACGGGCGCGCTCCTTCTTGCTCGGCTCGCTGACCTCGCCCTCGACCTGAACCGCACAGGAGCCGCACGACCCCGCACCGCGGCAGTTGAGCTGCTCCATCTTCCCGTTGTACACCGAGAGCCCGGCCTCCTTGAGCACGTCGCGTAGGTTCGCGCCCTTTTCGCATTCGATCTCCTCGCCCTGGTAGGATACGGTAGGCATGTGGGTCACGGTACAGCGGCGATCCACAAAAGAGCCTGTGTCCCGGGGACGCAAACCGTGTCCCGGGGTGCGGCGATCGAACCGTCGGGGGCCGGCCGCGTCGCCTCGGAACGGTCCGCAACCCCCCGAAACGGTCGTGTGCCGAGCGTCGGACGCCGACGGGGCGTTTTTTACCCTCGGCACCGCAGGGTGGCACAATGGGACTCAGGTGTCTGCTCGGACACGACTTCGGCGAACCCGAACTCCGGCGGGAACGCGAGGAGGACGGCGACGAGGTCGTCACGACCGTCAAGGAGGTGAAGACCTGCGCTCGCTGCGGCGAGACGCAGATCGTCAGCGAGAATACCGAGGTGACGACGATGGAGCAGTTGGCCGACGAGGCAGCCGCGAACGCGGCCGGCGGTACCGACCCGACGAGCGGGGCCGGCCCATCGGGCGGAACCGACCGCGGGACCGCGGGCGGACCGTCGGCGACGCCGGGCGGGAGCGACGCCCCGGAGGCCGACGCAGACGGCGTCGGCGCGGGCGGCGCGAGCGGCGGCGACGGGATCACGCTCGACGAGGAGCCGGGGGCCGGGAGCGACGACGCGGTGATCCTCGACGAGGAACCGTCCGGCGACGGGGAGACCGAGTCGGCCGAGACCGGTGCGGAACCGGGAGCCGTCGACGCGGGCGCGCCCGGCCGGTCGGACGCCGCCGACGATCCGAGGCCGTCGCGGGGACCGGACCCGGCGGACGAGGAGGCGGAGCTTCTAGACGCGGGCGACAGCCCGGCAGCCGGCGGCTCGGCGGCGGTCGACGCCGATCCGGAGGCCGCGTCGGGCGGCGACGCGGACGCGGAGACCGACGACGGCGTGATCCTCGACGGGGAGGAGGAGTCGCCCGACGACCGAGAGCGGGGCGCGTGGCCGTCGGTCGACGAGGGGGACGCCGAGGGCGACGACCGGACCGCCTGGCCGGACCACGGGGGCGAAGACGAGGGGTTCAGCGCGGAGGTCGGCGAGGGTGGCGAGGCCGACGTGGAGTTCGGCGGCGGACTCACGCCGGAGGCAACGGCGGAGCGGGACGCCGAGTCCGCGGAGACGGAGTACGTCGAGGCCCCCGACGACGCGGAGGGGGTCTCGTTCGACGCCGACGGCGAGGGCGGAACCGGGATCACCCGCGGCGAGAGCCCGAATCTGGAGACCGCCGGCGAGGACGAACCGACGGAGTACTACTGCCCGGAGTGCGGCATGGTCCGGGCCGCGGACGGGAGCTCCATGCGCGCGGGCGACATCTGCCCCGAGTGTAAGCGCGGGTACGTCGACGAGCGCCCGCGGTAGCGGGGCGGCGGTCGAGCGGCGACACCCGACGCCGCGGTCGGAATACAAAGGGCGCGTCGGCGGCCGAGCCCGGCGAGCGGCCGTGACGAAACTGGTTTACGCCGGCCTGTCGAACGGTCGCGGCATGAAGCAGTACAAGATGCGCCGCGGCGAGCATCTGGACGACCGAATGCCGGACCTGAAGGGGTCCATCGAGGAGTACTTCGGCGAGGTCACCGGCACCGAGGAGTACGACGGCCACGAACTGTACGTCGTCGAGGACCCCGACAACCCGGTGTTCGAGCGGATCGTCGCTGGAGCCGCCGAGTACGGGAGCAAGAAGGACAAGCTGGCGGTCCACTTCGAGGAGCGGCCCGCGGAGGAGGTCATCGCCGAGGGGAACGCCGACGCCGCCGCGGACGCCGTCGACGCGAAAAACGAGTTCCTGCTGGAAGCGACCGGTCGCGACGCGAAGTCCCGCCGCGACTCGCTGAAGCGCGAGGTCGAGGACGACGCCCCCGACTACTGAACGGCTCGCGCAGGTCTACCGGACGCCTTCTCACGCCTCGCTACCGCCCGGTTTCTGACGCTCCCGACTACCGATCGGTTTCGGGGGTCGTGCCGACGGCCGACCGCCGAGGCGGAACTTCGCTCCGACAGCGACGCGTCCGCCCGACCGGAGCCGGTCGGAGACGAGGGGGTCGGCGACGCCCGGACTGTCAGGGTCGATCGACTAAATATTCATTCAGATTTGAGTTAAAACCCGCTACGGTTAAGTTACACGGGAGCGAAGGGCGTGTATGAGCATTGAGACGGTCGTACTGGCGGTCGGTACCGAGGACGAGGAGCGCGCGAAACGGCTCGCGAACGAGATAATCGCGGTCGCGGAGCCGGCGGACGCCGAGGTCGTGTTGACCCACGTGTTCGACGGGTCGGAGTTCGACGGGATCCGGGAGAAGCTCGGCGTCGAACGGGGGACCGAGGGCTCGACGCCCGACGCCGTCGCGGAGCGACACTCGACCACCCGCGCGCTCTCGAAGGCGCTCTCGGAGGCGGGCGTCCGGCACTCGGTCCGGGGCGCGGTCGGGGACCTCGCGGACGAGGTCGTCGAGACCGCCGACAGCCTCGACGCCGACCGCGTCGTCGTCGGCGGACGACGGCGCTCCCCGACCGGGAAGGCCGTCTTCGGCAGCGTCGCGCAGGAGGTCATGCTGTCGGCCCCGTGCCCGGTAACGTTCGTTCACGAGACCGCGTCGTAAGGCGATTCCGCGGTGACGGGTCGGTTTTTTCGCGCCCGGTCGACCGCCCGAAGCGCCCCGCTTAAGTGAGACGGGTCCGCGCTTACACCCGATGTACTACGTGGGCGTCGATCTCGGGGCGACGAACGTCCGGGCGGTCGTCGGCGACGAGACCGCGGCGATCCTCGGTTCCGCGTCGCGGGGCACCCCGCGGGGGCCGAACGGCATCGCCGTCACGGAGGCCGTTCTGGAGGTGATCCGGCAGGCCTGTACGGAGGCGGGGATCGCGCCGAGCGAGGCCGTCGCGGCCGGCGTCGGCTCGATCGGCCCGCTCGACCTGGCGGAGGGGGTCGTCCAGGGACCGGCGAACCTCCCGGACACCGTCGAGCGGATCCCGCTCGTCGGCCCGGTCGGCCGGCTGCTCGACACCGACGAGGTGTACCTCCACAACGACACCATCGCGGGCGTCATCGGCGAGCGGTTCCACTCCGAGCGCAACCCCGACGACATGGTGTATCTCACCATCTCCTCGGGGATCGGCGCGGGGGTCGCCGTCGACGGCAACGTGCTCTCGGGGTGGGACGGCAACGCCGGCGAGGTCGGGCACATGACCGTCGACCCGCACGGGTTCATGACCTGCGGGTGCGGGCTCGACGGCCACTGGGAGGGGTACTGCTCGGGCAACAACATCCCGGAGTACGCCCGCGAACTGTACGAAGAGGACCCGATCGAGACGAGCCTCCCGGTCGAGGACCCCGACTTCTCCGCGGTCGACGTGTTCGAGGCGGCGGGCGAGGACACCTTCGCAGACCACGTGATCGATCAGGTCGCCCACTGGAACGCCATGGGCATCGCCAACGTCATCCACGCGTACGCGCCGCTGGTCGTGAGCGTCGGCGGCGCGGTGGCGCTCAACAATCCCGACCGCGTCCTCGATCCGATCCGCGAGAAGCTCCCGGAGATGGTGTTCATCAACGTGCCGGAGGTGCGGCTCACCGGTCTCGGCGACGAGGTGGTCGTGAAGGGGGCCCTCGCGAGCGCGCTGACGGACGGGACGGGCGACCGCTCGCGGGTCGAGAGTCCGCCCTGACGGCGGGAAAGCGGGACCGGCTGCGGCCGACGGCCGCCGGCGCTACTGTTCGAACTCGTCCAGCTCCGGCTCGACGTCGGGGTCGACCGCGTCGCGCGTCTCGAGGAAGGTGTCGCGGTACCGGCGGATCTTCCGGAGGAGGACGTAGCCGAACGCGCCCTGAAAGACGAGGACGAACCCGAACAGCGCGAGCACCTGCGGGACGCCGAACAGCCCCGAGGCGACGGCCGTCACCGGCCCGACGAGGGTGTTGTACAGGCCGTGGATCGCCGCCGCAAGCACGAGCCCCTTGACGACGATGGGGCCGCGGTTCCCGGGGTTGAACTTCGCCAATCCGAGGTAGTAGCCCGCGAACCCCGAGTAGATCACGTGGCCCGGCCCCGCGAGCGCCCGGAGCGCCGCGATGCCGTCGCCGGCTCCGAGCGCCGCGACGCCGACCGTCAGCTCCGATATCTCGACGTTCTGGGCGATGTACACGAGGTTCTCGATGACGACGAAGCCGAGACCGGCGATGGCACCGTAGACGGCCCCGTCGATGACGGCGTCGAACCGGGCGTCGGTGTACGCGTACAGCCGCACGGCGAGCAGCTTCACCGACTCCTCGACCGGCCCGACGACGACGAAGAAGAAGAGCACGAGTCCGAGGAAGCCGAACGGCCGGAAGTACGGCTGGAGGACGTCGTTCAGCACCGCCGCGAACGTCGCGGTGAGGATCGACAACAGGAACGTGGCGACGAGCAGCGACAGCGGCTCGGCGGTCGTGACGTCGGAGACGTACACGTACGCCGCCAGGCCGAGCGCGGGGACCACGGAGAGGCCGAGGAGGACCGCGATCGCGGGGTCGAAGAGCAGTCCCAGCCCGAACGAGCCGAGGATCGCGAGGAGGATCAGGAGCGCGACGAGGAGGAGGCCGGCCTTGGCCGAGCGGGTGAGCAGCCAGTACAGCGCGACCGACAGCCCGTCGAGGGACGTCCGCTCTTCCCAGGTCGCGACGTCGTAGAGGTCGCGGTCGTCGTCGGCCCGGGACGCGATCGGGTCCTCGTCTGCTGGCATGCGTGCCGGTTTGTCCCCCGGTGACTTAACCGGTGGGCGCGGGCCGGCCGAACGCCGGAGACACGAGGCTGCCGGACGGATCTGTAGATCCCGAGTGAGACGACAGAGTGGCTCCGTTGAACTCTTCAACACGTGATATGGGGGACTTGCTGTCGGTCAATACAGAGAGACGGACAACCGATCTGCGGTGCGGTGGCGCGCGCCTCCGAGCGCCCTTTTAAGGGCGTGAGGAGCGCCGCGCGAGGGAGTCGCGAACGGAGTGAGCGACGAGGCTGGGGAGGCGTGAGGTGCGGTTGCGGTGCGGGGCGGGAATCGAAGGGGCAGCCGCGAGGCGGTCAGAGGCGACGTAAGCACCGAACGAGGGAGCGACAGCGACCGAGTGAGGCGCGCAGCGAGCGTCTGACCGCCTCGCGGCTGGGGCTTCGGACGTGTTCACCGCGCCAGCGCCGATCCCATTTATCCCACCAACACCAAACACGAAAGCTCCGGGTTATAAGCAGTTGCCATCGATCGGTCGTTTCACAGCCTGTTATTTCCCGGAAGGGGATTCCAACGGAGCCGACAGAGTTGAAACCGCGGCACCCGAACGCCGGGGTATGCACTTCGACCAGCGGACCCAGCGGGCCCTCCGCGAGGCCGGGCTGGACGCGGACGCGATCGCCGACGCCTCGGACCGCGTCGCGGAGTTGGTCGCGGCGGACGCCGAGGCGCTGACCGACTTCTTCGCGCCCGACGGCCCCTACTACTCGGACATGGAGATGGCCCACGGCGCGGCGACGGTCCAGGAACACCCGACCGCCGAGGTCGACCTGTTCACCCACGGGAGCGACCTCCGCGGCTACCTCTCGCTCGACGGCTGGGGCGTCCCGGTCGAGGGCGGTCGGATCCTCCGAGAGGCCGGAACGGGCGAGGAGTCGGCCGACGCCGAGCCCGTCGTCGTGGAACTGACGCTCGGCGACACGGTGAACGACCGAGTCCGCTTCGCGCGCGAGCGCGGGGCGCTGTGACGATGTCGCGGGTCCGGGTCCGCGGCATCTACGCCACGGCGCTCACGGCGCGCCTGCTCGACGCCGGACACGAGGTGGTCGACGCCTCGCCGCCGATCCGCCGGCGGTTCGACGCCGCGTTCGGGACCGAGCCGCCGGACGTCCGGATCGAGACGAGCGCGGACCGACAGGGCGTCGGCGCGAGCGGCGACCGGGACGCGGTCGAGGCGGTCCGGGACCTGCTGACGGACGTCGGCCGCGACGCGCTCGCGTGGCCGGACCCGACCCCGCCCGGGACCGTCCTCGACGGCGAGGTGACGGAGACGCTCGGCGGCGGCGCGGTGGTCCGGCTCCGCGTCGGCGACGAGGGTGAGGGAGCCGGCTCGCCCGCGGGAACCCCCGAGGGGTACCTGCCGTACGGCGACGTCGACGCCCGCGTGGAGACGGGCGACCCCGTGCGCGTTCAGGTGCGGGAGTCGGCCGCGCCGTGGACCGACCGCCGCCCCGAGCTGTCTGGGGAGCTGCGGGTCGGCGGCGGCCTCGTCGCGCTCGAACCGGGGTCGGGAACGCGGGTCGACGTGCGGAACGAGGAGGCCGCCCGGGAGCTGTCGGGGATGCTCGACCTGCTCGGCCTCGAACCGCCGGCGGGCTGGCGGGCGGTGTGGCGGCCGCCGGCCGTCGACGCCGACACGGAGGCGCTGACCGCCGGGCTCGACGACGCGGTCGAGGCCGCGGAAGCGCTGCGCGCGGCGAGCGGCGACGGCGAGGGGAGCGGAGTGATCGACGACGGCGACGCGGACGGTCCCGCGGGCGGGTCCGCCCTCGGGGTGCTCGACGGCCGGTCCCGGCTCCGCGACGCGCCGACCGCCGCGCCGAACGCCGGCGTCTGGGTCTGGTTCGGCCGCGAGAGCCGGTTCGGGCTCGACGACGCGCGCCGGACCGCGACCGCGACGATGCCGGGACACCACCGCGTGAAGGCGGGGTCGTCGGACGCCTCGGCCGGCGTCGACCTCGCGGAGGCGCTCTGTGACCCCGACCCCGACGCCGCGTTCCCGTTCGCGGTCGTGAGCGACGCCTTCGGTCCGCGCGAGGGCGACGCGCTCCGGATCGACCACGGGAAGCCGGACGGCCGGCTGATCACCCTCGGCGAGGGGACGGTCACCGACGTCGACGCCGACGGGGGCGTGACCGTCGAACGGGAGATGACCGGCGGCGGGACCTACGACGGCCTCGGCGTCGACCGCGAGGCGGGCGACGTGGCCGAGACGAGCCTGAAGGAGGGCCGCTGGTGGTACCCGACGACCTATCGCGGCCGCGACGGGACCGTCCGCGGGACCTACGTCAACGTCTGCACGCCGGTGGAGGTGTTCCCGGGCGCGGCCCGCTACGTGGACCTCCACGTCGACGTGGTGAAACGCCCCGACGGGACCGTCGAGCGCGTCGACGACGACGAACTCGACGAGGCGGTCGCGGCCGGGGCGGTCCCCGAGCCGCTGGCCGAGAAGGCGCGGAGCGTCGCGTCGGCGCTGGGGAACGCCTTGTAGGCGGGGGCGGCGACCGATCGACTCGGTCGTTTCGCAATTCAATCACTTCGTTCCGTTACAATAGCATTATTGTTCATCGTATACACGGTGCGGACGGAATGCGTGAGAAACGATCACAGCAAACGTTCGATGGGACGACGCGACGGGGGTTCCTGGGGAGCGTGGGGGCGCTGGTGGCCGCGGCCGGGTACTCCGGGACCGTGGCGGCCGACGACGCCGCGCGGGTAGCCAACGACGCGGACGACCCGGTTCAGACGATCGCGTCGCCGGACGGGTCGATCGCGGTCACGGTCGACGTCGGCGACGGGGTCCCGACCTACGAGGTCGCGCGCGACGGGACGACCTACGTGGAGCCGTCGACGCTCGGGTTCGACTTCGGCAATCAGGCGGCGTTCGGAGCGAGCGCCGCCGGCGAGGCCGGCCCCGTGGCGGTGACGGGAACGATCCGAGCGGTCTCGACCGAGGCGTGGGAGCCGGTGTGGGGCGCGACCGACGAGGTCGCCGCCGAGTACAACGCCCTCAGCGTCGGCCTCACGGACGCGGCGGCCGACGACGACGGAGACGGCGGCCGGACGGCGACGCTTCAGGTCCGCGTCTTCGACGACGGGGTCGGCCTCCGAGTCGTCCTCGGCGAGGGGTTCGCGAGCAATCAGGGGCGGGCGGTGGTCGTTTCTGAGAACACCGGCGTCGACTTCGCGGACGACTACACCGCGTGGTGGATCGAAAACAGGGTGACGAACCCGCGGTTCGAACAGGAGTACGCGGAGACGCCGCTCTCGGAGATTCCCGGCGGGAGCGAGGACCGGCGGCCGACGGGCACGCCGATGCGGCGCGGCGCGCACACGCCGCTCACGGTCGACGCCGGCGACGCGTACCTCAGCGTCCACGAGGCGAACCTCGACGACTACGCGGCCGCGACGCTCGCGCCGCGCGACGACGGCGGCGGGACCGCGTTCGCGACCGAACTCACGCCGCTGCCGGAGGGGAGCAAGGCGTCGCTGGAGCCGCCGGCGGCGACGCCGTGGCGAACGATCCAGGTCGCCGACCGCCCGGGCGAGTTGATCGAGTCGCAGTTGGTCCCGCTGCTCTCCGACCCGCTCGACGAGGAGGCGCTCCCGGCGGGAGCGGGCGGTGAGCCGGACACCGACTGGATCGAGCCCCGCAAGTACGTCGGAATCTGGTGGACGATGATCGCGGGGCAGGCGAACTGGGAGTACAAGACCGACGACGAGGTCGCGGGCGGGGGCGGGAACCCCGCGGCCTACGTCCACGGCGCTCGCACCGAGCGGATGAAGCGGTACATGCGCTTCGCGAGCGAAAACGGGATCGACGGCGTCCTCGTCGAGGGGTGGAACGAGGGCTGGGACACCTACCCGGGGGACGGGAGCGGCTTCGGCTTCGGCGTCGACGACTCCTCCCCGGACTTCGACGTGCGCGAGGTGACCGACTTCGGTGCCGGGCTCACCGACCCGGTGGAGATGACGATCCACAACGAGACCGCGGGGAACCTCCCGGGGTACGAGTCCGCGATCCTCGACGAGGACGTCTTCGCGGGCTACGACGAGACGGGGATCAACTCGATCAAGAACGGCTACGTCTCGGACCCGGGCCTCGGCATCGACGGCGACGGCGCAGAGCCGACCCACAACCAGCACAACCAGCTCGCGGTGAACCACCACCGGCTGGTGATCCGCGAGGCGGCCGCGAACCGCCAGCTGCTGGAGATCCACGAGGGGATCAAGCCGACCGGCGAGATCCGCACCTACCCGAACGTGGCGAACCGCGAGGTCGTGAAGGCGCAGGAGTACGACGGGTTCGGCCAGCTCGGCTCGAACGTCGGCCGCGACCACCACGTCACGCTCCCGTTCACGCGGAACCTCGCCGGCCCCGTGAGCTTCCAGCCGGGCATCTTCGACCTCACCTTCGGCGACGACAGAGGCGACCAAGTCCAGACGACGCGGGCGAAACAGCTCGCGATGTACCCGACGTACCTCAGCGGCCTCCAGATGGCGGCCGACCGGATCGAGGGGTACGTCGACGAGACGTTCGAGGTGGGCGAGGGGCTCCACGCCGCCGCCGGCGACCGCGACGGGCTGGTCACCGACGACTCGTGGCGCGACGCCTTCGGCACCAACTTCGTCGCCGTCGACCCCAACCGCGCGCCGAGCGGGTCGTCGGTCGCCTATGAGGTCCGCGACGTTCCCGCGGCCGGGAGCTACGACCTCCACCTCCGGTACGCGAGCGACGGCGAGGAGAACGCCGGCCGCGTGATCGACGCCGGCGGGCCGCGGGCCACGCTGCGCGTCAACGATGAGACGCGGACGATCGAGCCGCCGTTCACCGACTACTGGGACGACTGGCGGGTGTTCACGACCGAGGTCGAACTGGCGGCCGGCGACAACGAGGTCGCGATCGAACTGGCGTACGACGACGGCGACGACGGGTTCGTCGGCGACGTGGGCGGGTTCAACCTCAACGCGGTCGCGGTCACCGAGGTCGGCGAACCGTCGCCGATTCCGGCCGAGTACGAGGGGTACGAGCCCGAAAACGAGAACTTCGACGCCGAAGCGGAGTTCGGGTTCATCGAGTCGGTCCCGGCCGCGGGCTGGGACGAGACCCGCGTCGTCGGCTCCGCGATCGGCGAGTACCTCGCGATCGCCCGCCGCCACGGCGACGAGTGGTTCCTCGGCGTCATGACCGACGGAAACGGCCGCGCGGTCGACGTGCCCCTCGACTTCCTCGCGCCCGGCAGTTCGGGCGACACGCCCGGCAGTTCGGGCGACACGCCGGGGCGAGGGAACGGGAAGTCCAAGAGCGGCGGGAACGGCAACGGCCGTGGAAACGGCAACGGCAACGGACGCGGAAACGAGAACGGCAACGGCCGTGGAAACGGCAACGGCAACGGTCGAAACGGTCCGAAGTACGTCGCCGAGATCTACTCCGACGCGCTCGGCGCTGGCGTCGACGCCGACCCGACCGGGGTCCGCATCGACGAGGCGGTCGTCGCGCCGGGGTCGACCCTACTGGCGTCGCTGGCTCCGAGCGGGGGCACCGCGGTCAGGCTGCGCCCGGCTCGGGGGCGCGGGATCAACCGGCTCCCCGAGTACGAGCGGCCGGAGCAGTCGATCGCCGTGTCGATCGCCGACGAGGCCGACCTCGGTGAGTCGTTCGTCACGGGGACCGGCTCCAACGACGCCGCCTTCGTCGGCGGGACCACCGTCGAGATTCTCGTCGACGGCGAGGTCGCCGCGCTCGATAACGTCCGGCTCCCGCCGAACGCCGACGGGGAAACGGTCGACCTCGGCTTCAGCATCTCGCGGATCGGGACGTTCGACGTGACGGTCCGCGAGGCCGACGGCGGGACGGAACTGGCGTCCGGGAGCGTGACGGTCGCCCCCGGCGACGTGGTCAGCGAGTTCACCGACCCGCGAGGCGACGACGACGGGCCCGGCGAGTACGTCTACCCGACGAACGGCGCGTTTCGGGAAGGTGCCTTCGACCTGCGCTCGTTCCGCGTGCTTGAGACGGACGAGGAGTACCGGTTCGCGTTCGAGGTCGAGAACCTGTACGACACGTTCGGCGGCGACTTCTCGCCGCACTACTTCCTCGCGTACCTGCGCGATCCCGAGGCGGACGGCGGGCGGGCGGAACCGCTCGACGACCTCGGACTGGCAGCCGAGTTCGACGATCCGTGGCAGTACCGGGTCGACGCGAGCGGCTTCGGGAGGGGGATCACCGACGCCGACGGAGCGAATCTCGGCACGCCGGAGGTGTTCGCCAGTTTCGACGCGGACACGGCGGTCGTCTCGATACCGAAGTCGGCGGTCGGGGGCGACCTCTCCGAGTGGGAGGTGCTACCGGTCGTCGGCTCGGAGGACCGCGGCGGTCTGCGGGCGGTGGCGGTCGACGCCGGGGACTTCGTCTTCGGCGGTGCCCGCGAGGGCGCGGCGGACAACGCGCCACGCGTCATCGACCTGATCACGCCCGACGGCGTCTCGCAGGCGGACGCGCTCGACTACGGCCCCGACTCGCTGGCGTCGCTGCCGTTCACGCCGCTGTAGGGAATAAAGAGGAGGTCCGGGAGCGGACGAGTGGGTGCGGGGTCGGCCCGCGGCGCTCAGAAGTGGTTCGCGGACTCGGTCTCGTGTTTGAGTTCGCCGCCGCGGCCGCCCTCGACGGTGGACGCGCCGTTGTCGCCGGAGGAGGCGGTCCGCACCGTCACGTCGTCGACCTCATCGAAGTCCATGATCAGGTCGCGGCGGATGTTGTCGGCGGTGATGTTCGAGATGCCGCAGCCGGAGCAGGTGCCGCCGAGTTCGACGACGACCTCGCCGGTGTCGGGGTCCGCCTCGCGCACGACGCTCGTGCCGCCGTGCATCTGGATGATCGGCATCTGTCCGACCATCCACCGCTCGACCCGGTCCGCGAGGCTCTCGTCGCTCTCGTCGCTCATTGTCACTCCTTCGCCCCCGACGGTATGGAAAGTTGCGGTTTAGGAGCCGCGATCGAGAAGGAAAGGAACTGTGTCATCGTCGATGAGACGGGAACGCGCCCGGACGGGCCGCGAGCGGTCGCGGCGGCCGCGGCGGTCGCGACCGTCGCAACGGGCACGAGGCCGCTATCGGTCGCGATCGTCGCCTCTCTCTGGCGATTCCTCCGACTGGCTCGGGAGCCGCGTCGGGTCGGCGGCGTCGCCGCCGCGCATCGAGTCGTCGCGTTCGAGCAGGTACAGGAGCGGGCCGAACGCGGTCAACACGAGGACGCCGGGCAGGGGCGCGTCGGGGACGAGGATCGCCGTGACGACGCTCGCGCCGCCGGTGAGGACGACGAGCGCGGCCCACAGCGCCGGCGTCCCGAGGTCGACGCCGACGCGGACGGCGTCGCGATAGACGGCCGCGGCGATCAGGGCGACGGCGACGCCGCCGCCGCCGGCGACGAGCGCCGTAGTGAGGGTCATGCGATCGGTTGGTGCGAGACGCGAAAAAGGGTGTCGCGAGCGGGCGCGGGCCGGGAAACGAGTACGGGAGTGCGGAGCGCTGAGGAGCTACGGCGCTTCGCCGGTCTCGATGCTGAAGGAGTCGCGGGGGTACGCGACGCAGGTGAGCGTGTAGCCGTCGTCGATCTCGGCCTCCTCGAGCATCTGCTGGTTGTCGTGTTCGACGAAGTCCTCGGAGGGACCGTCCGCGATCTGCCCGGCACAGGAGACGCACTGTCCCTGCCGGCAGGCGTACGGGAGGTCCCACCCCTCGTCTTCGCCCTGTTCGAGGATGGGCTGGTCGTTCGACAGTTCGACCGTCTCGCCCTGCTTGACGAACTCGACCTCGAAGTACTCGACCTCGTCTTCGGGGATGTCGCCGGGGCCGGAGCTGACGGTGCCGCCCTCTTCGAGTTCGCCCTCCTCGCCGTCGCCGCCGGCGGGGATCGCGCCCGCGCCGCCACCGCCGCCGCCGACCGCGCGGTTGCCGGGTTCCGGGAACTCCGTCTCCGGGACCGCGGACGCGCGGTGTTCGAGCACTTCCTCGGAGATGTCGGTCGTGGGTTCCCACCCCGTCCCCTTCACCGAGGTGATGAGGACGATGAGCAGCGTCGCGACCGTCGCGAGCGCGATCGCGGGCAGGCTCACGATCCTCGTGATCGCCACGATCGCCAGTGGGCCAAGCATACGAGCCGATAAGGAGAGGTGGTTTAAGGCCGTTTTGATCGGTCCAACGGTGCGAGACCGGTTTCGCGGGGCGAAGCGGGCGGTCGCCCCGGCGGGGGGCCGCGGAGCGGTCCATTTATCGGCCGAGCGGCCGACGAGGCGCTCATGGAAGTGAAATCCCGGCACCACCTCCGGAGCGACGAGATCACGGCGATCCGCGAGGCGGTCGCCGACCACCTCGGGGTCGACATCGACGGCGACACGTTCGAGTTCGTCGAGTTCGTCGACGCCGGCTACGAACTCGTCTTGGTCGACGGCGATCCGGCGGTGTTCTACGTCGACGACGACGAGCCGTTCCTCACCGTCCGCGGCGCGAACGACTTCGACCCGGAGACGGGGGTCGTCACCGTCGACGCCGGCGCTATCTCGTTCGTCTCCGACGGCGCGGACGTGATGCGGCCGGGCATCGTCGAGGCCGACCCGGAGATCCGCGAGAGCGACCTCGTCGTCGTCGCCGAGGAGACCCACGGGAAGGTGCTGGCCGTCGGCCGCGCGCTGGTCGACGGCGACGAGATGGTCGGCGACAGCGGCAAGGTCGTCGAGTCGATCCACCACGTCGGCGACGACCTCTACGAGTTCTCCGTCTGAGCGGGCGGGCTACTCCGTTTTTAACCGCCGCGAGCGACGGCGACGATTACTTATAACTGAACACACTGTGCGGTGGCGCGCGCCTGCGAGCGGCCGCCGAAGGCGGCCGCGAGTAGCGCCGCGCGAGGTCGCCGGCGCTACGCGCCGGCTGCCAGAGGGACCTTCCGGTCCCCCGCTGGAGTCGGCCGCGACGGGGGCGACCGAAGGGAGCCCGACGGACGCGGCCGACGAGGCTGGGGAGGCGTGAGGTGCGGTGCTGCTGCGGGCGGGACTCGAAGGGGCAGTCGCGAGGCGGTGTCCGTGTCGATCAGCAGTTTATAAGCGAGCACGCACAGTCGATCGACCGAGACGTTGACCACGGTTCCGTACACGCTCCGCGTCTTTTAATCGCCTCGCCCGCGACGCACGACGTAATGACCGCGATTCGGGTGCTGAGCTACAACGTCCGCTACGCCAACCGCGGCGACCACCACGACGCTTGGCACGACCGCCGCGACGCGGTCGGGCGACTGGTCCGCTTCCACCGGCCCGACATCGCCGCCTTCCAAGAGCCGCTCCCGGGCCAGCGCCGGGACCTCCGCGAGCGGCTCCCGGGGTACGAGTTCGTCGGACGCGGCCGGGAGGCGGACGGCGAGGGGGAGGGCTGTCCCGTCGCGGTCCGGAGCGACCGCTGGGAGGTCACCGAGAGCGACACGTTCTGGCTCTCCGAGACGCCCGCCGAGCCCTCGACCGGCTGGGACGCGTCCTACCCGCGGATCGCGACGTGGGCGCGGGTCGAGCGCGCGGCGACGGATCCCGACGGCGGCGACGCGCTCCTCGTCGTCAACACGCACTTCGACCACGTGAGCGCCCGCGCGCGGCGCGAGTCCGCGCGACTGCTCCGCGACCGGCTCCCGGAGAGAGCGACCGCGAGCGAAACGGAATCCGACGAAGCGGTCCCGGTCGTCCTCGTCGGCGACCTCAACTGTACGCCGGGCTCCGAGCCGCATCGGATCCTCGTGGGCGACGACGGCGACAACGAAGACACCGCGGAGCCGGCCGACGAGGACGCGCTCACCCTCCGCGACGCGGCGGCGGCCGCCGACCTCCGTCACGGCCCGGAAACGAGCCTCACCGACTTCGCTCGGCTGATCGACGGCCGGCGGATCGACCACGCGCTCGTCTCGCCGGAGCTATCGGTCGAGGCGTTTGCCACGCTCGCGGACCGAGACGACCGGGGGCGATACCCCTCCGACCACCTGCCGATCCTCGCGCGGCTGTCGCTGTAGGCCGCTCCGCCCGTCCTCCGCCGACGACTACTCGTCGCCTTCGCCGATCACTCGTCGTCCCCTTCTTCGGCGTACTTCTCCAGGATAGTCTCGTAGCCGCGCTTGGCCGTCTCGTACGTCTCGCGGAGGTCGGCAACGGGCGTCTCGCTCGCGTCGACGCGGAGGTCGTTGTAGTACGGGTCGTCGGCCTCCGCCTCGGTGTTCTCGACGATCAGCGCCGCGGACTGGACCTCGAGGTCCTCGCGCTTGTCGCCGCCCGCGGCGTGGCCCGCGGCGAGGGCGTCGATCAGGCGCTCGGCGAGCGGCGCGTCGCCGTGCGCGTCCGACTCGTAGGCGGCGGCGGTGTCCTCGATCACGTCCTCGCCGGTCAGGAGGTTGCCCGCCACGGTGTAGTTTTCCCCCTCCAGGTGCCCGTACCAGTCGTTACACTCGTCGCCGGAGAAGGCGAACGTCCCGTCGGCGTCGACGCCGTGGAGCTGGCGCTCGGCGCTCCCCTCGTCGGCGTTTAAGAGTGCCCGTAGGGCGTCGTCGACCGCGAGCCCGTCGCCGAGGTACTCGATCCCCTTCCACCCCAGTTCGACGTTGACGAGCGACTGGGTCGCCACTGCCCCGTCCGACGACGCGAACGGGCAGAGCGTGCCCACGCCCGGCAGTCGGGTGGTCACCGCCACGCCGAACCGGATCTGGTCGTCGCCGTCCTCGTC
This sequence comes from Halorubrum tebenquichense DSM 14210, assembly GCF_000337415.1. GTDB lineage: Archaea > Halobacteriota > Halobacteria > Halobacteriales > Haloferacaceae > Halorubrum > Halorubrum tebenquichense. The sequence goes on along the minus strand of NZ_AOJD01000045.1, from coordinate 6,018 downwards.
GGTGTACCGCTCGCGAACGCAGATGCTGAACGTCACACCCGTACTGCGGCGGCGACCCGCAAAAGGGTGGGTTCCGGGGCCGATGGTTCCGGTTTCACCAAGACGGTCCTCGTCCCGCGAACGGCGGCGCGCGCGAGCCGTTCCGGCGGGGCGGGCGGCCACCCCCGCCGTCGATCTCACGAACCTCGAATAAACCCGGCCGACGGACCGTCAGCGATCGGGGCGGATCCGGCGACGGCGGCGGCGGCGATCGGGTCGTGTCGGATGTCAACCGCCGATATACTTATCCAAGTGACTCGTCATATTATAAAACGGGATCGAAGCCACGCGGGTAGGAAGCGCGTTGCTGGTCCCTGAGAACTATCAGCCTGAAGGTCAAGATCGAGCTGAGTAGCGGAGCGGCTATGCTCCTCTACCTGCTCGTCACGCAGCTGTAACAAAGCAGCTGCTTGGTGGTATAGCTAGCGTGGCCTGTACTGGCCACGCGAGTAGGAAGCGCATTTTTTTAAATGGACTCTCTACGCTTGTAAGTTGCGAATTGCCGAGTTTTTCTCTATAGGTTTTGATAACAAATTTATTGATCGATCTTGATCAAATCACGAGTGGATTGATCAATATACTCCGTTTAGACTTTCGATCCGAGTATTCAATCGGCTTGACTGTCAGTGCGCCGTCGGCGCTGTCGTCGAACGCGGCGTGTTCGTTAACCAACTCTCCATCATCATCGACGAGATTCCAGTCGCAAAACTTCTTTTTTTGGGATAGTCACCCCGTCGCTGCCATTTCCGAGGTCTCAAACATTTTGAATATCGCAGTAAATCCGCTCTTACGTACAAATTCGGGTTTATCGGATCCTCGGTGTTAATTCTCTCATCACAGTTATACCAACAAATGTGGATTTGTAGAACTCCTACAGTTCGATTTTAAGTACACCATGTTCGGTGTGACGCAGGTTGGAAGTGTGCGCCGGCTGTGAGCGGCGACACTAACGACGATGACGACGATCCGCCCAGATACAAATCCTCCGGGCGACGCGCGCGGGCCGTTCCGGGGGGACGGCCGGCCACCCCCGCCGTCGATCTCACGAACCTTACATAAATCCGGTCAACGGACCGTCACCGATCGGGGTGGATCCGACGACAGCGACGGGAGCGACCGAATCGTGTCGGATGTCAACTGGCGATATACTTATCCGTGTCAATCCCTCCCACATATATAGCCTCGGATACGGGCGAGGCGACCACCGGACCGACGCACACGCCGACGACGCGCTGCTCGCGGCTCGACGAGTTGTTGACACGCGCACGGAGAGCGACCGCTCTGTCGGCCGCGTCGGCCGGAGACGCCGCCCGGACCTCCGAGCGAACGTGATACGATGGCAGACACCACCGCGGAACGACACACGCTCGAACGGCTCAGCGAGGAGTACCGGACGGAGGTCCCCGACGACCTCAGAGCGGCGCGATCGTTCGACTGGTACCTCGACGCGCTGTACGACGACCCGCGGATCGCGCGGAACGCCCACCAGCGCGTCGCGGACATGTTCGACCACTACGGGACCCACTACGACGACGAGCGCGGCGTCGTCGAGTACGCGCTCGCCGCCGAGGACCCGCTTCACGACGGCGAGAACGTCTTCTACGGCCGCGAGGTCCACGAGGCGATCCACGAGTTCGTCAACAAGGTGAAGTCCGGCGCTCGCGGGCTCGGTCCCGAAAAGCGGATCAAGCTCCTGCTCGGGCCGGTCGGCTCCGGGAAGTCGCACTTCGATTACCTCGTGCGCCGCTACTTCGAGGCGTACACCCGCGAGGACGCGGGCCGGATGTACACCTTCCGCTGGGTCGACCTCTGTTCGGTGATCGACGACCAGGACCCCGACGACGACACGGTCCGGTCGCCGATGAGCCAAGACCCGCTCGTACTGCTCCCGAAAGAGCAGCGACAGGACGTCATCGACGACCTCAACGAGCGGCTCGACGCGCCCTACACGCTGCGGAACGACCAGCACCCGGACCCGGCCTCGGAGTTCTACCTGAACGAACTGCTCGCGCACTACGACGACGACCTCGAACGCGTCCTCGACGAGCACGTCGAGGTCGTCCGGCTGGTCGCCGACGAGAACCGCCGCGAGTGCATCGAGACGTTCGAGCCGAAGGACAAGAAGAACCAGGACGAGACGGAGCTGACCGGCGACGTCAACTACGCGAAACTCGCCGTCTACGGCGAGTCCGACCCGCGCGCGTTCGACTACGCCGGCGCGTTCTGCAACGCTAATCGTGGGCTGTTCTCCGGCGAGGAGCTGTTGAAACTCCAGCGGGAGTTCCTCTACGACTTCCTCCACGCCTCTCAGGAGTCGACGATCAAGCCGAAGAACAACCCCCGGATCGACATCGATCAGGTGATCGTCGGCCGGACGAACATGCCGGAGTACCGCGAGAAGACGGGCGACGAGAAGATGGAAGCGTTCAACGACCGCACCAAGCGGATCGACTACCCGTACGTGCTGGAGTACGAGTCGGAGGCGCGGATCTACGAGAAGATGCTCGCCAACGCCGACGTGCCCAACGTCCACGTCGAGCCGCACGCGCTGGAGATGGCCGGCCTCTTCGGCGTGCTCACTCGCCTCGAAGAGCCGACCGACGAGACGGTGACGCTCGTCGAGAAGGCGAAGGTGTACAACGGCGAACTCGAAGACGAGGAGATCGACGGGCGGAAGCTCCGCGAAGACGCCGCCGAGTCCGCCGACATCGGCGAGGGGATGGACGGGATCTCGGCGCGGTTCGTCGGCGACGAGATCGCCGAGGCGATCATGGACGCGACGCACCGCGAGCGCAGCCACCTCTCGCCGCTGTCCGTCTTCGACCACTTCGAGGCGAACCTCGGCGGGCACGGCTCGATCGCGGCCGACGACCTCGACCGCTACGAGCGGCTGCTCGACCGGGTCCGCGAGGAGTACCGCGAGCGCGCAATCGAAGACGTGCGGCACGCGTTAGCGTACGACGTCGACGAGCTCCGGCGACAGGGCGAGAAGTACATGGACCACGTGATGGCGTACATCGACGACGACACCGTCGACGACGAGCTGACCGGGAGAGAGAGCGAGCCGGACGAGACGTTCCTGCGCGCGGTCGAGGAGCAGCTCGACGTCCCCTCCGACCGCAAGGACGACTTCAGACAGGAGGTGTCGAACTGGGTCTCCCGGCGCGCCCGTGAGGGGCGCGGCTTCGACCCGCAGGAGAACGACCGGCTCCGGCGCGCCCTCGAACGGAAGCTGTGGGAGGACAAGAAGCACAACATCAACTTCTCCGCGCTGGTGTCCGCGACCGACCTCGACGACGAGGACCGGAGCGCGTGGGTCGACGCCTTGGTCGACCGCGGCTACTCCGAGGACGGCGCGGCCGAGGTGCTGGAGTACGCGGGCGCGGCGGTCGCGCGCTCGGAGATCGAGGACGGCGGGGACTGAGATGAGCGACCGCACCCGATCCGACGGCGAGTCGTTCGTCGCCGCGGCCGACGAGCGGCTCCGCGGGGCGTACGACCCGCCGATGAGCCTCGAATCGTACGTCGACCGCGTGTTGGAACACCCGACCGCGGCCGCCTCCGGGGCGGGGTACCTCCTCGCGGCCGTCGAGGCGTACGGCACCCGGGAGGTCCGCGAGCGCGGCGAGACGCTCGACCGCTACCGCTTCTTCGACGACCCGGCGAACGACGGCGAACACGCCGTGTTGGGCAACACCCGCGCGCTCAACGCGTTCGTCGACGACCTCCGCGCGGCCGCCGCCGGGCGGGGGAACGACGAGACGATAGTCTGGATCGACGGCCCCACGGCGACCGGAAAGTCGGAGTTCAAGCGGTGCCTGGTCAACGGGCTCCGCGCGTTCTCGAAGACCGACGCCGGCCGGCGGTACACCGTCGAGTGGAACGTCGGGGGCGCGGGGAGTGGGGCCGGGGGCGGGACCGGCTCGGCGTCGCTGTCGTACGGCGACGGCGGCGACGCGGGCGAGTGGTACCGCAGTCCGGTCCAGACGCATCCCCTGTCGGTGTTCCCCGAGTCCGTCCGGGAGTCGATCGCCGACGCGGTCGACGCCGACGCCTACCCGATCGCCGCCGACGTGGACCTCGACCCGTTCAGCCGCGAGGCGTACGACCACCTCGAGTCCGCCTACCGGGAGCGAGAGCGGCGCGACCTCTTCTCGGCGATCACCGACCGCGACCACCTGCGCGTGACGAGCTACGTCGTCGACGTTGGGCGCGGGATCGGCGTCCTCCACGCCGAGGACGACGGGACGGCGAAAGAGCGGCTCGTCGGCTCGTGGATGGGCGGGATGCTGCGGGAGCTCGACTCGCGCGGCCGGAAGAACCCGCAGGCGTTCAGCTACGACGGCGTGCTCTCGCAGGGGAACGGGGTCGCCACCGTCGTCGAGGACGCGAGCCAGCACCCGGACCTGCTCCGGCGGCTGCTCAACGTCCCGGACGAGCGCCGGGTGAAACTGGACAAGGGGATCGGGATGGACTTAGATACCCAGCTGATCGTCATCTCGAACCCCGACCTCGACGCGGAGCTCGACCGGCACGCCGAGCGGGGCGACGCCGACCCGCTGAAGGCGCTGAAACGTCGGCTCTCGAAGCACGAGTTCCGGTACCTCACGAACCGCCGGCTGGAGGCGCGGCTGCTCCGCCGCGAGATCGCCGGCGCGACGGCGGTCGGCGGCGTCGAGGGGAACGGAGCCGGAGGCGGCGTCGAGAGCGGCGCGGGGTCGCGCGCGAGCGGTGCCCATCCCGGCGCGAGCGGCCCGAACGCCGACGGCGACGACCCGGGCGCGGCCCCGCTGACGGTCGAGGTCCGGGAGTCCGACGGGAGCGTCGTCGAGCGCGAGATCGCCCCCCACGCGGTCGGGGCGGCGGCGCTGTACGCGGTCGTCACGCGGCTCGACGCCGACGACCTGCCCGGCGACCTCGACCTGATCGAGACCGCGACGCTGTACGAGACCGGCGAGGTCCGGAGCGGCGACGACGCGGTCACCGTCGCGGACGTCGACCTCGCCGAGGGGGACGGCCGCAACGGGATCCCCGTCACCTACGCCCGCGACGCGATCGCCGACCTGCTCGCGACGACCGCCGACCGGAGCCACCCCGACCTCCCCGTCGAGCGCGTGGTCACGCCGACGGACGTGCTCGCGGCGCTCGCCGACGGCCTCGCCGACGCCCCCGTCTTCTCGCGGGCGGAGGCCGCGGAGTTCGAGGGGCGGCGCGGGCCGGTCGCCTCGCGGATTCGCGAGCGGCAGCGCGAGGACGTGATCGACGCGATTCTCGCGGCGGAGACCGTCCCCGCCGAGACGGTCGCCGAGTACGTCGAGCACGTGTACGCGTGGGACGACGCGGACCCGACGGCGCGCGGCCGCGACGACGAGCCGCCGGACCCGCTCGTCATGAAGGTGTTCGAGACGGAGGCGCTCGGACGGTTCGACGAGGGCGACTACCGCGGGACCGAGCCGGGCCGCGACGTCGAGCGCTTCCGGCGCGAGCGCGTCATCCGCGGGCTCACGCGCTACGCGTGGCGCAACCGCGACGACGCGTTCAACCTCGACGAGGTCGATCTCGGGGAGGTTCCCGAACTGGAGTCGGTGATCGACGCCAACGACCTCGCCGACGTGAAGCGCCGGTTCCCCGACCTCGACCCGGCGGCGTGGCCGGACCCGCCCGAGGACACCGAGACGGCGCGGGTGAAGGCCGAAGCGATCGACCGCCTGTGCGAGCGCGGCTACAGCCGCGCGTCCGCGGAGCTGACGAGCCGCGCCGTGATGGAGGACGTGCGCGAGGAGTGGGCCGAGGTCGGCGACGCGGCGGGCGGCGGCGAGAGGCAGGACGACGGCGGTCCGAACGGAGGTGAGAGTCCGTGGGACTGACCGAGGACCGCGAGCGGTTCCGGGAGGTCGGTGAGACGCGCCGCGAGGATCTCTCCGAGTTCATCAGTCACGGCGACCTCGGCGGCTCCGGCCCCGACCGGATCCGGATCCC
>NZ_AOJD01000044.1 GCF_000337415.1 Halorubrum tebenquichense DSM 14210 | reverse complement strand
ATGTGTATAAGAGACAGACCCCGAGGAGTTCGCCAAGGAGCTCGACGAGGCGCTCGGCCTCGACCTCGAACCGAAGGGGAAGCGGGTGATCGAGGAGGTGGAGGGCGACTTCACCGACACCGCCCGCTCGGGGCCGCGCGGCACCCTCGACGTTGACGAGTTCTTCAAGCGCGGGCTGAAGCGACACCTCGCGACGGACTTCGACGAGGCGTACGTCCGGGAGGGGCTGTTCGTCGACGGTGCCGACGTCGACGACGTGTTCGCGTGGGCGCGCGGCGACGGCGTCCCCGTCTCCCGGGCGTGGATCGCGGACGCGGCCGCGACGCTCGAAGCCGAGCGGGGCGAGCCAGTGACCGCGCTCGACCGCTGGGAGAGCTTCGACGCGCTCGCCGACGGGGTCGAGCGCGACTCCGTCACGCGCCGGATCCGGGAGGATGGCCTCGACAGCGTCCCGTTCCGGCGCGAGGACGAGCGGTTCCGCCACCCGGAGGTGATCGAGGAGCGCGAGCGCAACGTGGTCGTGATCAACGTCCGCGACGCCTCCGGCTCGATGCGGGAGACGAAGCGGGAGCTGGTCGAGCGGGTGTTCACCCCGATGGACTGGTACCTGACCGGGAAGTACGACGCCGCCGAGTTCCGGTACGTCGTTCACGACGCCGAGGCGTGGGAGGTCGACCGCGAGGAGTTCTTCGGGATCCAGTCCGGCGGCGGAACCCGGATCTCCAGCGCGTACGAACTCGTCGCGGAGATGTTGGAGGAGTACCCGTACAGCGAGTGGAACCGGTACGTGTTCGCCGCGGGCGACTCCGAAAACGCGGGCAGCGACACGACCGAGTCGGTGATCCCGCTGATGGAGTCGATCGACGCCAACCTCCAGGCGTACGTCGAGACCCAGCCCGGCGGCGGCGCGGCGAACGCCCGCCACGCCGACGAGGTCGAGGCCGCGTTCGACGGCGGCGACGGCGTGGCCGTCGCGCGCGTCTCGGAACCCGGCGACGTGACCGACGCGATCTACGAGATCCTCAGCACGGAGTCAGCCGCGGACGACGCCGGGGGCGCGGACGGGGCCGCCCGCGGGCGGACCGACGGGGGTGACCGCCGATGAGGGACGACCGCGTCGAGGCGAAACGCGAGGCCGAGGCCCTCGACGAGCCGGCCCGCGAGGCCCGGGAGCTGGCCGAGCGACTGGGGCTGGCTCCCTACCCGGTGCGGTACTGGGTGGTCGACCACGACCAGATGAACGAGCTGATCGCCTACGGCGGCTTCCAGCGCCGCTACCCGCACTGGCGGTGGGGGATGAACTACGAGCGACAGCGCAAGAAGGACCGCCACGGGCTGGGGAAGGCGTTCGAGATTGTCAACAACGACGACCCGGCCCACGCGTTCCTCCAGGAGTCGAACGCGCCCGCGGACCAGAAGGCCGTCATCACCCACGTCGAGGCGCACGCGGACTTCTTCGCGAACAACGAGTGGTTCGGGCTGTACGCGGACCGCGGCGAGGACGGGCCGAACGCCGCGGCGCGGCTGGAGCGCAACGCGGACCGGATCGGGTCGATCGCGTCGCGGACGGACGTCGATCGCGACGAGGTGGAGCGGCTGATCGACGCCGTGAGCGCCTTGGAAGACACGATCGACCAGCACAGCCCGGTCGACGCCGCGCGGTCGGTCGAGGAGCCGGGCGTCGCGGACGACGTGAGCGGCGACGACGACCCGCTCGCGGCGATCGAAGAGCGGATCGACGACCTCGACATCTCCGAGGAGGTGCGCCGCGACGTGTTCGACGACGAGTGGCTCGAAGCGCGGGGCGAGGGGGTCGAGCCGGAGGACCCCCGCCCCGACGTGCTCGCGTTCCTGCGGGACCACGGGAAGCGGTACGACCCAGAGAGCGGCAAGGCGGTCGACCGCGAGCCGTGGGAGACGACCGTCATCGACGCGATCCGCGAGGAGGCGTACTACTTCGCCGGACAGAAGCAGACGAAGGTGATGAACGAGGGGTGGGCGACGTACTGGGAGTCGGTGATGATGGGCGGCGAGGGGTTCGCCGGCCCCGACGAGTTCCTCACCTACGCCGACCACATGTCGCGGGTGCTCGGCTCGCCCGGCCTCAACCCCTACAAGCTCGGCTTCGAGCTGTGGACTCACGTCGAACGCCGCGCGGCGCGCCGGGACGTGATCGACAAGCTACTCCGCGTCGAGGGAGTGACGGCCGAGAACTTCCACTCGCGGATCGACCTCGACCGCGTCGCGGAGCTGCTCGAGCCGCACCCGGCGATCGCCGGTGCCGGGCCGGCGACGCTCGACGCGCTGGCCGACCTCGCCGCCGAGGGCGACCCGCGGGTCGACGCCGAGGCGGTCGACCGCGCGCTGTCCGCCCGGGGCGGCGACCCGGACGCCGACCCGGGCCCGGACGGCGAGGACGCCCCGGACATCGAGCGCTACCCGTGGAAACTGCTCACGCGCGAGGGGCTCGCCGAGCGACACTACGTCCTCTCGCGGCCCGAACACCGCGGCGCGCTGCGGAACGTCTCCCGGGAGTCGCTGGCCGAGCGGGCGCGGTACCTGTTCGACGTCGACCGCTACGAGACGGTCGAGGCGGCGATCGAGGACGTCGACCGCGCGGCCGGCTGGGACCGGATGGTCGACGTCCGCGAGAGCCACAACGACGTGACGTTCATCGACGCGTTCCTCACCGACGAGTTCGTCCGGGAGGGGAACTACTTCACATACGAGTACAGCCGGGCCGCGGACGAGTACCGCGTCGCGAGCGTCGACGCGGACGACATCCGCAAGAAGCTGCTCCTCCGGTTCACGAACTTCGGAAAGCCGACGGTCGTCGTGCTGGACGGCAACTTCCGGAACCGCGGCGAACTACTCTTAGGCCACCGGTACAACGGGGTCGCGCTCGACGAGGAGTCGGCGAAGGCGACGCTGAAACGCGCGTTCGAGCTGTGGGGCCGTCCGGTCAACCTCGCGACGGTCCGCGTGGAGTACGGCGACGGTGCCGTCCGGCGCGCGAAGCGGCGCGGGGAGGAGCCGGAGGGCACCGAAGCTGGCGTGCGCTTCCAGTACGACGGCGGCGAGGTGACCGAACACGAACTCGACGACGACGTCGAGGCGCGGATCGCGGCCGACGAGGTCGACTACGACACGAAGCCCGACGACTGGCTGGCGTGAGCCGACCCGGAACCCGCTCTCGGCTCAGGCGAGGTCGGCGACCATCGCCGACACGGCCGCGACCTCGTCGTCGTTGATCCCGTGGTCCATCCCCGGGTAGATCCGCTCGTCCACGTCGCCGCCGAGCGCCTCCAACACTTCGGTCGTCTCGTGGACTCGCTCCTCGGGGATGTGCGGATCGGTGTCGCTACAGCCGACGAACGCCGGCGTCCCGACGAGAGGGCCATTGTCGTCGTCGGTCGATTCCCTTTCGCTACCCGTCGCGTCCGCGAGGTAGTCGTCGACGTCGACCGACTCGCCGATCAGGCCGCCGCTGAAGACGGCCAGCCCGCCGTAGCGCGCCGGGTTCCGCGCGACGAACTCGCTCGCGAGGCACGCGCCCTGCGAGAAGCCGCCGACGAGGACGTGGTCCCGGTCGATTCCGGCGTCGACCGCGCCGTCGACCGCCGCGCCGACCGCCCGCAGTCCGGAGGTGCGGCCCGGCTCGTTGTCCGCGACCGGGGAGAGGAAGGAGTTCGGGTACCAGGTGTTGCCGGCGGCGGCGGGGGCGATGACCGCGACGTCGCGGTCGTCGGCGAGTTGCTCGCCGAGGTCGACGACGCTGCGGGCGGTCGCGCCGCGACCGTGGACGAGCACGAGCGCGGCGTCGGCGTCTTCGAGGGGCGTCCCGGCGATGACCAGCGGCTCGTCGCCGTGCGGGTCGTCACCGTCGTGTCCGGGGGCTCGGCCGGCCATCTCAGACCCCGACGCCCGCGTCGGCGTCGGGCAGGTCGTGTTTGTTCACCGGAATCCCCAGCTCCTCAAGCGCGGCCTCCATGTGGCGGTCCTGCGCGAAGTCGGCCCCGTCCTCCTCGCGGAGGCGCTGGGCGGTCGCGAGCACCTCGCCCTTGCGGCCGTCGGGGATCTCGTACTTGTCCGCGGACAGCTCGATGACGAGGCCGTTGTTGTCCTGCGTGTAGATGGAGTGGAAGATGCCGCGGTCGAACACGTTGTACCCCTTCCCGGCCTCCTCGAGGGCCGCCATGATGTCCTCGTACTCGTCGGGTTCGACGCTGAAACACAGGTGGTGGACCGCGCCGGTGCTGACGCGCTGCCCGCGGGCGGACGCCCGGTCGTCACTCACGAACACGGTGAGGATCCGGTCGTCGCCGGTGTCGAAGAAGAGGTGCGTCTGCGAGGGGTCGTCGAGGTTCGGCTGCCGCAACACGAGCGGCATCCCGAGGAGGTCGCGGTAGAAGGCGAGGGTGTCCTCCTCGTTGCTCCCCCAGACCGTGATGTGGTCGGTGCCGCTGGTGTGGAACGGTGCGTCCGGACGCTCCGGCGTGACCGGAGCCGGGTTCTCGTCGCTCATACCGATCCGAAGGCGACCGAGCCGTATAAAATCGAGAGGGACGGGACCGTGACCGGCTAACACCGGTGTTATCGGTCCGCGAGCCAGCCGTCGGCCGAGAGTCGACGGCCGCCGTACCGACGGGGTTTAGCGAGACGGGGCTCGACCGGGGGCATGGAACTCGTGTCCGTCGCGAGCCTGTTGTTACACACCGGTACGGAACACCCGGACGCGCTGTGGATCGCGCTCACCGGCGTCGTCGCGTTCGCGCTCGGCGTCGCCGTCGGCGTCTACGGCCGATCGATGCCGCGCCCCGTCGGATCCTCCGTCGGAGACGGAGACCGCGAATAGGCGGGGCAGAGCGGAGGCCCGGACCGAAACCGTCAGCGATCGCTCGGGCCCGGGTCAGCCCCCGTACTCCGCCCGGAACCGATCGATGAGCCACCGCGTCGCGCGCTTGCGGTGCCCGTCCGGCACGTAGACGAACGGGATGGGGCTGTCGAACGCCCGCTCACCGTACAGTCCCCAGTCGCCGGCCGAGCGCGTCGTCCCGCCGTAGGCTATCGGGATGTCGGCCAGTTCGGAGGGCTCGTACTCGGGCACGTACGACCGCTCGATCCACACGTCGTGGACCGGGACGTCCAGTTCGTCGGCCAGCCCGCGTTCGAGGCGGTCGTCGCCGGAGACGAGCCACTCGCCGAACGCCTCGCGGTCGACGTCGACCCGGTCCGCGTAGGCGATCCGGTGTTTCCAGCAGGTCGTCGGGAACCGACGCGCCCGGTACCGGTCGTACAGCGTCGCGAACGTGGTGTCGGGCCGGTCGCGCGCGAGCCGGCGCAGCCGCTCGGCGACCGTGTTGTCGTCGATCTCGCCGTCGATCACGCCGTCTATCGTCACCGGCGGATCGCCCGTCAGCGCGGCCGCCCGTTCCGTGAGATCACGAAGGAGCGCGTTCGCGTACACCGACTTGTGGTGTTGGGTCACCCACATGTACAGCGCGATCCGGCCTTCGAGGTAGTTGCCGAGCGTCGAGAGCGCCTTCTCGGAGAGCGCCAGCCCCTCGTCGGGGTGTGCGGTGTAGGCATCGACCATGCGGTCGGTGTCGAAGTTCAGCACGTTCGCGCCCGTCATCCAGTTGTCCCGGGAGATGTAGTCGAGCCGATCGACGTCGACCGGCGAGTGGAGCAGCTGTGCGCCCAGCCCGTGCTGCCACGGTCCCCCGCGCTCGTACACGAGGCTGTACCCCAAGACGTACGCGCACACCTCCTCCGGGTCGACCGACAGCGACCGTAGCGCGTCGTCGAAGCGGCCGAGGATCAACAGACAGCTCACGAGTTCGTGCGGGCTCGCGTCGCGGACCGGAGCGTCGCCCAGCCCGGCCTCCCGGAGCGACGCGACGAAGCCGCGGTCCGCGAGCCGGTCCCGTAGCTCCGCCGGGTCGAAGAAGCGCTCGCAGACGTGCGAGAAGGGCGGATGGCCCACGTCGTGGAGCAGACACGCGCACTCCAGCGTCGACTGTATCTCGTCTAACGTCTCCGCCGACGTCTCCCGAGTGAAGTACGGCTCCTCGCGGAGGTTCTCGAAGACGCGACGGCCGAGGTGGTACACCCCGAGGCTGTGTTCGAACCGCGTGTGGTTGGCGGCGGGGTAGACGAGATGCGTCGCCGAGAGCTGTTTGACGTACCGAAGCCGCTGGAACGCCGACGTGTCGATCACACGATCGACGAGCGGGTCGGCGAGTTCGATGTACCCGTGAACGGGGTCTTTGATCTGTGTGGTCATCTGCGGACGAGTGTCACCGCCGCCAGACCGGCGGTGCGACGCCGAGCGCCCGCACGGCGAACGGGTAGCCGAAAGCGATAGCCAGAACGAGCGCCATCGACGCTGCGAACCCAAACCCGCCGACCGTGCGGTCGACGACCGCCAGCGCGACGAACATGGCGACGAACATCACCGCCCAGTGAGGGGCGAGCTGTCGCACCTTCTCCGTTGTCGGACTCATAGTCGAGATAGCGGTCCCGCCGGGTAGTGGCTGTCGATGAGAAATCGGCGGCGAACGGAGCCGACCGCGGTGTCCGGTCGACGATCAGTACCGCGAGGGCATGAACGCCGCCCCGGCGAGCATGATCGACGACAGAACCGAGAGGATGAGCACGCGCGAGAGGCCGCTGTTATACTGGTTGAACTTCTCTATCTCGGCCGTCTGGGACTCGTACGCCTCGATGTCCGTCGTCAGCTGAAGTGTCGACGCGTCCGGGAAGTGAGCGACGTACTCCGTGCCGTCGACGGTCACCATCGAGTGCTGTTCGACCTCGACCGTCTCCGTCTGCGTGGTCTCCCACACGGCGACGGCCCCGTCCGCCGTCACGTCGTCGACGGTGACCGCGTTCCCGCCGTACTGGAGCGTGTCCCCGGGGGCGTACGACCGCTCCTCGGGGTCGGGGAAGTACTCGTCGGCCGGGACCGATGTCGTCTCGCCGGACTCGTCGGTCACCAAGACGAATTCCTCGCCGTCCTCGGACGTGACCGTCTGGTTGTCGGCCGAGTCGTCGCCTTCCAGAATAGCCTGCCGGTCGAGCACCTCGACGAGCGTGAACTCCGAGGGGCTCTCACCGGCTATCTCGACCCGCCACTGGCGGTCGTCGACCGACACCGTCGAGCCGTTCGTCCACGTCTCCGACGTCTCCGTCGTGAACTCCCGTTCGAGCGTGCCGGTGATCACGGTCGCCGCTCCGCCGCCGTGGCCACCACCACCCTCCTCGGTCTCGGAGACGCTCACGGCGTACGATTCGCCACCGATCTGGACGGTGTCACCGTCGGCGGCGTCTACCTCCGGGTTCTCGAACGCGATTTCCGGACTATCGGCCGTCGCGGTCAGCGCGCCCGCCACGCCCGCGACGGCGAGGAACAGCGCGACGAACACGGCCACAGCGCGTCGTTGCATAGTTCACGAATGGGTCACCCAGTGTTTAACGGTTACTAAGCGGGGCAGTTCGCGAGCGGGACTCAACGTTCCGCTTCGAACAGCAATAGAAAGCCAAGGGCCGGATTTGAACCGGCGTTGGGCGGCTCTGCAGGCCGCTGCGTCTGACCGGACTCTGCCACCTTGGCACCAGCCGAACGTACCGCTGTCGAGCGTTTAAGCTTAGCGGTCGCGTGCGAGATCGCGAGCGCGGGGGCTCGCGGGTACATGAAATGAAAACAGCCCGCGGGCATTACGCCCGCGGGCTGAATAGTGAGAGCTAATCGCTNGATCGCGAGCGCGGGGGCTCGCGGGTACATGAAATGAAAACAGCCCGCGGGCATTACGCCCGCGGGCTGAATAGTGAGAGCTAATCGCTCTCGTATGAATGGCGAGGCGGCGACTCGTGGTTCCCAGAGGATCGCTCACTCCAGTACTTCACGATACGCTGGTGGGCTTAACTTCCGTGTTCGGAATGGGTACGGGTGTTTCCCCACCGCTCTGGCCGCCTTCATGCCGACTCTCGGATTCGAACCGAGACTCTCCTTGCTTTTCCGCGTGGAGAGACTCCAGTGTCGGTCGCGGTTCGATATCAACCGTGTAAATCGTGCGATCCAGTTACCGCCTGAACTCATGCGAGTCGTGGCGCGTCAGCGCCAATGAATGTGGCTCGGTCTGTTAGTTCTCGTGGGCTTAACACCTCGTTGCCTCGGTGCGTACACCCCGAGTCTATCGAACTCGTCTTCTACGAGTGACCTCTGTGGTACCTCTTTTCCATGTGGGTTTCGAGCTTAGATGCGTTCAGCTCTTACCCCGTGTCGCGTGGCTACTCGGCAGCTGCCCTTCCGGACAACCGATACACCAGTGGCGACCAAACGTAGTTCCTCTCGTACTATACGTTCGTTCACGTCAGGTACCTCACACCCCCAATAGATAGCAGCCGACCTGTCTCACGACGGTCTAAACCCAGCTCACGACCTCCTTTAATAGGCGAACAACCTCACCCTTGCCCGCTTCTGCACGGGCAGGATGGAGGGAACCGACATCGAGGTAGCAAGCCACTCGGTCGATATGTGCTCTTGCGAGTGACGACTCTGTTATCCCTAAGGTAGCTTTTCTGTCATCTACGGGTCCCATTCCGGAACCTCGTAGGTTCGCTAGACCACGCTTTCGCGTCAGCGTTCCTCGTTGGGAAGAACACTGTCAGACCATCTTTTGCTCTTGCGCTCTTCGCCGGATTCCCGACCCGGCTGAGATGATCTTCGGGCGCGCTCGATATCTTTTCGAGCGCGTACCGCCCCAGTCAAACTGCCCGGCTACCGGTGTACTCCTCCCGGAGTGAGAGTCGCAGTCACCGACGGGTAGTATTTCAATGCTGACTCGGTGGCGTGCTAGCGCACGTACCTGTGTAATGTCTCCTACCTATGCTGCACATCGGCGACCACGTCTCAGCGACAGCCTGCAGTAAAGCTCTATAGGGTCTTCGCTTCCCCTTGGGGGTCTCCAGACTCCGCACTGGAACGTACAGTTCACCGGGTCCAACGTTGGGACAGTGGCGCTCTCGTTTATCCATTCATGCAAGCCGCTACTGAAGCGGCAAGGTACTACGCTACCTTAAGAGGGTCATAGTTACCCCCGCCGTTGACGGGTCCTTCGTCCTCTTGTACGAGGTGTTCAGATACCCGCACTGGGCAGGATTCAGTGACCGTACGAGTCCTTGCGGATTTGCGGTCACCTGTGTTGTTACTAGACAGTCGGAGCGCCCGAGTCACTGCGACCTGCTCTGTAGAGAGCAGGCATCCCTTCTTCCGAAGGTACGGGACTAACTTGCCGAATTCCCTAACGTCGGTTCTCCCGACAGGCCTTGCCTTGCGCTGGCAGAGCACCTGTGTCGGATCTCGGTACGGACATTATGCTTGCCTTTTCACGGGCCCTATGTACGGCTGACTTTCGCTGTTTCGCGTTTCGCTCGCTTCGTGCCGTGACGGCGTCCACGAGTTTCCACGATTCGACCGGGCGAGTGCCCGGCTCAGCGTTCCACACGGCGTCGGCGTTTACTGCATAATGGCGCTGGAATATTAACCAGCTTCCCGTCGGTGTAGTCAAGTTGTGGTACACCTTAGGACCGGCTAACCCTCGGCTGAACGGCAGTGCCGAGGAACCCTTGCTCTTCAGGCCGTCGAGGTTCTCACCCGACTATCGCTGCTACTGTGACCAGGATTGTCGTTACTGGACGGTCCACACGAGCTCTCGCCCGGGCTTCCGTCCGACCAGTACGCCAACCTACGCGGTTGCCCCTGTCAAGGGCACGGCCAGGTCTCGGTGGTAGATTTGAGCCCCGATCATTTTGGGCGCCTCAAACCTCGGCCGGTAAGCTGTTACGCTTTTCTTAGCGGGTAGCTGCTTCTAAGCTCACCTCCCGGCTGTTTAGGGCTTGAGACCACCTTCGAATCGCACTTAATCTACACTTTGGGACCTTAACCCGGCTCTGGGTTGTTCCCCTCACGGTACACAGGCTTACCCCGCGCACCGGACTCCCATCGTCTACAGCGCCTGCGGGTTTGGAGTTCGACAGGATGGCCGACTCCTCTCGGAGGCGGGTCATCCAATCGGTAGCTCTACCCCGCGGGCTACCTCGGATGAGGTCATGCTTCGACATGTTTCGGTTGGAACCAGCTGTTGCCAGGCTCGATGGGCCTTTCACCCCTACACACGAGTCACGAGAGGGTATTGTAGAACACCAACTCTAACAGGCCTCCACGTGGCTTTCGCCACGCTTCACCTTGCTCGCGCGTAGATCGCCTGGTTTCGGGTCGCACCCAATTGACTCCCCGCGCTTGAACACGGTGGCCCTCGCAATGCTGCGGCCGTATCGGTTTCCCTGCGCCTTCCCCGGTTCACGGGTTAGACTCGCCAATCAAGTGCACTCCCTGGGTCGTTTTTCAAAACGCACGACACGACGCCGGCTCGTCTCTCTTCCTACTAGAGAATCGC
This sequence comes from Halorubrum tebenquichense DSM 14210, assembly GCF_000337415.1. GTDB lineage: Archaea > Halobacteriota > Halobacteria > Halobacteriales > Haloferacaceae > Halorubrum > Halorubrum tebenquichense. The sequence continues at coordinate 463 of NZ_AOJD01000044.1, read as the reverse complement.
TTCTCGGTCGTTTTGAGAGACGCCTTGTACGCCCTGTCGCTCGATCGCCAGCTGATTTCAGGCCCTATTGCACCGCCCTTTTCGGGGTGCTTTTCAGCGTTCGCTCACGCTACTTGTTCGCTATCGGTCTCGAGGAGTGTTTAGCCTTCTCAGGGGATGCCTGAGATGTTCATAGAGGATATCCGACCCCTACTACTCTGGATTTGACGCCATCCGTACTGACTCATCTTACGGGGTTGTCACCCTGTTTCACGCTCCGTTCCAGGAGACTTCAGATGAGTTGTCGAGATTTGGTTGTCAACCCGAACACCACATTGGTCCGAAGACCTTCGGTTTGGGCTGTGTCGCGTTTACTCGCAGTTACTGACGACATCGCGTTTGCGTTCTTTTCCTGCCCTTACTGAGATGTTTCAATTCAGGGCGTTCCCTATTGCGCGTGGCAATTGTTGAACGGATTCCGATT
>NZ_AOJD01000043.1 GCF_000337415.1 Halorubrum tebenquichense DSM 14210 | reverse complement strand
GACCAGCCAGCGGCTTGGATGGCACCGAACGACCACGGCTCACATCAGATCGCCGCTTACGCCGGAGCGCAGGGGGCGCGATCCTCATCCTTCGCGGACCTGAACGTACCGGACGACGGGTCATAAACCCATCGAAACGGTACGGGTCCAGCGAAACCGGGCCGACTTGAACGGCCCGAGTCCGCGGTGCGTTCTTCGCATTTCTTCAAATACCGGGGTTGTACTTAACCCCGTCGAACCATCTGCGCCACGTCATGCGGTTTCATGCCGACCCTGTCGATCGTCCCTTCCGTCTGGGGTCGAGGAGGAACCGTGGTCCGAGACGGTGTCTCCGCGGTGATCCGAGTCCGTTCTACCTGCGGCTAAAACGAGAAGTTGGAATCAGCGCGCCCGGAGAGGACTACTCCTCGTCGAGGTACTCGATGCCCTGCTTCGAGACGTTGGCCTTGGTGATGTCGTCGAGATCGTTGAGCCAGAAGTCGTCCTCCGCCTCGTCGACCTCCGGAGCGCTGTCCTTCCAGGCCCACCCCTCGTACTCGTGGACCTTTCGAGTCCCTTTCTCGCGGAGCCGTAGCGTCGTCGGCTCCGCCTCGTCCTCAGAGGGTGCGGGGTCCAGCGTCCGGGCGGCCTTGAGTGCCGCCTGACGCGGCATGTTTCCCGAGAACTCGCTCGGCTCCGATCCGTCTTCCTCCCGAAGGGCAAAGTTTCGCTTACCGTCTTCACGTACCATGGTTTTGCCTCCATGAGACACCAGCACACAGCGTGTAATAAATATATCGGGGAAATGAAAGCTGTGCGGCACAATATTTATATACGATACCGGTTTCTGGTTGCGGTTTCGAGACGGAGACGGGCGCGACGGCGTTGAAATTCGGCCGAGTCGCACCGAGAGCCGAACACGCGCGGGAGAGCGGGTCCGGAGGATCGGGTAAACAACACTTATGTGTCTGCTATGGCGAAGTGCGACAAGCACACCCGCGATGGTCCGTAAAAAGAAGCTCAGCCCCAGTGGCGCGAAAGACGACGAGGGGGAGTATCACAACGTCCACGTGAACCTCCACGAGGACGAGCTCGCCGTCGCCGGCATGGACATCGGTGACGAGGTGTTCGTCCGGGTCCGGGACGGCAAGATAATCATCCAGAAGGCGGACGCGAATCCGGACCAGCTCGAACACGATTTCTGACCCGAACGCGGGACTACGCCTCGAAGCCACGTCCGGGCGGCCGTGTCGGTCGCTGTCGGCGGATTGATTGTCGCTCGTGATGAGATCCAGACGATGGGCGCGTACGACCTGTTGAAACCGGCGCTGTTCCGGCTTCCGCCGGAGACGGCACACGGACTGGTTCATCGACTGCTCGGCGGCGTCCAAGGGACGCCGGTCGGGTCGGCGCTCGCCGACCGGTACGCGGTCAACGACGGGCGGCTCGCGGTCGACGCGTTCGGGTCGGCGTTCCCGAACCCGGTGGGCGTCGCCGCCGGGTTCGACAAGAACGCGGAGGTGCCCCGGGCGCTGGCATCCCTCGGGTTCGGACACGTCGAAATCGGCGGCGTCACCGCCGAGCGCCAGCCGGGAAACCCGCGCCCGCGACTGTTCCGACTGCCGGAGGACGAGGCGCTCGTCAACCGGATGGGGTTCAACAACGAGGGCGCGGACAGGGTCGGGGAGCGTCTCGACCGCGACCCCCTCCCGGACGTCCCGGTCGGGATCAACATCGGGAAGTCAAAGTCGACGCCGCTGGCCGAGGCCCCGGACGACTACCGCTACACGTACGAGCGCGTCGCGGACGCGGGCGACTACTTCGTCGTCAACGTCTCTAGTCCGAACACGCCCGGACTCCGCGAGCTCCAGAACCGCGAGGCGTTGGAGCGCATCCTCGGAACGCTCGACGACGCGGGTGCCGACCCGCTCCTCGTGAAGCTCTCGCCCGACCTCCCCGAGCCGGCCGTCGCGGACGCGCTCGCAGTCGTCGACGACCTCGACCTCGACGGTGTCATCGCGACGAATACGACGACGTCGCGCCCGGACTCGCTCCGAGGCCACAACCGGGCCGAGCGTGGCGGGCTCTCGGGGAAGCCGATCGAGTCGCTCGCGACGGAGCGGGTGCGGTTCGTCGCGGAGCGGACCGACGTTCCGGTGATCGGCGTTGGGGGCGTCTCCGACGCCGCGGGGGCGTACGAAAAGATACGGGCGGGTGCCTCGCTGGTTCAGGCGTACACGGGACTCGTCTACGAGGGGCCGGGACTCGCGCGCGACATCAATGAAGGACTCCTGGAACTGCTCGACCGCGACGGGTTCGACTCCGTCGAAGACGCGGTCGGCGCGGACCTGTAACCGGGTCGAGAATCGAACGGAGAGGCGGTGTTACGCGTCGTTTCGGACGATGACGACGACGTCGTCTGCCTGGAGGAGTTCGCCCTCGCCTCGGTACTGTCGCTCCTCTTCGATCTCGAACTCGTCGTCGACGAGCGTGACGCTCGCGACGCGGAGTTCGTCGCCGTCGATCTCGTAGTCGCCCTGCGCCAGCGCGGCCTCGATGTCGCCGACCTGATCGCCGTACTTCGGACCGACGGTGGCGTAGTCGAGGTCGATTCCGGTGATTACCGTCTCGACGGGCGCGTCACCGTCGGGGTGGACCGCGAGGTCGTCGACGTGCATCACGCCGGTGATCTCGTCCTCGAACCCGCGCACGTCCGCGTACACCTCGACGGCGTCGAGCGTTGCGGTGAGCGGGAGCTGGTTCTCGCTTTTGTACTTCCGGAGCGCGCCGACGACGGCGGTCGCCGCGGTCCCGGCGTCGCGGTCGGCCTCGATCCCCAGCGGCTCGGGCCAGTCGGCGAGGTGAACGGAGTCGGCCGCGCCGTCGGCGGGGTCGACCTCTTCGGGCGCGTCCGGCACGGCGTCGGCGTACATGTCGTGCCACAGCTCCTCGGTCACGTGCGCGAGGAGGGGCGCGAACAGCTTCAGGAACCGGCGGTGGGCGGTCCGGAGCGTGTACGCTGCGGCGGCGTCCTCGCGCTGTTTCGCGATCTCGAGGTAGTCGTCACAGAACGTGTTCCAGAAGAAGCTCCGGAGCTCGTCCCGAGCCTTCGAGAACGCCCGGTCCTCAAGCAGGTCGGTGAGCCGCTCGACCTCGGCGTCGAGTTCGGCCAGCAGCCAGCGGTCGAGTTCGCGGAGGCCGTCGTCCGGGTCGGCCGGGAACGGTTCCGGCGCGAGGGACTCGACGAGCTTCGAGGCGTTCCACAGCTTCCGGATCAACTTCTCGCCCGCGCGGAGGTCCTTCTCCTTGAACGGGAAGTCGTCGCCGACGGCGGTGCCGGCGGCCCAGTAGCGGGTGGCGTCGACCGGGAACTCGTCGAGGACGGTCTCGGGTTCGACGACGTTGCCGACGGACTTCGACATCTTCTCGCGGTTCTCGTCCAAGACGTGGCCGTTGATCATCGTCTCCTCGAACGGGACCTCGCCGGTGTGCTCGTAGCACTTGACGAGGGTGTGGAACAGCCAGAAGCTGATGATGTCGTGGCCCTGCGGGCGGAGGTCGAACCGGTACAGCTCCGGGTGCTCCATGGTGAACTCCTCGGCCTCCTCGTCCCAGTCCCAGCCGGCGTTGATGAGCGGCGTGAGACTGGAGGTGGCCCACGTGTCGAGCACGTCGTCTTCGGGTTCGAACTCGTCGTGACCGCACTCGGGACAGGCGTCGACCGGCGGGTCGTCGGAGAGCGGGTCGACGGGGAGGTCCGCCTTTTCGGCGATGATCTCCTCGCCGCAGTCCTCGCAGTACCACACCGGGAACGGGATGCCGGAGGAGCGCTGGCGGGAGATGAGCCAGTCCCACTGGAGCCCCTCGACCCAGTGCTCGTACCGGGTGAACATCTTCTCGGGCGACCACTCCATCTCCCGGCCGACGTCGAGGTACTCGTCGGTCTTGTCGAGCATTTCGACGTACCACTGCTCGGTGACGAGGAACTCGACGCTCGTCCCGCAGCGCTCGTGGACGTTGACGGTGTGGGTGATGTCGCGGCGGTCGAGCAGCGCGCCCGCCTCGTCGAGGTCCTCGACGATCGCCTCGCCGGCCTCCGAGGAGTGGATCCCCTCGTACCCCTCGGCGACCTCGGTCATGTGACCCGACTCGTCGATGGCGACCCGGAGGTCCAGATCGTGGACTTGGTACCACTCGATGTCGTTCTGGTCCCCGAACGTACAGCACATCACGACCCCGGAGCCCGTCTCCATGTCGACGCGCTCGTCGGCGATGATCGGCACCTCGTGGCCGAACAGCGGGACCTCGGCGGACTCGCCGACGAGGTCCTGGTTCTCGTCGTCGTCGGGGTGGACGAAGACGGCGACGCAGGCCGGAAGCAGTTCCGGGCGCGTCGTCGAGATGACGAACTCCTCCGGGACCTCGTCGCTCGCGTCGCCACCGGCGACCTCGAAGGCGATGTCGTTGAAGTGGCTGGCCTGCTCGTCGTCCTCGGTCTCGACCTGCGAGATTGCGGTCTCGCACTCGGGACACCAGATCGCCGGGGCCTTCTCGCGGTACTCGCGGCCCTGGTCGTACAGGTCGACGAACGACAGCTGGGAGACGCGCTGAACGCGCGGCTCGATCGTCTGGTAGGTGTGGTCCCAGTCGACGGAGACGCCGAGCGACTGGACGTTCTCGGTGAACTGCTCCTCGTAGTCGGCGCAGACCTCCCGGCACTTCGCTTGGAACTCCCGGCGCTCGAAGTCCTGATGGCGGATGTCGAGCTCGTCCTCCGTCAGGCGCTCGGAGGCAATTCCGTTGTCGTCGTACCCGAACGGGAAGAAGGTCGCGCCGCCGTTCATCCGCTCGAAGCGGGCGACGAAGTCCTGGAGCGTGAACCCGTAGAGGTGGCCCATGTGGAGGCTGCCCGATACCGTCGGCGGGGGGGTGTCGATAGAGAAGACCGTGTTCGGATCGACCGGATCGTCGTCGGGGTAGGCGTACGTCTCCTCGTCGACCCATCGCCGCTGCCACCGCGGCTCGACGGCGTCGGGGTCGTACTCACCACTGGGCATTTCAGCCACACGTTCCGCCGGTTCCCCCTTAACGGACTCGGTTGTTGGGGGACGCGGCCCGCAGGCGGCGTCGGACGCGGGCGGATCGGACGGGGAGGGCGGGCGGGGTGGCGGGGTCGGACCCGGTCACACCCGATCGTCGAGGTCGTGTTCGGCGGCCATCTTCGACGCCTCTGACGCGAACCGCTCGACCTCGTCCGCCGGGCTCTCACCGAGCGCGGTCTCCTCGACCTCGCGGCCGGCGGTGACTCCGTCGCCGGTGACGAGCCGCTGTTCGGCCAGCTCCTTCGTGTGCATCCGCTCGCCGTCCTCGGTGGCGTAGGTGAGTCGGACGAGCCCCTTCGAGTCGAACTGCCGGTCGACGAGCCAGACGGTGGTCATCGTCGACAGGATCGACCGCGAGCGAATTAAACCGGGCGATCGACGGGAGTGGCCGCCTCGCGACGCGACGCCAGCTCCGCGTCCGCCCACTCGACCGCGTCCGGCGAGTCGTTCACCACCATCCCGGTTGCGTCTCCGGTCTGTCGGAACGTGATCCCCGCGTGGTCCCCCTCCGGGCCCTCGATCACCCACAGCGCGTACGGGATCGGTCCCGCGCTGCGGTACAGCGAGAAGGAGTCGCGGGAGACGAGCGACGCGACCGGCGTGTCCGAGAGCGCGGAGAGCGCCTCGACCACCTCCGGCTCGGCGATCACCTCCACGTCGAGGCCCTCGCGGTCGAGCGCCCGGTTCAGGATGAACACGTCAGACTTGAGCACGGTCGGGGCCAGCCCCCGCATCGCCGTCGCCCGTTCGAGCAGTTCGCTGCTCGCCGTCGCCGCCTCGGACGGCGCGTGCGGGCCCGCGACGGTCACGGTCGCTCCGGCGAGGAACGCCGACGGGAGCGACGCGTCGCGCGGGAGCTCGTTCAACAGCGGGGCCGCCCGCTCGACCGTCCGCGTCGCGGCCGCGTAGCGGTCGCGCTCGGCGAGCGCGAAGCGGCCGGCCGGGGTGAGCGAGTAGGTCCCGTTGCGCGACTCGACGCAGTCGACGTCCTCTAAGTCGGCGATCGCGCGGTCGACGGTCGAGCGCGAACTCGACAGCCGGTCGACGAGTTCCGGCTTGCTCGCGGGCGCGTCGGCGAGGGCCCGGAACACGTCCGCGCGCTTGTGGAGGGCCGACCGGAGCGCGTCTCCGTCCGATTCCATGCGGGGGGAACGCGCGGCCGATGTAAAAACCGCCCGGGGAGCGAGCGACGGAGGGCGTCGGCGTCAGCGGGCGGTTTCACTACCGTCGGGGGGCGGCATACCCTCATCGTCCGGGAGATCTCCCGATGTGCGGGGACCGTCGCGTGGCTCGGTCTCGGGCCGTGTCGGCGGGGACCCCGCACGGCTTTGTGTCCGCTGTGCGTACCTCCGGTATGCGCGTCGAATTCGACCGGGACACCTGCGTCGGGATGTACCAGTGCGTCGCCGAGTGGGACGCCTTCGAGAAGGATCTGAACGACGGGAAGGCCGACTTGCGGGGGAGCGAGGAGGAGGGCGAGGACCTGTTCGTCGTCGAGGTCCCCGACGGCGAGGAGTTGGACGCGAAGTTCGCGGCCCGGAGCTGCCCGGTCGACGCCATCGAAGTGTACGACGACGACGGCGAGCAGGTGGTTTGAGAACGAATTACGGCCGGCGCGGTCGCCACCGAAGCCCCAGTCGCGACCCGCACCGCGCGGCACCTCGGGCCTCCCCAGCCTCGTCGCTGGCGGTCTTCGCTTCGCTC
>NZ_AOJD01000042.1 GCF_000337415.1 Halorubrum tebenquichense DSM 14210 | reverse complement strand
GTTTATAACCGCTCGGCCAGATCCTCGGCGAAGTAGGTGATTATCACGTCCGCGCCCGCGCGCTTGAGCGACAGCAGCGACTCGTACGCGGTTTCCTCCAGGTCGAGCCACCCCTTCTCCGCGGCGGCGTGGAGCATCGCGTACTCGCCCGAGACGTTGTACGCCGCGATCGGGCGGTCGAACTCCCGGCGGAGGTCGCCGACGATATCGAGGTAGGGGAGGCCGGGCTTCACCATCAACACGTCGGCACCCTGCTCGGCGTCGAGGCGCGCCTCGCGGAGCGCCTCGCGGCGGTTCGCCGGGTCCATCTGGTAGTGTCGGCGGTCGCCGAACGCGGGCGCGCCGTCGGCCGCGTCGCGGAAGGGACCGTAGAAGGCGGACTCGTACTTCGCGGCGTAGCTCACGATCGCCACGTCCTCGTGGCCCGCCTCGTCGAGCGCCTCGCGGATCGCGCCGACCTGTCCGTCGGTCATCGACGAGGGGGCGACCACGTCCGCGCCCGCGTCCGCCTGCGAGACCGCGGTGCGCGCGAGCAGGTCGAGCGTCTCGTCGTTCTTCACCGTGAGCGTCGGGTCCGCCTCGGCGGTCTCCTCGATCACGCCGCAGTGGCCGTGGTCGGTGTACTCGCAGAGGCAGACGTCGCCGATAACCGTCGCGTCCGTCTCCGCGTCGATCCGTCGGATCGCCCGCTGAACGACGCCGTCGTCGGCGTACGCCCGGCTCCCGGCCGGGTCCTTCGATTCGGGGACGCCGAAGAGGATCACTGTCTCGACGCCGGTCTCGGTGATCTCCTCGACGCGGTCGACCGCCTGTTCGACCGGGACGCGCTCGTGGCCCGGCATCGTCTCGATCGGGACGCGCTTGTCTGTCGTCGCGTCGACGAAGACGGGAGCGACCAGGTCGGACGCCGAGAGGTCGGTCTCGGCGACGAGCGGACGAACGCCGTCGGTCCGGAGTCGGCGCGGCCGGTCCGTGAGGTCCATGCGGGGCCGTTGGCCCCGCGCGGTCTTTTACCGTTCGTCTCGGGGCGAGGCGTTCGGCGGCCGAGTGCCACCGGAGGGGACGGACGTTCGACGCGGAGGAGAGATGGGAGAGGGTCCGGCGCGAAGAGGGAGGACCCGACGCGGAGGGGACCGGAGCGCCCCGACTACTCGGAGGACTCGATGTCGATTCGGTCGCGGAGCTCCGCCAGTTCGTCCGACTCCGCGAGCTCCTCGACCCGCTGTTTGAAGTGCGACTCGCAGAGACCGACGACCACGCCGCGCTGCTCGGCCTCGTACGTGGCCTCCCGGTCGCAGTAGTGACACCGCATACGCACCACTCCGGCCGGCGCGGGCTTAATCCTGTTCGTCGGGCGGGGCGGCGGGGGCGTCCCCCCCGACCGGGACCGGTTCGGGAAGGCGGTCGCGGACCGGCTCGAACGCCGATTCCGTCAGCCCGGCCACGCCGAGGGTCCGTTCGTGCGCGTCCGTCCCGCCGGTCCTGAGCAGGTCGGCATCCGCGGCGAGACGGTCGATCCGCGCGTCGTCGACCGCGCGGCCGTAGGGGTAGAAGCGCTCGACGGCGTCGACCGCGGGCGACTCGCGGGCGACCGAGAGCGCCTCGTCGACGCGCTCGTACCGGAACGGGTGCGCCAGCCCGACGAGCGCGCACGCGTCCGCGAGGAGGTCGATCCCCTCGTCGAGCGGGGTCACCTCGCGCGCGACGTAGCACGGGCCGTCGTCACCGATCAGCTCGTCGAACGCCTCGGCGTAGTCGTAGGGCGCGTCGGACTCGTCGATCGCCCGGGCGATGTGCGGCCGTCCCAGCCCGGCGCGGGGTTCGACGCCGAGGTCGACGCCGAGCCGCTCTTCCACCCGGTCGAGGATCGCGGCCCCGCGCTCCCGGCGGTCGCGCTGGAGACGGTCGATCTCCGCGTCGAGCGCGTCCGTGTGTTCGACCCCGTAGCCGAGGAGGTCGAGGCGCTCGAAGCCGGCGTCGACGCGGAGTTCGGTTCCGCGCACGATCCGGACGCCGTCGCGCTCGACGACGGGGGCGTCGAGGCCGGGGTGGATCCGGTCGTGGTCGGTGACCGCCACCCAGTCGACGCCCGCCTCGCGGGCGGCCGCCGGCACCTCGTCGAGGGTGAGCGTCCCGTCCGAGACGGTCGTGTGCGCGTGGAGGTCGGCGACGACGGAGTCCGTGGGATCGGCGGGGTCGTCGATGTCACCGGAATCAGTGGGATCGGTGGAACCGGCGGAGTCAGCAGTCATAGAGCCGAATAATCGCGCCCGACACTAAGCGGCGGCGGTCGGGGACGCGGCGATGAGAGCGCGGATACGAGATGAGTATAAGGTAGTATAAGGTATTCCCTCCGACTAAGGTCGTACATGGACAATCATTAAGAACCATCGGCGGTTTTCATCTGTTGATGCGCTTGAACGGCGTCGACGACCGACTCGAACGGCACCAGTACCCGACCACCTCTGAGGAGATCATCGCGGCTCACGGAAACGCGACCGTAGAGCTCGCGAACGGGTCCGAGCGGCTCGGCGACGTCTTGGAGCGGTTCGGCGATCAAACGTTCGAGGACGCGGAGGACGTGTTCACCACGCTCCGAGCGGGCGTCTGTCACCGGGGCGTTGGTCGCCGGTTCTACTCGGACCGCGACCCGACCACCGACCCGGAGGACGGGCTCTCGCCGGTCTCGTTCTGACGCCGCGAACCGAATGAACCGGCCTTTTTCGGCGGCTCAGTAGCTGAGGAACGCCGATCCGCGAGGCGTGTCTCCGTTCCGCGAGGCGTGTCTCCGTTCCGCGAGGCGTGTCTCCGTTCCGCGAGGCGTGTCTCCGTTCCCGGAGAGCGGCGCGGCTACGACACCGGATCGACGACGCCAGTGAGATCGAGCGGGACCGAACCCTTCCTGTACCCCTCGATCGACCCGCCCGGTTCGGCGCGGTACACGACCGCGGGCTTGTGGCGGACCGCGGGCTCGGCCGCGCGCACCGCGGCCCACTCCTCGGCCGGGAACGACGAGCAGTCGACGAACAGCGTGACGCCGCCGGCGTGGGCCGCGAGCTGTCCGCTGGTCTTCGTCTCGACGGTGTCGCGGACGGCGGCGACGGGGTCGTTCGCCGAGCGCCCCGCCGTCGGCTGCGGGCGGGTCACCTCGACGAGATGGCCGGTCCCCGTGTCCGGGTCCGTCGCGCGGAAGTCGATCGAGTGCCCCGTCGTCACCTCGATCTCGGGGGTCACGCCGTAGCCCGCCTCGGTGAGGATCCGGGCCGCGGTAAACTCGGCGATGGCGGCGCTCATCCGGACGAGGTCCGGGGAGGCCGACGTGCCGAGCTTCCCGGCCATCGTCTCGCGGTAGTCGTCGAGGACGCCCGGGCGGAGCGTCTCCTCGACGAACCCCGTGCCGGCCTCGCGGGTCGCGTCCGGGAACCCGGCCGCGTGGTCGCGGAAGAACGCCCGGCTCGTCGCCGCGCCGTCCTTCGAACAGAACACCGGGAGGAAGTACCACGAGACGTGCGGGTAGTCGGCCAGCCACGGCTCGTCGTCGTGGAGACCGGCGAGCAGCTCCCGCTGTGCCCACCGCGAGACCGGGTACGGAGCCTCGTCGAACCCGTACTTCTCCGTCCGCCAGAGCTCGCTCGGCGTCTCGGTGTTGCCCAGCCAGTAGCCGACGGGGCCGCCGTCGGCACCGGCCGGGGGATCCGCGTCGTCGTCGGTCCAGCAGAACAGCGCGAACGACCCGTCGTCCATGTCGAACCGGCGCGCCTCGTGGTCGGGCGGCGGCGCGAACCACGGGTCGCCGGCGGTCGCTCCGAGGTTCTCGTCGAGGGGGCGCTCGATCTGAGACCGGACCCGGTCCGCGGTCCACCGACCGGGGGAGCGTCTGAATCGGAGGGGTTGTGCCACGGACGTTTGGTATCACGCCGCGAGGTTAATCGATTCCGGTGACCGAGACCGAACGTTCACGGTTTATGATACCTTTGCCGACAGATATATTACAGGAACAGGCCAAGTGTAGTCGTACCATGTCAATGGGTGCCTATGACGAGGCCGAACACGAGCGTCGCGAGAAGAAGACCAGCGAAGTCGACGCGGACTTCGACGCGGAGCGTCCCGAGTACTCCGGCTCCCTGACCTACGACTCGGGCGACTCCACGGAGGCACTCCTCGACAAGTTCGAAGAGCTTCAGGGCGAGTGACGCGGCCGCGGCGACGCCGCGCCTTCTGACTCCGTTCTCGAACGCCGCAGTAGCGACGCTCGGGAGCGACGAGTCAGTCCGTCTCAGGTCAGCCAGATCGCCGCGGAGCAGACGACCGCGACCGCGATGACGTGGCCGACGACCGCGCCGAGCAGCACGGGCTCGGTGAGCAGGAACGGGACTAAGGCGAGTTGGACGACGGAGAAGCCGATGTTCTCGGCGTCGAGCCGTCGGACCGTCGCCCGCTCCTCGGGCGAGAGGTCGACGTGGACCGCTCGCCACAGCGCGACGACGGCGCTCCACCACGAGGTGCCGATCCGGTACGTCAGGTCCCAGAGGACGAGCAGCGTGAGGTAGACGACCGGTATGGGCGGATCCGATCCGAAGAGCCGGTCGATGAGCGTCGGCCCCGCGGTCCCGTCCCACGCGAACAGGTACGTCACTAACGCGATGAACGCCAGCACGCCCAACACGATTTCGATGCTCGACCCGAACAGCAGCCGCTTGTGTTCGGGCGGCGTCCCGAGCAGTCGGTTCTTCGCGCCCAGCCGGTGCATCTCGACGCTGCCGACCGCGGCGACGACGACGGCGACCGTCCCGGCGGCCACGGCGTTCCACGTCCCGTAGTACCAGCCGAGCCCCAGCACGCCCGCCTCGAAGATCACGAACTGGAGCGCGACCGCAAGCGTCCGCGAGATCCCGAGTCCGGGGATCCCGCCGACGAGGCTCTCGTACACCCACGTCTCGCCGTAGTCGCGGCTCACGGCGAGACCCCGGGGAGCGCGCTCAGCCGCGACGCCTCCGCGTTCCGCGACTCGGTCAGCGCCCGCGCGACGCCGAGTTCGAAGGGGGTCAACTCGATCGGCACGAGCTCGCGGATCCGGTCGTCCTCGACGATCACGGTGTTGCGGAGGCCCTCGACCAGCGACCGGGCGAGGTAGGGGTTCACGTCGGTGACGAGCCGGAGCCAGCGGGCCGACAGCTCCGGGCTCAGCACGGGGACCCTAACGATCCGGAGCCCGCCGCCGAGTTGGCGTCTCGTCCGGCGGAGGATCTCGGCGTAGGTCAACACCTCCGGGCCGCCGATCTCGAACGTCTCGCCCGCGGTTTCCGGCACGTCGAGGACGCCGGCGAGGTACGCGACCACGTCGGCGATCGCGATCGGCTGGCACAGCGTGTCGACCCACTTCGGGGTGACCATCACCGGGAGCCGCCGCGCCAGCCCGGCGACCACCTCGAAGCTGGCGCTGCCGCCGCCGATGATGATCGCGGCCCGGAGCGTCGTGAGCGCCGGGTCGCCGTCCCCGAGGATCCGCTCCACTTCCCGCCGCGACCGGAGGTGTTCGGAGAGTTCGTCGCGGTCCTCGCCGAGCCCGCCGAGGTAGACGATCCGGTCGGTCCCCGCGGCCGACGCCGCCTCGGCGAAATTGGTCGCGCA
>NZ_AOJD01000041.1 GCF_000337415.1 Halorubrum tebenquichense DSM 14210 | reverse complement strand
TGGGCGGCAGCGTCTCCGGTTCCAGCAGGTCGCCCTCGACGACGGCGACGCCGTCGGGCGCTGCGTAGCCGTCGGCGTCGCGGACGAGCGCGACCACGTCGTGGCCGCGTTCGAGGAGCGTCGGGACGAGCCGGCTCCCGACGAATCCGGTCGCGCCGGTGACGAGTACTCGCATACCGATTCATCGGGCGGCGCGACCATAAGCCCGGTCCCGCGGGGGCGGCGGGAGACGCCGCGAGATCCCCACCGGACCGATCGCTAGAAGTGGCCCCGGGTTCCTCGTCCGGTATGCGCGCTGGCGAGTTCGAACCGGTTCGGGGCGTCGACGACCTGTACGTCCACGACACCGGCATGTTCGAGACCGACGAGTACGGCGCGGTGTACGTGTACGACGCGGAGCGACCGATCGTGATCGACACCGGGACGGGGGCGAACCGGGAGGCGCTCTTCGAGACGATCGAGGAGATCGGGATCGGCCGCGAGGATCTGGCGTGGATCCTCCCGACCCACGCCCACCTCGACCACGCGGGCGGGGCGGGCTACCTCGCGGAGCGCTACCCGAACGCCGAGGTCCGCGTGCCCGAGAAGGGGGTCCGGCACCTCGTCGACCCCGGGGCGCTCGTCGCCGGCACCAAGTCGGCCGTCGAGGAACAGTGGACGCACTACGCGGAGCCGAAGCCGGTCCCAGACGACCGGATCGAGGGAGTGAGCGAGGGCGACCGAATCGACCTCGGCGACCGCGAGCTCGTCGTCCGCGACGCCCCGGGCCACGCGCCCCACCACGCCGTCTACCACGACCCCGACGCGGAGGTCGTGTTCGCCGCCGACGCGGCCGGGATCTACGTCCCCGAGATCGACGCCGTCACCCCCACGTCGCCGCCGCCGCAGTTCGACCTCGAACAGTGCCTCGACGACATCCGGCTGATCGAGGAGCTCGACCCCGACACCCTCTGTTTCGGCCACTTCGGGCCGCGGGAGTGCGACGCGGACCTGATCGGCGAGGCGAAGCGGGCGTACGTCGAGTGGGTCGAACGCGTTCGGCGGAAGCGCGCCGAACTCGACGACGACGAGGCGGTCGTCGAGCACTTCGAGGCGGCGAGCCGCGACATCGACTACTGGAACCCCGAGCGGGCCCGGGCGAACATGAGCCTGAACGTCCGGGGCGTGTTGACGTACCTCGATCACGTCGACGGCGGGGAGTGACGGCGTCGGGAGAGCGACGAGGAACGCCGAAGGCGACGAACGTCGGCGACGGAAACGCCCTAAAGCCCGCCGCACGTAGGCCCGACCAGATGGGCATCTTCGACACGATCCGGGCCGTCCTCGGGACGAGCGCCGAGACCGACGCGACCCGCGAGGCGGACCCCGAGGACCTCTTCGGGATGTCGACCGCCTACATGACGATGGAGGCCGACCTCGGCTACGACCACTGCGGGGAGGCCGCGCTGTGCTTCTCCGGGGTCGACAGCACGCGCTTCGACGACGCCGTCGAGACCGTCGAGGCCATCTTGGAGGCCGGCGAGATCGAGACCGGCACGGGGTTCCACCGCCACGAGGACGACCACGGCTACCAGTGGTTCGTCCTCGAAGACGACGACCCCGAGGACCTCGTGACGAGCGTCCACTTCGCGGCCGACCAGTTCATCGAGGAGGGGTTCGGCTCGCGGCTGCTCGCGGCCGTGTTCGGCTTCGAGAACGACGATGGGGCGGCCTACTGGATCTACTCGTTCCGGCGCGGCGCGTACTACCCGTTCGCGCCGCGGGGGACGAACGACCGGAACCAGCGGATCGAGTTCAAACTCCAGTCGGTGCTCGACGGGGAGCTGGGGCTGGAGGACGACGAGTCCTACTGGTACCCCCTGTGGCCCGACGCCCGGGGGAGCCATCCGTGGGAATAAGCGAGCGAGCGACGGGGAGGAGTGGAAATGAGTGACGAACCGGTGACCGCGGCGACGGTCGACGGACGGAACACGATGAAAAAGCGCGTCCTCCGCGGGGTCGCGGTCCAGACCGCCGTCGTCGCCGCCGCGGTCCACCTGCTGTGGGCGTGGCCGCGGCTCGGCTCGCCGCCGGACGCGCGCCCGTACCTCTTCGTCGCCGGGAGCGCGCTCGCCGTGGCGGTCGGCGTCGCGACGCTCCGGGCCGGCGAGTACCGGCGGCTGTACGCGCTCGGCGCGGGGACGCTCGGAACGTTCCTCGGCGGGTTCCTCGCGTGGCACGGCGCGGACGCGGCCGCGGCGCTGGCGGCCGATCCGCTCGCGGTCGTCGCGGCCGTGGTCGAGTTTGTCGGGATCGCGGCGTTCCTCGCGCTGTTCCGGCTCGCGCCGCCGACGAGCGTCGTCGTCGAACGACGGAACGACGAGAACGAATCGGGGCCGGGAGACGACGCGGGATCGGCGGGGGAAGCAGGGCCGTGACCGACGCGTACCGGACCGTGGCCGAGCGCGCGACCGCGCGGTTCGAGGTTCAGGGCTCGGAGTTCCTTGGCCACGTCGCGCCCGTCGACACGGTCGAGGCGGCGGAGGCGTTCGTCGACGAGGTCCGAGACGAGTACGCCGACGCGACGCACAACGTGCCCGCGTACCGCGTCCCGGCGGGCGAGCCGTCCGAGCGCGCACCGGAATCCGATCCGATGCTCAGGGAGTACTCGTCGGACGACGGCGAGCCGACCGGATCGGCCGGAAAGCCGGCGCTGAACGTCCTCCAGCAGCGAGAGGTCCGGAACGTCGCCGCGGTCGTGACCCGGTACTACGGGGGGACGAACCTCGGCGTCGGGGGGCTCGCGCGCGCCTACTCGCGCGCGGTGAAGGACGGCGTCGACGCGGCCGGCGTGATCGAGGAGCGCCCGCATCGGAGCCTCGTCGTCGAGACCGAGTACGACGACTCGGGGACGATCCGGGGCGTGATCGAGTCCACCGGCGTCGAGTTCGAGGCCGACTACGGGCGGCGGGTCCGGTTCGACCTCCGGGTGCCGATCGAGGACGTCGACGCGCTCCGCGAGCGGCTCAACGACGCGACGAGCGGGCGGGTCGATATCGACCGCTGACCGGCCGCTGACGGGAGCCTACGAGAACTTCCGGACGGTCATGTCGAGCGTGTCGAGGTCGAGGATGGGCGCGTAGCCGGCGTCGGGGTCGATGTTGACGGACTTCTGGAAGTCGGTCTGGGCCTGCCAGCAGCCGGAGTTGACGGCGAGGACGTTGTGGTACTTCCCCCAGCCGAGCTTGTGGACGTGGCCGGTGTGGAACACGTCGGGCACGTCCTCCATGACGAGGTAGTCGCGCTCCTCGGGCGCGACGCGGGTGTGGCCCCCGAACTGCGGCGCGACGTGGCGCTTCTTGAGGAGCTGGTACATCGCCTTGTGCGGCTCGTCGTAGCTCGCCTTCTCCTCGGGCAGCTCCGCGATCACCTCGTCGAGCGAGACGCCGTGGTACATCAGCACCTCGACGCCCTCGACCGAGACCGTCGCCGGGTTCGAGACGATCCGGGCGTCGTGAACGTCCATGATGGAGCGGATCTCGTCGTTGAACCCGGGCTGCGGCTCGGCGAGCCGGACCGCGTCGTGGTTGCCCGGGATCATCACGATCTCGGTGTCCGCGGGCACCTCCTTGAGGTGTTCCGCGAAGACCTCGTACTGCTCGTAGATGTCGACGATCTCCAGCTCCTCGTCCTGGTCCGGGTAGACGCCGACCCCCTCGACCATGTCGCCCGCGAGCAGGAGGTACTCAACCGGGTCGGCCTCGGGCGTGTGGAGCCAGTCGGTGAAGGCGTGCCACGCGTCGGCCATGAACTCGTCGCTGCCGACGTGGACGTCGGAGATGAGCGCGGCCTGAACGTGGCGGTCGGCCCCGCCCGGATTGTGAGTCCGGGGAACGTCGGGGAAGTGGAGCGAGTCGGCGAAGAGGATGCCGGCGTCGTCGGCGAGGGTCCCCTCGACCGCGATACACTCGTCCATCAGAATCTCGTCGACGACGTCGGCGAGGCCCTTGTCTTTCATCACCAAGGCGGGGAAGGTTCCGGTGGTGTCCTCCAGTTCGACGAGCCAGTGGCCGGACTTCGTGGAGCGCACGTCGTTGACTAAGCCGATCATGGCGGCGTCGCTGCCGCCGGGCATGTCCGCGATCGCCTCGGCAGGGCGGTGGTTGACGCGGCCGCGGAGGATCTTCGAGAGCCGCTCGTAGCGGTCGCGGAACGTCGTGACGAAGTCGCCGTACTCGCCGGTTCCCGTGCTGCGGCCGGTCATGTCGTTGCCGACTTCGAGCTCGCGCAGGTCGGGGTCGCGGGAGCGGTCGGCGGACGAGGCCTCGGCGGTCGTGGTCTCGGCGGTCGTGGTCTCAGTTGTCGAGGTCTCGGTTGTCGTGGTCTCGGTTGTCGAAGCGTCGGAGCGATCGTCCGCGACGGCCGTCCCGTCGGTCGTCGCGGCCGCGGACCCCGCGTCGGTCTCCCCCGCTCCGCGGGCCGCAGACCCCTCTGTTTCAACTGGAGATTGTCCGTTCGCATCGGGTGAGGCCGCGGATCTCTCGGTTTCGGCGGTGGCCTCGCGGACGTGGTCGGCGGTGATCCGGAGGGCCTCGTCCGGGGCGTGATCGACCGCGGCCGCGACGGCGGCGGCCGGGTCGGCTGCGCCCGCGAGGAGGGTGATCGCCTCCCGCTCCGCGTTGTAGCCCCGCTCGGCGAGGGCTTTCGCGATCCGCGCGTTCGACTCCAGCGGCACGCTACCCGAAAGGAGGGTCGCGGGCAAAACCGTTCCGGAGGCGTCGGGTCCGGTCGCGGGAGGGCCGCGAGCCGCCGAAAGGCGGGGTCGAAGCCCGCGTTCCCACCCGGAAGCTTATGAACGAAAGCCGCCAACGCCGTCGTAATGGACGAAGGGGATCGGTCGACGGACGCCGACGGGTCGGCCGGTCGAGACGAGCGAACGGAGGACGGAGCCGAAAAGGAGTTCGACGGACCGAGCGGCGGAGCGCCCGACGAATCGGAGAGAGAGGCGTTAGGCGAGTCGAAGGGAGGAGCGCCCGACGGATCGGACGGCGGGACCGCTGACGATGAGAGCGGATCCGGTCCCGCAGCGGGGGACGACTCCGACACCGATCCCGGTGTTTCGGG
>NZ_AOJD01000040.1 GCF_000337415.1 Halorubrum tebenquichense DSM 14210 | reverse complement strand
GGAGCGGTCGACGTCGAGGGAGCGGTCGACGCCGGCGTGTCCGCCGGGCAGGCCGGAGACCCCTCAGAGACCGAATATTCTCCCGAATCTGGATCCCCCTCCGAGCGGTCCGAGCGGGCGGGGGCGGACGAGGAGGCGTCGCTTTTGTACCGGTTCCGTCACGACCGCGACGGCGCGCTGATGTGGATCCGGGAGATGCTGTCCAGCGTGGCGGTGGTCCTGTTGGTCGGCCTGCTGTTGTTCGGCGTCAGCGGCATCTGGCCGCCGATGGTCGCCGTCGAGTCGGGCAGCATGGAGCCGAACATGGAGGTCGGCGACCTCGTGTTCGTCACCGAGCCCGGTCGGCTCGCGCCGGACGCGGCGGACAACGGCGTCGGCGTCGTCACCCACGAGACCGGGGAGTCGGTCGACTACCGGACGTTCGGGGCCTACGGGTCGGTGGTGATATACACCCCGCCGGGGCGGACCGGGTCGCCGATCATCCACCGGGCCATGTTCCACGTCACCGAGGGCGAGAACTGGTACGACCGCGCCGACGCGGAGTACCACAACGCCGTCGACTGCGAGTCGCTCGCGAACTGCCCGGCACCGCACGACGGGTACGTCACGCTCGGGGACAACAACGGGGCTTACGACCAGGCCAGCGGGCTCTCGCCGCCCGTCAGGGCCGACTGGGTGGACGGGGTGGCTCGCCTCCGCGTCCCGTATCTCGGATACATTCGCCTGATTGCGACGGGACAGGTGGAGCTGAACGAAGCGATAGCGCAGACGGTGGGGGCCGGACTTCCGGCGTCGGAGGCGTCGCGAGCGGTACAGACGGGGGTCGGGGCGTCGAATCTCGCGGCTTGACCTACCTGACCTTCGCTTCGATGGCTTCGTTTCGACTCGACGGACGCGACCCGGTTCGCGGGACCCGACGGCGTCAGTTGTCGAATCGCGCCTGAACGAACGGCTGCGCGTTCTCGATGTCGCCGAGCCGGGAGTCGGAGAGGAGCACCGCCTCGGTCTCCTCGACGGGGACCGAGAGGCCCATCTCCTTCGTCCGGCCGTATCGGCCTTTCGAGACGACGACGGCGTTGACGATCCCGAGCATGTCGAGTTCGCTGATGAGGTCGGTGACGCGCCGCTGGGTCAGGACGTCGGCGTCGATCTCCTCGCAGAGCCGCTTGTAGATGTTGAACACCTCGCCGGTGTTGATGTTGTGGACGCCGTTCTTCTCGAGGAGGATGACGGCGAACAAGACGATCTTGCTCTGGGTCGGGAGGGTGCGGACGACCTCGACGACCCGATCGAGTTCGATCTTGTCCTGCGCCTGCCGGACGTGTTTCTCCGCGACGATCTCCGCCTGCGACCGCTCCGCGAGTTCGCCCGCCGTGCGGAGGAGATCGAGTGCACGGCGGGCGTCCCCGTGCTCCTGTGCGGCGAACGCCGCGCAGAGCGGGATCACGTCGTCGGTGAGCGCGTCGGGTTTGAACGCGGTGTCGGCCCGGTGCTGGAGGATATCTCTGAGCTGGTTGGCGTCGTACGGCGGGAAGACGATCTCCTCCTCGCCGAGGCTCGACTTGACGCGGGGATCGAGGAAGTCGGTGAACTTCAGGTCGTTCGAGATCCCCATGATGGAGATGCGCGAGCGGTCGAGCTCGGAGTTCATCCGCGAGAGGTTATAGAGGGTGTCGTCGCCGCTCTTCTCGACGAGCTTGTCGATCTCGTCGAGCATGATCACGACCACGCGCTCGTGGTAGTCCACCGCCTCGAAGAACGTCGAGTAGACGCGGTCGGTGGGCCACCCGGTCATCGGGACCTCCTCCATCTCCTCGGCGTCGGCTTCGAGTTCCTCGATGCGGGCGTCGAGCGCCTCGACCGAGTCGAGTCCGGTGCCCGCGAGGACGGCGGTCGCGTCGCCGGCCGGCCGGCCGTCGCCGTCCGTCGCGTCGTCTCGGAGGTCTTCGAGGCGGTCGAGTTCGTCGGCGATGACAGCTTGGTTCTCCTCGATGAACGTGTTCGCGAGCTGAGCGAGCACCCGGTACTGGGTGTCCGTCACCTCGCAGTTGATGTACTCGACCTCGCAGGGGACGTCGTACTTCTGGGAGGTGGACTCGAGCTCCTGCGAGACGAACTTCGCCGAGGCCGTCTTCCCGGTTCCCGTCTTCCCGTAGATGAGGATGTTCGACGGGGTCTCGCCGCGGAGCGCGGAGACCAGAATCGTCGCCATCCGATTGATCTGGTCGTTCCGGTGCGGGAGCTCGTGCGGGGTGTACGAGGGGCGGAGGACCTCCTTGTTCTCGAAGATCGGTTCGCCGGAGAGGAGGTCGTCGAAGAGTCCCTGATTTTCGTCGTCGTCGAGGACGACGCCGTCGAGGTCGACGTCGGGGGACGAGCGGTCGCGCCCGCCGTTGTCGATCCCCGCCGTCTCCGATCCGGCTGCGGTTTCGGATCCGGTCGCCGTCTCCGATCCGGCTGCGGTTTCGGATCCGGTCGCCGTTTCGGGTCCGGTCGTCGATTCCGGTGCGCCGTCGGTCGGGAGCCTCGATCGAGTGGTCGTCTCGGTGTCGGGGTCCGTTACCTCCGAGTCCGACCCCACGTCGACGTCGAGGTCGGAACTGTCGTCGAGGGCGGGGTTCTCGTCGGAGTCGAAATCGAGGTCCCCGCCGGAGTTGTTGTCGGACCCAGACGGACCGTCGAGGTCGGAGGTATCTCCTCCGGAGCCGCCGGAGTCGAGAGCGTTCGGACCGGACTCGCTGCTATGGCCCGGCCCTGTCTGGTCGTCCGGGTCGGTCCCATCGGCCGGATCAATGTCGTCGTCGTCAGCCCGCGGTGTGTGATCGCCTTCGTCCATGTGAACCCCTCCGTTTCAGGTGGAGACGGTCAGGGAAGTCGCGTTTCACGCCGTCTCCAGCCGAATATGCGGATATGTGGTCGAACTACCGACCGACCACGTCCAGTTGATACACTCGAAGCAGACGAAGAGATGGTACAAAAGTGTTGCTCTCCGGAGTTGAAACGGCCCTTTCGCGAGCGATCTCGCGTCGCGTCGGGAGGGTTTCGTGTCGAACGGCGGACGCTTGGGGCCGCAGACGGAAGAGTCGAATTCGACTGTGAAACGGAAGGACGGTGCGAGAGGAACCGAGGACGGCTTCCCGCGGAACGATAACGCGTCGCGGCCGGAAGCGGTCGGTTACTCGGTTCAGGTCGGGTTCCGGTCGGGTTCAGGTCGGGTTCCGGTCGGGTTCCAGTTGAGTCCGTGGGCCTCGGACCGGAGGGCTTGCGCCGTGGCTTAACGCTGAGGCGTCGGCGGCCACTCGGATCTCGCCGACGATTCGTGTCTCGGAAGCGGAGTCCTTGGTCTCACGTCGTTCTTCTCTTTTTATTGATACTACCGGTCGGTACCCCCACACCCCTTCGTTTCGGGTGGAACGGCACAAAGGTGGGGGGAGGGGTTAGACGGGCTTAATATACCGGTGGATTTAACACAAAAACCTACGAACAGTACCCTCGACAATCCCGCTTAGATTATATTAGTAGTGATATAGTTATTTTATTCGATTTTACTTCAATACTTACTGCTAGTACAACGACCGCCGTCCGGAGACGACCGACCACCCACACCCTACCCCGGTCTCCACCCGAAACAAAGGGGTGGGGGAGGGGATCCACCTACACTTCAACCGTGATGTCCGTCCACGGGAACCGTCGGTGTAGCCACGGACCGGCGGTACAGTCACCGACCGACGGTGTAACCACGGACCGACGACCCGACGGCGGCTCGGCGTATATCATGGTCGACGCCGATAGTTTTACCACATGGTAAACAAACAGTACGGACACCAATGAGACGAACGCGCACGTCAGCCGAGGTGATTCGGTGACCGATCCAGACGGCTCCGGACCGACGGACACCGACGGCTCCGGTACCAGCGATTCCACGGCCGGGCCCGCCGGCGGGCCCGCGAGCGGCGGAAAGATTCTCGAAGGCGTCACCGTCCTCGACCTCTCGACGTTCGTCACCGGTGGCTTCTGCTCGGCGATGCTGGCGAACCAGGGAGCGGAGGTCGTCAAGATCGAACAGCCCGGCTACGGCGACGCGGTCCGCCACTCGGGTCCCCCGTTTATCAAGGGCGAGTCGCCGTACTACTGGTCGCTGAGCTACGGGAAGAAGAGCCTCGAACTCGACCTGAAGAACGACGACGCCAAGGAGGCGCTGTACGAGCTGGTCGAAGAGGCCGACATCTTCATCCAGAACTTCCGTCCGGGGACCGCCGAGCGCCTCGACGTCGACTACGACACGCTCACCGACCACAACGAGGACCTGATCTACCTCGCCATCTCCGCGTTCGGGCAGACCGGGCCGTGGCGCGAGCGGTCCGGGTACGACCTCCTCATTCAGGGGATGAGCGGGATCATGAGCGTCACCGGCGAGGCGGACCGCCAACCGGTCAAGGTCGGGCTTCCGATGACGGACCTCATCACGGCGATGTGGGCCGCCTTCGGCGCGACCACGGCGCTCTACCGCAGAGAGCAGACCGGCGAGGGCGAGTACATCGACCTCGGCATGCTCGAAGCCACCCTGCCGTGGCTCACCAAGCAGGCGGGGATGGTGTTCGCCGGCGAGGAGACGAAGCGGATGGGAACCAAGGATCCCGTCCTCGCGCCCTACCAGACGTTCGAGACGAAGGACGGGTTCATCAACATCTGTATCCTCAACGAGAAGCTCTGGGGGGAGCTCTGCGAGGCGCTCGACCGGCCGGACCTCCCCGAGGACGACCGCTTCGAGATGAACGCGGACCGCGTCGAACACCTCGACGAACTGGAGGCCGAGATCGAGGCCACGCTCGCCGATAAGACGACCGACGAGTGGATCGAGATAATCGCCGAGGACGCGGGCGTCCCGGCGGGTCCCGTCTACAGCGTCGAGGAGGCGCTCGACAACCCGCAGATCAACGCCCGCGGGACCGTCACCGAGATCGACCACCCCGAACTCGGCGAGGTCCCCGTCATCGAACACCCGCTCAAGTTCCGCAACGCCGAGAGCGGGTTCGAACTCCCGCCGCCGCTGCTGGGCGAACACAACCGCGAGGTGTTCCGCGACCGCGGCTACTCCGAGGCGGAGATCGACCGCCTCGCGGAACTCGGCGTGTTCGGCGACGCTGCGGACGACGGCGACGATGCTACTGACGATCCGGACGGGAATGCCGACTGACGTCCGCGTCAGCGGCGTGGGCATGACTCCGTTCGAGAGCGACTCCCGGGGCTCGCTCGTGGACCTCGCGGCCACGGCCGCGGAGCGCGCGATCGCTGATGCTGGGATCGACCCCTCCGACGTCGACGCGCTCCACTTCGGCAACGCCCTCGCGGAGGCGCTCGACGAGAGCGCGGGGCTCGCGAACGCGCTCGCGGCGGCGCTCGGCCTTGACGGCGCGTCCGCCGACCGGATCGAGAACACGAGCGCAACCGGCGCGAGCGCGTTCCACCGCGGCGTTGAGACCCTCGAAAGCGGGGTCGAGAGCGGGGATGTCGAGGGCGGCGAGGACGACACCGTCCTCGTCGTCGGTGCCGAGCGGATGTCCGCGGGCGACACGCGCGACGTCACCGAGGCGATCAGCCGGCTCGTCCACCGACGGGAGTACGCGCAGGGGATCACGCTCCCCTCGTTCGGCGGCCTCGCGGCCGGCGCGTACCTCGACCGCCACGACGCGCCCCGCGAGGCGCTGGCCGCGGTCGCGGCGAAGAACCACGCCAACGCGGTCGACAACCCGGTCGCGCAGCTCCGGAAGCCGATCGACGTCGCGGACGCGCTCGACTCGCCGGTGGTCGCCGCGCCGCTCCGGCTGTACGACTGCTGTCCGATGTCGGACGGTGCGGCCGCGGTCGTCCTGACGCGCTCCGACAGCGCCTCGCGGTCGGACCCCCGCGTCGCGGGCATCGCGAGCGCGACGGGGACCCACGCCGTCGCGGAGCGCCCCGATCCCCTCGCCATCGACTCCGTCAGCGCCGCCGGCGAGCGCGTCTTCGACCGCGCGGGAATCGATCCCGACGACGTCGACGTCGCCTGTATCCACGACGCGTTCACGGTCCTCGAACTGATCGAGCTCGAAGAGCTGGGCTTCTACGAGACCGGGACCGCGTGGGAGGCGACCCTCGACGGCGAGACCGCGCTCGACGGCGACCTCCCCGTCAACCCCGGCGGCGGGCTCAAGGCCCGCGGGCACCCGCTCGGCGCGACCGGGCTCTCGCAGATCGTCGAACTCGTGTGGCAACTGCGCGGCGACCTCTCCGAGGCCCGGCGCGTCGCGGGCGCGGAAACGGGGTTCGCGATCAACGTCGCCGGCTTCGGAAACAACAGCGTCTGTACGGTGTTGCGCGCGTGACAGACTCGAATATCGACCCATCGGCGGCACCGACCCGTCCGCGAGAGCGCGACCTCCCGGCCGACCGCGCGTTCGTCTGCGACGACTGCGGGGCTCGCTGGTACTACGACCGGCGGCGCTGCCCGGACTGCGGCCGCTCGTCGACGGACGCCGCGACGGTTCGACTCGAAACCGGGACCGTCGTCGCGACGACGACCGTCGAGACCACGCCGCCCGACGTCCGCGCCCCGAACCACCTCGCACTGGTCCGGTTCGACGGGGTTCAGGTGACCGCGCAGGCGGCCGACGGCGACCTCTCTCCCGGAGACACCGTCCGCTTCGACGGCTCCCACCGGCTCCGCGAGAGCCGCGAGCGAACCGATCCGCGGCTCCTCGCGGTCGACGACGACTGAATCGAACCGATCGCAGAAGGGATCCGTTTCGCTTACTCCGCCCGCTCGTCTGTCCGACTCGTTCCGCCCGTTCCGTCCAGTTCGACTCGCCCCACCTATTCCGCCCGTTCCGTCCGTTCGAGCGACTCCAGAATGAACTCGTCTATCGCCTTCCGCGCCTCCTCGGGCGCGTCCTCGTGGCCGAGCGAGATCCGCCGGCCGCGGGCGGCGTGGATGACGTCGGTCACCAGCTGGCCCATCCCGTCCGCGTCGACGTCGCGGAAGACCCCCTCTTCAATGCCTTCCTCGACGACCTCGACGATGCTGCCGCGGATGCGCTCGTAGTGCTCGTTGAATATCTCGCGGTGCTCGCCGTCGTTTTGCGCCTGCGTGTACAGCTCGTGGTACACCTTCATCCGGTCCCAGTGGCTGAACTCCTCGAACTCGGGTCCGAACAGGCACTGGTCGACGCGGGCGCGGAGCTCGGTCCGGGGGTCCGCGTCGCCGTCGACGACCACGCTGCCCTCGTACTGGTCGATGATGTGTTCGAGGAACGAGGACATGAGGTCGTACTTCCCGTCGAAGTGGTAGTGGATCACCTGCCGGGTGAGGTCCATCTCCTCGCCGATGTCGCGCATCCGGAGGTCCTTGTACCCGTGCTTGCTCAGCGCGCGGAAGGTCGCCTCCATGATCACCTCCTTCGTGTCCTTGGAGGACACCGTCTCGCCGCCGGACCCCTCGTCGGCGTCGGCGTTTCCGGTCGGAGACTCGGCGGACTCGCCCGCCGATCCGCCCTGTGATTCGCTCATACCGACACTCCACGTGTGAGGTACATAATACGCTCGCCCCTCGGTCCCGATCTCCCACTTTACCGCCCGGTAAACTTTTAACCTCTTGGTCAAACCCTATTATCGAACATGACACAAACGATCGTGCGAAACGGGACCGTGGTCTCGCTCGACCCGGACGTGGGGACGCTCGACGAGGCCGACGTCCTGATCGAGGACGGCGAGATCGTTGAGGTCGGGACCGGACTGTCGGCGTCGAACGCCGAGGATATCGACGCCAGCGGTCACATCGTCGTGCCCGGATTCGTCGACTCGCACATCCACCTCGCCCAGACGCAGGTACGGGGGATCGCCGGCGACTGGTCGCTGATGAACGAGTACTTCGACCACATGCTCGGCAACATCACCGGGCTGTACCGGCCCGAAGACATGTACCTCGGCGGCCTCTTCGGTGCCTTCGAGAAGCTCCACACCGGCACGACGACGGCGCTCGACTGGTCGTACCCGAACACGCTCGAACACGGCGAGCGCGCCGTCGACGCGCTGAAGGACAGCGGGATCCGCGCGGTGTACACCTACGGCCCGCCCGGCGACGACTCCGCGAAGTGGTGGTACGAGAGCGACGTGGGCCTTCCCGAAGAGAACATCCGCCAGCTCCACGACGAGCAGATCCGCGACGACGACCTGCTCAGCCTGGCGCTCGGCCTCCGCGGCCCCGACTTCTGTACCGACGGGACCGCGCTCGCCGACCTCGAACTCGCCCGCGACTTGGGCGCGCTCTCGACGATCCACATGGGTGCCGCGCTGTGGCCGTCCTCGGAGTACGGCGGCGACTACCAGGGCTTCGGCTGCCTCGAAGACGAACTGGGTCCCGACGTGAACGTCGCCCACGGCAACCACTTCTCGCAGGAGGACGTCGACCACGCCGTCGAGCAGGGGGTCTCCTTCTCGTCGACACCGGAAGTCGAGATGCAGATGGGCCACGGCATCCCCGTCACCGGCAAGGTGCTTGAGGCGGGCGGCCGGCCCGCGTGGGGCGTCGACGTCTGCTCGAACGTCAGCGGCGACATGGGGAGCCAGATGCGGATCGGCATGCAGCTCCAGCGGATGTTCGACAACCAAGCCGTTCTGGAGGGCGACGAGGAGGTCACCGAGGTCTCGATCTCCGCGCGCGACACCCTTGAGATGGCCACCATCGAGGGCGCGAAGGCGCTCCAGTTAGACGACGAGATCGGGACGATCACGCCCGGCAAGCGCGCCGACCTCGTCCTCTTCGACGCGACCGACTTCATGACCGCCCCGTCGCACTCGCCGGTCGAGACCGTCGTGTTCCAGTCCGACCCCTCGCACATCGACACCGTCCTCGTCGACGGCGAGGTCGTCAAACGCGACGGCGAACTGACGAACCCGAAGGTCCGCGAGGAGTTCGACCGGTTCGTCGCCTCCGGCGAGCGGCTGGTCGAAGACGCCGGCATCGACGTGTAACGCCCGCGGAAGCCGTTCTGTTACACCTCCACCACTGCTACACCAACACCACTACTACACTCACTTCACATGCGAATCGGACAATACCGAACCACGGACGACGAATCGCCTTGGACCGGCGTCGCGACCGACGCCGGCGTGATCGACCTCTCGACCGCCGGCGCGGCCGCCGGCGTCGACATCGGTCCGAAGACCTCCGACCTGCTGGCCGACTGGGAGTGGCGGCGCAAGGCCGACCTCGCGGTCGAGTACGCCGAGGAGACCGGCGTCGGCCTCCGCGACCCCGCCGAGCTCGACCGCGCCGCCCCCGTCGACGACCCGCGGAAGGTCGTCTGCGTCGGGCTGAACTACCGCGACCACGCCGAGGAGGGCGACAACCCGATCCCCGACGACCCGGTCCTCTTCTCGAAGTTCCCGACCTCCGTCGTCGGTCCGGAGGACGCGGTGCGCTGGGACCCCGAGTACACCGAGAAGGTCGACTACGAGGCCGAACTCGTCGCCGTCATCGGCGAGGAGACCCGCCGCGTCGACCCCGACGAGGCCATGGAGCACGTCGCCGGCTTCACCGTCGGCAACGACGTCTCCGCGCGCGACCTCCAGCACGGCGACGGCCAGTGGGTCCGCGGGAAGAGCCTCGACACGTTCGCGCCGACCGGGCCCGACCTCGTCACGACCGACGAGGTGGGCGACCCCCACGACCTCGACATCTTCGCCGAGGTCAACGGCGAGCGGCTCCAGGAGTCCTCGACCGAGAACCTGATCTTCGGCGTGGACGACCTGATATCCTTCTGTAGTCAGGCGTTCACGCTGAAGCCCGGCGACCTGGTGTTCACCGGGACGCCGCCCGGCGTCGGCGTCTACCGCGAGCCCCCGGTGCTGCTCGGCGACGGGGACGAGGTCACCGTCGGCGTCGAGGGCGTCGGCGAACTGACGACCGAGTTCGAGACGGAATAGACGATAGGGAGTCGTTCCCCGCTGTTTCCTTCGTCACGACCGAGGCTACGAAGCCCCAGTCGCTCGTTACGACGAAACCGGCGGTGCGAACGAGGCCACCGAAGCCCCAGCCGCGAGGCGGGCGGACGCTCGCTGCGCTTCTCGTCACTCGCTACGCTCGTTCCTGCGGTGCTTGCGTCGTCATCAGAACGCGGAGCGTTCTGATTGGCTCACGAGAGCGAAGCTCTCGTGAACGCCTCTGCCCGCCTCGCGGCTGCCCCTTCGAGTCCCACCCGACCGCGACCGCACTGTACCTCACGCCTCCCCAGCCTCGTCAGTCGCCGTCGCTCCGCTCCGGCGACTGACTCCCTCGCGCGTGCTCCTCGCGGCCGCCTCCGGCGGCACGCTCGGAGGCACGCGCCACCGCAGTGTTTGATCGCTTACTCCGCGAGTCCGAACACGTCGCGCGGGTTCTCGTACACGACGGTCCGGATGTCGTCCACGTCGATCCCGTACCGGTACAACTCGAAGACGGCTCGTTTGACCGCGTACGGGTCCGTGCGGAGCACGTTCGCCGTGTCCGTGTCGATCATGACCCGCTCCGCGCCGTACTCGTCGACGGCGTTCGCCACGTCGGCGGCGTCGACGCCCACGAGCCACGAGTGCCCGATGGTGTAGCTCAGGTGGCAGTCCGTCTCCTCCATCAGGTACTCCGTGTTGTTCGCGTCCGCGTGCGAGGCCACCACGCGCTCCTCGTCGAGTCCGGCGTCGTTCGCGGCCTCGACGTCGCGCTTCACGGCTTCGAGCGCCGGGTTCTCGCCGTCGAGGACCGGTTCGGTCCCCAGCCCGCCGTTCTTCTCGTAGCCGGGGGTGACGCCGAGGTCGTCGCGGTACTCGCGTTTCGCGTCCGGCGTGGTGTTCGGCGTGTGGAGGAGGACCGGCAGGTCGTGGTCGGCGGCGAGCTCCATCTGCGCCTGGACGACCGCCTGCTGCTCGTCGACGTCCCAGCGCTCGACGTGCTGGCTCGGCGTCACGCCCGTCTCCCCGACGGCGACGACCTCGTCGAGCGCGCAGTAGTCGTCCATCGCCGCCAGCAGCTCGTCGGGGTCCTCGATCCGGACGCCGGTGTGAACGCCGAGGCTCAGCTTCGCCTCGAAGAAGTGGTTGCGCTCGATGGCGCGCCGGCGGTTGACCGCGTCGTCCCACAGGAAGCGGATGTCGCTCGCCTCGACCGGCTTGTACGGCGTCCAGTGATACCCCGACGACACCATCACCATCGACCGGCAGCCCGCGAGCGCGTAGCGCTCGCGGTCCTCCCACGAGAGCGTGTGCGCGTGGTTGTGCGGGTCGATCCACGGGATATTCAACAGCTCCGTCGGGAGTTCGGGGTCCGATCCGTCGAGGTGCGCGGCGTCGGTCGGGCGGACCGTGGCCTGAGGCGCGGTCATGAACGCCCCGT
Organism: Halorubrum tebenquichense DSM 14210; assembly: GCF_000337415.1. GTDB lineage: Archaea > Halobacteriota > Halobacteria > Halobacteriales > Haloferacaceae > Halorubrum > Halorubrum tebenquichense. The sequence continues at coordinate 10,139 of NZ_AOJD01000040.1, read as the reverse complement.
CGTCGCCCGGCCACTTAGCGTTTTACAGGTTGGTAAAACTTTATTATGCGCCCGACTGACACACGGATATGACACTGTTGATCGGGACAGACTCCGGCCTGTACCGGGCCGACGACGTCCCCTTCGAGCGCGACGACCTCGACCCCGTCCTCGACTGCGGGGTCGTCACCGCCGTGAAGTCGTGGGACCACACCGAGGGCGTGTTCGTCGCCTCCTCCGAGGGCGCGTACCGCTCGGTCGACGGCGGCGAGACGTGGACCGACCTCGACGTGCCCCTCGGCGACCGCTTCTGGCACGCCGGGCAGAGCGAGGTGTGGTCGATCCTCGCGACCGCGGACGGCGCGCTGTACGCCGGCACGAACGATCCCTACATCTTCCGCTCGGTCGACGGCGGGGAGACGTGGACCGAACAGAAGGGGTTCCGCGAGCTGCCCTCGCGGGGCCACTGGGAGTCGCCGATCGACCCGCACTACGCCCGACTGCGCGCGCTCGAAACGGTCCCCGGCCGTCCCGACACCCTGATCGCGGGCGTCGAGGCCGGCGGGATTCACGTCAGCCGCGACGGCGGGCGGACGTGGACGGACCACCGCGACGCCATCGTCGACGACGTACATCAGATCCTCCCGGTCTCGGAGGACGTGTGGCTGGCGGCGACGGGGTACCTCGACCACGACTTAGAGAACCTCGGCCTCGGCCACGCGGTCGGCGAGGGCGGCCTCTGGCGGACCACCGACGCCGGCGAGTCGTGGGACCGACTCGACGTCGGCAGCGACTTCTCGTACATCCGACGCGTGTTCGTCCACGACGGCCGGGTGATCTTCTGCGGCGGCGAGGAGGCTCCCCCGGCGTGGGTGAACGACGACCACGAGGTCGCGCTGTTCGAGTCGACGAACTTCGGCCGCGACTTCGAGCGCGTCTCGTTCCCCGGCGAACCCCACGAGATAATCGAGACGTGGGCGGTCCACGACGGCGACGTGGTCTGCGGCTCCGGCCTGTTCGACGTGCCGGACGAGCGCGACGACGTGGAGGGCCGGATCATGCGCCGCCTCGACGGCGCGGCCGACGAGGGCCCGACCTACGAGACGGTCGGCCGCGTCGACGCGAACGTCAGCCGGATCGAGGTGGTCTGAATGGGGGACGAGTCCGCTCCCTCCGACGGATCCGCCTCGGAGTCGGCGGCCGACGACGCCGGCCGCGACGCCCCTTCCCTGCTCGGTCGGTCGCTGTACGGCGGCGTGCTGGCGTACATGGCGTACGACGGGTTCAAGAGCAACGACAAGCGCGTCGCGGTCGCCGAGGAGAAGGGGGTCCCGATGCCCGACCTCCTCGTTCCGTTCGTCACCGGGATGCTGCTGGTCGCCAACCTCGGCATCGTCCTCTGGCGGCTCCCGCGGGCGGCCGCGGGCGCGCTCGTGGTCTTCTTCCTCGGGACGACCCCCGCGATCCACGACTTCTGGACGATGGAGGGGAAAGAGCGGCAGGGCAACAAGATCAACTTCCTGAAGAACCTCGCGCTGCTCGGCGGCGCGATCGTCTTCCTCGACGCCGCGAGCGAGCGCGACGGGGAGACGGGAAGCGACGAGGCGGACGGCGACGAGACGGGCGACGAATAGGACACGGACGGGCGGCGAACGAGGAACGGACGGCAACGGGGAGCGACGCCGCAGCGCCGAAACGCGACACCGCTCCCTCATCGCGGCGCGACGTTCTCCCATATCGTTTCCGGTTCCTGATAGTACGCCGTCCGAATCCCCGAATTTCGGGTTCGTCCGGCGTCGACGCCCCGGATCGGCGGTGTCTGACGCAGTTCTTAAGTGACCGCGGCGTGGACTCTACCGTAATTCCCCGAACGGGCGTCGAGCGCTCGGAGTGAGCGCCGTCGAGACCGACGAACGCGGTGTTCGGGAAAACCACACACGGACTGGAGGTCAAGATGGGACTGCTCACGAATCTCAGAGACAGCATATCACGGGTCACGGACGGCCTGTTCGCGGCCGACGAGCCCAAGCGGATCGGGATCTACGGACCGCCGAACGCCGGTAAAACGACCCTCGCAAACCGGATCGCACGCGACTGGACGGGTGACGCCGTCGGCCCAGAGAGCCACATCCCCCACGAGACTCGCCGGGCCCGCCGGAAGGAGGGCGTGGAGATCGAGCGCAACGGGCGGACGGTCACCATCGACATCGTCGACACCCCCGGGGTGACGACGAAGGTCGACTACAAGGAGTTCCTCGACCACGACATGGAGAAGGACGACGCCGTCCGCCGGTCGCGCGAGGCGACCGAGGGCGTCGCGGAGGCGATGCACTGGCTCCGCGAGGACGTCGACGGCGTCATCTACGTGCTCGACTCGACGACGGACCCGTTCACGCAGGTGAACACGATGCTGATCGGGATCATCGAGTCGCAGGACCTCCCCGCGCTCATCCTCGCCAACAAGACGGACCTGCCGGGAGCGGACGTCCAGCAGATCGCGAACGCCTTCCCGCAACACGAGACGATCCCGCTGTCCGCGCTGGAGGGCGACAACATGGACGAAGTGTACACCAAGATAGCGGAGTACTTCGGCTGATGCCCGGGCCCAAAGCCAACGTCGACGCCGCGGACGACGATCCGGACGACTCCGGCGACGGCGTCCGGATCGACATGATAAGCGGCGCGCGGATGGAGGGGCTCACGAGCATGGAGAAGATCCGGCTCATCCTCGACGGCGTCCGCGACGGCAACATCGTCATCCTCGAAGAGGGGCTCTCGCCCGACGAGGAGTCGAAGCTGATCGAGGTGACGATGACCGAGATCAGCCCCGACGACTTCACCGGGATCGAGATCGAGACCTACCCGAAGGCCGAGGCCGGCGACCAGAGCTTCCTCGACAAGCTGATGGGTCGCGAGTCGACCCAGAAGCTCACCGTGATCGGCCCGGCGAACCGGATCGAGACGCTGCACAAAGACGAGAACCTCATCAGCACGCTCGTCTCCCGCAAGTAGATGCCCCACCAGTGTACCACCTGCGGGCGGACGTTCCCCGACGGCTCGAAGGAGATGCTCTCGGGGTGTCCCGACTGCGGCGGGAACAAGTTCCAGTTCAAACCCGCCGGCGCGACCGAAGAGCCCGCGGGCGACGACGCCGGCTCTCCCGGTGCGTCCGCCGACCCGTCCCCCTCGACTCCCGAGGGGCCGACGGGGTCGACGGCGGACCAAGGCACCTCGGACGGAGCCGCGGCCGACCCGACCCCGGACGAGCGCGCCGCCGACCCCTCGCCCGGCGAAGCCGCGGACGCGACGCGGCCCGACGCCGCCGCGAGCGCCGACCGATCCTCGGAGACCGACGGCACCGAACAGATCGCGGACCGGAGCGACGAGGACACCGCGCAGGCGAGCGCGCGCTCCGAGGTCGTCTCGCCGGACGAACTCGACCGCGCGAGCCGCGAGGTCGAGAACACTGAGGATCCGTCACCCGCAGAGGGGGAACAGCCCGGGATCGACGCCCTCCGCGACGAGCTCAACGACCAGTTCGAGAGCATCCGCATCGTCAGCCCCGGGCAGTACGAGCTGAACCTGATGGAGCTGTACGACAGACAGGAGTACATCATCTCCCTCCAGGAGGACGGCCGGTACGTCATCGAGATGCCCGACGCGTGGGGCATTCAGGACGAGTGACCGTTTCGGCCGTCCCCCGTCTCAGTCCGTGACTACACCCGATTCGGTCGGTCTGCCGCTTCGGGCGACCCTTGTCGAAGAGGATACTGTTATCCGGCTTCCTCCGCTACGGAGTCGCATGTTTACCGATCGCTTCCGCCGACCCGGCCGGGATTCCGGCCCCGCGTCGGATCGCTCCGCCTCGCTCGCACGCCCGCGACCGCCGACCGGAGTCGGACCGCTCCGGGCCCCCGACGAGGTATCCGCATGCGCGTGATCGCGAAGTTCGGCGGCACGAGCCTCGGCAGCGGCGACCGGATCGAGCGCGCGGCCGACTCGGTCGCGAGCGCGGTCGCGGCCGGTCACGAGATCGCGGTCGTCGCCAGCGCGATGGGGTCGACCACCGACGAACTCCTCGACGACATCACCTTCGAGACGGACGACGCCGACCGGGCGGAGATCGTCTCGATGGGCGAGCGAACCAGCGTCAGGATGCTGAAGGCCGCCCTCTCGGTCCGGGACGTCGAGGCCGTCTTCCTCGAACCGGGCCACCCGGACTGGCCCGTCGTCACGGACGAGCGCGGCGAGGTCGACGTCGCGGAGACGAAACGGCGGGCCCGGGAGATCGCCGAGCGGCTCGACGGCGTCGTCCCGATCATCACCGGGTTCCTCGCCGAGGACGGCGACGGCAACGTCACCACCCTCGGCCGCGGCGGGTCGGACACGACCGCGGTCATGCTCGGCAACTACATGGACGCCGACGAGGTCGTGATCGTCACCGACGTGGAGGGCGTGATGACCGGGGACCCGCGGGTGGTCGAGGGCGCGCGCAACGTCGGCCAGATCACGGTCGACGAACTGCGGAACCTCTCGTTCCGCGGTGCGGAGGTGGTCGCGCCGTCCGCGCTCTCGTACAAGGACGAGGGGTTGGACGTGCGGGTCGTCCACTACCAGCACGGCGACCTGCTCCGGGGCGGCACCCGGATCGAGGGCGAGTTCGAGAGCCTGATCGACATGCGCGAGGAGCCGCTCGCGTGTCTCACCATCGCGGGCCGCGCGATCCGGAACCGGCCGGGGATCCTCTCGGAACTGTCGAACGCCTTACGCGCCGAGGAGATAAACATCGACGCGGTCGCCTCCGGCATGGACTCGGTCACCTTCTACGTCGACGTCGACGTCGCCGAGACAGCCGAGGCCCTGCTCCACGAGTCGGTCGTCACCGACGAGGCGCTCTCGTCGGTCACCGTCGCCGACCCCATCGCCGTGATCCGCGTCACGGGCGGCGAACTCCCGAACCAGTCGGGCGTCATCCAGGACATCATCTCCCCCATCGCGGACGCCGGCATCAACATCATCGACCTGATCACGAGCGCGACCTCCGTCGCGGTGTTCGTCGACTGGGACGACCGCGAGGAGGCCCTCGAAATCGTTCAGGATCGGTTCGACTGACTCGCCCGCGCTGCTCACTCCTCCTCGTTCTCGCCCGGATCGAACCGGTAGCGCGTCGTCGATGCGCCGTCGATCCGGGGCCCGGAACCGACCGCCTCGAACCCGATCGCCTCGACGGTCGCCGTCGCGGTCCCGTCGACCGGGACGACGGCCTCGACGGTCATGCCCTCCCGGATCGCGAACCCCACGGGCTCTTCGAACAGCCGGCGGATCCCCTCCGGACCGCCCTCGAAGTTCGTCACGTGGACCGTCCCGTCGCGCACGTCGAACGCGACGAACCCCTCGACCGAATCCACCGGGGTCTCGTCGCCGTCCGCGTCGGCGGGCGCGTCCCCCCCGTCGTCGCGCTCGGCCGGCTCCTCCTCCGTCGTCGCGACGCGGACCGACCGGTCGTGGATCATGTCGCGGACGACGCCGCTCGGCCGCCCCGTCATCGACGCCACGGCCGCGGCGTCGGCCTCGACCGCGTCACGGACTCGCATACCATCGCTCTCTCGCCCGGCGACATAAAATCGCTGCCGCGCGGTCGACGCCGACCGGTTGATTTTAACGACCGGCGGACCCACGGACGCGCATGTCCAAATCAACGAAGATCGTGGTCGGAACGGTCGGCGTGTCGGCCGTCCTCTCGGTGCTCATCATCCTCTCGTACGTCTTCGGCTGATGTTCTCCACCCGGCCCCTCGACGACGACCTCGCCGCGGTCCGCGACCGGCACGCGCCGGGGTCGCCCGTCCTCGACGTCGATTCGGATTTCGAGACGCTCCCGCCGGCCGCGGCGGAGGACCTCGGCATCTTCGTCGACGCGCTCGACCCCGCGTCGTACCCCGCCGAGTGGCTCCCCGAGGCGGTCCCGGACCTGCTCCGGAAACACGCGGGGCCGGCGTTCACCGTCGGCCTTCCGGTCGACGGCACGGTCGTCCGGACGACCCAGACCGACCCGCCCGCCGTGCTCGTCAAGCGGCGCGCGGAGGGGACGCCCGACGATTTCCTCGCGTTCCTGATCGCCGAGCGGCTGGTCCGGATCGGCTGCGAGCCCGCCCCGGGAGCCGTCGGCGGCGACGCCGGGTCGACCGCCGGCGACGCGCCGCGCCTCCCCGAGACGTTCCTCCCGTTCTTCGGCGAGCGCTACCGCGACCTCGACGCGGCGATCCGTCGCCCCGACCCGGAGACGGGGGCGTCGACGACCGGGTTCGGCCCGGCCGACGTCTTCCAGGTCGCGAACGCGCTGTTCGACGCGTGGGTCGGCCTCCACACCCGCGAGGAGTTCGCGTCGTGGGAGGGGGAGTTCCCCCGGCTGTTCGACGCGTGGGTCGACGCGGGCGAGCGGCTCTCGGGCCGGCTCGGCGACCTCTCGGGCGAGGTTGCTCGCGGCGACACCGACTTCCCGAGCGCGACAGAGTACGCCTGCTCGGCGGTCAGACACGACCTCGACCTCCCGGCCCCGTACGGCGCGCTCGACACCGCCGCCTACCGGGACCGCGGGGCGGCCTACGCCGTCGCGTGGGCGGAGAAGACGTTCGCGGCGCTGGTCGACGAGGAGTGACGCGTGGGGGTCTCGGCGGAACCGCCGCCGATCAGATGTCGACGGTGACGTTTCCCTCGCCGTCGAGGTCGATGACGCCGTCGAACAGCTCGCGGAACCGGTCGAGCGTCGCGACCTCGTGGACCTCCTCGGAGAGGTGGAAGATGCCGACCGCGTCGTGTGTATCGAGGAGGTCGAGGATCTCGGCGGCCGCCTCGTACACCGCGTCGTCGTCGGCGTAGTAGGCCATCTCTGTGAGCGAGTCGACAGAGACGCGTCGCTTCCCCTCGTTCTCCGTGAGGAAGCGCTCCACGCGGTCGACGACGCCGTCGAGGTCGTCGGGCGCGGAGACGTAGTACACGTCGTCGGCGGTGCGGCGCGAGTAGCCGCGCTCGACCGAGAGCGTGTCGAGGATGGTCGCCTTCGTCTCGTCGACGTCGTAGTACTCCAGTTTCTGCTCGACCTCGCGCGCGGTGGTTCGGGTCGAGACGACGAGGAACGCGTCGGTGTCCGTCTTCAGGAAGTCCGTGTCGATCCGGTCCGTCTCGCCGATGCTCGGGTGGACGAGCAGGAGTCCGGTCCCGCCCGGTATCGTTTCCGGCCCGTTCTCGACGGCGAGGGAGTAGTCCATGGGATCGGCACTCGCCGGATCGACTTAACGGTGCGGGCCGGCGAGGTCCGAGACCGTCGGACTCGGTCGGGTCGCCGGCCCGCGGTCGGCGACCTCCGAGTCCGGTCACCCGTCCGCGTTCGGTCGTTCGTCCGCACTCGACCGCCCTCACCGCCCCCTCCGTTTCATCTGGAGATCGTGACAGGCGGGCGTCCGCCGACCGACGGGCCGGTCCGACCGGCGGACGCGGTGGTCGGTTTTTTTGCCCCGCCCGCCCTCGGTGCGGTCGATGCCCGGTCACGACTCCGCGCGCGAGATCTACCGGCAGGCGCTCCCGGTCATCGGGGTCAGCCTGATCGCCGGCCTGTTCGCGGGGACGATCCTCGGCTCCGAGACCATGCGCGCGAACATCGCCGAGGTCCCCGGGCTCCTCCTGCTGCTGCCGGCGTTCCTCGCCACGCGCGGCGGGGTGTACGGCTCGCTCGGGGCCCGGCTCTCGACGGGGCTTCACCAGGGGATCATCGAGCCGCGGTTCCGGCTGGACCGTCGGCTCACGAACGCGATCGTCGCCTCCTTCCTCAACGGGATGACCGTCTCGGTGTTCATCGCGGTCGTCACCTACCTCACGCTCGTCCTGTTCGGCGACGGCGGGAGCCTCTTCCAGCTGGTCGGCGTGATGGTCGTCGCGGGCTTCCTCTCCGCCGTCCTCATGATCACGGTGTTGATCGCCGTCATCTTCGTCGGGTACCGCCGGGGACTCGACCCCGACAACGTGATCGGCCCGGTCGTCACGACCCTCGGCGACGTGTTCGGCGTGTTCTTCCTCCTCGTCGGGGTGGCCGCGGTGAGGGCCGTCTCGTGACCGACCCGAGCCCCACGGCGATCGACGAGTGGTCGATCCGCCGGATCGTCCGGACGATGATCCCGCTTCTGGCCGCGCTGTCGGTGTTACAGCTCGTCTCCGGGACGGTCTTGGAGACCTACGAGGCGGTCCTGTTGCGGTACCCGGCGCTTCTGGTACTGGTGCCGGTCCAGATCGGGACGGCCGGCAACCTCGCGTCGATCACCTGCTCGCGGCTCACCACGCAGCTGTATCTCGGGACCTACGAGTTCAGTCCCTCGAACCCCGCGCTCCGGGCGAACGCGGCCGCGGTGTTCGGGCTCGCGGCGACCGTCTTCGGCGCGGTCGGCGTCGCCGCGTGGGCCATCGGCGTCGCGCTCGGCGGGTCGCTCGCGCTCGGGCTGGTGTTGCTGATCTCGCTCGTCTCCGGCATGCTGCTCGCGCTGCTCGTCGTCGTCGCCAGCGTCGTCGCGGTCGAGGTGTCGTACCGCGTCGGACTCAACCCCGACGACACGACGATCCCGGTGGTGACGAACCTCTGTGACATCGCCGGCGTGCTGATCCTCTTCGCGGTCGTCTCGGTCGTGTTGTGACGGCGTCGGGGGAATCGGGTCCCGATCGGATCCCCTCAGAACACGCTGTCGGCGGTCGCCGCGCCGACGACGCTGAACACCGCGCCCACGGAGACCGCCTTGAGCGTGGTCGCCCACAGCTCTCTCCCGGCGACGCCCTGCTCGATGAGGAACGTATCCGGGGCGTCGAAGAGGACGGCGAGCAGGAGCACGGAGCCGAACGAGACGATCATCAGCGAGACGAACCGCGTGGGGATCCCGGCGATCTCGCTTTCCGCGTCCGGGTCGCGGTCGGTGTCCGCCCGGTACAGCGCGGCGTACCCGATCGCGGCGACGATCAGGGCGGTCACCACGCCCTGGCTCCAGTGCATCCCCGCGGCCAACACCCACACCTCCTCGGTGACGACGAACGGGCCCGCGAGCAGGAACCCGCCGACCGCCTGCTGGGCGGAGTCCGCCAGCCGGAACTTCGGTCGGCGGAGCGACTTCGGCCGCTTCATGTCCGCGACCGATGACGGGGGCCGGTAAAACACCGCCGTTTTTTCACCGCTCTCCCCCTCGCCCCGGTATGAGCGTTCGCGAGGAGTTCGACGAGTGGGCGGCGACCGGAAAGGACCGCGGGATGGAGGACCGACACTGGCACACCGCGAAACACGTCTTGGCGCGGATGCCGGTCGAGGCGGGCGACGACGTGTTGGACCTCGGCACCGGCTCCGGCTACGCGCTCCGCGCCCTCCGCGAGCGCGGCATCGGCCGCGGGTACGGGCTCGACGGCGCGCCGGAGATGGCCCGCAACGCCCGCGAGTACACCGACGACGGCGCGGTCGGGTTCGCGGTCGGCGACTTCGACGAGCTGCCCTTCGCCGACGACTCGCTCGACCACGTCTTCTCGATGGAGGCGTTCTACTACGCGGCCGACCCGGTCAACACGCTCAGAGAGGTCCGCAGGGTGTTGCGGCCGGGCGGGACCTTCTACTGCGCGGTGAACTACTTCGAGGAGAGCGAGACGACCCACGCGTGGCAGGAGAACATCTCCGTGGAGATGACGCTGTGGAGCCGTGAGGAGTACCGCGAGGCCTTCCGCGAGGCCGGCCTGTACGTCGCCGAGCAGGACGCGATCCCGGACCGTGAAGTCGAGATCCCGGACGCGGAGGAATTTCCGGTGGACGGGTACGAGACGCGCGAGGCGATGGTGGACCGGTACCGGACGTGGGGAACGCTGTTGACGGTCGGGGTCGCACCCTGATCCGGTCGGTTGTTTATAAGTGATCGTTGCCGTCGGCGTCTCGGCGACGAACGGATTCGAAGATTTTGCTGGCTGTTTATAAATAGCCGATCGCGGATCGACATGACAACCGCCGAAGCCCCAGCCGCGAGGCGGGCGGACGCTCGCTGCGCTCCTCACTCGGTCGCTCACTGCGTTCGCTCCCTCGTTGCGGTGCTTACGTCGCCTCCGCCCGCCTCGCGGCTGCCCCTTCGAGTCCCACCCGACCGCGACCGC
>NZ_AOJD01000039.1 GCF_000337415.1 Halorubrum tebenquichense DSM 14210 | reverse complement strand
TCCCTCGCACGCGCTCCTCGGCCGCGATGCGGCCTCGGAGGCGCGCGCCGACCGTCCGGTGTCGTTCCATCGTTCGCTGTTTAAAAGCGCGGAGCGACGCCTTCCGACGGTTTAAATCGCGTCGGGGACCAGAGTCCGGTAATGGAACCGAGTTCGCTCTCCGGGCTCCCCGCGGGCGTCGGCGAGGCGCTCGAAGCGGAGGGCGTCGCGGAGCTGTACCCGCCCCAGCAGGCGGCCGTCGAGGCCGGGGTCGTCGACGGCGAGAGCCTCGTCGCGGCCGTCCCCACCGCCTCCGGCAAGACGCTGATCGCGGAGCTGGCGATGCTCTCCTCGATCCAGCGCGGCGGCAAGGCCTTATATATCGTCCCGCTGCGCGCGCTCGCCAGCGAGAAGAAGGCGGAGTTCGAGCGCTGGGAGGAGTTCGACGTGACGGTCGGCGTCTCGACGGGCAACTACGACTCGGACGGCGAGTGGCTCGCGAGCCGCGACATCATCGTCGCCACCTCGGAGAAGGTGGACTCGCTGATCCGCAACGGCGCGCCGTGGATCGACGACCTCACATGCGTCGTCAGCGACGAGGTCCACCTCGTCGACGACTCCCACCGCGGCCCGACCCTCGAAGTGACGCTCGCGAAGCTCCGCAAGGTGAACCCCGGCCTCCAGACCGTCGCGCTCTCGGCGACCGTCGGCAACGCCGACGTCATCGCCGACTGGCTCGACGCCGAACTCGTCGAGTCCGACTGGCGGCCGATCGAGCTTCACACCGGCGTCCACTTCGGCAACGCGATCAACTTCGACGACGGGAGCCAGCGCGAGGTCCCGGTCGAGCGCGGCGAGGACCAGACCGCGAAGCTCGTCGGCGACGCCTTGGACACCGAGGAGGGCGGCCAGGGCGGCTCCTCGCTCGTCTTCGTCAACTCCCGGCGCAACGCCGAGTCGTCGGCCCGCAAGCTGGGCGAGGTGACGAGCTCCCGGCTCACCGGCGAGGAGCGCGACCGCCTCCGCGACCTGGCCGAGGAGATCCGCGGCGTCTCCGACACCGACACCTCGGAGGACCTCGCGGACGCGGTCGAGCAGGGGTCGGCGTTCCACCACGCCGGGCTGGCCAGCGAACACCGGAGCCTCGTCGAGGACGCGTTCCGCGACCGCCTGATCAAGTGCGTCTCCGCGACGCCCACCCTCGCCGCCGGCGTCAACACCCCCGCCCGCCGGGTGATCGTCCGCGACTGGCGGCGCTACGACGGCGAGTTCGGCGGCATGAAGCCCCTCGACGTCCTCGAAGTCCACCAGATGTGCGGGCGGGCGGGCCGCCCCGGGCTCGACCCGTACGGCGAGGCGGTGCTGCTCGCGAACGACGCCGACACGCAGGAGGAGCTGTTCGAGCGGTACGTCTGGGCCGAGGCCGAGCCGGTCCGCTCGAAGCTGGCGGCCGAGCCCGCGCTCCGCACCCACGTCCTCGCGACGATCGCCTCCGGCTTCGCCGCCACCCGCGAGGGCCTCCTGTCGTTCCTCGACAACACCCTCTACGCGGCACAGACGGACGACGAGGGCCGCCTCGCCGCGGTCACCGACACGGTCTTGGAGTACCTCGAAGTCAACGGCTTCGTCGAGCGCGACCGCGACGGCGGGACGGAGGGCCTCGCCGCGACCGGGATCGGCCACACCGTCTCGCGGCTCTACCTCGACCCGATGAGCGCGGCGGAGATCCTCGACGGCCTCCGCACCGTCGCAGACGCCGGCGACGCCGCCGCCGCGGACGCCGAGTTCGTCCCGGCGGACGGGGGCGACGCGGACCCCGACGACGCCGAACCGGGCTTCACCACGTACACCCGCGGGGACGCAGATGAGACCGATGGCGACGCCGATCGGCCCGACTCGGACGACGACGAGCGCTCCGCCGTCACCCCGCTCGGGCTCTACCACCTCGTCAGCCGGACCCCCGACACCTACGAGCTGTACCTCAAGTCCGGCGACCGCGAGGAGTACACCGAGGTCTGCTACGAGCGCGAGCCGGAGTTCCTCGGCGACGTGCCCTCCGAGTACGAGGACGTGCGGTTCGAGGACTGGCTCGCCGCGCTGAAGACGGCCCGCCTGCTCGAAGACTGGGCGAACGAGGTGGACGAAGACCGGATCGCGGAGCGCTACGGTGTCGGTCCCGGTGACATCCGGGGGAAGGTCGACACCGCCGAGTGGCTCCTCCGAGCCGCGGAGACGCTCGCGCGCGACGTGGATGGGATCGACGGCGACGTGGTCGTCCAGGTCCGCGAGGCGCGCAAGCGCCTGGAGTACGGCGTCCGCGAGGAGCTGCTCGATCTCGCCGGCGTCCGCAACGTCGGTCGCAAGCGCGCCCGCCGCCTCTACGAGGCCGGCATCGAGAGCCGCGCCGACCTCCGCGAGGCGGACAAGGCGGTCGTGCTCGGCGCGCTCCGCGGCCGCGAGCGCACCGCCGAGCGGATCTTAGAGAACGCCGGCCGGGAGGACCCCTCGATCGACGGGGTCGACCCCGACAGCTCCGCCTCCGCGGCGGCGACCGCGGGCGCGGACGCCGACGGCGACGGCGACGGACAGGCCAGCCTGGGTGATTTCGGATGACCGACTCCGCGGTCGGGGCCGCGGGCGAGCCGGCAGCGCCCCCCGACCCCGCCGTCGGTCTCGTCGCCGGGACGTTCGCGGTCCCCGACCTCGACGCGTTCCTCGCCGACCTCGACGAAATCGCCGCGGAGACCGGCGCGGTGGTGCAGGCGTTCGACGCCGACCTCGTCGTCTCGCCCGCGCACCTCCGGGCGGCGACCCGGCTCGCGGCCCGGTCGATCGCCCGCGGCGAGGCGGTCGCCCGCGACCCCGGCGTCGAGATACTGCTGTACGCGGCCGGCCGCAGGCAGATCGACCGCGCGCTCGGCCTCGGCGTCTCGGAGGGCGAGCGCGCGGCGGTCGTCCTCGTCGCCGACTTCGGCGACGTCCCCGGCGTCGACCGCCCGCCCGCGGACGTGGACGAAGCCGTCGAGCGGATTCGCGAACTCGCCGTCGAGGGGGCCAGCGAGTTCGGCGAGAGCCGGAACCCCGCGCTCGACGAGGACCGCGTCCGCGAGTTCTACGGCGTCACGGACCGCGAACTCGCCGCGACGACCGGCGACCTGACGGACGTCGTTCGCGAGCGGGTCGCGCTGCTCGACGTCGAGAAGTGATCGCATACCCCTTCGTTTCGACTGGAAACCGACGGACGGAGGCCTCTCACGGTTCCAGTCGAAGCGGGAGAACGGCAGAAGTAGTCCATCCTGGATTCGAACCAGGGTCGTTGCCCCCAGAAGGCAACAGGATTGGCCACTACCCCAATGGACTGCGTACTCACCGATAGCCCGCACGTCTTTGTAAGCGTTGCGCGTTGCGACCGCCGTGCGACTCCGTGACGACCGTCCGGGATCGAGCCGCTCTCGGATCGCGTTCGTGCCCATATCGACGCGTTTTACACGACTCAATCCGCACGAAACTGTATGTACGTCGGACGATTCGTCGTCGTCGCGCCCGGCATCGGCGGCTACCGCGTCTCCTCGCGCTCGTTCCCGAACCGCCGCGTCACCGACCGCGACGGGACGCTCACCGTCGGTCCGACCCCGGACGCGCCCGAGACGGACAACCCGTACGTCTCGTACAACTGCGCCCGCGCGGTCGAGACGCCGACCGGCGAGGCGCTCGCGGTCCTCGGCAACGGCTCCCACGTCGACCCGATCGCGGAGAAACTGGAACTGGGCTACCCCGCTCGCGACGCGCTCGCGACGCCGCTACTCGCGCTCGACTTCGAGAAGGACGACTACGACACGCCCCGCGTCGCCGGCGTCGTCGGAGCGGAGTCGGCGGCGATCGGTGTCGTCCGGCGCGACGCGCTGCTCGTCGAGGCCGTCGAGGAGCCGACCGTCGTCGCGACCTACGAGACGGATTCCCCCGAGCCGTACGACCTGACCGCGACCGACGCCGACGGCGTCGCGACCGAACTGCTGGACGCCGACCTCGAACATCCCGTCTGCGCCGCCGGGGCGACCGTCGACGACGGCGGCGTCGCGCTCGCGTTCGACAACGGCGGCGACTGAGCGGACCCGTCCCGGAGTACGGTACAGCCGCCCGCCTTTCCGACTCCCGACGCCTTTTGACTCCCCCGTCCGAGTGACGCCCATGGAGCGCGTCACCGCGGCCGACTACCACGACCTCGCGGTCCCGTCCGACCCCCGGATCTCGCCGGACGGCGACCGCGTCGCCTTCGTGCGCCGACAGCCGAACGACGACGACAGCTACGAGACGACCGTGTACCTCGTCGACGTCGCGGGCGAGGACGACCCGCGGCGGCTCACCCTCCCGGAGGGCTCGGACGCCGAACCGCGCTGGAGCCCCTCCGGCGACCGGATCGCGTTCGCCTCCACCCGGGGCGCGGCCGACGACCGCCAGCAGCTGTGGGTCCTCCCGGTCGACGGGGGCGAGGCGCGCCGCCTCACCGACGTGGTCGGCGGCGTCTCACAGATCGCGTGGTCGCCCGACGGCGAGCGGATCGCGTTCGTCCAGTCGGTGACGGCCGACGACCGCGAGGCGGACCGCGACCTCGCCGTGCCGGACGACTACGAGCCCGAGGAGCACCCCGACCCGCGCGTCATCGACCGCACCGTCTACCGGTCCATGGAGCGCTACTTCGACGGCCGCCGACCGGGCGTGTACGTCGTCGACGCGGACGCGACCGTGGGCGGCGTCACCGACCCCGACCCGGCCGAGTCGGGCGCGGTCGCGCGGGTCACCCACCGCGACGCCGACTTCGCCGCCCCGTCGTGGGGCGACGCCGACACCCTGTACTACACCGAGGCCGTCGGCGACGACCCCGACGACTCCGTCGAGATCGCGATCCGCGCGCGCGACTTCGCGTCCGGCGACGACGAGCGCGTCCACACCACGACCGGCTGGGGGGCCGACCTCGCGTCGACCGCCGACGGCCGCGTCGCGTTCACGCACGCGGAGCCGGACCAGGTGTCGATGCAGCCGACCGACCTCCGCGTGCTCGACGCCGAGTCCGGCGCGGTCACCGACCTCACCGGCGACCTCGACCGCGGGCTGGGTCGGGGGACGACGCCGCAGTGGGGCCCGGACGCCGAGACGCTGTACTTCGCGACGCCCGACGAGGGGAAGACGGCCCTCTGGCACGTCCCCGCCGACGGGAGCGCGGACCCCGAGCGCCTGCTCCGCCCGGGGACGGTCTCGGACGCGACCGTCGGCGGCGAGGCCGACGCCGGCCCGGACTCCGTGACCGTCGCGTTCGCGGCCAGCGAGTGGGACCACCCGGGCGACGCGTTCGCCTACGACGCCGCGGCCGACGAGGCGACGCGGCTCACCGAACTCAACGCCGACTACCTCGCCGAGCGCGCTGTCGGCGAACCGGAGGAGATCCGGTTCGAGTCCGACGGCGTCGAGATTCAGGGGTGGCTGCTGACGCCGCCGGAATCCGCCGACGCCGACGAGCCGTACCCGCTCGCGGTCGAGATCCACGGCGGCCCGCACGCGATGTGGTCGACCTCGGGAACGATGTGGCACGAGTTCCAGACGCTCGCCGCCCGCGGCTACGCGGTCTTCTGGTCGAACCCCCGCGGCTCGACCGGCTACGGCGAAGAGTTCATGCAGGCCATCGAGCGCGACTGGGGCGCGGTCACCGCTCGCGACGTGATGGCGGGCGTCGAGACGGTCGCCGACCGGCCGGAGGTCGACGCCTCCAATGCGTTCGTCACCGGCGGTTCCTTCGGCGGGTTCATGACCGGATGGATCGTCGGCCAGACCGACTACTTCGACGCGGCGGTCTCCCAGCGCGGCGTGTACGACCTCACCGGCTTCTACGGCTCGACCGACGCGGCCTACAAGCTCGTCGAGGGCGACTTCGACACGGTCCCGTCCGAGGAGCCCGAGTGGCTCTGGGAGCGGTCGCCGACCGGCCACGCCGACGACGTCGACACGCCGACCCTCCTGATCCACTCGGAGGACGACACGCGGACCCCGATCTGTACGGCGGAGCTGTACCACCGGATCCTCCGGAAGAACGGCGTCGACACGCGGTTCGTCCGGTACCCGCGCGAGGGCCACGAGCTGTCCCGGTCCGGCGAGCCGGCCCACGTCGTCGACCGCATCGAGCGGATCGCCCGCTGGTTCGACGGCTACTCCGACCACCACGACGCCGAGCGCGCGCTCGACCGCCCCGAGGACGACGGGCTGACCGCGGGCGAGGAGTCGGACGAAGCGGAGGAGTAGGAGTCGGACGAAGCGGATAGTAGGAGTCGGACGAAGCGGAGGAATAGACGGTCGCGTCGGCCCCGGCTCAGCGCTCGTCGGGATCGAACCCGTCGATGGCGTCGTGGACGTCCGCGACCCACTCGTCCAAGGCGTCGTGGAGCCGCCGCTTGGCCTCCGGCACCGGGATCGCGGTGTACTGGTAGACGTATCCGCCGGAGTCGAGCAGCCGCCGGCGGCGCTCGACGAGCCCCTTCTCGCGGAGCGTCGACAGCGACCGGTTCACGTTCGACCGGTCCCGGTCGAGGGCGTCGGCGAGCTCCGAGACGGTGCTGCCGGGGTTGTCGAGCAGCGTCAGGTACGCCCGGCTCTCGTGGTCGCGCACGCCGAAGACGCAGGAGAGGACGTGTTCGAACGAGGGGGACCGGTCGCCGACGAGGTCCTCGATTTCGGGGTCGCTCATGCCGCCCGGTTCGCACGCGCCGAGGTTAAATGTCGGTTTCTCGGCGACGAGAGCCTCACTCCTCGGCCGCGTATCCCATCTGGTCGATACAGCCCCGCATGTCCGACTCCGCGGCGTGTCGATGGAGGTTCGTCGGCGTGTCGCAGTGGTAGGTCTCCCCGTCGTACCGGAGCGCGACCTCGTGGCTGGCCCCGGCGACCTCGACGTCGACGAGGATCCGCCGGCCGTCGTTGAGTTCGTCGATGAGTTCGTCGGCGGACAGCTCCCCCGCCTCGACCCGAAGTACCTCGCTCATGCGTTCGTGTCCGCGGTCGGCGAGTTAAAACCGACCGATATCGCTCGGCGCGGAGCGCGCCGGTTACGTCGTCGTCGAGTCCGGGCCGCCCTCCTCCGCCGGCGGTTCGACCCCCTCGGCGGCGGCGACGTCCTCGGTCCGCTTCTCCGTGTCGACGTGCCAGCGGTCTATCTCCGACTCGTAGTCGCCGAGCACGTCCGACACCTCGGCTTTCAGCTCGTCGTCGTTGACGTTCACCTCGAAGACGAACGTCTCGCCGTCCTCCGCGCGGGCGACCTCCTGGATGTTGGCGCTGACGAGCTCGTTGTCGAAGTAGTACGGGGCCATCTGGGTCATCACGTTGCGGTAGACGGCGTCCTCGACCTTCCTGAGCGCCTTCCGGCTGGCTGAGTCGGCCGCGCGGGCGACGTGTTCGATCGACTCGCCCCAGCGCTCGCGGGCGCTCTCGGTGTCGTTCTCCTCGACCTTCTCGTAGGACTCGGTGAGCTTCTCGCCGGCCGTCTGGAGGTCGTCGCCGGGGGACTTCCCCGCGCGCTCGCCTTTCCCCTCGTCGACGGACGCCTGCGCCGCGGTCTTCTCCGAGACGTCCTCGTCGATGCGCTCGTGGGTCTTGGGTCGCCACTCGTCGAACTCGTAGTAGGCGTCCTCGTCGACGCCGACCTCCCGGAGTGCTAAGGCGATCCGCTCGCCGTGTTCGACGACGTCGCCCCAGTCTCCGCGCACCTTGAAGCCGGAGATGCTCTCTTCCATCGATTGCCCTCGTTACGGAACGGACGCGTATAAATCTCTTCGAACTGACGTGCGTCGAGACGCTACTCCCCGTATCCGATCCGGCGGCCGATCTCGTCGACCCGGCGCTTGAGGTCACCGAGATAGCCGGCGGGCGAGACCCGACGGAGCGACGACTCGTCCACCTCGATCCGCCCGTCGGCGAACGGATCTCGCTCGGCGCGCTCCTCTGGGGACTGGTCGTTCGCCACCGCTCCGACGACGGTCGACATCGAGCAGCGGCCGCACGCTTCCGCCGTGATCTCGGCGTCGACCGGCTCCGGTGTGCGCGTCTCGTCGTCTGACATGGCCTCTCATCCCACGGTAGGCGGCTCTCGGACTTAAATCCGCGCTCCGCCTCCCCGAACGGGGCCCAGCGCGGCGGGATCCGGTTCCCGACGCGCTTTTACTGGCTCCGCGGAATGCGTTCCCATGGGATACCGCGTCGTCGACATCGACTCGGTCGAACCGGAGTCGGGCCGCCCCAGCGAGTGCCGGAAGCTGGCGGAACCGGGGGGACTCGACGCCGCGGCGATCAACCGGTTTCGCGCCGAGCCCGGCGAGCAGCTCCCCTTGGCGTACCACTACCACGAGACCCAACAGGAGGCGTTCTACGTCCTCGACGGGACGCTCGCGGTCGAGACGCCCGACCGGACGTACGAGGTGGCGACGGACGACCTGTTCGTGGTCGACCCCGAGAGCCCGCAGCGCGCGTACAACCCCGCGGACGCGGACGGACCGGTGACCGTGCTGGCGGTCGGCGCGCCGCCCGCGTCCGGCGACGCCGTCGCGTACGATCCCCACGATGAGTGACCGCGCGGCGTCGGACGAGCGCTCCGACCCGGGCGGGGAGTCGGGGACGGCGGGGACCGCCGAGCCGGGTGAGGGCCCCCGCCGCGACCCCGAGGAGCTGCCGGCGGAGATCCGCGAGTCGGTGCCGGACTACGACGACGAGTACCTCGACCGCGTGTCGGACCGGCTCATGTACAGCTACGACCTCGACCGCGACGTGGCCGTCGACGGCGAGCGCTTCGAGCTGTACGCGGAGATGCGCGTCCGCAACCAGAAGCAGTTCCTCCACCCCGTCCTGAGCTACGCGGACCACGACATGCGCGAGTACGTGTTCGCCCGCCGAGTCTCGCGGCCGCGCGTCGGCGATCTCGAACGACTCGTCGAGTTCGCCCACGGCGTCGCCGACGACCGCGTCGACGGCCACGAGGAGCACTACGAGAGCGACGTCACCGTCGTCCTCGTCGCCGACGAGCTCCCGGACGACGTCGCCGACTTCGTCGAGGGGTTCCGAGACCGCACTCTCCTGAAGTTCGGCTACTACGGGCACTACGAGGTGAACCTGGTCGTCGTCGCGCCCGAGCGCGAGTCGCTCGCCGCGAGCGAGCGCGCCGACACCGCCGCCGCCTTCCGCCTGTGGGAGCCGGTCGACGAGCCGGACGAGGGGTTCTTCTCGCGGGTCGCGAAGTGGTTCTGGCGGTGACAGCCCCCTGTCTGTCGAAGAAGTGACCGCGGAGCGCACGGAGGGCGCGGAGGCGGGGTGGTCGGTCGCGTCAGTCGTCGCTCGGTTCGGCGGCCGGGCGGTCGCCGCCCCGCACGCTCGTGATGTTGTCGTAGCCGATGCGCACGAGCGACAGTGCGAGGTAGACCAACACGACCGCGAGCGCGATCCGGACGACCATCGAGATCTGGTTGCCGATGCCGGTCACGCCGCCCTGGATCAGGTTGACGAACAGCCACTGATACCCCGCCAGGAACGCCAAGGCGATCACGGTGATAACGACCATGATAGCCATCGGGACGCCCGTGCTGACGAGCTGTTTCGTCTCGTTCCAGTTAGCGAGCCAGACGGTCCCGGTGAGCAGCGCGAGCGCGGCGAGCAGTTGGTTCGCGCTGCCGAACAGCGCCCACAGGGTCGCCCACTCGCCGGAGATGACCAGCGCGTACGCTATCAGCCCCTGAATGACCGGGTTCGTGTACCGGCCGCGGGCGAACGAACCGACGCCGCCGCCGAAGCCGGACTCGCTCGTGGTCCCCTGCGTACCGACGATCTCTTCCATCATGTAACGGCCGAGCCGCGCGGCCGTGTCCGTGGAGGTGAGCAGGAAGCTCACGAGCACCAGCGCCATGAACGGAGCGCCGTACTCGGCGGGAATACCGAGGCTCGTCAGGATGATACCGCCGCCGCTCGCGAAGTTCGGCAGCGCCCCGCCGATGCCGCCGGCCGCGGCGTCGGAGGCGAACCCGGCGATGGCGAGCGCGGACAGCGCCGTCGCCGCGAGCAGCCCCTCGCCGAGCATGCCGCCGTAGCCGATGAGCCGGGCGTCGCTCTCCTTGTTCAGCTGTTTCGCGGTCGTCCCCGAGGAGACCAGCGAGTGGAATCCGCTGATTGTCCCGCAGGCGATAGTCACGAACAGCATGGGGAAAAGCGGGTACGGTGCTCGGCTGTCGACTCCCATGAACCCCTGGAACGGCTGGATGCTGCTGTCGATCACGAGCGGCTGCGACGAGGTGCCGAGGACCGTGCCGACGATGATCGCCAGCAGCGCACCCCCGACGCCTGCGTACAGCAGGAACGACGAGAGGTAGTCGCGCGGCTGTAGCAGCGTCCAGACCGGAAGCGCGCTCGCGATGACCGCGTATATCAGGATGACGGGCACCCAGGCGGCCGTGTTGCCGCCGAGCGCGCCCGCTCCGGGCACCCACGAGCCCGTGCTCCCCTCGAAGAGGACGAACGTGCCCGCGGTGTGAGAGGCGTCGCCCGCCAGCTGGAAGAACGCGAACGGGTACTGGATGCCGACCCAGACGCCCGCGAACACCCCGGCGACGAACAAGACGGTCCCCGGGATGAACGGCCCGTCGAGCTGGTAGAGGTACACGCCGAACACGACCGCGAGCGCGATGTACACGAAACTCGCCGTCGCCGCCGACGGGTACGCGTTCAACACGATTCCGACGACCAAGGCGAACACGGCGACGACGAGGATGATCGTGAGGAACGCGAACCACAGCAGCAGGTTCTTTCCCCGTTCGCCGACGTACTGCCCCACGATATACCCGATCGACCGTCCCTCGTGTCTGATCGAACTCGACAGCGAGATGAAGTCGTGGACCGCGCCCATCAGCGGGTTGCCGATCGCGACCCACAGCAGCGCCGGAACCCACCCCCAGATGGCTCCGGCCGTGATCGGCCCGACGATGGGCGCGCCGCCCGCGATACTCGAGAAGTGATGCCCCAGTAACACCGGTTTCTTCGACGGGACGTACTCCTGTCCGTCCTCGTACTTGTGCGCCGGCGTCTCCCGGTCGTCGTCGAGGTCGACGAACCGCGAGAGGTACCGCGAGTACCCCATATACCCCACGGTGAACGTGCCCAGCACGGCAACTACGATCCAGATTACACTTGTCATAGGTTCTCTGCCTCGTGGTACCGGTTCACTATGTCGGACTTAAACGTTGCTTTCGTTCATGATATTTGAGGCGATCGATCGGCCGAGCCGACCGAAGTAACCGGACGCATCGGGTTTCTTACCCGGCAAAAGAGATAAAATTCGCCACAGCAACGTCCGATCCGACTCGCGCGCGCTCGGGCGGGGTTCCGCTCCGGTTCCGATCGTTCCGTTCCGCGGGTGGGCGACGCCGTCGGACCGGCTCAGACGTCCACGTCGAGCGCGTCGGCGACCCCGGTGAGGACGTCGCCGCGGACCTCGCTGGTCCGGGACTCGATCTCGGCGACGAGCGGCGGCTCGAACCCCTCGCGGACCTGTTCGAGGCGGTCGCGCTCGGTCGCGACCCGCTCCCGGAGGTAGCGCGCCCCGCGGCCCGTCTCGTCGTCGTCGGGCGTCGGCGTGAGCTTGTTCGCGACGAGCCCGCGCACGGAGAGGTCCCGCTCGGTGAATCCCTCGATCGCCCGCGCCGTCTCGTTGACGGAGAGCTGGTCGGGGTTGAACACGAGGAAGAACGCGGCCTCCGTCCGCATCGTCTCGCCGGCGTACTCGAAGAACTCCTTGCGCCGCCGGAGCCGTTCGATGACCGGGTCGCCCTCCAGTAGCCGCCGGGGCTCCATGTCCCCGATGGCCGCCTTCTCGAACAGGTCGATCGACTGCTTCCGCTTGTACAGCAGCCGGTCGATCCAGTCGCCGAGGAACTCGGGGAGCCCGAGCAGCCGCAGCGTCGACCCCGTGGGCGCGGTGTCGAAGACGACCCGGTCGTACGGCTCGCTCTCCTCGCGCATCACGTCGACGAACGCGTCGAACAGCGCGGACTCGTACGCGCCGGGCGTCCCGTGCGACATCTCCAGTTGGCGGTTGATCTCCGAGACCATCCCCGCCGACACCTGCTCGGAGAGCGACTCGCGGATCTCGTCGAGGTGCCGCTGCATCTCGTCTTCGGGGTCGATCTCCATCGCGTCGAGCCCGTCGACGCCCTCCACGGACCGCGGCTCGTCGTCGAACGACTGGTCGAACACGTCCGACACCGAGTGCGCCGGGTCCGTCGAGACGACGAGCGTGCGCACCCCCGCCGTCGCGCAGCGGTACGCGTACGCACACGAGACCGTGGTCTTGCCGACGCCCCCCTTCCCGCCGAAGAAGACGAACGGCTCCATCAGTCGCGGGACCCCCCTCGTTCCGTCATCAGAAGTGGTACTGCTGGCCCTTCCGCTCGATGAGGCTCTCGCGGTCCCAGAGCCGGCGCTCCCACGCCTCGAACTCGTCTTCGAGGTACGGGAGCAGCTCCGCGGTGTAGTACGACACCGGCGACGGGATCCCGAACGCGTCCGGGAAACACGCGAGCATGAACTCGTCTTCGGCGTCCTCCGCCTCCTTCTCGATCTTCTCGTAGGCCGGATGCGTGATCATCCCGTGGTACAGCCCGCGGAGCCACTCCGTCAAGGTGGCCCGAAACGTCTCGATCCGGTCTGCGAGTGTCATCGTTTCCCATGACGCTCCCGATCGCAAAAAGGTGTCCCGGTCGTCGCGTTCGGTCTCCGGCGCGTTCCGGTGTTCGCGTTCGGTCTCCGCGAGAGCGATCGCTCAGGCGGACGCGCCGTCGGCCAGTTCTTCCTGCGCCTCCTCGGTCTCGACGGATCCCTCGTCGTCCTCGTCGAGAACCGGACTGTCGGCCTTCCCGGGGCTCGGACTGTGAACGTCGCTGTCGAGCGCTCCCCAGACGAGGTACAGCATCGCGGCGATCATCAGAACCGTCATCGCGATACTGACTAACGCCACGGACCCGGCGGACACGACCATGTCGCGAGTTCGACGACCGCAGCCTATCAACGTATCGGCTTGGTCCGACCGCCGTCCGCTCGCCGACTCGCCTCCCTCTCGCCGGGCTTGAAGGGGACTCCCGGCCATTGGCCGACATGGACGCCCCCGACGAGACCGACGACCGAATCCCGGTGACGGTGCTCTCCGGGAGCCTCGGAGCCGGCAAGACGACGCTTCTGAACCACCTGCTCGCGAACGCGGGCGACCGCGACGTCGCGGTCCTCGTCAACGACATGGGCGACGTCAACGTCGACGCGGACCTGATCGCCGAGGGCTCCGAGGTCGACGTCGAGGGGGTCACGGAGCTGTCGAACGGCTGTATCTGCTGTGAGCTCCAAGACGACCTGGAGTCGGCGGTGGTGCGGCTCGCGAACGAGCGCTCGTTCGACACCCTCGTCGTCGAGTCGTCCGGTATCTCCGAGCCCGCCCCCGTCGCCCGCCTGTTCACGACCGAGTCGCGCGCGGCGGCCCGCTACCGCGTCGACGCGCTGGTGACCGTGATCGACACGCGGCAGTTCCTCGACGCCTTCGCGGGCGACGGGACGCCGGAGCGTCGCGTCGATCCGGACGCGGACACCGCCGACGGCGACGCCGACCGCCCGCTCTCGGACCTCCTCGTCGAGCAGGTCGAGGTGTCGAACCTCGTCGTCTGTAACAAGGCGGACCTCTGTACCGACGCGGAGGTCGACGAGGCGGTCGACCTCGTGAGCGCGCTCCAGCCCGACGCGGAGACGGTCGTCGCCGAGTTCTCCGCGGTCGATCCGGACCGGATCCTCGACGTGGGGCTGTTCGACGAGCGGGCGCTCGGCGACCTCCCCGGGTGGAAGCGCGCGCTGGCCGAGGCCGACTCGGGCGACGGCGGCCACGCGCACGACGGGGACGACGAGGCGGACGACCACGGGCACGACGGGGATCACGCACACCGCCACCCCGACGAGGTGTACGGCGTCACCTCGTTCACCTACCGCCGCCGCCGACCGTTCCACCCGGACCGGATCGCCGCGCTCCTCCGGGACCTCCCGGCCGACGTGGTCCGCTCGAAGGGGACGCTGTGGGTGGCCGGGACCGACCAGCGCCAGCAGGTCGGACAGGCGGCGCGGTCGGTCCGCGTCACCGCGCTCGGCCCGTGGATCGCGAGCCTCCCGCCGGTCGAGCGCGACATGCTCCGATCGAACCGCCCCGACCTCGACTGGGACGAGGAGCGCGGCGACCGCCTGACCGAGTACGTCGTCATCGGGACCGGCGTCGACGAGGACGCGCTCGTCTCGCGGCTCGACGACGCGCTCCTCACCGACGACGAGCTCGCGGCCCTCGGGAGTCCGGGCGTCGGCGACGACCCGGCCGACGCGGACCCCGACCCGTTCCCGACCGAGCAGGGCGACGAGGTCGCGCTCCGCGAGCCCTGAGGACCTCCGGCGGCGCTCGCGCTCAGCAGGCGCAGCCGCTCCCGGTGGCGCGCTCGAACCGCATCGGATCCCCGCAGTCCGGACATCTTGGGACGCCCTCGCCGTCGCGGCCGAGCCCCTCGGCGTCCACGTCGACGTCGCGGACGCGCACCCCGCAGTCGTCACACCAGTAGGCTCCCTCGGAGCCGTCGTCGCCGGCGGTCCCGGGGGCGTTCCGGGTTGAGCCCGTCAGCGCGTCGGTCACCGTACCGATGATTCCCATACTGAGACGACCGTCGCCGATCGTGTTAGTCTCCCGGTGTCGTGCGATCTATTCGCACGGTCGCGGCGGTCGCGGCGGCCGCGCCCACGGACAAGAGCTAAGTGGCGCACTCCCGCCAGTCGCCGTATGAGCGACGCGGGAGAGACCGGCGGCGAAGACGCCGACGACCGGGGTATCAAAGCGGGCGTCGAGCGCTCGTCGGGCGACCCGCGGGTGCTGTTCGCGATGAACGCGGTCCTCTCCGCCCTCCTCGCCTCGACCGTCGTCTGGGGGCTCGACCTCCTCGGCGCGGCCGCGTACACGCTGCGCAACGTCGCGACGCTGACGCTGATCGTCTTCGCGGTCACGTACGCCGCCGTCCTCCGGTAGCGAACGCGTCGGGCCGGCGTCGCCTCCGCCCCCGCCGTCGACCGCCGGTTCTCGACCGACCGATTCGCAACGTTTTAAGGCCGTTCCGAGCGGAATCCCGGCCAATGACGATCGAAGACCGGGACGACGCGTACCTCATCACGCACGCGCTGGCGACGGACACCCTCTCGCGGCTGCGCGACGTCGAGACCGAGCAGGTCGCCTTCCGGAAGGGGCTGGTGAAGCTCGGCCGCATCTGCGGCTACGAGATCATCGACGGGGCGATGGAGACGGAGTACGTCCCCGTCGAGACCCCCTTAGCGGAGACGACCGGCGAGCGCGTGAAGGGGCTCGACGACGTGGTGATCATCAACGTCCTCCGCGCCGCGACGCCGTTCGTCGAGGGCCTGCTGAAGGCGTTCCCCCGCGCGAAGCAGGGCGTCATCTCCGCCGGCCGCGACGAGGCGGCCGGGATGACCGACGACGGCGAGTTCCCGATCACCATCGACTACGTGAAGCTCCCCGAGATCCGGCCCGAGGACACCGTGATCGTCGCGGATCCGATGCTCGCGACGGGGTCGACGATGGCCGCCGTCCTCGACCACGTCCTCGCCGAGGCCGACGACTTCGAGGACCTGTTCGTGCTCTCGGCGGTCTCCGCGCCCGCCGGCCTCGTCCGCGTGAGCGATGCCGTCCCGGAGGCCGACCTCCTGACGGTCGCCATCGACGACCGCCTCGACGACGACGGGTTCATCGTCCCCGGCCTCGGCGACGCCGGCGACCGCGCGTTCCGCACGGTCTGAGCCCGGCGGCGACCGCGCCGTCCCCGTCGACGTACTTTTAAGAGCCGCCCGCGCGACCGATCGGACATGAGCGACGCGCCGACGACCGAGCCCTGCGACGCCTGCGGCGAGCCGACGACGGACGCGCTCGCGCGCACCGTCCGCCTGAGCGTCGACCGGGCGAACATCGACACCCAGCGGCTCTGCCCCGACTGCTTCGCCGACTGGATCCGGCGGTATCAGGACCGGCTCGGCTCCGGCGGCTCCGAGGACGACGGCAGCTCCGAGATCATCGTCGACTGAGAGCGGCGACGACCGACCGCCGTCGTCTCGACCGAACACCTTCGTCTCGGCCGGCAACGTCCGTTCCGACCGCCCGGCTTAAGCCCCGCCGGGACGGAGCCTCACTCAATGGATCTCGCCATCGACGCCCCGGCTCCGGCGGCCCCCGACTGCGCCGACGACGGGACGTGGCTCGCCTGTATCGAGTGCGACGAGACGTTCGCGCCCTTCGAGGCGGTCCGGTACACCTGCGACGAGTGCGACGGCCTGCTCGAAGTGCGGTACGACGACCCGCCGACGTTCGACGAGTTCGGCTCCGGCGCGCCCTCCGACGGGCCGGACCGCGGCGTCTGGCGCTACCGCGAGGCGCTCCCCTTCGACCTCGGCGTCACGCTCCCCGAGGGCGACACGCCGCTCCACCGCGTCCCCCGCATCGAGGAGGCGGTCGGCGTCGACGCCCTCCGGATCAAACACGAGGGGATGAACCCCACCGGCTCGTTCAAGGACCGCGGGATGACGGTCGGCGTCCGCGTCGCGAAGGAGTTGGGCGTCGGCGCGCTCGCGTGCGCCTCCACCGGGAACACCTCGGCCGCCCTCGCCGCCTACGGCGGCCGCGGCGACATGCAGACGCTCGTGTTGCTCCCGCAGGGGAAGGTCGCCGCCGGGAAGGTCGCGCAGGCGAGCCTCCACGGGGCCCGCATCCTGGAGGTCGACGGCAACTTCGACGCCTGCCTCGACATCGTTCAGGAGCTGGCCGCCCGCGGCGAGGCGTACCTGCTCAACTCCCTGAACCCGTTCCGCCTGGAGGGCCAGAAGACGATCGGCTTCGAGATCTTAGAGGAGTTCTACGCGGACTACGGGACGTTCCCGGACCGGATCGTCCTCCCCGTCGGCAACGCGGGCAACACCTCGGCGCTGTACAAGGGGTTCCGCGAACTCGTCCAGTCGGGCGCGCTCGACGCCGACGAGGTCCCCAAGCTGACCGGCGTTCAGGCGGAGGGGGCCGCCCCGATGGTCGAGGCGATCGAGGAGGGGAACGACGAGATCCGGCGCTGGGAGGAGGTCGAGACCCGCGCGACCGCGATCCGCATCGGCAACCCGGTCAACGCGCCGAAGGCGATCCCGGGGATCCGCAACACCGGCGGCACGGCGGTCGCCGTGAGCGACTCGGAGATCACCGCCGCGCAGCGCCACCTCGCCGCGGAGGGGGTCGGCGTCGAGCCCGCCTCCGCCGCGAGCCTCGCCGGGCTGAAGAAGCTCCGGCGCTCCGGCGTCGTCGACGACGACGAGCGCGTCGTCTGCCTGACGACCGGCCACCTGCTCAAGGACCCCGAGGCGGCCTACGAGGCCGGCGGCGAGCCGGAGCCGGTCCCGAACGACGTCGAGACCGTCGTCGACCACCTCCGCGGCTGATCGGGCGGCACGCCCCCGTGAAAACGGCCGGGACGCAGATATTTACACACACAAACCCATACACAAACGCGTCATGGGAACGAAGACGATCGGGGTCACCGAGGAAGTGTACGACCGACTCCGCGCTCGGAAGCGCGACGACGAGAGCTTCACCGACCTCCTCGATCGGCTCATCGACGAGACGGGCGGCGACTGGCGCGACGGGTTCGGGTCGCTGTCGGCTGAGGAGGCCGACTCGCTCCGCGCGGCCGCGGAACGATCGCGTGAGCGGTTCGATCGAGCGGCGTCGCGGCGACAGCAGCGGGCGACCGATCACCGCTCACAAGACCGATCTGCGGTCTCCGACAGCGCGGACGACGACTCCGAAGCGGCCTCCGACGACGGTGACTCCGCGTGACGCGATACCTGCTCGACACGACGTTTCTCATCGATTACCTCGCCGGTTCGGAGGGCGTCCGCGCGTTCCTCGACGCGCACGACGGCGAGGAGTTCGCCACGACCGCGATCAACTACAAGGAGGTAGCGGTCGGGTGGCGGCTCAACGACGCCTTCGACCGGCAGGAACTCGCCGCGACGTTCGACTGGCTTGAGGTCGTTTCGTTCACGGAAGATCACGCGCTCACCGCGAGCGCCTTCGAGGCCGAACTGTTCCGCGACGACGACCCCCCTCGCCGGGCCGTCGACGCCGCCGGGGCGGACATCCTCATCGCGGCCGTCGCCGCTCGGGACGGGCTCACCGTCGTCACGCGCAACCTCGACGACTTCGTGCAGTTCGACGTGCCGGTCCGCGCGTACTGACTCCCGGCGACGTCGATGTCGATCCCCTTCTACCGGTTCGTGACGCCCTACTCGTCGGCGCGCGCCTCGGCCGCGTCCAGCGTGATCTCCGTGATCTCGACGATCCGGTCGTCGGCGAGGAGCTCCTCGATGGCGGCGTCGGGGACGGCGGCGTCGAGGTTGTAGACGGTGAGCGCCTCCCCGCCCTGCGTCTCGCGGCCGTTGAACATGCCGGCGATGTTGACGTCGTGGTCGCCGAGGACGGTGCCGATGAGTCCGATGACGCCCGGCTCGTCGGTGTTGCGGGCGACGAGCATGTGCCCGTACGGGACCGCGTCGACGCGGAACCCGTCGATCCGGACGATTCGGGCGTCTTCGCCCGCGAACAGCGTCCCCTCGACCGCGATCTCGCCGTCGCCGTTGCGGACGGTGACGCGGACGAGGCTCTGGAAGTCGTCGGTCTGCCGCGTCTTCGACTCGGTGACCTCGATGCCGCGCTCCTCGGCGAGCCGCGGCGCGTTCACCGCGTTCACCTGCCACTCCAGCGGCTCGAACACGCCCTTCAGCGCGCTCGCGGTGACCAGATCGACGTCCTCCGCGGCGATGTCGCCCTCGTAGGTCGCCTCGACCTCGGTGATCCGGCCGTCGAGCAGCTGCGCGGCGACCTTCCCCGCGGTCTCGGCCACGTCGATGTACGGCTCGATCCGCGGGAACGCCGTCTCGTCGACCGAGGGCGCGTTGAGCGCGGTGAGCACGGGCTCGTCGTCGAACGCGGCCAGCACCGCCTCGGCGGTGTCGACCGCGACGTTCTCCTGGGCCGCCTCCGTCGACGCGCCGAGGTGCGGGGTCACGACGACCTCCTCGACGTCTAAGAGCGGCGAGTCGTCCGGGAGCGGCTCCTCGGCGAAGGAGTCGAGCGCAGCGCCCGCGAGGACGCCGTCATCGACCGCCGCCGCGAGCGCGTCCTCGTCGACGATGCCGCCGCGGGCGCAGTTGATCAGGTAGCCGCCCTCAAGCTGGGCCAGTTCGTCCTCGCCGATCATCCCCTCGGTCTCGGGGAGCAGCGGCGTGTGGATCGTCGCGAAGTCGCCCCGCCCGAGCGCCTCGTCGAGGTCCTCGACGAGTTCCGCCCCGAGCCGCTCGGCGCGCTCCTCGGAGATGTACGGGTCGTAGACGACCAGATCCATCCCGAGCGAGTCGAGCCGCTTGGCGACCTCCTGCCCGACGCGGCCGAGGCCGACGATGGTGAGCGTCTTGTTGTTCACCTCGGTGCCGAGGAACTCGCCTTTCGCCCACTCGCCGCCGACGAGGCGGCCGTGCGCCTGCGGGATCGAGCGCGCGACGGCGAACGTCATCGCGACCGTGTGTTCGGCGGCGGCGCGGACGTTCCCCTCGGGCGCGTTCGCGACGACGACGCCGTGGTCGGTGGCGGCGTCGATGTCGATGTTGTCGACGCCGATGCCGGCGCGGCCGACGATGACGAGGTCGGGGGCGGCCTCGAAGACGGCCTCCGTGACCTCGGTCCCGGACCGCACGATCAGCGCGTTGGCGTCGGAAACGGCGTCGAGCAACGCCTCCCCCTCGCTCTCGTAGTCGGTGACGACCTCGTGGCCGGCGTCTCGGAGTCGGTCCAACCCCGCGTCCGCGATGGGGTCGGTCACGAGTACCTTCATGCCGAGACACACCCGCGGCGGGGGGTTAACGCTTTCCGAATCGCGCCGTTTTGCCGCCCAGATAGATCCGCGATCGCGGGTATCTACCCCTTCGTTTCGTGTGGAGAGTGCGCGTTCGTGTACACTTTTTGCGCCGGTACTGCCTTTTATACGGGACCGCATGGTCGAGACATGGACTTCACGATCGCGTTCGCCGGCGTCGGGGCCATCCTCGTGCTCACCGCCGTCAGCGCCTTCTTCTCCAGTTCGGAGCTCGCGGTGTTCTCCGTGCCGACACACCGGATCGACTCGCTCGTCGCGACCGACGCGCCGGGCGCGCGGGCGCTGTCGGCGCTGCGCGACGACTCGCACCGGTTCCTCGTCACCGCCCTCGTGAG
Organism: Halorubrum tebenquichense DSM 14210; assembly: GCF_000337415.1. Taxonomy (GTDB): domain Archaea; phylum Halobacteriota; class Halobacteria; order Halobacteriales; family Haloferacaceae; genus Halorubrum; species Halorubrum tebenquichense. The sequence continues at coordinate 9,967 of NZ_AOJD01000039.1, read as the reverse complement.
TAACAACGTCGCCAACATCGCCGCCGCGTCGGTCGCGACCGCGGTGTTCGTGCGGTTCGGGTTCTCCGGCGGCGAGGCGGCCACGGGGTCGACGCTCGTCACCTCGGTGTTCGTCATCGTCTTCGGCGAGATCGCGCCGAAGTCGTACGCGGTCGCCAACGCGGAGAAGCACGCCCTCCGCGTCTCCCGGATCGTCGTCGCGATCCAGCGCGTCCTCCGCCCCGTGCTGTACGTCTTCGAGGCGCTCTCGGGGGTCGTCAACCGCTTCACCGGCGGCGAGTCCGCCATCGAGTCGTACCTCACCCGCGAGGAGATCGCGACGTTCGTCCGGTCGGGCGAGGCCGCGGGCGCGCTCGACCCCGAGGAGGGCGCGATGATCCGCGGCGTCCTCGAGTTAGAGACCACGACCGTCGCCGCGGTGATGGTCCCCCGCACCGACGTGGTCGCGCTCCCCGACACGGCCAGCCCCGCGGACGCGCTCTCCCGGGCCGCGAACGAGGGCGTCACCCGGATGCCGGTCTACGGCGAGAACCGCGACGACGTGGTCGGGATCGTCGACGTGCGCGACGCGATCCGCGCGAGCGACGCCGGCGACGACCTCGCGAGCGCGCTCACCGAACCGACGTTCGTCCCCGAGACGAAGCCGCTCGACGAGCTGTTCGCGGAGATGCGGGCCGGCGAGGCGCGGATGGTCGTCGTCGTCGACGAGCACGGCGCGGTCGTCGGGATCGCGACGCTGGAGGACCTCTTCGAGGAGGTCGTCGGCGAGCTGGTCGGGCGGTGGGAGACGGACGCCGTCGACCTCGTCGCCCCCGACGCGGCCGTCGTCCGCGGCTGGACGACGGTGTCGCACCTCAACGAGGCGCTCGGCCTCTCGCTCCCCGCGGACGCGGGAGCCGAGACCGTGGCGGGGCTGGTCACCCGACAGCTCGGGCGGCTCCCCGCCGAGGGCGACCGCGTCGCGGTCGGAAACGTCACGCTCGCCGTCACGGGCGCGACCGCGACCCGAGTCACGCGCGTCCGGGTCGAGCACGCCGACGAGAGCGGGTTCGGCGTCGTCGACGGAGCGACCGACGGCCCGGTCGACGCCGCGTGACCGCCCTCCGTCCACCCGTCGTCTATCCGACCGCCGCCGCGGTCCCCGCCGGTCGCGGAGAGATGCTACACGTAACACAACATACATTCGTCTCCGAGGGGTCTCAGGAGACACGTTCTCGATCATGGTGAGCCGCTGGGCGTGTGACCGGTGCGGGTTCGTCGCGTGGACGCAGGACCGGTCCGGCGTCTCCGAGGTGACGGGGTCACACCTGCTCGCGCACCACTCAGACGCGCTCTCGAAGTCCGACTTCCGCGTGAGCTGGGACTGTCCGTACTGCGCCACCGCCAAGACCGCCTACGACACCGACGGCGCGGTCGCCGAGTTCAAGGCGCACCTCCACGGTCACGCGACCGACCGGATCGCCGACGGCGTCCACGTCGCCGACCGGGTGGGCTGGGACGGCGTCGTCCGGGTCGACGCCTCGCCGACCGGCGGCGAGGCCGACGCGCTCCGGGCGCACTTCCACGGCGCGGCGGGGCTCGTCGTCGCCGTGACGCCCGCGCCGGAGCGGCTGGTCCGCGCGCTCGACGAGCGCCTCTCGTCGTGGCCCCGCCGGACGGTGATCGTCAGCACCGGCGAGTACGACTTCGAGGCGACGCCCGACGTCGACTTCGAGGGCCTCGACGTCGAGATCGTCGAACTCGACCCGCGCCTCTCCCCCGACGAGGTCGGCGAGACCGTCTCGCGGATCCTCGACGCGAACCACGAGCCCGGCGAGCGCGTGTCGCTGGAGGTGAGCGTCTTCCACCAGATCGTCGCCGCCTTCGACGTCGAGCGCGCGGTCGCGTTCGTCCGCATGCTCGCCGCGCGCCTCGCCGACGCCGGCGGCGTGTTACAGCTGTACGTCGACGCCGACGCGGACCGCAACGTCGCCACCGTCCTGAACTTCCTCGACGAGACGATCGACCTCACCGTCGCGGTCGACGGCGACCGGTTCGTCCGCAGACCGTAGGCGCGGCTTCCGGGCTCTCCCTGCCAGTCGCTTCTCCCGGTCGAACCCGCCTACCCGTCGTAGCTCTCGGTGTAGTCCGCGGGCCAGCGGACGTAGACGTACTCGACGTGCCGGTCCGCCGCCGCCTCGACGACGGCGCGCTTGAACCGCCGCAGCACGGCCCGGGCGCGCTCGCGGGCGGCCTCCGAGGCCGCCCCGTCGCTCGCGAGCGACCGGAGTTCCCGTTCGACGTCGACGCCCAGCGGGGACTCGGCCGGCCCGTCCGGCGGATCCTCCCCGCCCGGAACCTCCTCGGTTTCGTCCTCCGAGACGATCCGCGGCAGATACGCGGCCGCGAGGTCCGCCACCAGCCGGTCGCGGTGGTCGAGCGCGTCGATCAGCCACTCGACCGCGGCCGACCGGTCGGCCGCGGCGGGGTCCGCGGCCTCGAGGAGCTCGCAGTACAACCACGCCGCGTACCGCCGCACGTCGGGGTTCTGCGCGCCAGCGCCGGAAGACCGGTTCCGCCCCTCTCCCGTCCGATCGGCCGCGGTCCGCTCCGCGGCGACCGCGCGGAACGCCGCGAGCAGCCCGTCGGCCTCGAAGGGCCGCTCGGCCAGGAGCCGGTCGCGCACGTCGCCTGCGGGGACGGCGTCCGCCTCGGCGACGACCCGGGCGACGGACGCCGCCGCGGCCCGGCGCACCGCCTCCGAGGGGTCTTCCAGCGACCCGAGCAACACGCCGGTCGCGTCCCGCCGGTCGAGGTCTCCGAGCCGCTCGACGACGGCGAGCCGGAGCCGCTCGTTCCCCCGGCGCGCCGCGAGCGCGAGCAGTTCGACCGCGTCGTCGGTGTCCATCTCGACGAGCGCGTCGACCGCGGCGCTGCGAACGAGGTCGTTCGGCGCGTTCACCAGCGGTCGGACCGCCTCGACCTCCTCCCCGCCGACGCGGGCGTAGCCCCTGACGGTCCGGGCGCGGACCCGTGCGTCGCCGTCGTCGAACCCCTCGCGGAGCCGGGGCGCGGCGTCCTCGCCTCCGACGACGCCCAACCCGGTCGCGCCGACCATCCGGTACGCGGCCCGGCCGTGGTCCAGCCACCGCGCGAACGTTTCGGCGGCGCTCCGTTCCGCCTCTCGGCCTCTCTCTTCCGAGTCCTCGCCGCTCCGTCGCTCGGCGATCCGCCTCGCCAGCCGGTCGACGTGGGCGTCGCCGTGGAAGTACAGCGACTCGATCGCCGCCGCGCGGACGGCCTCGTCGGGGTCGTCGAGCGCGGTTCCGAACAGCGCCTCGACGATCCGGTCCCGGTCGCCGCTCATCGAACTGGAGGGGTTGCCGAGCGCCTCGGCCGCCTCGCGGCGCGTCGAGGCGTCGAACCGCCGGTCCAGCCGCGCCATCGCGGGCGGCCGACCGCCGTCAGTGCGCCCGGCGTCGGCGCGGGCCGAGGGGTCTCTGCGGCCACGCCCGGCGTCGCCGCTCTCCGTCGGCTCGGGGGCTTCGTCGGTCCGCGGCCCGTCGTCCATCTACGAACGCCTCACCGATCCGGTACGTTAAACGCACGGCCGCGATTATCCGTACTGAGAATCTTTCGGAGGCCCCGAGTCCGTCCGCGTCAGTCGAGTCCGAACTCCCGGACGGCGTCGTACTCCGGCCCGGAGGGCGTCAGCGTCGACTCCACCAGCCGGATCTCGTCGACCGAGAACGTCCCGACCTCCGGGTCCTCGGCGTCGAGCGCGCGTCGGACCGCCTCGGCCCCGCTCGCGTCCCCGACGCGCGCGAGCGTGACGTGGGGCGTGAACGCGTGGTCGGCGGGGTCGACGCCGAGCGCCGTCGTCTCCGCTTCGAGAGCGTCGTGAAGTGCGGTCAGTTCGGCGGTCCCCGCGTCGACGCCGCTCCAGACTACCGAAATATACTCCCGGCTCGGGAAGACGCCGAGCCCCTCGACCTCGCAGTCGAACGGGGCGACGCCGGCGCGGTCGACCGCGCGCTCTCCGGCGGCGATCACGGCGTCGAGGGCGGGGGCGGACCCCTCGGCGTCGGCGGACTCGTCGGCCGCGTCGGCGACGTCGCCGCAGAACTTCAGCGTCACGTGCGCCCGTTCGGGGTCGACGGGGGCGACGCCGGACGCGTCGGCGAAGGGGGCCTGCGCGTCCGCGACGGCGGGAGCGAGGGCTTCCGGGAGGTCGACGGCGAAGAACGCGCGCATGATCGGTCGCGGATCGGTCGCGCTCGCTTATAAATCGTGTTCGGGATGCCGGCCGTTTCCGGCCCGGATCCTCGGCCGCTCGGCGATACGAGAACACGATTGATCATAAACCGCTGATCGACACGAACCGCTCCGGAGCCCCAGCCGCTCGGCTGTACGTGGGCGTCTTCGTCGGGACTGACTTCGTTACCGAGACCACCGAAGCGCCCGCCTCCCGACCGCCCCTTCGATTCCCACCCCGCCCCGCACCTCACACCTCCCCAGCCTCCTCGGCGGTCCTCCGCTTCGCTTCGGACCGCCGACTCCCTCGCGNCTCCCTCGCGCGGCGCTCCTCGCGGCCGTTTAAAAACGGCCGCTCGGAGGCGCGCGCCGACCGCAGTCGATTTATAAATAGCCGTCGCCCGCGTCCTCGTCTCTTTATAAACGCTCTCGGAGCGTGTCGGCGGTCGCGTCGCCGACGCCGTCGACGTCGGTGAGGTCGTCCTGGGAGGCCTCGCGCACGTTCTCGACCGAGCCGAACCGGCGGAGCAGCCGGCGGCGCGTCTCGGGGCCGACGCCCGGCACGTCGTCGAGGACCGTCTCGACCTCGTCGCGGACGGTCTGGTGGTAGGAGACCGCGAAGCGGTGCGCCTCGTCGCGCACCCGCTGGAGGAGGTGGAGCTCCGGCGCGTCGTCGTCCCACCGCCGCGTCCCGGTCGGGGTGACGACCAGCTCCTCCGCCTTCGCCAGCGCGACGACGGGCACGTCCCAGCCGGTCTCCGCGAGCGCGTCGCGGGCGGCCCCCAACTGTCCCTCGCCCCCGTCGATCAGGAGGAGGTCCGGGTCGGGCCGGTCGTCGCGGCCCGCCGCGGCGCGCTCGGCCCGCCAGCGGACCAGCTCGCGCATGTTCGCGTAGTCGTCGTTGCGCTCGGTGAGCTTCTTCCGCCGGTAGTCCGCGGTCTCGGCGCTCCCGTCGACGAAACACACGTCGGAGCCGACCACCGCGGTCCCCTGCGCGTGGCTCACGTCGAACCCCTCGATCCGCTCGGGGCGGGCGATCCCGAGGCGGTCGCCGAGCGCGCCGACGGGGTCGTCGCGGCCGCCGCGCTTCCGGGCGTTCTTCAGCGCGAGCTCGACCAGCTTCGCCTCGCGGCCGGCCCCCGGCACCCGCACCGCGACCCCCTCGGCCTCCAGCCAGTCGACCACGTCCGAGTCCGCGGGGCGCTCCGCGAGGAGGACCGCGTCCGGGAACTCCCGCTCGGCGTAGTACTGCGCGAGGAACGCCGCGAGGACGGCGGCCGGGGTGTTGGCGTCCGCGTCCGCCTCGTCGCCGGCCCCGGCCTCCCGACCGGCGTCCGTCACCGCCGCCGCGTCGAGCCGGTGTCGGCTCCGGTCGACGAGCTGTCCGCGCTCGCTGTGGAGCCGGGCCACGCGGGCGTCTTCGCCCTCGACCGCGGCCGCCAGCACGTCGACGACCCGGTCGTCGCGCCGGTCGCTGACGGCCTCGCCGCCCTCGCCGTGGAACGCCTCGACGGCCTCCAGCCGGTCCCGGAGGTTCGCGGCGCGCTCGAACTCGTTGGCCTCGGCGGCGGCCTCCATGCGCCGCCGGAGGGGGTCGGCGAGGACGCCCGTCTCGCCCTCGAAGAAGCGGCGGGCCGCGGCCACGTCCTCGGCGTAGCCCTCGGCGTCGATCTCGCCGGTACACGGCGCGGAGCAGATCCCCATCTCGTAGTCGAGGCAGGGGCGCTCGCGGCCCTCGTACTTGTGGTCCGAACAGCCCCGCAGCCGGTACTCGTCCCGGATCGCCTTCACCACGGTCTCGACGCGCCCCACGTCGGTGAACGGCCCGTAGGCGACCGCGCCCGCCTCGGGGTCGCGGGTCACCTCGATCCGCGGCACCTCGTGGTCGGTGAAGGCCACGAGGGGGTACGACTTGTCGTCTTTCAGCCGGACGTTGTACCGCGGTCGCAGCCGCTTAATGAGGTTCGCCTCCAGGAGGAGCGCCTGCGTCTCCGTGTCGGTGACGGCGAACTCGATCCGGTCCGCGCGCTCGACCATCCCCCGGATCCGTCCCGAGCGCGGGTCCGCGTACGACCGCACCCGGTCGCGGAGGTCGAGCGCCTTCCCGACGTACAGCGTCGTCTCGCCCGCGCGGAACTGGTAGACTCCGGGCTCCGTCGGGAGGCTCCCGGCCCGCTCGCGCACCGCGTCGGCGTCCATCGGTCTCGGATCGCCGTAGCCGTCGAACGCGTTTGAACGCTGCGGGTGGGCCCTCCTCGACTGCGGGCGGAGGCTACTGGAATTATCAAACGTGAACACCGGAACGTGCCGTTTATCACGCCGCTTGGGAGACGATAACGTAGACATGACGGGACTTCGCGAGCGTCTGCGCAGCGTACTCGGGCGGGGGAGCGACTCCCGGTCGGTCCCCGACGGGGGCGTCGTCGTCGACGACCCGTCGAGCGGCGCGGGGCCGACCGAGGGCGGACCCGACGAGACGGGAGACGAGACGTACGAGATCGACGACGTACAGGGCGTCGACCGCGCCGAGACGCTCGCGGGCGCGGGCTTCCAGCAGGTGTTCGACGCGACGAGCGTCCCGACGTTCATCCTCGACGCCGACGGCAACGTCGCCGAGTGGAACGAGTCCATCGTCTCGCTCACCGGGGCCGAGCGCGAGGACGCCGTCGGGCACGGCCACGTCTCCGAGCTGTTCTACCCCGACGGCCGGCGGGCCGACACGCTCGCCGACAAGGTCCTCGACGCGCCGGAGACCGCCGACGAGGTGTACGGCGTCGAGCGCTGCGACTCAGAGACGACGCGCTACCGCGACACGAGCACGATGGTCGACCGCCACGGCGACGAGAAGCACATCGAGTTCACCGCGACGCCGATGTACGACGACGGCGAACTCGTCGGCGTCACGGAGGTCGTCGTCGACCGCACCGAGAACGTCAACGAACGCGACGCGACGGCCCGACTCGTCTCCGAGATCCGCGAGACCGCCGAGGAGATCGGCGAGGGGAACCTCGACGCCCGCGCCGTCTGCCACGACGAGTGCGAGGAGGTGCTCGACGAGGACCTGCTCCGGGTCGTCGGCGTCGTCAACCAGATGGCCGAGAACTTGGAGGACCTCTCGACGGGCGTCCACGAGAAGGCGCGCGACCTCGACGAGACCGTCGGCGAGGCGAGCGCCGCGGCCGCCGACATCGCCGAGAACGTCGACGAGCAGAACGAACTGCTCGAGGAGAGCGTCTCGGAGATGCAGTCCTTCTCGGCGGGCATGGAGGAGGTCGCCGCGACGGCCGACGAGGTCGACACCGCCGCGGTCGCGGCCGCCGACGCCGCCGACGAGGGGCTCGACGCGAGCGAGGACGCCCGCGAGGCGACCGAGGACGTCGTCGAGATCGGCGACGAGCTGGTCGAGAGCGTCGGCGCGCTCTCCGAGCGCATGGACGACATCGAGGAGGTCATCGAGGTGATCTCCGACGTGGCCGAGCAGACGAACCTGCTCGCGCTCAACGCCAACATCGAGGCCGCCCGCGCCGGCGAGGGCGGTGACGGCTTCGCGGTCGTCGCCGAGGAGGTGAAGAAGCTCGCCGACGAGACCCGCGGCTACACCGAGGAGATCACGGAGAGCCTCGACAAGCTCCAGTCGCAGTCCGCGCAGACCACGACCGCCGTCGAGCGCTCCCACGACCGCATCGAGGACGCTGGCACCGAGATCGAGACGGTCCTCGACTCGCTCGAAGAGATCGCCGACGCCGTCGACGAGGCGGCCGCGGGCGTCGCGGAGGTCGCGCGCACCACCGACGACCAGGCCGCGACCGTCGAGGAGCTCACGTCGTCGCTGGAGGCGGTCCGCGAGCGCTCCGACCGCACGGAGGCGGCGACCGAGCGCATCGTCGACGCCACCGACGACCAGGAGGCGGCCGTCGACGAGCTGATCGCCCGCGTCGAACAGCTCGACGCGCGGTAACTCCCGCTTCCCTCCCCCGCACCTCCCGTCCGATTTTCCCCGCTCCGCCGAACGTTTAACCTCACTCAACCCCCACAGATCGTATGTCCGTCACGCCGCCCGGACCCCTCGGCGACCCCGTGTTCGGGAACGGTCGCCAGTTCGCCGACGACCCGTTCGGGTTCCTCCGCGCCTGCGCCGACAGCTACGGCGACGTGGTGCGGCTCGACCTCGGTCCCCGCGAGACGTACCTGCTGACGAACCCCGCCGACGTGGAGCGCGTGCTCGTCGCCGACGCCGAGCGCTACCGGAAGCCGCAGTTCGGCGACGACGCGATGGACGCCTTACTCGGCGACGGGCTCCTCATGAGCGACGGCGACACGTGGCAGCGCCAGCGCAAGCTGGCGAACCCCTCGTTCCACAACCGGCGGATCGGCGCGCTCGACGGGACGATGGTCGATCACACCCGGTCGCAGCTCGCGGACTGGGGGGACGGGGACGTGGTCGACATTCAGCTCGAAGTCGCCCGGCTCACGGTGAAGATCATCGTCTCGGCGATGTTCGGGGCCGACATCACCGACGAGGAGGTGAAGACGGTACAGGAGAACCTCGAACCGCTCGGCGCGCGGTTCGAGCCGGACCCCCGCCGGTTCCTGATCCCGAACTGGGTGCCGACCCGCGAGAACCGCGAGTTCGACGCGGCGATCGACACCCTCGAGTCCGTCATCGACGGCATCGTCGACCGCCGCCGCGGCACGGAGCGCGACCCGAGCGTCGACCCCGCCGGCTCCGAGGGCGTCGCGGTGCCCGGCCCCGCGGGCGACGGCGACGGCGACCTGCCGATGGACCTGCTCTCCGTCCTGCTGCGCGCCCGCGACCGCGGCGAGCAGACCGACGAGAACCTCCGCGACGAGCTGGTGACGATGCTGCTCGCCGGCCACGACACGACCGCGCTCACGCTCACCTACACCTTCTACCTCCTCTCGAACCACCCCGAGGCCCGCGAGCGCGTCGAGCGCGAGGCCGAGGCGGCGACGAGTGAGTCCCCCCCGACCGCGGCCGACGTGCGCGAGATGGAGTTCACCGAGCGCGTCCTCAACGAGTCGATGCGCCTCTATCCGCCCGTTTACACGCTGTTCCGCGAGCCGAAGCTCGACGTGAAACTGGGGGGCTACCGGATCCCCGAGGGCTCCGCGCTGATGGTCTCGCAGTGGGCCGTCCACCGGTCCGACCGGTGGTACGACGACCCCGAGGCGTTCGACCCGGACCGGTGGCTCCCCGAGCGCCGGAGCCAGCGCCCCCGCTTCGCGTTCTTCCCGTTCGGCGGCGGGCCGCGCCACTGTATCGGGAAGTCCCTCTCGCTTTTGGAGGCGAAGATCATCCTCGCGGAGGTCTGCTCGCGGTTCGAACTCGGCTACGAGGGGCCGGACCTCTCCCTGCGCGGGTCGCTGACGATGCACCCGGACCACCCGGTGCCGATGCGGCTTCGCGAGCGCTGACCGATGGCGGACGCCGGCGACACGAACGCCGGCGACGACGCCGACGCCTACTGCGCTCGGTGCGGCGACCCACTCAGCCGCGGTCTCGTCGCCGGAAAACGACGCGCCTGCTGTCTCAACGCGACGCCCATCGCAGGCGTCTGTCCGACCCACGGGCCGGTGGGACCGCACCACGCGGTCGACGACCCAGACGCGGCCGATAGCAGGTGAGCGGCTCCGGCGGACCGGTTCGTCACCACTACCACGCCATTCGGCGGTGGCGCGTGCCTGCGAGCGCGCCGCCGAAGGCGGCCGCGAG
>NZ_AOJD01000038.1 GCF_000337415.1 Halorubrum tebenquichense DSM 14210 | reverse complement strand
GCGGGGCGGGACTCGAAGGGGCAGCCGCGAGAACGAACCTCGGTGACGCAAGCACCACAGGAGCACGGAGTGAGCGACGAGGAGCACGGCGAGCCGCGGGAGTTCTCGCGGCTGGGGCTTCGGCGGTGTTCGCGTTGAGCAGTGACGTACGGATCCCGTTTCCCCGACCGACTACGTCCCCGACGACGACCTACAACGCAATCGTCGCCGCGACCTCGCGGAACTCGGGGTCCCACACGTCGAGCGCGTGGACGCGCCACCGGATCGGCTCGAACGCGGCGTCCGCCAGCCCCGCGACCGCCCCCGGCTCGGGGTTCCCGCCCCGCGCCAGCGTGACGTGCGGGACGTAGTCGTCGCCCTCGATCCCCTCGACGGCTCCGAACGCGGCGCAGAGCCGCCGGTGAAGCCGCACGAGCCCCTCGCTCTCGACCGCGAGATACACCACCGGGCGCGACCCGGACGCGGGCGCGTCGAAGACGCCGACGCCGGTTATGGCGACCTCGAACGGGTCGACCACCCTGAGAGGGCGGCTCAGCCGCCCGCGAAGGCGGTCGAGGGCGTCCTCCCTCGCCGGCGTCTCGTCGGCGTCTCCCTCCGCGTCGCGCACGTCGCCGACGCCGAACCGCTTACAGACCAGAGTGTGCCGCTCGCGCACCCGATCGAACCCCTCCAGTTTCGGGTGGAGATCGCCCGCGAGGCGGTCGACAGCCGGAGAGAGCGGGACGTTGAGGCTGAACACGTCGCGGGCCGGTTCAGATCCGATCGGCGAGGCGTAAGGCGATCACGACGACGAGCGCGACCCCGATCAGCGTCGGGATCGCGTCGAACAGCCAGAACGCGATGTCGAGGACGCCCTCGACGATCTCCACGAGAAGCCATACCACGACGAGGAGCAGAACGAGTTTCAGCAGGTCGTCGGTGTCGATCTCGGCGCGGTTCATGCCGTACTCGGGGCGGGGCAGCGACAAAAATCCGTGGGTGACGCGAGCGCGTCCGTCAGGCGATCTTCTCGTACTGCTCGGAGAGCTTCTCCGCGGCCTCGTCGAGCAGGTCGGACTCGTACTCGTCGAGGTCCCACTCGACGACCTCCTCGACGCCGTCAGACCCGAGCTTCGCGGGCACGCCGAGCGCGGTGTCCTCGTAGCCGAACTCGCCGTCGAGGACGACCGAGCAGGGCAGCACCTCGCCGGTGTCGTTCAGGACGGCCTCGACCGTGTGGGCGACGCCGGTGGCGGGACCCCACTGCGTGGCCCCCTTCCGGCTGATCACGTCCATCGCGGACTCCTGGAGGTCCGCGAGGATCTCCTCCTTCTCGTCGGCGTCGAACGACGGGTCGCGGCCGTTCACGCGCACCTTCGAGAAGACGGGTGCCTGCGCGTCGCCGTGCTCGCCGAGGATCGTCGCCTCGACGTTCTTGACCGGGGCGTCGAACCGCTGGGAGAGGACGTAGCGGAAGCGCGCGGAGTCGAGCCGCCCGCCGAAGCCGATCACCTTGTGCCGGTCGCGGTCGCCCGCCTCGTACAGGTGGCGGTTGAGGAGGTCGACCGGGTTGGAGGTGGTGACGGTGACGAAGTCGTCGTTGTGCTCGGCGATGGAGGAGCCGATGTCCGCCATGATCGGCGCGTTGTCGCCGGCCAGATCGATCCGCGTCTGGCCCTCCTTGCGCGGGATGCCGGCCGTGATCACGACGACGTCGGAGCCGGCGGTGTCCGCGTAGTCGCCCTGCCGGACGGTCGTGTTCGAGTCGTAGGCGACGCCGTGGTTCGCGTCGGCGGCCTGTCCGATCGTCGTCTCGCGCTGGTCCGGGATGTCGACGAAGACGAGTTCGTCGACCACGTCGCGTAACGCGAGGTTGTAGCCCGCCGCGGCTCCGACGGTCCCCGCCGCACCGATAACGCTTACCTTTGTCATACCGTCTGAAATCGGGTCCGGCCGGCGAGTAAACGTTTCGGAACGACCCGATCGACCGTGCGGGTCTCGGCCGTCGGTCGCGGCCGCCCGTCGCGAAACGCCTAACTCCGGCGGCGACGCAGGGGGTCGTAGTGCCGACGTTCCGCTACCCGTGTCCCGGCTGTCGGACGACGAACAGCCTCCACGACGCCGACTGCGAGTTCGAGGGCGTGAGCTGGCCGACCGTCGAGAAGGCGTACACGGACCTGCTGTCGGTGCTGTCCGCCGAGCCGGACGGCCTCTCCGAGGCGGCGCTGCGGGACGCGATTCCGGCCGACTGGGGCGGCCTCCACAAGGCGGCGCTCGGCGCGCTCCGGCGCGACCAGCGCGTCGTCGAGGACGGCGACGACCTCCGGCTGCTCACCGCCGCGGAGTTCAAGGAGCTGGTCTCCGAGCCGACCCGCGAGCCGATGCGGACGGTGTACGAACACGGCTCCGTCCCGGGCTGTCACGACAACGCCGTCTTCGCGATGGTGGCGTGGTACGAGATGGTCGGCCTCTCGTGGCCGGAGACCCGCGAGAACGTGATCGAGTGGCTCCGCGAGTCGGGCGCGTGGGACCGCGGCGGCTTCGAGGAGTCGACGCCCGAGGAACTGGTCGACGCCAAGCGCCACGTGTACGACGAGGGATACGGCTGGAAGGAGAAGGGACAGTCGGCGAAGCGCGTGATCGAGCGACACCTGTAGTCCCGTTCTCGTCGCTCGCGACTCCCCCCGCAACCCTCCCCGCAGCACAGTCTTTTAACCCCGCACGCGGCGTCTCGCCACCGTGACACATCCGGAGGCGGGCGCGGCGTCGACCGACGCCGATCTCGGCGGTGTCGACGACCAGACTGGCCCCGGCGACGACTCCCCCCGATCCCCGGCCGTCGCCAACCCGCGGCGCGCGCTCGCGGTCGTGATCGGCGTCGTGTTCATCGACCTCGTCGGCTTCGGGATCGTGATCCCGATACTGCCCTTCTACGTGCGGTCGTTCGAAGTCAGCGACGCCTTCATCGGGCTGCTCGCGGCGTCGTACTCGCTCGCGCAGTTCCTCGCGGCCCCCACGCTCGGCCGGCTCTCCGACCGGATCGGCCGCCGGCCCGTCCTGCTCGCGTCGCTCGCCGCGGCCGGCGTCGCTTGGGTAACGTTCGGCTACGCCGGGGCCGCGGGGGCGCGGTTCGGTCCCGTCGCGGCGCTGGCGACGCTGTTCGCCTCCCGGACGCTCGCGGGCGCGATGGGCGGCAACGTCGCCGCCGCGCAGGCGTACGTCGCCGACATCACGCCACGGGACCGGCGGGCGGGCGCGCTCGGGCTCATCGGCGCTGCGTTCGGACTCGGCTTCGTCTTCGGCCCGGCGATCGGCGGGCTGCTCGCCGCCGATCCGGTCGTCGCCCGCGCCGACGCGCTCCTCCCGGCGTTCGTCCCGGCGACGGCGTACTCGCTGCCGAGCTTCGCGGCGGCCGGCATGAGCTTCCTCGCGGTCGCCGTCGGGTTCGCGTTCCTCGACGAGCCGGCCCGGACCCGACCCGCCGGCGCGGTCGACGGGCGGTCGGCGACGGTGGTCGGCCAGTTCCGCGCCGCGCTCGCCTCCGCGACGCTCCGGCCGCTGACGGTCGCGTACTTCGTCGTCGCCGTCGCGTTCGCGGGCGTTCAGGTGATGTTCATCCCGTACGTCGCGGACGCGTTCGGCTACGACGCGACCGCGGCGGCGTTCCTGCTCACGTACGTCGGCGTCCTCGGCGCGGTGAACCAGGGCGTCCTCGTCGGCCGGCTCTCGCGGGTCGTCCCCTCGCGGACGCTCGTCGCCGTCGGGTCGGTCGTCCTCGCGGTCGCGCTCGCCGCCATCCCGGCGTCCGGCTCCGTCGACCGGGCGACCGGCGACCTCGCCGTCGGCGGCCCGGCGTGGCTCACGCTCCCGCTGATCGCGCTGCTCGCCGCGCTCGCGGCGCTCTCGCTCGGGAACGCGCTCGTGAACGTCTCGCTGGCGACGCTCGTCTCGGCGTCGGCCGACGACGCGGCGCAGGGCGCGGCGTTCGGCGTGACGCAGGGGGCGTCGAGCCTCGGGCGGACGGTCGGCCCGCCGCTGATGGCCGTCCTCTACACCGTCGCCGTCGCGTCGCCGTTCCTCGTGGGCGCGCTCCTCCTCGTGCCCGTGGCCGCGGCGTTCGGCCGCCGAACCGGGTGACGGACCGGCCGACCGGACGGGAACGGGCGACCCGTCGCCGCACGACAGTTTTACGCCCGCGCTCTCCGTCGTACGCGACACATGGCCCTCGACCTCGTCCCCGCGTGGCCGGCGGTCGGTTCGCTCGCGGGCGGGGCGGGGGCGCTGGCGCTGGCGTGGGCGATCCGCGAACACCGCGGTCGCCCGGGCGTCGACTGGTTCCTCGGCGTGTTCGCCGCGCAGGCGACGTGGTGTTGCTCCTACGGGGTCGGACTGCTCGTCGCGGACCCGACGGTCCGCGCCGCGCTGGAGGCGACGATGTGGCTCGGCGTGATCTGGGCCGGGATCGCGTTCCTCGGCTTCGCCTTAGAGTACACGGGGCGGAGCGACGTCGTCCGCAGCCGCCTGTTCGCGGGGATCGTCGGGTTCGGGCTCCTCTCGTCCGCGCTCGTCGCCACGAACTCCCTCCACGGTGCCTTCTGGACCGAATTCGCTCGGGACCCCGCCTTCGGGGTCGAGACCGTCTCGTACGCGTTCGGCCCGTGGGCGTACCTCACCGTCGCCGTCGAGACCGTCCTCGTCGCCAGCGCGGTCTTCCTCCTCGTCGACACGCTGCTCAGCTACGGCCCGCTGTACCGCCGGGAGAGCGCGGCGGTCGCGCTCAGCTCGCTGCCGCCCGGCTTCGCGCTGGTCGCGTGGACGCTGGAGCTCGGCCCGGTCCCGCAGCTCCAGCTCGCCCCGCTGATGTTCGTCCCGCACATGGTCCTCGACGCCTACGCGTTCGACCGCGCGGAGATGTTCGACCGGAACCCGACGACCAGCCGCGCCGCCGAGCGCACGGCGATAGACGACCTCCGGGACCCGATCGTCGCGCTCGCGCTCGACCGCCGCGTCGTCCGGCTCAACCCCGCCGCCGAGGCGGTCTTAGGCGTCGACGCCGAGACCGCCCGCGACCGCCCGCTCGCCGACTTCCTCGAACTCCCGGTCTCGGTCGGCGACGCGACCGACTCGGGCGGGGGCGAGCCGGGCGTAGGCGAGCCGGAGGGCGGCGAGTCCGGCGTCGACGAGGACGCGGGCGGCGGCTCCCGCGAGACGGTCCGGATCGACGCCGCTTCCGGCACCGGGAAACGCACCTACGCCGTGTCGGTTTCCCGACTGACCGACCCCAACGGGACGCACGTCGGGTACACGGTCGTCCTCTCGGACGTCACCGAGCGCGAGCGCCGCCGCCAGCAGTTGGAGGTGCTCAACCGGATCCTCCGTCACAACCTCCGGAACGACGCCGGGGTCGTCCACGGCTACGGCGAGATCCTCCGCGACCGCCTCGAGGACCCGGAACTGGTGCGGATGGCCGACGCCATCGAGCGCCGCGCGGGCGCGCTGGCCGCCCTCGGCGAGAAGGCCGGCACGGTCGAGCGCCTCCTCGCCGACAGCGACCCCGAACCGACGGACCTCCGCGACCTCCTGCGCTCGGTCGTCGCGGACGCCCGCGAGCGCGACGGCGACGCGACCGTCGAACTCGACCTCGACGACGTCGACCGCGACGACGCTGACGCCGATGCCGATGGAGACTGGACCACGCGCGTCAGGCCCGACGCGCTCCGCGCGGTCGTCGAGAACACGATCGAGAACGCCGTCGACCACCACGACGGCGAGGGGGTCGAACGCGACGACGGCGGGGCGTGGGTCAGGGCGTCGCTCCGTCGGGAAGCGGCCGACGGCGACGAGGGGGGCGACGCCCGGTTCGTCCTCACCGTCGAGGACGACGGGCCCGGCATCCCGGACCACGAGGTCGAGGCGGTCGAGTCCGGGCGCGAGACCGCCCTCGAACACGGCTCGGGGCTGGGGCTGTGGGTCGTCGCGTGGGGGGCCGCCGCCGTCGGGGCCGACGTCGAGTACGCCGACCGGGAGCCGCGGGGGACGCGCGTGACGGTGTCGATCCCGGTGGTCGCGGCCGAGTGAAGCGAGAAGAACGGAAGTCTGCCGAAAGCCTCGAAAACTACCGTCTCAGTCGCTCTGAATGCGCGGAGCGAGCATGAACGTCACGTGCCCGAGCCCCTCGGCGAACCCGTAGTGGAGCTTGACGGGGAACTCCTCGCCGAGTTCGACGGTGACCTCGGCGTCCGAGGGGATCGCCTTGTTCATGTCCTTGAGGTAATCGAGGCTGAACAGGGAGTCCGCGGCCCCGGCGGTGAGCGCGATGAGGTCCTCGCGGTCGAGCTTGAGGTTGACGTCGTCGGTGTCGCCCTCGGCCTCGATGAAGAACGCCTCGTCGGCCTCGTCGACGCGGAGGCGGATGTGGTCCGAGACCATGTCGGCGGCCTTGATACCGCGGTCGAGCTGCGCGCCCTCGACGACGATCTCGGAGGCGAGATCGAGGTCCGGGATGTCCGGCTCCTGCCGGATCGAGTCGGGGTCGATGAGCGCGAGGGTGTAGCTCAGGCCGTCGATCTCGATGTGTAGCTTGCGGGTCTCCTCGTCGAGTTCGAGGTGGATCAGGTCGCCCGAGTTGGCCATCCCGGCGATGTCCTCCAGCCGGGCGAGGTTGACGCCGATGACGCCGCCGTCGGCCTCGTAGGACTCGAAGGCGGCCGCTTCGAGGGTGAGGTCGACCATGCCGACGTTGGCGGGGTCGACGGCGCGGATGGAGAGCTCCTCCTCGTTTAAGCGGATCTTACACTCGTCGACCAACACGCTCACCGAGTCGAGCGCGTCCTGAAACGTCGACGCGCCCACGATGGCCTTGAACATATACGTTCAGCTTGGGCGGTATCCCCTAAAAAGACACCCGATCGGGTCGGCACGGAAACGCTCAAAGCGACCGGATGAGGCGGCCGACGACGACCGCGAGCGTCGCGACGGTTCGCCACAGCCGGAGCCGTTCGAGCCGGTATTCGAGCGGCTCCGACTCCTCCTCGTCGCCGTCGCCGTTACCGTTCGCGTCGCCGCCGCCGCCCGCCGGCTCGGACTCGCGGTCATCGACCTCGCCGTCCTCGCTCGAACCGGGCGGCGGATCGGTAACCCGATCCGGGACGGCCTCTGATTCGCGGGCCGGCCGCTCCGCGTCTGGTCGCCGGTCGTTCGGGTCTCGCTCCGTCGGATCCCCGTCGCTTGACCGTCTGGCGTTCGGATCGGCCTCGCTTCGATCCCCCTCGCTCGTCGCTGATTCGGCGTCATTGCCACTCGGCGTCGGCAGCGGGTCGTCGATCATGAGTCGCTCCCGGCCGGGACTCCGGCCGCACGCGACGGTACGGGATTAATTCATAAATAAACGAGCCGAACGCAAAGTGAAACTGAAACTCTCGGCGGTCGGGTCGTCGGTCCGGCGACGCCGCTCGTCCGGCCGTCGGTTCGGGGTCAGATCAGCGGTTCGACGAGGTCGCGCCCCGCGTCGAGCAGGTCGTCGACGGCCGCCTCGGAGTCGGCCTCCGCGTACACCCGCAGCTTCGGCTCGGTGCCGGAGGGACGGACGAGCAGCCACGAGCCGTTCTCCAGGAGGAGCTTGAACCCGTCGAGGGTGACGACCTTCGCGACGGGGGAGCCGCGGACCGACTCCGGGATGTGGTCCTCCAGTTCGTCGAGGACGCCCGCCTTCCGGTCGTCCGGGCAGTCGAGCGACACCTTCCCGGCCGCGATGCGGCCGTGCTCGTCGAGCAGGCGGTCGACGCGGGCGTCGAACGGCTCCGCGGCGTGGGTCGCGGCCGCGAGCAGCGCCATCAACACGCCGTCCTTCTCGCGGACGTGCCCGCGGACGGTGAACCCGCCCGACTCCTCGCCGCCGAACAGCGCGTCGCGCTCGCCCATCGCCTCGGCGACCCACTTGAAGCCGACCGGGGTCTCGTACACTTCCTCGCCGTGCGCCTCCGCGATGCGGTCGACGAGGAACGTCGTCGAGACCGTTCTGACGGCGGGGCCGGCGTCGGTCTCCAGCAGCCGGTCGTAGCAGGCGGCGTAGAAGCGGTTCGCGTCGAGGACGCCGCGCTCGGGCGTGACGACCGCGATCCGGTCGGCGTCGCCGTCGTTGGCGACGCCGAGGTCCGCGTCGCTGTCGGGGTCCGTGACGCGCTCGGCGAGCGCCTCGAGGTGTTCGGCCGACGGCTCGGGCGAGTCGCCGCCGAAGGTCACGTCGCGGTCGCAGCGCAGGCGGACGACCTCCGCGCCGGCGGATTCGAGCAGCGCGTCGGTGACGCCGCGCCCGCTCCCGTGCATCGCGTCGTACGCGACGGTGAGTCCGTCGAGGTCGACCGCGCCGCCCTCGTCGCCCCCGAGGGCCGTCCCGACCACCTCGCGGGCCGCGTCGGCGTGGTCGCTCACGAGGTCGACGCGCGACACCTCGCCGCGCTCGGTCTCGGGCAGCAGGTCGGGCTCCGCGAGGCGGGCTTCGATGTCCTCGGTGACCTCGGGCAGCGCCGGCGCGCCGTCGTCGGGGATGAACTTCACGCCGTTGTACTCGGGCGGGTTGTGCGAGGCGGTGATCATGCACGCGCCGGCCAGCCCGCGGTCGACGATGGCGTGGGCGATCACCGGCGTCGGCGCGTCGCGTTCGGGGAGGATCACGTCGAAGCCGTTGCCGGCGAGCACCTCGGCGAGGCTCTCCGCGAACCCCTCCGAGGTCTCCCGGGCGTCGTAGCCGACCGCCACGGGAGCGTCGTGACCCGCCGCCGCGAGGTGGTCGGCGACGGCCTGCCCGACGATCCGCACGCGATCGTCGGTGAAGGTGTCGAGCGTGGCCCGCCAGCCGTCCGTGCCGAAACTGATCTGGTCCATGTGTCCGTCGTTGACGGCGAGGCTCATAATGCCCGGTGTCGCGTCTACGAGGGTTTCGCGAGGGTCGTCGCGACCGCCTCCGAAATCCCGGTCGCTCGGTACTACGGAACCGACACTGTGACTGAGACCGCCGAAGCCCCAGCCGGGAGGCGCGACGCGCCTCTTGTAGTCGGCGGCCCTGCCGCCGGCGACGCCACCGCGGCGGTCATGGAAAACGGAGCGACGCGCTCGCCCCGTCGAACCGGTCCCGTTTTTGTCGCCTCGCTCCGAATCCGGCGTATGACACGGATCGCCGCCATCTCCGGCAGCCGGCGGGCGGAGAGCACGACGCGGGCCGCGCTGTCGGTCGCGCTCGACGCCGCGGCCGACGCGGGCGCGGAGACGGACCTGATCGACCTCGGGGCGGTCGACCTCCCGCTGTACCACCCGGACGAGGACGCGCAGGGCGACAGCGAGGCCCTGAAGCGTCGCGTCCGCGAGGCCGACGGCGTCCTCGCGGGGACCCCCGTCTACCGCGGCTCCTACTCGTCGACGTTCAAGAACTTCCACGACTTCTGCGGCTCCGACGAGTACGCGAACACCGCGGTGGGGCTGCTCGCGACCGCCGGCGGCGGCTCGTACGGCGGCACGCTCGAACACCTCCGGTCGACGTTCCGGAACGTCCACGCGTGGACGGTCCCCCACGAGGTCGGAATCCAGGGGGCCTCCTCGGTCGTCGAGACGGGCGGAACCGGAGCCGGGAGCGATCCGGCGGGCGGGGCGCGGATTACGGACGACGACATCCGCCGGCGCACCGAGCGGCTGGGCCGCGTCGTCGTCGAACACGCGGAGCGGCTTCGGGAGTGACCGTCCGCGCGCGACTCCGGTCGCGACCCCCGTCCGTCGCTCCGCGACCCGCCGGGCTTTTGCCCGGCTCGCGTCTACGACGCCCATGACCGAACCGGGTGACGACGACCGTGTCCGCTAACCGGAAGGGGGACCGCCGGGAGCGCGAGCTGGTGAACGCCTTGGACGAGGCGGGCTTCGCCGTGATGCGCGCGCCGGCCAGCGGCTCCGCCACCGAGCGCGAGCTGCCGGACGTCCTCGCGGGCGACGGCGAGACGTTCTACGCCATCGAGGCGAAGTCGAGCGCGGGCGACCCCATCTATCTCACCGGCGAGGAGGTGGAGGCGCTGCTCTTCTTCGCGCGCAACTTCGGCGCGAAGGCCCGGATCGCGGTGCGGTTCGACCGCGAGGACTGGTACTTCTTCCACCCGGGCGACCTCTACACCACCGACGCCGGCTCGTACCGCGTCAAGAAGGAGACGGCGCTCGCGGAGGGGACCGACTTCCCCGAGTTCGTCGGCGAGACGGAGAAGGTGACCCTCGGCGAGGTCGGCGACGACGGCGACGACGCGGACGCGACCGACCCGGAGGCCGAGGAGCGTCGGACGGTACTGGAGGCGGTCCGCGACGGCCACATGCCCGTCGAGGACGCGATGGACGTGTTATGACCCCCTCGCTTATCCCTCGCGGCGTCGAACTCGGTGACGAATGAGCGAGGACTTCGGCCTGCTCGAACCCGCGGACCAGCCCGGCGACGAGTGGGAGCAGCTCGACGTCTCCGACACCGAGGCCGACCGGATCGCCCGGCGGCAGGACCGCGAGTTCGACGAGTTCCGCAAGCGGATCAAAGACACCGAGCAGTTCAAACTGCAGGAGTCGGTGTTCGACGACGCCACGCTGGCGGCGGTGTACAAGCTCGTCCAGGACGGCTACGTCGACGCCTTCGGCGGCCCCGTCTCGACGGGCAAGGAGGCGAGCGTCTTCGAGGCGCTCGGCGGGCAGGCGGGCGAGCGCCCGGAGCCGGGGTCGGAAGCGGCCGGCGGCGGTCCGGAGGGCGTCACGCCCGAGCGCGAGGTCGCGGTGAAGGTGTACCGGATCAACTCCTCGAACTTCCGGCAGATGCGCGAGTACCTCGAGGGGGACCCGCGGTTCGAGGGGATCGCGAGCGACAAGAAGGCGGTCGTGCTGGCGTGGACGCGCAAGGAGTTCGCGAACCTCGAACGCGCCCGCAAGGCCGGTGTCCGGGTTCCCGAACCCATCGCGGTCCAGCGGAACGTCCTCGTGATGGAGCTGGTCGGGCACGCCGAGGAGCGCGCCCGGCGGCTGAGCGAGGTCGACGTGGAGAACCCCGAGACCGCCTACGAGGTCGTCCGCGAGTACATGCGCCGGCTCTACGGCGCGGGGCTGATCCACGGCGACCTCTCGGAGTACAACATGATCATCCACGAGGGGGAGCTGGTGATAATCGATCTGGGGCAGGCCGTGACGGTCCATCACCCGAACGCCGGCGAGTTCCTCGCGCGCGACTGCGAGAACGTGGCGGCCTTCTTCACCCGACAGGGGATCGACGTCGACCCCGACGACCTCCGCGCGTACGTGACCGAGCCGGAGCCGGATCCGAGCGGGGAGCCGGACGAGGAGTCGAGCGCGGGAGCGGACGTGGAGTAATCCGGTCGACGCTCCGACGCGCCTCCCGGCTCAGCAGTCGCGGGCGTATATCGCGGTCGGATACGTCTCGCCGGCGACCTCGGTTTCGCCCGCCTCCGCCCGTTCGAACCCCCGCGCCTCGTAGAACCGGGCCCCGACGTCGTTGTCGGCGAGCGCTTCGAGTCGGACCCGCTCCACCCGGTCCGGGAGCGCGTCGAGGCCGCGGTCGAGCAGCGCCGAGCCGACCCCCTCTCCCCACCGGTCGGGGTGGACGTAGATCGCTTTCACCCCGGCCTCACCCTCGCCGACGAACGACTTCGTGTTGTCCGCGCCCCAGCGCACGTCGGCGAACCCCCTGACCGCGCCGTCGACGACGGCGACGAAGACGGCGCTGTCGTCGCCGTCGAGCCTGTCCGCCCACTCCTCGACGTCCTCGGAAGCCGGCTCGACCGTCATCTCGTCGAGCGCCGGATCGGGGAGGATCCCATCGTACGCCGCGCGCCACGAGCGGCCGTGCGCCCGGATCAGTTCCCGCAGGTCTTCGTCGGTCTCGGGAGGCCGGATCTCCACGGCCGGGGATCGGCGCGCGATGATAAAACGCTCCCGCGGGTGTGACAGCCGGTGTCGACGCCGCTGTCGCGGCCCCAGATCGCCGGCGAGAACCGTCACACCGGCACACACTCGCGTCCGGCGGAACACGCTTAAAAGGCTCCGCCGGGTACTCCGTGATATGCAACACGTGACGGTTCCGCAGGACCGGATCGGCGTCGTCATCGGCGCTGGTGGCGAGACGATGCGGGAGATCGAAGAGCGGGCGAACGTGCGGCTCGACATCGACTCGGAGTCGGGCAGCGTCGCCATCGAGGAGCGGGACGACCCGGTGGCCGCCATGGTGGCCCCGGACGTGATCAAGGCGATCGGGCGCGGTTTCAAGCCGGAGACGGCGCTGTCGATCCTCGACCACGACCTCCGGACGCTCGACCTGATCGATCTGTCCGAGCACACCCGCAACGACAACGACCTCCAGCGCAAGAAGGGCCGGATCATCGGCGAGAACGGCCGAACCCGCGAGCTGATGGAGGAGCTGTCGGGCGCGAACGTCGTCGTCTACGGCTCGACGGTCGGGGCCGTGGGCCAGCCCGAGGAGCTCGAGGTCGTTCGGCGGGCGGTCGGGATGCTGCTGGACGGGGCTCCCCACGGCGCGGTGTACTCGTACTTAGAGCGCATGTCGAACGAACTCGACGACGACGTGAGCTTCAACGCGCCCCAGTAAGGACCTAAAAACACGATACACTACTGCGTCGTATGTCTCTACAGCAGTACCGGAAACTCTCCGGGATTCTCTCCGTTATAGCCGGATTCGTTATTCTTGGTATCTCTTTGCTACAACCCAATCTCCGTACGATTCTTCTTGGATTATTCACTATTTTGATCGGCACGTTTGCCTGGCTCAACAGTTGAAACCTTATCAATCGATGAACGGTACGGGCACCACCGAAGCTTCAGTCGGGAGATGATACGCTGCTGCTCTCGTCACGACCGAGATCGCCGAAGCCCCAGCCGGGAGGCGGGCGCACGCTCGTTGCGCTCCTNCCCGCCAACGGTCGATCTGGAGTTCTATATAAAGGAGCGTGTGAACGTAACTCATGGCGGCCGATGTTCCCCCACCGTGTTGCGGTTTCGCACGCACCGAGCGAAACGTTTATATAGAATCACAAACAATCAATGGTTGTAATGTCACAGCGCCAGCGGATGGGCAATCAGCCCATGATCGTACTTTCCGAAGAGTCGCAGCGTACCTCCGGAAAGGACGCGCAGAACATGAACATCACGGCCGGCAAGGCGGTCGCGGAGTCCGTCCGCACCACGCTCGGCCCGAAAGGGATGGACAAGATGCTCGTCGACTCCGGCGGGTCCGTCGTCGTCACGAACGACGGCGTCACCATCCTGAAGGAGATGGACATCGACCACCCGGCGGCCAACATGATCGTCGAGGTCTCCGAGACGCAGGAGGAGGAGGTCGGCGACGGCACCACCTCCGCGGTCGTGGTCGCCGGTGAGCTCCTCGATCAGGCCGAGGAGCTCCTCGATCAGGACATCCACGCGACGACCCTCGCGCAGGGGTACCGTCAGGCCGCCGAGAAGGCCAAGGAGATCCTCGACGAGGAGGCCATCGACGTCTCCGCGGACGACTACGACACGCTCGTCGAGATCGCCGAGACGGCGATGACGGGCAAGGGCGCGGAGAACTCCAAGGACCTCCTCGCCGAGCTCGTCGTCGACGCCGTCCTCGCTGTTCAGGACGACGACGGCATCGACACGGAGAACGTCTCCGTCGAGAAGGTCGTCGGCAGCTCCATCGACGAGTCCGAGCTCGTCGAGGGCGTCATCGTCGACAAGGAGCGCGTCGACGAGAACATGCCCTTCGCCGTCGAGGACGCCGACGTGGCGCTGTTCGACGGAGCCATCGAGGTCAAGGAGACGGAGATCGACGCCGAGGTCAACGTCACCGACCCCGACCAGCTCCAGCAGTTCCTCGACCAGGAGGAAGAGCAGCTCCGCGAGATGGTCGACCACCTCGTCGACATCGGCGCTGACGTCGTCTTCGTGGGCGACGGCATCGACGACATGGCCCAGCACTACCTCGCGCAGGAGGGCATCCTCGCCGTCCGCCGCGCGAAGTCCGACGACCTCAAGCGCCTCGCCCGCGCGACCGGCGGCCGCGTCGTCTCCAACCTCGACGACATCGAGTCCGACGACCTCGGCTTCGCCGGCTCCGTCGCCCAGAAGGACATCGGCGGCGACGAGCGCATCTTCGTCGAGGACGTCGAAGAGGCGAAGTCCGTCACGCTCATCCTCCGCGGCGGCACCGAACACGTCGTCGACGAGGTCGAGCGCGCCATCGACGACTCGCTCGGCGTCGTCCGCACGACGCTGCTCGACGGGCAGGTCCTGCCCGGCGGCGGCGCGCCCGAGGCCGAGCTGGCGCTGCAGCTCCGCGACTTCGCCGACTCCGTCGGCGGCCGCGAGCAGCTCGCCGTCGAGGCGTTCGCCGACGCCTTAGAAGTCGTCCCGCGCACCCTCGCCGAGAACGCGGGTCTCGACCCCATCGACTCGCTGGTCGACCTCCGCTCCCGCCACGACGGCGGCGAGTTCGGAGCCGGTCTCGACGCCTACACGGGCGACGTGATCGACATGGAGGCCGAGGGCGTCGTGGAGCCGCTCCGCGTCAAGACCCAGGCCATCGAGTCCGCCACCGAGGCGGCCGTCATGATCCTCCGCATCGACGACGTCATCGCGGCCGGCGACCTCAAGGGCGGCGGCACCGACGACGGCGGCGACGAGGGCGGCCCCGGCGGCGCGCCCGGCGGCATGGGCGGCGGCATGGGCGGCATGGGCGGCATGGGCGGCGCGATGTAAGCGAGGTTCTGAAAGAACCTCGATACCGAGCGGGGAGCGAGCGAGGTCGACCGCAGGGAGACCTCGAAGCGAACGGGGCGACGCGCCCCGTGAGCCCACGCGACCCGCGAGGTGTGAAGTTCGGCGAGAACTCACACGCCCCCTGACCCGACCGCAGCCGTTTCACCGAACCGCCTCACGACCGACCGTCGCGCGCCCCTTCGGGCCACGACGACACGCGATTTTTATCGACGACCGACCCGGCGACCGGAGAGCCGTCGGCTCGTCGTTCGTCCGCGTCTCCGGAATCCCCGATCGAGGACCACGCTACCACCACTCACATTCGGTTCGCGCGACAGGAGGGTAACACCCGCGTAACCACCGGACGGCGGTGTCCGCGAGCGGTTAAGTGACTCCCGACCCTTCGATCCGTAGACGAGGTTCTCACGTTCACAATGTCACAGCAGAAGGCGGACTACGCAGACGACGCGGAGATCGACGCGGAACTGGACGAGGTCCCGGACGCGGAGACGGTCGAGGAGGCCGTCGCCAACCTGGAGGAGCGCGGCTTCGACGTGATCGTCGTCGACGACGCCGACGAGGCGCTGGAGACGGTGAAGTCCCAGATCCCCGACGGCGTCTCCGTGATGAACGGACATTCCACGACGCTCGAAGAGATCGGGTTCGACGACTTCCTCGGCGAGGGCGACCACGACTGGGAGAGCCTCCCGGACCAGATCTGGGGCATCGACGACGACGCCGAGCGACAGACCGCGCGCCGCGAGTCGCAGACGGCCGACTACTTCCTCGGCGGGATCAACGCGATCGCGCAGACGGGCGAGCTCGTCGCCGCCGACCTCTCCGGCAGTCGGATCGGCGCGTACCCGTTCGCCGCGGGCAACGTCGTCATCGTCAGCGGGATCAACAAGATCGTCCCGACGCTCTCGGACGCGTTCGACCGCCTCGAATCGGTCGCGTATCCGCTGGAGAACGAGCGCGCGCAGGAGGCGTACGGCGTCGAGTCCGCCATCGCCAAACAGCTCGTCTACCGACGCGAGACCGAGGAGGGCCGCACGACGCTCGTCCTCGTGCGCGAGCAGCTCGGCTACTGACTCGGCCGACGGCTCGTCCCCCCGACGGCGACACGCTTTCTCCCCCCGGTTTCGACGCTCGTGAGCCGCAGCACCGCCGCGACGCCGAGACTATGGTCGCCGCGACGCCGGATCGCGAGACCGCAACCCGTTTTCGGCCCCTCCGAGAACCGGCGCGTAGGTCCCACTATGACGCCTCAGTCGACGACCCTTCCGACGGACGCGTGTACCCTCCCCGACGGACGCACCCTCTCGTACGCGACCGGCGGCGACCCCGACGGCTTCCCGGTCGTCGTCCACCACGGAACCCCGGGGTCGCGGCTGTTCGGGGCGCTGCTCTCGGCACCCGCGACCGAGGCCGGCGTGCGCCTCCTCGTTCCCGACCGGCCGGGCTACGGTCGCTCCTCGCCGCCCCCGAGCGAGCGGTCGCCGTCGGACTGGGCGGGCGACGCCGCCGCGCTCCTCGACGCGGAGTCGGTCGACCGGGCCGGCGCGCTCGGCTTCTCGGGCGGCGGCCCGTTCGCGCTCGCGGCCGCGACCGACGACCGCGTGACCCGAACCGCCCTGATCAGCACCGTCGTCCCCCCGGCCGACAACGCCCTCGCGACGCTCGCGTCGGTCCCGTTCGCGCTGCGGGCGGTCTTCCGCCTCTCGAAGGCGTTCGCGTCGGTCTCGGGGCCCGACGCGGTCGTCTCGCAGTACACGGACCGGTCCGTCCCCGACGCCGTCGCCGACGCGGTCGCGGCCGACTTCCACGAGGCCCTCGCCCCCGGCGCGCGCGCCGTCGAACGCGAGAACCGGTCGTTCGCCGACGGGACGTTCGACCTCGGCCCGTCCGACGCGGCCGTCCGCGCGTGGCACGGGACGGACGACGAGAACACGCCGCTCCCGCCGGTCCGATCGCTCGTCCGAGAGCGCGGCGGCACGCTGGAGCACGCCGCGACCGACCACCTCGGGACGCTGCTCGATCACCGGACTGCGGCGCTGGAGTGGCTCGCCGAGACGGCGTGACGGCGACGCGGTCCGCGGTTCGCGTCGCTCACCGTCTCGTTGTACGGGCCGGGAGGGATCCACGCGAGCGAAGCGAGCGTGGGTCAGTCGCACCTCTGGGTGCGACGGGATTCGAACCCCACTCGCACGGTCGCCTCGCTCCGCTCGGCGCTGCGTGCTCCCTGGTCCGAACCCTCCCTCAGCACAGTGCCGCCGCTCGCGGATTTGCTCGCGGCGGCATAAGCGGGCCGGGAGGGATTCGAACCCCCGACCGTCCGGTTAAAAGCCGGACGCTCTCCCTAACTGAGCTACCGGCCCAGACGGATCGAGGTAGGGTCAGCCGACGGATAAACGTTTAGAACCGCGGCAGGGGTCGCCCCCGCGACCCGAAACGGTTTCCCGGCCGCCGCCGTCGCCGGGGACGTGACGACCGACTTCGACATGCGCGCGTTCGCCGCCGACCTCTGTCGGTTCCGGTCGACCGCGGGCGAGGAGGCGGCCGCGGCCGACTTCGTCGAGCGCGCGCTCGACGACCTCGGGTTCGAGACGTACGGCTGGGACGCCGACCCCGCCGTCCTCGCCGACCACCCCTCCTTCCCCGACGACGTCGACGCGGCGGCGGTCGAGGGACGGCGGAGCGTCGCCGGCGTCCTCGAACTGGGCGAGGTCGACGCCGAGGACCCGGACGCAGCTCGCGAGGACGGCGAGGACGCCTCGACGCCCACGCTGGCGCTGAACGGCCACCTCGACGTCGTCCCCGCCGAGCCGGGCGAGTGGTCCAGCGACCCCTTCGAGCCGGCCTGGGACGACGCCGGCGGCGACGAGGGCGGCGCGACGCTCACCGCCCGCGGCGCGGCCGACATGAAGTCGGGGCTGGCGGCCTGCGTCGGTGCCGCCGCGGACCTCCGTGCCGCGGTCGCGAACGGCTCCGTCTCGCTCCCGCCGTCGGGGCTCCGGCTGGCGGTCGAGGCCGTCGCGGGCGAGGAGGACGGCGGCTACGGCGCGGCGACCGCCGCGCTCGCGAGCCCGTACCCGTTCGAGCGCGACGCGGCCATCGTCGCGGAGCCGACGGAGCTGTGCCCCGTCGTCGCCGCCGAGGGGTCGCTGATGGCGCGACTGGAGATCGACGGGCGGAGCGCCCACGCGGCCACGCGGTGGCGCGGCGAGGACGTTCTCCCCCGGTTCGAGGCCGTGCGAGAGGCGTTCGCCGATCTGGAGCGGGAGCGCTGCGAGTCGGTCTCCCATCGGCTGTACGGCGAGTCCCCGGTCCCGTGGCCCGTCGTCTGCGGGCGCGTCGAGGCGGGGTCGTGGGCGTCGACGGTCCCCGCGACGCTCTCCGCCGAGTTCCGGATCGGCGTCGCCCCGGGCGAGACCGTGGCCGAGGTCGAGTCGGCGTTCCGCGAGCGACTGGCGTCGGTGGTCGCGGACGACCCGTGGCTTCGCGACCACCCGCCGCGGTTCGAGCGGTTCTCCGTCCAGTTCGAGCCCGCGGAGATCGCGGTGGACGAACCGGTCGTCGAGGCGGTCCGCGCCGGCCTCGTCGCGGCGGGACTCCCCGACGTCGAGCCGCGGGGCGCGACGTACGGGGCCGACTCGCGGCACTTCGTCGCGGCCGGCGTCCCGGCGGTGCTGTTCGGTCCGGGGACCATCGACGAGGCGCACTACCCCGACGAGACGATCGCGTGGAGGGAAGTCGAGCGAGCGAGGGAGGCGATCGCCGCCGCCGCGGTGCGGTTCGCGACCGACCGCGCCGCCGGCTCATAACCGACTCCGCTACTCGTCGAGGTACGCGTCGACCGCCTCGGCGACGATCTCCCCCGGCTCGACGTTCTCCATGGAGGCGCGTCGACGGAGTTCGACGTAGGTGTCCGCCGGGAGCCGGACCTGAAGCCGCCCGAGTTCGACGCCCGCGTCGCGGACCGCGCTCTCGATGTCCGTCCCGTCGTTGACCGCGGAGGCGACCGCGCGCACCTCCCGGACCGTGAGGTCGCCGTCGATCGCCGCCCACGCGAGCAGGTACCGGTCCCGGCCGCCGAGCCGCGCGACGTGTTTCGCGGCGCTCGGCGCGATCCGCCCGTTGGCGACCTGTCGCCGGATCGCCTGCGGGAGGTCGTGGACCCGGGCCCACTTGCGGATGAACGCGACGGAGACGTCGCCGCCCGCGCGCTCGGCCGCCTCCTTGTACGAGCCGACGCCGCGGACGAGCGCCGCGCAGGCCGCGGCCCCGCGTAACATTAGGACGTTGTCGTCGTCCCCCACGTCGCCGGCCGCGAACCGGGCCACCGTCTCCGCGGCCTCGGCGACGCTGTCGGGGTCGTTCGGGTCGAACCCCACCGCCTCGGTGGCCCGGTCGCCGGTCACCGCCGGGTCCGACCGGACCACCGGCTCGCCGACGGGGGACCGCCGGTCCGCGCGTGACTCCTCGGTCATACACGTCCCTTCGCGGCCGCGGACATAAACGCCCGGCACCGGGGCGGAACTCGCCGTCGCCTCCGTCCGTCGACGCTCGGCGGTCGCCTACTTCGCGGTCCGGCCCGCGGCGTCGGGGTCGCCGTCGCTCCCGTCGTCCTCGCGGCGCGCGTACAGGACGTACGAGTACGCCGCGGTGACGGCGGCCGTCGCCAGCGCCGGGCCGACGAGGAAGTAGACGGCGTACTCGCCGACGAGGAGGCCGACGACCGCGATCGCGGCCGAGAGCTTGAACAGCCGGCCGCCGAGCGCGTGAGTCCGGTCCCACACGTCGTCGTCGCTGAGCGTCCACGGCGTCCGGACCCCGACGAACCAGTTCGGCTCGACGTGCGGTAAGAGCGTGCCGAGGTAGTAGAACAGCGCGGCCCCGCCGGCCACCGCGAGCGTCGTCACGTCGACCGCGTAGCCGAGGTTGACGGCGAGCACGGCGAGGTGGAGCCCGACGAGGAACGCGGTGAACACGACGACGAACCGGTCGTAGTGGACCCGGAACGCGGCGATGTTCGCGCCGAGCGGGTCGATCCGCGGGAGCAGCGCGAACAGGCCGAGCAGCCCGGCCGCGAGCCCCGGAACGAACCACATCCCGGCCGCCCTCGAGAGCGTGCCGACCGGCTCGCCGGCGGCGTTCCACCGCGTCACCATCCGCTCGGGGAGGTCCGGCGCGACCGCGAGGCTGGCCGCGGCACCGACGGCGACGAGGAGGGCCGCCGCGCCGAACCGGAGCCGCGTGGAGAGTCGGGGACGTGTCATCTCTCCGAGATCCGCGCGCCGACGTAATAAAACCACGCCGCGATCCGCCGTTTCGAGCGCTGTACTCCCGACGAAGCTCGGATCACCTCGTGATCGTCTCGACCGCACCCGTCCGCTCGGCCGGCCGCGACAGGAGGGAAGCGTTCGGCCGCGTTCGCCGGAGCGACCGCGCTCCCGGCCGTTTCCCGTGGGAACAGCCCCCGAAGGACCCGCGCGACGCAACCCTTACGCGTCGTGACCGCCAACCTCGGGGCATGACCGACGAACGCGACGACGACGGCCACGAGTTCTCCTCGGGGCAGGGCGTCGACGCCGACTACGACGCGTTCACGCTGGACCCGCCGGAGCTCGGCGAGGACCCGAGCCGCGTCGACCCGGTCGACTCCCGGGCGCTGACCGACGAGCTCGACCGCCGGAACATCGGCAGCGAGGACGTCGACGTCGAACAACTGATCGACGTCGGCCTCTCGTACATGGGGATCAACCGCTTCGAGGAGGCGACCGAGACGTTCGAACGCGCCGCCCGCTTCGCCGAGGAGGACTCGCTCGAAGCGCAGGAGGCGTGGGTGAACAAGGGGGCGGCCCACGCCCAACTGGAGGAGTTCGACCAGGCTATCGGCGCGTATCAGGAGGCGCTACGCATCGACGAGGAGTCCGAGCACGCCGCGACCGCCGAGACCAACCTCGCGTACGCCCTCTGGGAGTCCGGCCGCAGCGAGCAGGCGCTCGAACACGCGGAACGCGCCGTCGAGGCCGACCCCCGCTTCGCCGAAGCGTGGTACAACCGCGGCTTCCTGCTGGTCGAGCGCGGGCTCGCCGAAGACTCCGTCAAGTGCTTCGACAACGCGATCCGCCTCGGCTACCGCGATGCGGGCGTCTTAGAGGAGAAGGCGCGGGCCCTCGAAGAGGCCGGCGAACACGAACAGGCCGAGGAGGTCGCCGACCGCGCCGAGGAGCTCCGCCGCGAGACTGAAGAACAGCTGATCGAAGAACAGACCGGTCAGGCACCGGGTCCCGGCGGGCAGGCCGGCGCGGCCGGTCGCGGCGGCCAGCCCGGCCCCGGCGGTCGGGGCGGGCAGCCCGGTGAACCCGGCAGCCAGCCCGGAGCCGGCGGCCGCGGCGGGCAGGACGGCGAGGCCGAGGGACCGGAGCGCGAGCTCCAGGGCGAGGGTCCCGAGGGCTTCTGAATGCTCCTCCGCGAGCGCGAGACCGCCGAGGGACGGCTCGTCTCCGTCTGCGACCCCGACTGCCTCGGCGAGACGTACGAGGACGGTCCGGTCACGCTTACCGTGAGCGAGGAGTTCTACGGGGGCGACGACGCGGTCGAGGCGACCGCCGAGGAGGTCGTCGCCGGCCTCCAGCGCGCGCAGGTCGCGAACATCGTCGGAACGGAGGCGGTCGGCGTCGCCGTCGAGGCCGGCCTCGTCGACGAGGAGACCGTCTTGGAGTTCGAGGAGACGCGGCACGCGCAGCTGCTCTGGCTGTAGCGACTCTTCTCGCCTCGGTCGGCGGGGATCCGAACCGGATAAGGGCTCGCGCGACGAGGGGAACCCGATGAGACGACTCACGCGGAGCGAACTGGCGTCGCGGCTGGGACCGCGGCCGCCCTCGGACGCCTTCTGGCGGCGCGCGATCGACCGCGGGGAGGCCGCGCTCGGCGTCGGCGCGGACGCCGTCGACGCGGTCGGTGCGGACGGCGGAGCCGAACCGGACGCGGACGCGGGAGATCCGGACGACCCGTCGGAGCCGCTCGCCGCGGGCGACATCGTCGACGTCGGCGACCACGCCTTCGTCGTCACGGGAACCGACCGGACCGAGGGAGGCGGCCGGATCTACCGGATCGAACGGGTCGCCGACCGCGACGAGGACTGAGTTCAGGGTTTAGCGGACTAGAGGTCCGCCACGTCCTCGATGGCGTCGGTGAGTTCCTTCACGCTCTCGACGGTGTGCTCGCCCATGTGCCCGATCCGGAACGTCTCCTCGCCGATGTCGCCGTAACCGTTCGAGAAGGCCATGTCGTACTCCTCGCTCACTCCCTCGATGGTCGCGGCCACGTCGATCCCCCGGGTGTTCTCGATGCAGGCGACGGTCTGCGACTCGTAGCCCTCCTCGGGGAACATCGCGAAGTGCTCGTCGGCCCAGTCGTGGACGTATTCCATCATCTCGCGGTGGCGCTCGTCGCGGGCGCGGTGCCCCTCGTCGAGCATGTGTTTCATCTGCTTGCGGTACGCCAACATGATCGGGATCGCGGGCGTCGAGTGGGTCTGTCCCTTCCGGTCGTAGTAGTCGATCGTGCGGCGGAAGCCGCCGTACCACGAGGAGTCCCCCTTCTCGACCTCGCGGTCGTAGGCGTCGTCGCTGACGACGCAGACCGCCAGTCCCGGCGGCATCGCGAACGCCTTCTGGGTCGACGCGAAGATCGCGTCGATGCCGTGTTCGTCGATGTCGACGTAGTCGCCGCCGAGCGAGGAGACGGCGTCGACGGCGAAGTAGGTGTCCGGGTACTCGGAGAGGACGTCGCCGATCTCCTCGATCGGGTTCCGGACGCCGGTAGAGGACTCGTTCATCACGCCGGCGACCATGTCGTAGTGGACGTCGGCGGACTCGACCGCCTCCCGAATGTCCGCGGGCTTGACCGCCTCGCCCCACTCGTACTCCAGCCGGTGGACCGTCTTGCCGAGGCGCTCGGCGACGTTGGCGTACCGCTCGCTGAACGCGCCGCAGGTCGGGACGAGGACGTGCTCGTCGACGAGGTTCAGCGTCGTCGCCTCCCAGAACTCCGTGCCGGAGCCGGTGAGGATGACCACCTCGTTGTCGGTGCCGAGGAACTCCTTCGTGTCCTCGACGATGGTGGTGTAGAGGTCGGTCATCCGGTCCATCCGGTGGCCGAACGTCGACTCAGTCATCGCCTCGATCACGTCCTCGCGGACCTCGGTCGGCCCGGGGATGTACAGCGTCTTGTCGTCGTAGTCGTCGCGGTATTCGCGTTTCTTCGTCACGGGATCCACCTTGGATCGTACCGCGTCGCGTGAGGGTATGGACCTTGTGTTCCGTTCAAAAGGCGCGATCCGACGCGGCCCGCCCCGTGGGGCGTTCCGGCCGCCCGCGGACAGTCTGACCTTCCGAAGACGGCGCAGCCGACCGGATCAACCGGGTTTATACGAACGGGGGAGCGAAAACAGGTATGATACACGCCCGAAGAGTCACAACCGCCCGAGGTGATCCGCCGTGAGCGGGGACGAGGAACTCGCAAAGGACCTCGGTCCGCTCGCGGCGCTCACGATCGGGATCGGGACGATGATCGGCGCGGGGATCTTCGTCCTGCCCGGCACCGCGGTCGCCCGCGCCGGCCCGCTCGCGGCGGCCACGTTCGTCCTCGGCGGGGTCATCGCCCTCTTCACCGCGCTGTCCGCCTCCGAACTCGGGACCGCGATGCCGAAGTCCGGCGGCGCGTACTTCTACGTCAACCGCGCGCTCGGCCCGATGTTCGGCTCGATCGCCGGCTGGGCGAACTGGCTCGGACTCGCCTTCGCCTCCGCGTTCTACATGTACGGCTTCGGCGAGTACGTCAACGCGCTCGTCGGGATCGGCCCGGTGGGACTCGGCCCGCTGACGCTGGAAGCGGCGCAGGTGATCGGGCTGGCCGGCGCGCTGCTGTTCATCGCGGTCAACTACTTCGGCGCGAAGGAGACCGGCGGCCTCCAGATCGTCATCGTGATGTCGCTTCTGGGCATCCTCGCCGTCTTCACCGTCGTCGGCCTGCTGAACGCCGATGTGGACTCCCTGCGACCGTTCGCGACCTCGGAGACGACGAGCCAAGTGCTCCCGGTGACGGGGGTCATCTTCGTCTCGTATCTCGGCTTCGTACAGATCACTTCGGTCGCCGAGGAGATCAAAAATCCCGGCCGGAACCTCCCGCTCGCGGTCCTCGGCTCGGTCGTTATCGTCACGGTCGTGTACGCGCTGTTCCTGCTGGTGCTGCTCGCGGCGGTCCCGAACGAACTCGTCGCGAACAACGAGACCGCGGTCGTCGACGCCGCCCGCCTGCTGTTCGGCAACTACGAGGTGTTCGGCTACTCACTCGGCGCGGTCGGTGCCGGCATGCTCCTGATCGGCGGGCTGCTCGCGACCGCCTCGTCGGCGAACGCCTCCATCCTCTCGTCGTCGCGGATCAACTTCGCGATGGGCCGCGAGAAGATCGTCACCCCGAAGCTCAACGAGATCCACGACCGGTTCGGCACGCCGTACAAGTCGATCGCGCTCACCGGCGCGCTCATCCTCCTCTTCCTCGTCGCCGGCGGCGTCGAGTCGCTGTCGGCGATGGGTTCCGTGCTCCACCTGATCGTCTACGGACTGCTCAACATCGCGCTGATCGTGATGCGCGAGTCGGAAGTCGGGGGGTACGACCCGGACTTCGAGGTCCCGTTCTACCCCGCCGTCCCGATCATCGGGACGCTGTCGTCGTTCGCGCTGATCGTCTACATCGAGCCGACGATCATTCTCCTCTCCGCCGGCCTCGTCGCCTTCGCCGTGCTCTGGTACCTGCTGTACGCCCGCGGCAAGGTGGAGTCTCGCGGCGTGCTCGGGACGTGGATCCTCGACCGCTCCGACGAGCTGCCCGATCAGGCCGTCTCCGCGGCCACCTCGGTCCAGCCGAGCGGCGGCGACTACCGCGTGATGGTGCCGCTCGCGAACCCCAAGACCGAGGAACACCTGATCACGCTCGCGTCGGCCATCGCCAAGCAGCGGAACGGGACGGTCGTCGCGGTCAACATCGCGAACGTGCCCGACCAGACCTCGCTGGAGGCGGCCCGCGACCGCGGCGCGCACGAGGCGGCCCACGGCCTGTTGGACCAGGCCCGCGAGGACGCGGAGACCTTCGGCGTCGACGTCGAGACGCACGTCGTCTTATCGCACCGCGTGTTCGAGGAGGTGTTCGACGCCGCGCGCACCTACGGTGCCGACATGACCGTGATGGGCTGGGGCGAGGACTCCCACGGGGCTCCGGGGCGCGCCGAGTCCGCCATCGACGAGCTGGCGTACTCGCTGCCCTCCGACTTCCTCGTGTTCCGCGACCGCGGGTTCGACCCCTCGCGCATCCTCGTGCCGACGGCCGGCGGTCCGGCCTCGGACCTCTCGGGCGCGGTGGCGAAGATGCTCCAGACCGAGTTCGACGGCGAGGTCACGCTGCTCCACGTCACCGAGGCGGGCGAGGAGGAAGCGGGCCGCGCGTTCCTCTCCGAGTGGGCCGACGCGCACGACCTCTCGGACGCGGCGCTGCGGATCGAGAGCGGCGACGTCGAGACCAGCATCGAGCGCGCCGCCCGCGACGCCACGATGCTGATCGTCGGCGCGACCCAGAAGGGGCTGCTCTCGCGGCTTGTGCGCGGGTCGCTCGTGTTGGACGTGCTCAACGAGGTGAACTGCTCCGTGCTGCTCGCCGAACCGCGGAGCGAGCGCGGGCTCCGCGCCCGCCTGTTCGGCAGCGGCTCGCGGTCGAACGACGTGACGGACGCGACCGAGACGCCCGCCGACACCGGCGTCGAGCCGGAGCCGTCGACGCCGGAGATCGACGAGGAGTCGGGCGAGAAGTCGGGAGAAGAGTCGGGCGAGAAGTCGGGAGAAGAGTCGGGCGAGAAGTCGGGAGAAGAGTCGGGCGATAACTGACGCGACGGTCCCTTTTTCGAGCGGTACGCGGAGGTCCGAGAAGTCCCTCGCGTCAGCGCCAGTGCCAGAAGTGGTTGCCGTCGTCTTCGACCGGCTCGGTGCGCTCGCGGAGGTCGGCGACGTCCTCGGCGGTCGGCTCGTGGTCGTCGGGCAGTTTCTCCATACAGTCGAAACAGAGGAAGAACTCCGATCCGTCGGTGAGTTCGAGGGTCAGCCCCTGCGTCGACTCGAACGCGAAGTTCCACAGGTCGCCGATCCCGCCGGCGATCCGCACGGACCGCTCGCAGACGTCGCACGACTCGGAGGCCATACCCGACCTAACGGGTCGGCGCGGTAAGAGGTGTCGGCACGGTCTCGGGCGGGTCGGTCTGGGCGGGTCGGTCTGGGCGGGTCGGTCCCGGGCGGGTCGGTCCCGGGCGGGTCGGTCTCGGGCGGGTCGGTCCGAGCGGGCGTGGGGAATCCGCGTCGACCGGAAGTTAACACGTATATCCGAAGCCGCGTACGTCCACGCCACATGAAGTTCTGTGACGAGTGCGGCTCGATGATGCACACGGAGGGCGACAGGTGGGCGTGTCGCTCCTGCGAGAACGAGGAGCCGCGGGACTCGCAGGCGGAAGCGGCGATGGCGACCCGGGACGGGCAGCGGGACGACGGCGCGCCGGACGTGGCCGACGCGACGCGGGACGCCGCCGAGACGGTACAGGAGCCCTGCCCGGCGGCCGACTGCGACGGCGACCGGGCCACCTCCGAGATGATACCGAAGCCGGGCGGCTCCTACGAGGTCCGGCTGTTCACCTGCGTCGAGTGCGGCCACAAGTGGCGGGAATAACGGCGCGGATCTCGTGAGCGCTGTCGAAGCCTTAGCGACTACAGCGCCGACGTTGTGACCGAGACCGCCGAAGCCCCAGCCGGGAGGCGGGCGCACGCTCGTTGCGCTCCTCGCTCAGTCGCTATCGCTCCTTCGCTGCGGTGCTTACGTCACCTGCGCCCGCCTCCCGACTGCCCCTTCGAGTCCCGCCCAGCACAGCACAGCGACCGCACCTCATGCCTCCCCAGCCTCGTCGCTCACTACGTTCGCGACTCCCTCGCGCGTGCTGCTCGGCCGCGGTGCGGCCTCGCAGGCACGCGCCACCGCCGTTATCTGTCGTTCTCGCCCTCGACCTCGATCACGTGCGCGTCGCCGGGGTCGAACGAGACGGTGACCGCGCCGTCGAGGGGGTCGACGGTCCGGACGAGCAGTTCGCGGTCGCCCCAGTCGAGGGTGACTCTGGTCGTCTCGCCGAGGAACTCCGCGCTGGCGACGGTCGCGCGCAGCGCGTTCTCGGTGCCGTCGCGCGTCGCGTCCGCGTCGCGTGTCGCGCTCGGGTCCCCGTCCCCCGCGACCCGGAGGTGTTCCGGGCGGACGCAGAAGTCGGCGCGGTCGCCCGGTTCGGGGCGGGTGTCGGACTCGTCGGTCCCGACGCGCAGGGTCTCGTCCGCGTCGTCGACGGCGACCGCGAACTCGCCGTCGGCGGGCGCGTCGCGGACTTCGCCCGAGAAGACGTTGTTGTCGCCGACGAACTCGGCGACGAACCGGGTGGCGGGCTCGCGGTAGACGGTCCGCGGCGGGGCCACCTGCTCCGGAGTTCCGTCGTTCATCACGGCGACGCGGTCGGAGACGGCCAGCGCCTCCTCCTGGTCGTGGGTGACGTATATCGTGGTGATCCCGAGTTCCGACTGGATCCGCTTGACCTGCGCGCGGAGCCGCTCGCGCAGGCGGGCGTCGAGCGCGCTCATCGGCTCGTCTAAGAGGAGCACGTCCGGGCCGGGCGCGAGCGCCCGCGCCATCGCGACCCGCTGCTGTTGGCCGCCCGAGAGGCTCTCCGGGTCGCGGTCGGCGGCGTCGGGGAGGTCGACGAGGTCGAGCAGGTCGGCGACGCGCTCGTCGCGCGTGACGCCCTCGGGCGGGTCCGCGAAGTTGAGCCCGTACGCGACGTTCTCGCCGACGGTCATGTGCGGGAACAGCGCGTAGCTCTGGAAGACGACGCCCACGTCGCGGTCCTCGGGCGGAACCCCGGCGACCGACTCGCCGGCGAAGCGGACCGTCCCCGCCGAGGGGTCCTCGAACCCCGCGATCAGGCGGAGCGTCGTCGTCTTCCCGCAGCCGGAGGGGCCGACGAGCGTGAAGAACTCGCCCTCGCGCACCCGCAGGCTCACGTCGCCGACGGCGGTCGCGTCGCCGTAGCGCTTCGTCACGCCGTCGAGTTCGACGGCGACGGGGTCGCTGTCGCCGCTACCTTCCGCCAGTCCGTCCGGGTCAGAGGCCACGGTGTTCACCTCCCAGCCGCTCGATGACGACGAAGCTGAGTCCGGTGACGACCAGCAGGACGACGCCCATGGCGGTCGCCGGTCCGAGCCGCCGCCCGATGAACCGTTCGATCGCGACGGGCATCGTGTACGCGTCGGCCCCCGTCGCCAGCACCACCGTCGAGGTGAACTCCCCGATCGAGATGGCGAACGCGAACGCCGCGCCCGCGACGACCGCGGGCCAGACGAGGGGGAGCTCCACGTCGCGGATCACCCGCGCCCGCGACGCGCCGAGCGCCCGCGCCGACTCGACGAGCGAGCGGTCCAGCCCCGAGAGCCCGGGCGAGACGGTGCGCACGACGAACGGGTAGCCCGCGACCGCGTGCGCCACGACGATGGCGACCGCGCCGCCGGCCGCGATCCGCCAGCCCGCGATCTCGACCCCGAACACGAGCCCCCGGAGCAGCCCGAGCCCGACGATTATCCCGGACACCGCGAGGGGGGCCATCGCGGCCGCGTCGACGAGCGTCCGCCCCCGGTACCGCCGCGTGGTCAGCACCGCGACGACGACGCCCATCGGGAGCGCGAGCAGGGTCGCCGCCCCCGCGAACGCCAGCGAGTTCCGGATCGCGGGCCACGGCCGCACCTGAAACGCCGCGCCCGTCTGCTGCCGTTCGACCAGGAACCGGTAGTTGTCGAGCGTGAGCGCGCCGTCGCCGCCCGTGACGGACGCGAGGATCATCGACGCGATCGGCGCGAGGAAGACGACCGCGGCCACGACGCCGTAGGCGGCCAGCCCCGCCCGCGGCAGCAGTTCGCGGGGGGAGAGCGACGGCGGGACGAGCGACCGGCGCGGCAGCGGTCGCGCCCCTCGCGTGCTGGTCGCGTTCCGGGCCTCGTAGCGGAGGTACGCGAGGAGGACCGCGAGCGAGACGACGAGTTCGACGACCGCCAGCGCGGCGGCCTCGGCGTAGTTCAGGTCGCGCACCAGCCGGTAGACGAACACCTCCACCGTCGCCAGCTCGAACCCGCCGAGCGCGAGGACGATGGGGAACGTCCCGAACGTGAACACGAAGGTGAGCGCCGCGCCCGTCAGCACGGCCGGGTACACCTGCGGCGCGACCACGTCGACGAACGCCCGCACCGGGCCGGCACCGAGGCTCCGGGCGGTCTCGACCGCGCTCGCGTCCACCGACTCCCACGCCGCGGTCGTCACGCGCGCGACGAGCGGCGCGTTGTAGAACGCGTGGGCGATCACCACGGCTTCGAGGGTGAACATGAGATCGACCGGCGGCAGTCCGAGCGCGCTCAGCGCGGCGTTCAGGGTGCCGTTCTGCCCGAACGTGGCAACGAACCCCACCCCGACCATGATCGACGGCAGGACGAACGGGACGATGGTCAGCGAGCGCAGCGTCTTCCGGCCCGGGAACTCGAAGCGGGCGAGCAGGTAGGCGGCGGGGAGGCCGAGGGCGACGCTCGCGACCGTCGAGAGCACCGCCTGATACGCGGTGAACCCGACGATCCCCAGCCGGCGGTCCGGCGAGAGCAGCGCTCGCGCGACGACTCCTGGCGGCTCGCCGGACAGCAGGCGCGCGAGTTCGCCGAAGTAGAAGGGGTCGGTGAGCACGTCGGCGAAGACGCCGAGGGTAACGGCACCGTCGACGACGACCGCCTCGACGAGGACGGTCGCGGTCGGGTAGTAGAAGGCGACGACGAGCGTGAGGCTGGTGAGGACCGCGAGCGCGGTCAGCGCGCGCGCCTCGGTCCCGGCGCGGACCCGCGCCAAGCGGCCGCCATGATCGTCGGTGTCGTCGCCGTGATCGTCGGCGTCCCCGCCGTCGTCGGCGTCCCCGCCGTGGTCGTCGCCGTCGGTCACGCGCTCTCCTCGTCGGCCACGCGCTTAGTTTCCGGCGAACTGCCGCTCCCAGGCCTCGACCCACGCGTCGACCGAGCCCTGGAGCTCGTCGTAGGTGAACGTAACCGGGTCGGCCGGCTCCTGTGCCAGCTCCGCGTAGTCGCTCGGCAGCTCGGCGGTTCCGGTCGCCGGGAACGCGACGTTGCGCTGCGCGATTTCGCCCTGAACGTCCGGCTCCAGCACGAACGACATGAACTGTCGGGCGAGGTCGGGCTCGTCGGCGTCGGCGAAGACGGCCATCCCCTCCGGGTTCGCGTACGCCTGATCGTTCAGGAACCGGATCTGGTGTTCTTCGAGGTTCTCGCCCTCCATGTCAGCGAACACCTGATCGGTGGAGTAGGAGACGACGATCGGCGCTTCCCCCTCGCTCCAGGCCGTGTACGCGTCGTCCCAACTCCCCAGCACGCGCACGTCGTTCGCCTGAAGGTCCGCCCAGTAGTCGAGGTAGTCGTAGTCGGGGTCGCCGTCCTCGCCCGAAACGGCTTCCCCGTCTCCGTCGCTCGCGACTCCGCCGTCGCCGAAGCGGTTGATCGTGTGGAGGAGGAACGCCCGACCGGTCGCGGAGCCGCCGGGGTTCTGCGCGATGAGCGCGCCCGCGTGCTCGTCGTCGAGCAGCCCGTCGAACGTCTCCGGGGCCTCCGCCGTCGTCCCGTCGTACACGAGGCTCACGTAGCCGGTGTCGAACGGGACCGCCCGCTCGAACGGGTCGAACAGCAGCCCCTCCCGCACGTCGTCGAACCCGTCGACCGACCCCCGCTCCGCGAAGAGGTCGTCGTCGAGTTCCTCATCGACGCGCACGAGGTCCTCCGTGGTGAGGCCGACGTAGAGGTCGGCGTCGACGCCGGCTCCCGAGGCCGCGCGCTCGACGTAGTAGTTCACCTCGTTGTCGGGCGTCGCCCACTCCAGCTCGGCGTCGAAGCGGCTCTCGAACTCCTCTTTGAGCCACTCGCCGGGGCTCACCGAGGGCGCGTCGATGAAGTTGGCGTAGGTGGCGACGGTCAGCGTCGGCGTCTCGCCGTCCCCCTCTCCGTCGGAGCCGTCCGAACTGTCGGACCCGTCCGAGCCGTCGCCGCCGCTCTCGTCGCCGCCCTCGTCCCCGTCGCCGGTACGCTCGGCGCTACAGCCGGCGAGGGCGACGGCCCCCGCCGCCCCGGCCGCCGTCAGGAACCGTCGTCGGGTGTGTGGCCGGGCGGGTCGCCGCCGCGTCTCGCTCTCGTCGGTAGTCATCACTCGGTTGTTGTACTCGGTGGTTACAAAAGGGATCCGTGTCGGTCGCGGTGTCGCACCTCGTTCGCCGAGATATCGCCGCCGACACCGCTTTGTCCGGTCGCGCCCTCCAGATCGGCATGAATGACTCACCGACGGGACGGTCAGCGGGGACTACGCGACGGCGACTGCTGGCCGGTGCCGGGAGCCTCGGCTTGCTCGGACTCGCGGGCTGTCTCGGCACGCGGGAGGGGCCGGTCCCGGAACCGACGGTGACCGGCGACCGGATCGAGGACTGGCGGCAGATCGATGAGTCGCGGAGCACGGTGTTCGAGCAGTCGTACGGCCCGGTGACGGTCCGGGCGCGCGAGCGGACGCTGATCTACGAGTACGTCGACGTCGCCGAGGCGCTCGCGGCGACGTTCGACGCGTCGGGGTCGCCCCTCGTCTTCTTCGCCACCCGGATCGACCTCCGACCGGCGGTCGATCAGCTCCCGGCCGGCGTCGGCCGCGACCGGCTGATGGCGGAGGTGGAGGGCGCGGCGGTCGACGCGTTCCGCGCGCAGCTCCGCGACAGCGGGATCGAGAACGTCGAGGTCGCAGACGAGGGGACGACGACGGTCCGGAGCGGGCACACCGCGACGGCGTGGCGGCTCGCGGGCGAGTTCCCGCTCGCGGGCGAGTTCCCGCTCCCGGACGGCTCCACCGAGTCGGTCAGCGAGACCGTCGAGATGGAGTCGCGGCTCGGCGTCTGGCACGACGGGACCGACGTGATCGTCGCGGGCGGCGCGTACCCGATCGACCCGCTCATCGAGGTGATCGGCGAGGCGCTGCCGGACCTCGCGGACGCGGAGACGCTCGTGACGGAACTCGCCGGCGCGGAGGCCGCGGAGGCGCTCGCGACCGACCCGGCCGCCTTCGACGTGGACGTCTCGCAGCTGCTCATCTCCGTGGCGTGAGTGGGTCGGAGATCCGGAATATCCGACTCTGTTGAAACGCGATTGTTTATAAATAGGTGCGGTGGCGCGTGCCGACGAGCGGCCGCCAGGCCGCGAGTCGCACGCGCGAGGTCGCCGGCGGCGAAGCCGCCGGCTGTCACCGGACGAAGCCCGGTCGCCCGAGAGATCGCGTCCCTCGCTGCCAGAGAATCTTCGATTCTCGCCGGAGTCGCTGGCGGTCGAGCGAAGCGAAGACCGCCAGCGACAGGGCGAGAGCTTCGCTCTCGCTTACAACCGGCGCGTAGCGCCGGTGACGAGGCTGGGGAGGCGTTCGCCGGAGATTCAGCCACAGCCATTCATAAGTAAATCACTACCTCCTCGGAGGAGTTCACCGCCGAACCCCCTCGTTTCGCCTCGAACCGACCGGTTTAATCGCCGTCGTCGGCTCTCGTCCCGTATGAGCGACTTCCCCGAGTTCGAGGTGATCCCCGCCGTCGACGTGCAGGACGGCGAGGTCGTCCAGCTGGTCGGCGGCGAGCGCGGCACGGGCAAACGCTACGGCGACCCGGTCGACGCCGCCGAGCGCTGGATCGAGGCGGGCGCGGAGACGCTCCACCTCGTCGACCTCGACGGCGCGTTCGAGGGCGAGCGCGTCAACGCCGCGGCGATCGAGGCGGTGGTGGAGGCGGTCGGCGGCGCGGACGGCGACGACGCGATCGGCCTCCAACTCGGCGGCGGCATCCGCACCGCCGAGGGCGCGCGCGACCTCCTCGATCTCGGGCTCGACCGCGTCATTCTGGGGACCGCGGCGGTCGAGACGCCCGAGATCGTCGCGGAGATCGACGAGACGCACCCGGGGAGCGTCGTCGTCAGCCTCGACGCGAAGGACGGCGAGGTCGTGGTGTCGGGGTGGACCGAGGGGACCGGCCTCGACCCCGGCGAGGCGGCCGCGCGCTACGAGGAGCTGGGGGCGGGCGCAATCTTATTCACGAACGTCGACGTGGAGGGTCAACTGGCCGGGATAAACCGGGAGGCGGTGGAGTCGGTGGTCGAGGCGGTCGAGATTCCCGTGATAGCTTCCGGCGGCGTGGCGACGGTCGACGACGTGATCGCGCTGAAGGAGGCCGGCGCGGCCGCGGTCGTGGTCGGGACCGCGCTGTACGAGGGCGAGTTCACGCTTCGTGAGGCGCAAAAGGCGGCCGACGAGGTCTGAGACGAGGCGTTCGGATGTGGAGTCGTGGATGACTCGGTCGGACACAAGCGCGTCCCCATGACCGAGACCGCCGAAGCCCCAGCCGCGAGGTTGACGCACGCTCGCTGCGGTCCTCTCTCAGTCGCTGTCGCTCCTTCGCTGCGGTCCTTGCGTCGCCTGCGTCAACCTCGCGGCTGCCCCTTCGAGTCCCGCCCTACCGCACCTCACACCTCCCCAGCCTCGTCGCTGGCGGCCTTCGCTCACGCTTCGGCCGACAGCGACTCCCTCGCGCGACGCTCCTCGGCCGCAAGGCGGCCTCGGAGGCGCGCGCCACCGCAGTTGAACTTATAACTGATGACACCCCGTTCCCCGCAATCCCCTTAAGAGCCGGCCGCGACGGACACGTATGAGCGAGCACGACCGGACCGCGGCGGTCACCCGCGAGACCGCGGAGACGACGATCGAGCTGACGCTCGCGGTCGACGGCGACGGCGACAGCGAGGTCGACACCGGTATCGGCTTCTACGACCACATGCTGGAGTCGTTCGCCAAACACGGCCTCTTCGACCTCAC
The DNA here is from genome assembly GCF_000337415.1 of Halorubrum tebenquichense DSM 14210. Lineage (GTDB taxonomy): Archaea > Halobacteriota > Halobacteria > Halobacteriales > Haloferacaceae > Halorubrum > Halorubrum tebenquichense. The sequence goes on along the minus strand of NZ_AOJD01000038.1, from coordinate 58,716 downwards.
CGTGCGCTGTGACGGCGATCTGGAGATCGACGACCACCACACCGTCGAGGACGTGGCGATCTGCCTCGGCGAGGCGTTCGACGAGGCGCTCGGCGACAAGCGCGCGATCCGCCGGTACGCCGACCGACGGGTCCCCCTCGACGAGGCGGTCGCGAGCGTCGTCGTCGACGTGGCGGGCCGCCCGTACTACGAGTTCGCCGGCGAGTTCTCACAGGAGTCGGTCGGCGAGTTCACGAGCGTCATGGCCGACCACTTCGCGATGTCGCTGGCCCACAACGCCGGGCTGACGCTCCACGCGGCGGTCGAGCGCGGCGACAACGCCCACCACGAGGTCGAGGCGCTGTTCAAGGCGCTGGCGCGCGCGCTCGACGACGCCACCCGCCTCGACGAGCGACGCAGCGACACGCCCAGCACGAAGGGCGAACTGTAGGCCGGCGACGCCTCCGGGACCCTCCGCCGATCGGTTATCAGTCCGATACCCTCCCCGCCGATCGCTTATCCCCGTGCGAACCGTCCCCACGATCGTATGGACCTCCGCTGTGAGGGGTGCGCCGGCTGCTGCGTCGACTGGCGACCGCTCGACCCGGCCGCCGCGGGCTCCGACCGCACCGGGCCGCGCCCCCCGCTCGACGACGTCTACGACCTCGCGCCGCTCACCCGCGACGAGGTGGCCGGCTTCGTCGACGACGGCCTCGCCGCCGCGCTGACTCCCCGGCTGTTCGAGCCGGTCGAGGGCGACGACAGCGTCCGGGTCGACGGCGTCGACCTCGCCGCGGTCGACGGCCGCCCCGTCTTCGTCGTCGGCCTCCGCAAGCCGCCGAAGCCGGTCGCGCCGGTCGGGACCGACGAGCCGCGCTGGCTCGACGCCTGCGTCTTCCTCGACCCGACGACGCTCCAGTGCCGGATCCACGGCGACGAGCGCTACCCGCGCACCTGCGCGACGTACCCCGGGCACAACCTCGAACTCGGCGCGGAGACGGAGTGCGAGCGCGTCGAGGCCGCCGGCGGCGGCGACCGGCTCCTGGACGACGACCCGCCCGAGGACCTCCCGGCACCCGCGTTCGGCCCGCAGGCGCTCGGCGCGACCGTGTTCGCCTACCCCGAGCCAGACGCCCTCGACGGGGTCGTCGCCCGCCTCCGCGACGGCGCGGCGACCGCCGACGACCGCGCCCGCTTCGCCGGTGCCGCTGCCGGCTCTCGCCCCGGATCGCTGTCGGTCGACCGCGACCGCATGGCCGACGCCCGGGAGCGCGCCCGCGAGACCGACTCGTGGGTCGGGACGGCGATCCGCGAGTGGACCGAACGGGCCGCCGGCGACGGCGACTCCGTCGCGCTCGACGCCGACGCGCTCGACCGACTGGTGCGCGACGTGGAGGACGACAGGGGCGCGCCCGGCACGCCGGGGTGGGACTGAAGCGGCGGCCGCGCGGACCCGGACCGACGCTCCGGCTCCTTTCGCGCGCACACGCGCGTGAGGCTTACCCGTGTAGGGCCCCTCACTTCCGTTATGACCGAACGAGACACCGACGAGCCGGTCGAGTACGCGCGCGAAGACGTCTCCGTCCTCGTCGTCGGCGCTGGCGCGGCGGGCGCACGCGCGGCCATCGAACTGGCCGAGCGCGGCGTCGACGACGTGCTCGTGCTCGGCAAGCGCGGGCACGGCGACGCGCACACGACGTGGGCGCGCGGGGGGATCAACGGCGCGCTCGGCACGCGCGACCCCGAGGACTCGCCGGCGATCCACGCCGCCGACACGCTCAACGAGGGCCACCACGTCAACGACCCGGCCAAGGTCGAGACGGTGACGGAACAGATGCCGGCGCGCCTCCGCGAACTCGACGAGTGGGGCATGGAGTACTCTCGGACCGACGACGGCGAGATCGACCAGCGCTACTTCGGAGCCCAGTCGTTCCGCCGGACCGCCTTCGCCGGCGACCACACCGGCGAGTCGCTGCTGAACGCGCTCGTCGACCGCGCACAGTCCCTGTCTGTCCCATACCGGGAGAACGTGATGGTAACGAAACTGGTCTCCGACGGCGGCGCGGTCCGCGGTGCCGTCGGCTTCGACATGGACGACGGCGAGTTCGTGCTGTTCAACGCCGGCACGGTCGTCCTCGCCGCCGGCGGCCACGCCGCAATCTACAACCGGCACACCTCCCGCGACGACGAGAACAACGGCGACGGGGCGGCGCTGGCGTACGACGCCGGCGCGTCCCTGATGGACATGGAGTTCATGCAGTTCCACCCGACCGGGATGGCCGTCGACGAGAGCGATCCCGAGTGGGAGCCGTGGAGCGGCCGCCTCGTGACCGAGGCGGTCCGCGGCGAGGGGGGCCGACTGTTCAACGCGGCGGGCGAGCGGTTCATGGAGCGCTACTCGCCGGACCAGATGGAACTCGACGCGCGCGACGTGGTCGCCCGGGCGATCGCCCGCGAGGTCGCCGAGGGGCGCGGCACCGAGAACGGCGGCGTCTACCTCGACATCTCTCACCGCGACGCCGACTTCGTCCGGGAGCGGCTCCCGCGGATGTACGAGCGCTTCCAGGACCTCGGCGTGGACATGGCCGAGGAGGCGGTCGAGGTGGCCCCGACCTCCCACTACGGGATGGGCGGGGTCGCGGTCGACGACCACGGGGAGACCGACGTGGACGGGCTCTTCGCCATCGGCGAGACGATGGCCGGGGTCCACGGCGCGAACCGGCTCGGCGGGAACTCGCTGGCCGAGACCGTCGCGTACGGCGTCGTCGCCGGCGAGCGGATCGCCGACCGCGCGGACGGGCCGGGGACCGTCCCGGACGACCTCCGCGAGTCGGTCGTCGAACCGCACCTCCGCGACCTCCGCGCGATGGCGAACCGCGACGGCGAACACGACGTGGACGCGGTGCTCGCTGACCTGCGCGAGCTGATGTGGGACCACGCCGGCATCCTCCGCGACGAGGCGTCGCTCCGAGAGGGCCTCGACCGCCTCGCCGACGTGCGCGAGCGCGCCGCCGACTTACGCGTCGGCCCGGTCACCAGCGAGTCGTTCGAGTTCGCGGTCGACCTCGGCTTCATGATCGTCGCCGCCGAGGCGGTGCTCCGCGGCGCGCTCGAACGCGAGGAGTCCCGCGGCGCTCACTACCGCACCGACTTCCCCGACCTCGACGCCGACTGGCGGCGAAACGTCCACTTCGAGGCGGCCGACGTGGGCGGGATGCGGCTCCGGACCGAACCGGTCGACGAGCCGAGCGAGGCGGTCAAGGCCGCGCTCGACGAGGGCCACGAACTGGATTACCACCAGCTGGAGTGACCGCGAGTCCGCCTCCGCTCACCCGCCCCGCTTCCGGTACCAGACGCGCTCGCCGACCGACGACTCCCCGTCCGCGATCGGGAGCCGACCCACGAACAGGTCCCTGACGGCGAACGTGATCAGCAGCTCGACGGACCCCCCGCCGGCTCCGGTTTCGCCGCCTTCCGGCTCCGCTGTCGACCCCCCCGCTTCGACCGGTCGGACCGTCACGACGCAGTGGCCGTCCCGCTCGCGGATCGACTCGATCACGCCGACCGACCACCGATCGACGTGATGCGACGGCTCCTTCGCGTGGACGCGGTCGTGGTTCACGACGGCTTCCGGCCCCCGAACCGGTCAGTCACGCTCCGTCGCCCCCGACTCGCCGCACCGCGAGCGCGCCCTCGCAGACGCACTCGCCCTCGCACTTCGGGCACTCCGACGCCGGTCGGTCGATCGGGTCGCGGTGGACCGTCTCGTACCCGTGCCCGTCGAACAGCTGCTCCGGCGAGTCGTCGCCCCCGTGGTACCACGAGTCCGCGACGAACAGGTCGACGCCGCGCTCGGCTCCGACCGTGTGGAGCCGTTGGAGCAGCCGACTCCCGATCCCGCGGCCGGTCGCCGACTCGGCGACGTACCCCATCTCGAGGTGGCCGTACAGCTCCGCGGCGGGCAAGAGGCCGGGGTCGTCGAAGAAGTACATCTCGTCGGCGACGGCGGCGGGGTCGGCGAACTCGCGGAGCGCCATGACGCCGAGGATCGAACCCTCGGAGTCGGCCTCGGCGCTATCGGCCTCGGCACTGTCGGCCTCGACCGCGACCAGCACGCGGTACGTCGGGTCGTCGAGCCCGAGGTCGACGCCGTAGGAGCTCCCCTCGCTGAAGTGCGACGTGATGAGTTCCTCCAGCGGCTCGGCGTCGCCGGGGCGGGGCTCTCGGATCGCGATCTCGTCCATCCACCGGAGCGAGGGGTTCCCGGAGCAAGAGCGATGCGGTGTCGGAACCGCGATTGATTCGACCCCTCGTCAGGCTCCGACGCCGGGACGCCAGACGCCCTGCCGCCGGTCGAGCCACGCGACGACGACGACGTGGGGCAGGGTCAACGCGGCGATGGCGACCAGCGACACGGCCAGCAGGTCGCCGGGCGCGGCCACGCCCGCCGGCACGCTCGCGCCCACCGCGCCGACCACGAGGAACCCGCCGAGCGTGAGCGGTGCCGCGTCGCGGCCGAAGCGGGCGAGCGCTCCGACGGCGTCGCCGGCAGACGCGGCGCTCGCGGCCTCGGGGTCGACGAGGACGAGCCGTCCGACGTGCCGGAGCGCGTGCCACAGCGCGAAGTACACCCCGATCGCGAACACGGGTGCCGCGAGCAGGAACCACGCCCACAGCACCGCCAGCTCGCCGACGTCGCGCCGCCACCCGGCGGGGTCGCGTCTCCCCCCGCCGTCGTTGCTGCCGCCGCCGCCACCGCTCCGGACTCGGCGGTACCCCAGTCCGACCGACGCCAGCGTCGCAGTCGCCATCCCCGCACCGACCGCGGCCCGGACCGCGGGGGTAAAGAGTGGGTCGACCGCGGTCGCGGCCGCGCCCGCGTCGACGAGGAACAGCCCGACGGTCCACTCGGCCACCAGCCGGTACTCCTCGGGGTGTGCGAGCAGCGGGACGCCCATCGGGAGACCGCCGCGGACGACGAGCGCCAGCCACCGCTCCGCCGACGTGGGCAGGTGGTCGACGCCGGCGATGGAGAGCGTCGCCACGTCGCCCTGCCCCCAGTGGAGCCACGTGAGCGCGATGAAGCCGACGAACGCCGCGACCGGCGCGAGGAAGAACGCGGCGACCACCGCCCCGCCGAGGACCGCGTAGACGACGGAGACGGCCGCGATCGACCGCCGCAGCGACACGTCCGGCGCGGCTCGGAGCGGGACGAGGTGGTCGACCGCGCCGTGGGCCATCCCGACGACGAGCGTGCCGAGCGCGAACGTCGCGACGCCGACCTCGACCGGAAACAGGGGGGTCACGGCACCGATCGGGAGGAGCGCGGCCAGCGCCAGCGCGGGGCGTCGCGCGAACCACCGGTCGACCCGTTCCTCCGCCGACTGCGCGGTCGACCCGCGCCCCCCCGGCGAGGCGGGGCGCGATTCGGTCGACTCCGTCGCGGCGGCCTCAGTCATCGACCACGTCGGGGTCCGGGTCGGCGGCCGGTTCCGGGCCGGGCACGTCTGGCTCGGCCGCTCTCGACGGGACCGACTCCGCAACGCTCCCGCGGCGGTCGTTCCAGTCGAGGACCCACTCGAACAGCACCAGCCCGTTGACCGTCATCACCCCGGCGGCGGCGAAGAACAGCATCTCTTCGACCGGGAGACCCAACACGGCGACGCCGGTGGTGTACTCGGCGGAGATTTTCCACGTCCCCATCGCGATCGCGATCCGGTCGGCGACCCAGAAGTAGGCGGCCGGGATCAGCGTCGCGGCGAGCCACATCCGCGGCGTGCGGACGAGGTAGCCGCCGCCGACCGCCCACTGGAGCGCGACCACCGGACCGACCCACGCGATCAGGCCGCCGAGGTAGAGGTACGAGGGGTCGAGCGTCGTCAGCCAGAGCCCGCCGCCGACCATCGCGACCCCGGCGACGACGCCGGCGGCCCGCGGTTTCCGGTCGAAGTCGCCCTCGCGGAACGTCGGGTCGAACCCGATCAGGTGGAGCGCGAACGCGGTGACGACGGTTTGGATGGTGAAGAACAGGTATTCGCCGAGGGGGATCGACAGCGCCCGGACGAGCACCGCGCCGTCGGCGTACCACCACGCGCCCTGCCGGATCATGTAGCTGATCCACGGGGTCGTGTAGAAGTACGCGATGGCGACGAGGATCGCGATCCCGACCGTCGCCCGCCGCTGGCGGACGGCCTCGTACCGCGGCGCGAGGTACCACAGCAGCGCCAGCACGGGGAGGCTGAAGACGAGGTGGAACTGGAGGTACGTCAGCGTCGGCAGCATCGGGTCACCCCGGCGAGGACGCTCATGCGATCACGTTCGGCTCGTCGTTGATTAAGGCTTGATCCAAACATGGTCAGGTATCGGCCGGGGTCAGTTCACTCCGCCGCGAGCACGCCGTGCGCCTCCAGTACCTTCCCGAGACGGTACATGGAGGCGACGACGGCGTCGCAGACGGGCCGCACCGCGGACTTGGGGACGAAGCCGACGGCGAGGCCCGCGACCTCCAGCATCGGCAGGTCGTTCGCGCCGTCGCCGACCGCCACCGTGTCGGCCATCGGGACGCCGACCTCGGCCGCTAGATCCGCGAGCGCGTCGTCTTTCGTCCCCTCGATGAGCGGCCCCTCGGCCGCCCCGGTGAGCGCGCCGTTCGCTCCGGTCGGCAGGCGGTTCGCGACGATCGTGTCGACCGCGACCCCCTCCCGCTCCAGCGCCGCCTCGACCCCGCGTTCGAACCCGCCGGTCAACACCGCGACGTGGTGTCCCTCGCCGCGCAGGCGTTCGATGAGCCGCGCCGCGCCGGGTCGGATCCGGACCGCGTCGAAGGCGTCCGCGACGTCTTCCTCCGGGAGGCCCTCCAGTAGCTCCGCGCGCCGGTAGAGGCTCTCGGCGTAGCTCATCTCGTCGTTCATCGCCCGCTCGGTGATCTCGGCGACCTCGTCGGTGACGCCCGCCCGCTCGGCGAGCAGCACCGTCATCTCGGAGTCGGAGAGCGTCCCGTCGAAGTCGAACGCGATGAGACTCATGGCTCCCGTTCGTCCCGGCGGGACCTTGAAGCGCGCGGTCGCGGGGTCACTCGCCGTCCGCGTCGGCGAGGAACTCCACGTCGCCGGCGACGACCGCGCTGGCGATGACCCCGACGCCGACGAGGGTGGCGACCCCGAGGGTGGTCAGGGTCACCGATATCACGGACCCGCCGACCGCGACGCCGACGAACGCCCCGACCGCCCCGCCGACGCCGCCGGCGATCACCGCCAGCGTCTGTGCCTCTCGCATAGGTGTCGCTTCAGCAACACGGCTTATAAGCGTTCGTGCCGGGTTCTCTCCGGTGATAACGCCGTCGGCCGTGCGAGCGGTCCGGCGGCGGGTTCAGCGCGGGTACCGCCGGCCGAGGTCGACGCTGTCGTCGGCCGAACCGTCCGAATTCCTTTCCTCGTCGTCGGCCGCGTCGTCCGAACCCTCCTCGTCGCCGCCCGGACTCACGCTCCCCGTCCGGTAGCCGGCCATGTCGAGCGTGACGTACTCGAAGCCGAGGTCGGTGAGGTGTTCGTGGACGGCGTCGGCGAACGCCGGGTCGAGCGCGCGCTCCAGTTCCTCCGGCGCGATCTCGACGCGCGCCAGCCCGTCGTGGTCGCGCACGCGGAACCCCTCGAAGCCCCACTCGCGGAGCACCCGCTCGGCCTTCTCGACGCGGCTCAGCCGCTCCTCGGTCACCTCCAGTCCGGTCGGGATCCGCGAGGAGAGACACGCCATCGAGGGTTTGTCGGCCACGGAGAGGTCGTATGCGTCGGCGACCGCGCGCACCTCCTCCTTCGATACGCCGGCATCGAGCAGCGGCGAGAACACGTCGAGCTCCTCGACGGCGCGGAGACCGGGGCGGTGGCCTTCGCCGGGGTCGTCCGCGTTCGTCCCGTCGCAGACCGTGTCGATCCCGAGGTCCTTCGCCGTCTCGTACATCTTGCCGAGTCGCATCGTCCGGCAGTGGTAACAGCGGTCGCCGTCGTTGGCGACGAAGTTCGGGTCGTCCAGCTCGGAGAAGGTCACGGTCTCGTGGGGGATGCCGATCTCGTCGGCGACCCGCTCCGCGTCCGCCAGCTCCGCGGCCGGGAGCGTCTCGCTGCGGGCGGTACACGCCACGGCGTCGTCGCCGAGCGCGTCCGCCGCCAGCGCCGCGACCACCGCGGAGTCGACCCCGCCCGAGAACGCGACGAGGACCCCGTCGCGCTCGCCGATCGCGTCGCGGGCGGTCGCCGCCTTCGCCGCCGTCTCGGGCGCGAGCGACCCGTCGCCGACGGGCCGCGCGTTCTGACTCATGGCCGGCGTTGGCGGCGAGCGCGAAAAAGCCCGTCGCACGCGGATCCGGTCGCGGAAGCGTCGCCCGCCGACGAAACGCTTTGTTCCGAGTGGCCCCTTCGAAACGACACCGACACCATGAGTGACGACCATCTCTCCCGCACCCGAACCGGCGGTATCGTGCGCTCGACCGACCGACTCCTCGCCCGCCCGCCGACCGGGCCCCGACTGCGCCCCCTCCGTCGGGCGCTCCGGCCGCGGGCCCGGCTCCGCCGGCTCCGCGACCGCCTCGCGTCGTCGCCGCGGCGGTTCCCGGCGAGCGACCCCCCGCGCCCCGCGGTCGGCGCGACCGGCTGACGCCCCCGACGGCGCTCCGCTCCGGTCCGAGGGACCCGCGGGGACTCGACGCGCGGGATCGACCCGCACGCTTTAGACCGTTGCCGCGATACCGGCGAGTGGATGGAGTTGGAGGCGATCCCCGGCGTCGGGACCAAGACGGCCGCGGCGCTTCGCGAACTGGACGACCCGGCCGCGACCGTCGAGTCCGGCGACGTGGCCGCCATCGCCCGCGCCCCGGGCGTCAACGAGGCCCGCGCGGCCCGCATCGCCCGCGGGGCGATCCGCCGCCGCCACGACGACGAGGGGCGCGTGCTGGCGACCGACCGCGCCCGCGAGCTGTACCGGGAGGCGATCGACCTGCTCCGCGAGCGCACCGTCACCGACTACGCCGCGAAGCGGCTGGAGACGTTCTACCCGAGTGCGTCCGCCTCGCGGATCGCGGAGGCGCAGTCGTTCGCGGCGGCCGCCGCCGAACGCGACCCGGATCCCGCCGTCCGCGAGGCGCTCACGGACTGCGCGCCCCTCTCCGACCCCCCGACCGTCCGCGTCCGCGACCGCTGCCTCGCGACCGCCGACGCCGAGACGCTCGCGCGCGCCGAGGCGGCCGTCCCCGAGCTCTCCGTCGAGACCGTCGAGGACGCCCGCGACATTTCCGAGCTCGGCCGGTCGTACGCCTCCGTGATCGTCTTGGACGAGTCGTTCGCGGGCCTCGACGTCGAGGGCGACGTGGTCGTCCGCCCGGACGCACTCGAAACCCCCGCGGAGACGGTCCCCGAGCGGCTGCTGACCTTCTTCGCGGAGAACCGCGAGCGGCTGGAGGCGGCCGCGGCGGTCCACGAGGCGGCCGGGACCGCGGCCGACGCGCCGGTCGACCTCGACCGACTGCGCGACGCGCTCTCGCGGCTCGACGACGACGGCACGATCGCCGGCGACGCGGAGCTGGACCGCCTGACGGCCGCCGTCGACGACCTCGACGCCGCGGTGTCGACGGCGGCCTCGGTCGCCGACGACCGCCTGCGCGAGGCGATCCGCGAGCGCGACGTCACCATCGAGGGGACGGACTTCCTCTCCCTCGTCGAGCAGGGGGCGCGCGTCGACTCCCTTTTAGACCGCGAGCTCGCCGACGAGTACGACGAGGCGGTCGACGCCGCCCGCGACCACCTCGCCGACGCGCTCCGCTTGGAGCCGGAGGAGGCGGAGCTGGCCGAGCGCGTCTTCGGCGGCGACCCCTCGTTCCCCGTCGACCACGACGAGAGCGCGGTCTCCCGGCTCCGCACCGAACTCTCGGCGGCCCGAGACCGCCGCGCCGCGAAGCTGAAGGCCGACCTCGCGAGCGACCTCGGCGACCTCCGCGAGCCGGTCGAGACCCTGGTGCGCGACGCCTTAGAACTCGACGTGGAGCTCGCGATATCGCGGTTCGCCCGCGACTTCGACTGCGTGCTGCCCGAGGTCGTCGACCCGGACGCCGAGGGGGACGCCGCCGCCGAGGGCGACGCCGACGCCGGCGACGGCGCGAAGGGCTTCCGAATCGAGGGCGGCCGCTCCCCGCTGCTCGACGTCGACTTCGCCGACGCCGAGCCGGTCGACTACGCCGTCTCGGGCGCGACGCTCCTGTCGGGGGTCAACTCCGGCGGGAAGACCTCGACGCTCGACCTGGTCGCGCTCGTCGTCGTGCTCGCGCAGATGGGGCTGCCCGTCCCCGCCGAGTCGGCCACGGTCGAGCGCTTCGAGGAGATCCACTACTACGCGAAGTCGCAGGGGACCCTCGACGCGGGCGCGTTCGAGGCCACGCTCCGCGACTTCGGCGACCTCGTCGACGGCGCGGACGGCCGCCTCGTCCTCGTCGACGAACTGGAGTCGATCACCGAGCCGGGGGCCTCCGCGAAGATCATCGCGGGCATCCTCGAGGCGCTCGACGACCAGCACGCGACCGCGGTGTTCGTCTCGCACCTCGCCCGCGAGATCAGAGACGCCGCCGACTTCGAGGTCGCGGTCGACGGCATCGAGGCGGCGGGGCTCGCCGACGGCGAACTCCGGGTGAACCGCTCGCCGAAGAAGGGCCACCTCGCGCGGTCGACGCCGGAGCTGATCGTCGAGAAGCTCGCGGACGACCGCGGCGGCGAGTTCTACGGCGACCTGTTGGAGAAGTTCTGAGACCTCGCACGTCCGCCCTCGATAGAGGGACACCGCCGGTACGTTCATATTCCGTCCGCCGATATCGCGTCGCATGCCCGCAGTGTCCCCGTTCGGCGTCCTCCTCTTCGCGGCTCAGGTCGGCGTCGGCGTTCAGGCGTCCCGCTCGCTCACCGCCCGCGACCGCGCTCGCCGCGCCGCGGTCGGCCTCGCCGTCGCGACGCTCGGCGCACTGGTCCTGTTCCGTTTCGGCGTCGTCGCGACCGTCGCCGTCGATCTCGCCGTGCTCGTCGCGTCGGTCACCGTCGCCGACCGGGGTGGCCGACGCTCGGTCGCAGGTCGGTGACCGCCGGGCGGCACCCCCCGAGTCGTCGGTCTCGCCGGATCGCTCGGGCGTTCACGTCTCGTCCGGTTCGCCTGGCCAGACGAGCCGCCACTCGCCGCCGTCGGTCGCGACGAGCCACCGGAGTTCCAACTCGCCGTCGTCGGCCTCCACGGTCACGGAGACGAGGGCGTTCTCCGCGGCGATCGACTCGGTACCGTCGGCGGTGAGCGACGCGGCGAGGAACCCGGAGACGCTTCGAATCCGGTCGGGAGAGAGGTCCTCGGCGATCACCACGGATTCGACGAACCGCTGCCGCACCGTCCCGTCGAACGCCATGGGTGCGTCACCGGCGAGCTCCGACAGCGGGGAGGCGGAGTGAGCGAGGTCGCGCACGTCGTCGGCGAACGCCTCGGCGTCCTCGGCGTCGCTCGCTCGCCGGTAGTACGCCTCGACGACCGCAACCGGACCGTCCGATTCGATACGTGCGATGGAGGGACTCCCGACCGCGAGCGCGAGGGCCGCCGCACCGCCCGCGGACAGGAACGATCGCCGCTCCATGATCACTCGTGAAGAAAAGCCATAATAAAAACGTTTTCCGAATGTGCGCCATAGACGGCCGGAGCGCGGCGATCTGGTCGCCTTCAGTCGTCGTCGGCCACCGCGGGCTTCCGGCGGTCGTCGCGGGGGCCTTCGAGGTCGACATCGGGGAGCATGTCCCGGAGGTAGCGCCCCGTGTGCGAGTCGTCATCGCGGGCGACCGCCTCGGGCGTGCCGCTGGCGACGAGCTCGCCGCCGCCGTCGCCGCCCTCGGGACCGAGGTCGATCACGTGGTCGGCGTTCTTCACCAAGTCGAGTTCGTGCTCGATGACGACCACGGTGTTGCCCGCGTCGACGAGGCGGTGGAGCACGTCGATCAGCTTGCGCTCGTCGGCCTTGTGGAGGCCCGTCGTCGGCTCGTCGAGCAGGTACAGCGTGTCGCCGGTCGCGCGCTTGCCCAGCTCCTCGGCGAGCTTCACCCGCTGGGCCTCGCCGCCGGAGAGCGTGGTGGAGGGCTGGCCGAGTTCCATGTAGCCCAGCCCGACGTCCTTCAGCAGCTTCAGGCGTCGTTCGAGGCCGCGGTGGCTCTCGAAGAAGTCGTACGCCTCCGCGACGCTCATGTCGAGCACGTCGGCGATGGTCGCCCCCTTGTACTCGACGTCGAGCGTCTCGTCGTTGTAGCGCGCGCCGCCGCACTCCTCGCAGGGGACGTACACGTCCGAGAGGAAGTTCATCTCGATCTTGACGGTCCCCTGCCCGCCGCACTCCTCGCAGCGGCCGCCCTTCACATTAAAGGAGAAGCGCCCCTTCTCGTAGCCGCGGCGCTTCGAGAGCTTCGTCTCCGCGAACAGCTCCCGGACGTGGTCGAACACGTCGGTGTACGTCGCGGGGTTCGAGCGCGGCGTCCGCCCGATGGGCGACTGGTCGATGAGCCGCACCGTCTCGATCCCCTCCAGCCCCTCGATCGCGTCGTGCTCGCCGGGGTCGACCGAGGTGTTGTCGTTCATCTCGCGGGCGAGCCCCTTGTAGAGGATGTCGTTGACGAGCGTCGACTTCCCGGAGCCGGAGACGCCGGTGACGGTCGTCAGCGTGCCGAGCGGGATCGGCACGTCGAGGTCGTCGAGGTTGTGCTGGCGGGCCCCCCGCACCACGAGTTCGCCCTCGGCCTCGCGGCGCTCGTCGGGCACCGGGATCGCCTCCCGGCCCGCGAGGTAGTCGGCCGTCACCGACTCGTCGGCCTCGACCACCTCGTCGAAGGTGCCCTGCGCGACGATCTCGCCGCCGCGCTTGCCCGGTCCCGGCCCCATGTCGATGATCTCGTCTGCGCGGCGCATCGTCTCCTCGTCGTGCTCGACGACGAGGAGGGTGTTACCGAGGTCGCGGAGCCCTTCGAGGGTGTTCAGGAGCCGGTCGTTGTCGCGCTGGTGGAGCCCGATGGAGGGCTCGTCTAAGACGTACAGCACGCCGACCAGCCCGGAACCGACCTGCGTGGCGAGCCGGATGCGCTGGCTCTCGCCGCCGGAGAGCGTCGAGGCCTCGCGGTCGAGCGTGAGGTACTCCAGGCCGACCTCCTCCATGAAGCCGAGCCGCGCGCGGATCTCCTTTAAGATCTCCTCGGCGATGGTGGTCTCGCGCTCGTTCAGGTCGGACTCCATCCCCTCGAAGTGCTCGCGGGCGTCGGCGATCGACAGCTCGTTCACCTCCGTGATCGACGTGCCCGCGACGAGGACGTGCCGCGACTGCTCCTTGAGGCGAGTCCCGTCGCACTCGGGGCAGGTCGTCACGGCCATGTACTCCTCGATGTGGTCGCGGGCGCGCTCGGAGTCGGTCTCGACGTGGCGGCGCTCCAAGTTGGGGATGACGCCCTCGAACCGCTCCGTCTTCTCGCGCGTGCCGTTCTTCGTGGTCCACTCGAAGTGGACGAGGTCGTCGGTGCCGTAGAGGAACTGCCGCCGAATCTCCTCGTCTAACTCCTCGAACGGCGTGTCGAGGTCGACCCCGAAGTGGTCGGCGACGTTGTCGAGCTGCCGCGAGTAGTAGGTGCGGTCGTAACTCCATGGCTCGAACACGTGCTTGAGCGGCTTCGACGGGTCCTCGACCACGAGGTCCTCGTCGACCTCCTTCGTCGAGCCGATCCCCTCGCACTCGGGACAGGCCCCGTACGGGCTGTTGAAGGAGAAGGAGCGCGTCTCGATCGCGGAGAACTGGACGTCGGAGTTGGGGTTGCCCAGCTCCTCGGAGAACTCCACGACGAGCCGGTCGTCGCTCTCGGCGTCGGCCGCGAGCGAGCCCGTCGAGCGCGCGTTCGACGCGAACGGCACGTCCTCGGGCGGGTCGGGAACGATCAGCTTGAGGGAACCGTCGGCCTCCTCCAGCGCGGTCTCGACGGAGTCCGTGATCCGCGAGCGGGCGTCCGGCGAGACTTTGACCCGGTCGACGATCACGTCTATCGTGTGGTCGTAGTTCTCGTCTAACTCGGGGTCGTCGAGGGTCAGGTCGACGGACTCGCCGTCGACTTCGACGCGGCTGTACCCGTCGCCCACCAGCTCCTCGAACAGCTCCTCGAAGGCCCCCTTCTGGTCGCGGACGACCGGGGCGGCGACCTTCGCGCGGGTCTCCTCCGGCAGTTCGAGGATCTGGTTCACCATGTCCTGTGCGGACTGCTCGCCGACCTCCTCGCCGGTGACCGGGTCGTACTGGGTGCCGATCCGGGCGTACAGGAGGCGGAGGTAATCGTGGAGTTCGGTGACGGTGCCGACCGTCGACCGGGGGTTGTTCGCGGCGTTCTTCTGGTCGATCGAGATCGCCGGCGAGAGCCCCTCGACGGACTCGACCTGCGGTTTGTCTATCTGCCCGAGGAAGTTCCGGGCGTACGCGGACAGCGACTCGATGTAGCGGCGCTGTCCCTCGGCGTAGACGGTGTCGAACGCGAGCGACGACTTCCCCGACCCGGACAGCCCGGTGACGACGGTGAACTCCTCGCGCGGGATCCGGACGTCGAGGTCCTTGAGGTTGTGTTCCTCAGCGCCGCGGACCTCGATGTAGTCCTTGCTCATTTCTATCCCTCCGTTGCGGGCGCGCGCGGGAATACCCGTCGGTCGCAGGGGTGGCGTCGAGGGAGGACTCCCGGCGTCGGGCGGCTCAGCGCCCGACGAACTCCGCCGGCGGCGAGAGGTTCCGCCGCCCCCCGAAGGTGACGAGGAAGAGGGCCCCGACGCCGACGCCGTACGCGGCCATCAGCGGGACCGTCGCGAGGAACATCGTGACCACGTCGGAGGGGGTGAACACCGTCGCGATCAGCATGGTCGCGATCGTCGCCTCGCGCCAGCGCTCGCGGAACACGCGGTACGGGACGCCCGCCTTGTTCATGAGCACCATCGCGATCGGGATGTCGGCGAGGAAGCCGATCCCGACCGTGGTGTAGATGACGAGCCAGAGGAAGTCGCTCACCTGATAGGTGATGATCATGTCGGCGAGGCGCGCGTCGGTGACGAGCCAGCCGATGAGCCCCGGCGCGATGTACGCGTAGCCGAGCGCGAAGCCGCCGACCATTCCGGCACCGAGCGCCCCGGCCCACAGGTACACCTGGTACACCCGCCCGGCGACGAAGCCGCGCTCGCGGAGCGCGGGCCACGCGTAGTAGAGGACGAGCGGGAACGCCGCGAAGATCCCGATCACCACCGAGAACTTCACCATGAAGATCAGCGCCTCGACCGGGTGGAGCGTGATGATGTTGATCCCGCCCTCGACCTCCGCGGGCACGCGTCGTTCGAGGTCGCCCCGGACCGTGCCGAGCCCCCCGAGGTACAGCCACATGAACGCCGCCGCCATCACCGCGCCGAAGACGGCGACGATCCGGAACGACCCCGAGCGCAGCGAGTCGAGGATGAACTTGAGGTCCGTGTAGTAGCCGCCGATGTCGTCCTCGGCCGCCTCCCCGTCGCCGTCAGTGAACTCGGCGAGGAACGTCGACCCCGCACGGGACCCGCGGTTCCGCACCGACCCGATCAGCCCGTCGTCGCCTCCGCCCCCGTCGCCGCCGGCGCTCGCGTCGCCGTCGGCCGAACCGCCGTCCCCGTCGCCGTCGGCCGAACCGCCGTCCTCGCCGCCCTCGTGTACCTCGTCGAACCGGTCTAAGATCGCCTGCGCCTTCTCCGGCTCGTCGTCCTCCATCGCGGCCTGCGCGAGCGCGAGCGACTCCGCTTCCTCCATCTCCGAGAAGGCGTCGGCGGGGGCCGCCCGCACGCCCGCCGCGTCGAGTTCGCCCACGTCGATCGCGGTCGGGTCGCCGTACCGGTAGCCCGCGCTCGTGGTGTCGAGGTCGGTGTACACGGCCCACAGCGTCGCGACCACGGCGAACGCCAGCGCCCACGCGGCGGCGTAGACCCCGAGCGCCGTCGCGGGGTCGACCCCGAGCCCCGCGCCGGGTTCGAGGAACCGCCAGGTGCTGTCGACGAGCGGGTGCCGCAGGACGGCGTTGACCGCCGCGCGACCGCCGTACTCGTAGAATCCGTACACGAGCGCGCCGCCGAGGAGGGTCACGCCCCCGACGACGTTCCAGTGGTTCCGCACGGCCCCCGGCACGTCGATCTGTTCGGAGCTGCGCTTGGCCGTGACGACGAGCTTCGCGAGGTAGAGGCTGAACCCGTACAGCGCCGTCAGCGGGAACGCCCACAGCAGTTGCGTGAACGGGTCGGGGGGCGAGAAGAACGCGCCGAAGACGAAGATCGCGAGGACCGCGTAGCGCCACTTGTCGCGGAACGTCTCGTACTGGACGATCTCGGCGTACGACAGCCCGGTGACCAGCAGGGGCATCTGCCCCGCGAGCCCGAAGGACAGCGAGAGGAAGACGATGAACTCCGTCCACATCACGATCCCGTAGGTGGGCTGGATGTCGGCCTCCAGCCCGAACTCCGCGAGGAAGCCGAACATCAGCGGGAAGAACGCGAGGACGCCGTAGGCGACGCCGGCGGCGAACAGCCCGGCACCGAGCAGCGCGATCCCCGCGAGCTTCCAGCGCGCGACGGGTGACCGCGGCCACATGCCCCGGGCGCGGAGTTCGTCGCGGGTGACGTAGATCAGCGGCGGGATCGCGGTTATCGCGCCCATGATAAGCCCGATCTTCGCCTGGAGGAGGATCACCTCGAACGGCGTCGTCGCGATGATGTCCGCCTCCGCGGCGACCGCGGGGCTCATGTTCGACTCCGTCACCGCCTTGAGCCAGTCCCAGATGTAGACGCGCAGCGCCCAGAACGACAGCAGGAATCCGAGCAGGAAGACGACGAACACCTTCTGGAGGTCCTTCTGGATCGACCGAAGGAACGCCTTCGCCGTCTCGCGGCCCTCCGCGATCGACCGCTGGGTGTCATCGTCGAGGGCGCTCGCCATACGGAGGCCGAAGGCCGTGGCCGTTATCAACCTTTTCGACCGCGGGCAGTTTCGCACGCGAGCCCCCGCGCCATCCGCGAGCGGCCCGGTCGGGGAGACCGTCGGTCCGGTGCGTAGCTCTCGCCGGTCCGGTCAGTGACCCCCGCCGGTCCGGCCACGGGGCCCCGATCGCCCCCTCGCGGCGTCGCTATCCGAAAAGGTTGATAACGGCCCGGTCGCGTAGGGCAACTGAATGGACGACTCGGATCGGTCGCGCGACGACGACTCGGCGGGTGCCGGCGATCCGGCCGCCGACGAGGCCGACGCCGACGCGGGATCCGAGCCGGCCGACGCCGAGACCGTCGAGTCGGAGGTGACGCCCGAGGTCTCCGCCGAGATCGGGCCCGACGCGGGCGAGGAGAGCGCCGGCGACGCGGGCGAGAAGACGACCACCGGCGCGGAGGCCGACGACGCCGACGAGGAGACGACCGCCGACGACGAGAGCGCCGAGAGCCTCGGCGACGGCGGCACGCCCGCGGCGTCGCCGAACGCGGCCCCAGCCACCGCCGGCGAGGACGAGCCCTTCGAGGGCATCGAGGGGCCGGAGACGGACGAGGAGATGCCGCTTGCGGCCCACATCGAGGAGATGATGCGCCGGCTCGCGGTCGTCTTCCTCGTCGGCGGGCTGGCGACGCTCGTCGTCGTCACCGAGTCGACGGAGCTCATCAACTACTTCTGGAGCTACCACATCCCGGCCCCGCTGGAGAACCGGCCGCGGCTGTACGGGCCGCTGGAGCTCCCGCTCACCCGGCTGAAGGTGGCCGGCCTCGCGGGCGTGGTGGTCGGGCTTCCGGCGTTCGTCTACGAGACGTACCGGTTCATGCGCCCCGGGCTCTACCAGCAGGAGCGGCGCTACTACCTCGCGGCGGTGCCGACGAGCCTGGTCCTCGGCGGGGTCGGCATCGTGTTCGCGCACTTCATCGTGCTGCCCACGATCTTCTCGTATTTCACCACCTACACCTCCGACGCGGCGACCATCGCCTTCGGGCTCGCGGAGACGTTCAACCTGATCGTCGTGATGCTCGCGTTCATGGCGATCGTGTTCCAGATCCCGCTTTTCATCATGCTCGCCATCATGATGAACCTCGTCACGCGGCGGTGGCTGGAGTCGAAGCGGCTGATATTCTGGGGGTCGTTCCTCGGGATCGCCTTCCTCTTTAGCCCGGATCCGACCGGAATGGCCCCGATCATCGTGACGCTCACGATGATCGCCCTCTTCGAGGGGACGCTCGCGATGCTGCGCTGGACCGGCAACTAGATCCGGTCGTTTGTTTATAAGTGATCGCTGGCGGATGGCCGGTGATCTCCGCCGAAGCCTCAGTCGCTCGCTACGACTCGGTTTCTGCTTATAAATCAACCATCGGCACGAACGCCACCGAAGCCCCAGCCGCTCGGCTGGACGTTATCACTTATAAACACTCAACCAACATGGGTGCCTCCGAAGCCCCAGCCGCTCGGCTGGACGTTATCACTTATAAACACTCAACCAACATGGGTGCCTCCGAAGCCCCAGCCGCGAGGCGGACGGACGCTCGCTGCGCTCCTCGTCGCTCACTTCGTTCGCTCCTGCGGTGCTTGCGTCGCCTCCGTCCGCCTCGCGACTGCCCCTTCGAGTCCCGCCCCTGACCGCTCCGCACAGCGCCTCACGCCTCCCCAGCCTCGCCGCTCGCTGCGCTCGCGGCGTCCCTCGCGCGTGCTGACTCGCGGCCTGTCGGCCGCTCGCAGGCACGCGCCACCGCAACCGTATGTTTATAAATGAGCCAACACGGCCGCCAATGACGCGGCACGTATTTGTTTCCGGATCGGGAAAGTCGGAACATGGTCCTCACGCTGCTCGTTCCGGCGGCGGTCGCGTTCGTGATCGGTGCGCTCGCGGCGTACGTGGGTGCCCTCCGCGCGCTACAGGTGTACTTCGACCCGAATCAGGACAGCGTCTTCCTCGTCGACGACCGCGACCAGCCGGAGGGTCGCTGACGACGGATCGTTCGCTCTCGCCGGTCGGCTACTCGCCGCCGAGCAGTTCGACGAGCAGCGCGTTCTGCGCGTGCATCCGGTTCTCCGCCTGGTCCCAGACGAGGGCGCGGTCGGATTCGAGCACGCCGTCGGTTATCTCCTCGCCGCGGTGCGCGGGCAGGCAGTGCATCACCGTCGCGTCCGTGCCGGCGAGCAGGTCGGCGTTCACCTGGAACCCGTCGAAGGCGGCGAGCTTCTCGTCGCGCTCGTCCTCCTGGCCCATCGAGATCCACACGTCGGTGTAGACGACGTCCGCGCCGTCGACCACCGCCTCGGGGTCGTTCGTGGGGGTCACGTCCGCGCCGAACGCCGCGGCGCGGTCGAAGACGTCCGGATCCATCCCGTAGTCGGCGGGCGTGGCGACCCGCACGTCGATCCCGGCCATCGCCGCGCCGACGACGAACGACTGCCCGACGTTGTTGCCGTCGCCGACCCACGCCACCGTCGCGTCTTCGCCGACCGTCTCCCGGATCGTGAGGAGGTCCGCGAGCGTCTGACAGGGGTGCGCCTCGTCGGTGAGCCCGTTGATCACGGGGCAGTCGGCGTACTCGGCGAGGGTCTCGACGTCCTCGTGGTCGAACAGCCTCGCCATCACGCCGTCGACGTAACGGCCGAGGACGCGCGCCGTGTCCTTCAGCGGCTCGCCGTGACCCAGCTGGATGTCGTCGGGGCCGAGGAACATCGCGTGACCGCCCAGTCGGGTCATGCCCGTCTCGAAGGAGACGCGGGTGCGCGTCGAGGGCTTCTCGAAGATCATCCCGAGCGTCGCGTCTCCGAGTCGCGGGTCGGTCTCGCCCGCCTTCATCGCGGCGGCGCGGTCGAGCAGGGCGTCCAGTTCGGCGGGCGTCACGTCGTCGATGTCGAGGAAGTCGTCGGTGGCGAGTGGCATGATGTTGAAAACGGGTCGGGTGATCGGGTGGCGTTACAGTCGCTCGCGACAGACGTCGGTCAGGACGCGCACGGCGCGGTCGAGATCCGACAGCGGCAGCCGCTCGTCGGGGGCGTGGTCGAGGTCGGAGTTGCCCGGGCCGTAGGTGACCATCGGGCAGTCCCACGCGGCCGCGAAGAGGTTCATGTCGCTCGTGCCGGTCTTCCGCAGCAGGCGCACGTCGCCGTCCGCCGACCGGATCGCGACGCGGAACGCCCGCGCGAGGTCGGTCCGCGGGCTCTCCATCACCGGCGGCATCGGCTCGTCCCACTGGACCGAGCCGGTCGACAGCTCCGCCTCCGCCAGCTCGTGGATCTCGTCGACCGGCCGCGAGGGCGGGACCCGGAGCTGGACGTCCATCGTCGTCTCCACGGCGAGGCCGTCGTCGCTCAGCCCGCCGTCGACCGAGATGGGCTTGGTCGTCACCTGATCGAACACGGCGGTCTCGGCGTCGTCCGGCGTGAACGTCTCCTCGACGCCGTGCCACCAGTCGATCGCGTGCTGGATCGCGTTCGGCTCCGGCCGCGAGGAGTGGCCCGACTCGCTCGTGTTCACGTACGTCCCCTCCAGCAGGCCGCGGTAGCCGAGGGTGATCCCCTGCCAGCCCGACGGCTCGCCGTTGATCACCGCCTCGGGGGCGTCGCGGTCGCCGATGAGGTGGCGCGCGCCGCCGGAGTCGACCTCCTCGCGGACGACGCCCGCGAAGGAGACGCCGGTCTTCACCGCCGCGACCGCCATCGAGACCAGCGGGCCCGTCGCGTCGACCGCGCCGCGACCCCACAGGACGGGGTCGCCGGGGTCGCCGACGCGCACGTCAGACGGCTCCGGAAGCTCCCCTTCCGGCGGTGCCGGCCGCACCTCGACTGGGATATCGCCAGGCACGGTGTCGACGTGCGAGGTCAAGAGGACGGCGTCGTCCGCGGGCGCGCGGACGTTCCCGACCTCGTCGATCCGCGCCTCCCGGCCGTTCGCCTCGAAGAAGTCGACGAGGCGCTCGGCCGCCCGCCCCTCCTCGCCCGACGGCGAGGGGATCGAGACCATGTCGTACAGCAGCTTCCGGGCGGCCGTGTCGCAGGCCGCGGGGTAGCCGCCGCCGGCGACGACGTCGGCGTCCTCGGGATCCGCTTCCGGCTCCGCCCCCCGCTCCTTCCCGGCCGCCATCAGCCGATCACCTCGGCTATCGCGTCGACCACGCGGTCGGCGTGCTCGCGCTCGACCGTCAGCGGCGGCAGGAGCCGCAGGACGGTGCGGCCCGCTGGCAGCGCGAGGATCTGGTGGTCGATGGCGAGGTCGCGCAGCAGGCGGTTCGACCCGCGGCGGACCTCCACGCCGACCATCAGTCCGTCGCCGCGCACGTCGCGCACGTCGTCGCCGAGGCGGTCGCGGAGCTCGCCGCGGAGGTACTCCCCCATCTCCTCGGCGTGTGCGGGCAGGCCCTCCCGTTCGATCACGTCGAGGGTCGCGCCCGCCGCGGCCGACACCACCGGGCCGCCGGAGAACGTCGAGCCGTGGTCGCCGGCGTCGGCGGCGATCCAGTCGCGACACAGCGTCGCGCCGATGGGGAGCCCGCTGCCGAGCCCCTTCGCGGTCGTCAGCACGTCCGGCACTACGTCGTGGCGGTCGGCCGCCCACATCGAACCGGTGCGGCCGAGCCCGGTCTGGATCTCGTCCAGTATCATCGCGGCCCCGTTCGTCGCCGTGGCGACCCGGACGGCCTGGAGGTACTCGGTCGAGACGGGGTTGATCCCGCCCTCGCCTTGGAGCGGTTCCAGGATGACGGCGGCGGTGTCCTCGTCGACGGCCTCGCGCATCGCCTCGGCGTCGCCGTACTCGACGAACTCCACGCCGCCGGCGAGGGGACCGAACCCCTGCTTGTACTTGTCCTTCCAGGTGGTCGCGAGCGTCCCCATCGTCCGGCCGTGGAACCCCTGCGTGGTCGCGACGATCTTCTCGCGGCCCGTCGCGTGCCGGGCGAACTTCAGCGCGGCCTCGTTGGCCTCCGTCCCGGAGTTACAGAGCCAGACGTTGTCGACGTCGACCGGCGCGACCTCGGCGAGGCGCTCGTACAGCGCCGTCCGCGCCGCGTGCGGGTACGACGCCTGGACGTACATGAGCTCCTCCAGCTGGCTCGTCGCGGCGTCGACGACCTCGGGGTGGCAGTGCCCGACGGGCGTACAGGCGTAGCTCGCGCCGAAGTCGAGGTACTCGGTCCCGTTCGTGTCGGTGAGGTGGACGCCGTCGCCCGACGCCATCTCGATCGGCTTCTCGGAGAAGACGAAGCCGCTCACGCGGTCTCACCTCCCGTTTCGGCACCGGACTCACCTTCGCCGCCGAGCGCCGACCGCTCTATCGTCGTCCCCGCGCCGCCGAGCGCGGCGACGACCGGGTCGCGGACGTTGGCGTCCGCGATCACGACGCGGCCGGAGCCGCCGGAGAGCGCCTCCCGCGCGGCCATCACCTTCTTACCCATGAACCCCTCGGCGGCGTCCTCGACGGCCGCCAGCTCGTCTGGCGTCGCGGCCGCGTCGATGCGCGTCTCGGGGTCGTCCGGGTCGGCGTACACGCCGGACACGTCCGTCAGCAGGACGAGGTCGGCACCGAGCGCGCCCGCGACGGCTGCGGCCGCGCGGTCGGCGTCGGCGTTGACCGGGGTGACCTCGCCGTCGCCCTCGTCGCCCGCCATGGGCGGCGAGACGACCGGCGTGTAGCCGTCCGCGAGGAGGTCGGCGAGGAGGTCGGCGTTCACCGACTCGATCCGTCCGGAGTGGTCGCCGCGCCGGATCTTCTTCTTGCCGTCCTCGACCACGCGGACGGCCGACTTGCGCGGCCCCGAGAGGAGGCCGCCGTCGACCCCGGAGAGGCCGACCGCGTCGACTCCGGCCGACCGGAACTGTGCCGTCAGTTCGGTGTTGAGCTTGCCCGCCATCGCCATCGCGAACGCCTCCATCGTCTCCGCGTCGGTGAACCGCCCCGTGACGCCCGAGGCGGACTCGACGTACTCCGGCTCGATGCCGAGTCGTTCGAGCGTCTCGTCGACGACCGTCGAGCCGCCGTGGACGACGACGACTCGCCGGCCGTTGGCGACGAGGTGGGCCACGTCGCCGACCGCGCCGGCCGGGTCGACCGCCTTCGCGCCGCCGACCTTGACGACGACCGGCGGCTCGTCCGCGGGCGCGTCGCCCGCGTCGGACTCGGTCCCGTTCATGGCGATCCCACCGGGTGAAGCCCGTCGAACTCGAGGCCGGCGGTCTCGTCGAGGCCGAGCGCGACGTTCGCCGCGTGGACGGCCTGGCCGGCCGACCCCTTGGTCATGTTGTCGATCGCGGAGAAGACGACGACCCGGCGGTTGCCGGGGTCGAGCTCGAAGCCGACCTCGCCGTGGTTGGTCCCGGCGACCGACTTCGGCTCGGGGTAGCGGTAGACGCCGCCCCCGCCGGAGACGATCCGCATGAACGGCTCGTCGGCGTAGGCGTCGCGGTACGCGCCCCACAGGTCCCCCTTCGAGACCGGCTCGTCGGGGAAGACGTGGCAGGTCGCGCTCGCGCCCCGCACCATGTCGACCGCGTGGACGGTGAACGAGACGGAGAGGCCGAGGTACGCCTCGATCTCCGCCTCGTGGCGGTGGCCAGTGGGCGCGTACGGGCGCACGACGCCCGAGCGCTCCGGGTGCGAGGAGGCCGCGCCGCCGCCCGCGCCGCCCTCCGAGGAGCCGACCTTCACGTCGACGACGACCTCGCCCGTCCCCGGGCCGAGCGCGCCCGCGTCGACCAGCGGCTCGAGGCCGAGGATCGTCGCGGTCGCGTTACAGCCGCCGCCGGCGATCAGGTCCGCGCCGGGGAGGTTCTCGCGGTTGAGTTCGGGGAGCGCGTACTCCGCGCGTTCGAGGTACTCCGGCGACTCGTGGCCGTCGTACCACTCGTCGTAGGCGTCGGCCTCGGGCAGCCGGAAGTCGGCCGAGAGGTCGACGACGGTGTCGGCGGCCTCGAAGAACTCGTCGATCCGGCCCATCGAGACGCCGTGCGGCGTCGCCGCGAACAGCACGTCGACCGACTCCAGGTCGTCGGGGTCCGAGAAGCGCAGGTCCAGCCCGCGCAGGTTCGGGTGCGAGCGCCCGACGGTCATGTTGTCCGCCGACCGCGAGGTGGCCTGAACGACCTCGAAGTCCGGGTGCCCGGCGAGGATCCGAAGCAGTTCGCCGCCGGTGAAGCCGGTGCCGCCGACGACGCTCGCGGTGTACGTCTCGTCGGTCATGTGGTCGCCTCCGTGGACTCCTCCGCGCCCTCGCCGGCCGCCGCGGCCGCCTTCGTCTCCAGCCAGTCGACGACCCGCGCGGGCACGTCGACGTCGGTGGCCGCGTCGAGCGCCTTGAACTCGACGGTGTGGTTCACCTCGTGGACGGTGTAGTCGTCGGCTCCGTCGCCGTCGACTCCGGTCTCGCCGGCGTCCGCTTCCGGCTCGACTCCAACCTCCATCAGGTCGACGCCGAGCATCCCGCCGCCGACCGCGTCGGAGGCCTTCTCGACCAGTTCGGTCGCGCGCTCGTCGAGGTCGAACGCCGCCGTCTCGCCGCCCTTCGCGGCGTTCGTGAGCCAGTGGTCGGACGACCGCGTCATCGCGGCGACCGGCTCGCCGTCGACCGCCAGCACGCGGACGTCGCGGCCGGGCTTGTCGACGAACTCCTGGACGTAGAACACCTTGTGCTCGTAGTGGCCGAGCGTCTCCTTGTGCTCCAGTATCGCTTCGGCGGCGTTCCGCGAGTCGATCTTCGCCATCAGCCGCCCCCACGAGCCGGTGACCGGCTTGAGGACGCAGGGGTAGCCGAACGACTCGATCGCCTCGAGGGCGGCCTCCTTGGTGAACGCCACCTCCGTGGCGGGCGTCGGCACGTCCGCCTCGGCGAGCGCGAGCGAGTTCTTCGCCTTGTCGGCGCAGACGTCGCCCGTCTCGGGGGAGTTCACCACGGGAACGCCGTAGCTGTCGAGGAAGCGGGCCGCGTACAGCGACCGGCTCGTCGACAGGCAGCGGTCGACGACGAGATCGAGGTCGTCGACCGGGGCGGTCGTGGACTCCAGCCCGAACCGCTCCTCGCGCACGTCGATCTTCGCGACCTCGTGGCCGCGCTCGCGGAGCTCCCCGAGCAGGAGCTTCTCGTCTTTCCGTATCCGGGAGTAGAGGACGCCTACGCGCACGGCCATCCCCCTCCGTTCGCGTCGGTGCTCACGCGCATGTCGACCACTCGCGTGTCGGGTCCGCGGCGCTCGTCGCCATCTACTCGCCCCAGTCCTCCTCGAGTTCCGGTGCCTCCTCCAAGACGACCGGATCGAGTGAGATCACTTCGAGCTCGGTCCCGGTGACCGGACTGTCGATGATCTCGCCGACCTCGACGTCGGCCGGGATCTCGATCTCCTCGCCCGTGATCGGGTCCTCCGCGGTCAGCGTGTCGGTGTCGCTCGTCATCGTACCACGTTCTCGGCGACGGGAACGCATAAAGGTTCCGAACTTACCAAATAGTTTACACTAACTAGAGCACCGGCTATCGGAGGAAGAGCGGCCGAGGCCGGTCGGACGAGACCGACTGTCAGGATTCGAGCACCGGTTCGCCCCCTCGCGGGAGCGGGGTCGCGGCCGGCGGTCGCGGACCGACCGCCGACCGCGGCGGTCGTCGCATCCGGTCCGGCTGCGGCGGGCGATCACGCATACGTCGTCACCTCCGCGGCGAGCGCGTCGGCGGCCGCCGCGAGCGACTCGCGGCGCTCGTCGAGCGCCGCCGCGTCCGCGTCGATCCCCGCGGTCGCGGCCGGCAACTCCTCGGCGACCGCCGCGGGGGCGGGCCCGCCGGCCGAGTCGCGGCTCGCGACGCTCTCCGCCGGGTCGAGCACGCGTTCGACCGCCTCGCGGGACACGCGCTCGAAGAGGGACTCGCCCAGCACGGTCCGTGCGGCCTCGTCAACTTTTGCGGCGGCCGCCGCGGGGTCGTCGCCGTCCGCGACCGCGGGGGCGGCGCTCGCGACGATCTCGTGGGCGGTGCGGAACGGGAGGCCGTTCGCCGCGAGCAGGTCCGCGACGCCCGTCGCGGTCGAGAAGCCCTCGCCCGCGGCGGCCGCGAGCGCGTCCTCGTCCCAGTCGGCGGTCGCGACCGCGCCGGCCGCGACCTCGGTCGCCTCGCGCACGTCGTCGGCGATCGCGAAGACGCTCGCGTGGGCGCGCTGGAGGTCGCGGTTGTAGGCGCGCGGCAGCCCCTTCAGCAGGCTCAGCGTGCCGGTCGCCTCGCCGATCGCGTCGCCCGCGACGCCGCGGGTCAGCTCCAGCGTGTCGGGGTTCTTCTTCTGGGGCATGATCGAGGAGGTGGAGGCGTACGCGTCCGCCAGCTCGATCACGCCCTTGTTCGAGAACACGATCAGGTCCTCCGCCAGCCCCGACAGCGTCGTCGCGAGCGTCGCGAGCGCGCTCGCGGACTCCGCGAGGAAGTCGCGCGCGGAGACGGCGTCGGTCGAGTTGCGGACCGTGCCGTCGAACCCGAGCAGCTCGGCGGTCCGGTCGCGGTCGATATCGAAGGGCGTGCCCGCGAACGCCGCGCCGCCGAGCGGCGACCGGTTCACCCGGTCGTACGCGTCGAGCAGCCGCTCCGTGTCGCGGGCGAGCGCGCCCTCGTACGACAGCAGGTAGTGGCCGACCGTCGTCGGCTGAGCCGGCTGGAGGTGGGTGTACCCCGGCATCACGGTCTCCGCGTGGTCGTCCGCGGCGTCGACGAGCGCCTCGCGGGCGGCGACGGTCGCCTCGACCGCCGCGAGGAGATCCTCGCGCAGCCGGTAGCGGATACAGGTCGCCACCTCGTCGTTCCGCGAGCGGGCGGTGTGCATCCGTCCGCCGTCGGGACCCACGCGGTCGATAACCGCGGTCTCGATCGCCTCGTGGACGTCCTCGCCGTCGGGGAGCGCGCCGTGTCCGGCTTCCTCGACGTCGCCGAGCGCCGCGAGGATCTCCCCCGCGACCGCGCTCTCGACGATCCCCTGCTCCGCGAGCATGACCACGTGCGCGCGGTCGACCGCGAGGTCGGCCTCGAAGATGGCCTCGTCGGCGGCGAGACTCGACAGGAACTCGCGGGCGGGGCCGCCGCTGAAGCGGTCGCGGCGGACGGCGGTGCCGCCGTCGGCGTCGCCGTCACCCGCGCCGTCGTCGCCCGCGCTCGCGTCGGCCGTACCGGGATCGTCGTCGGTCATTCAGTTCTCGTCGGTCTCGGCGGCGTCGGCTCCCGACCCGTCCGTCGCCAGTTCGGGCTTCGAGACGCTCGCTTTCACGTCGTTGGCGAGGCGCTCCTGAAGCCCGTGGTACTTCGCGACGCCCGTCGCGTCCGACTGCGCGATGCCGGCCACGTCCTCGGTGTTGAACGAGGCCATCTCCTCCGAGTAGACGGCGTACTCGGAGTCGCGGGCGACGACGCGGCAGTCGCCGCCGGAGACCTTCACCGTCGCCGTGCCGGTCACCACGTCCTGCGTCTCGTCGACGAAGGCGTTCAGCGCGTCGACGACCGGCGCGAACACGAGCCCCTCGTACGCCTTCTCGGACCACTCCTGTTCGATCCCCTTCTTGAACGAGCGCTCGTTCTTGGTGAGGACGAGGTCTTCGAGCGCCTGGTGGGCCGTCAGGAGGACGGTCGCGGCCGGGTGCTCGTAGTTCTCGCGCACCTTCAGCCCGAGCATGCGGTCCTCCATCACGTCGGTGCGGCCGACGCCGTAGCCGCCGGCGTACTCGTTGAGGTGCTGGATGAGCGGGACGGGGTCCATCGCCTCGCCGTCGACGGCGACCGGGACGCCCTCCTCGAAGGTCACCTCGATGGTGGTCTCCCCTTCCGGCTCCGCGGTCCACTCGTAGATGTCCTCCGGCGGCTCGTAGTCCGGGTTCTCCAGCTTCCCGCCCTCGACCGCGCGCGACCAGATGTTCTCGTCGATGGACCAGACGCCGCCGTCGCCGGCCTCGACTGGCAGGTCCTTCTCTGCGGCGTAGTCGATCTCCCACTCGCGGGTGAGCCCGAGCTCGCGCACGGGGGCGATCACTTCGAGGTCGGAGCCGCGCCAGACGGCCTCGAACCGGAGCTGGTCGTTCCCCTTGCCCGTACAGCCGTGGGCGATGGCGTCACAGCCCTCCTCCTCGGCGACCTCCAGGATTGCCTCGGCGATGACCGGACGCGCGAGGGCGGTCCCGAGCGGGTAGCCCTGGTAGCTGGCGTTCGACTTCACCGCGTCGAAACAGAGGTCCGCGAACTCCGCCTTCGCGTCGACGACGTGGATGTCGAGTCCCAGCGCCTCGGCGGTCTCCTCCGCCTCGTCGAACTCCTCGGTCGGCTGGCCGACGTCGACGTTGACGCCGATGACCTCGTCGTAGCCGTACTCCTCTTTCAGTAGCGGTACGCACACCGTGGTGTCGAGTCCCCCGCTGAACGCGAGTGCAACGCTCGTCATTACCGGAGGAGACACGGTCTACGCCCTTAAATTCAGCGGTATTGAAGCCGAAAGAAAGCGGGAACGCGGTCGCTCACGGAGACGACAGTCGAGACTCCACGGAACGAAACGGCGCGAACGCGACGAGGGATGAAGTGTTATCGGCCCGAGGGGCCTCGTCGTCGCGCCGCGCCGGAGGCCGGTCGCGGCGGTCGGACGTCTCGTCGCGGTCGCAGGGCTCGTCGGCCTCGGAAGCAGGCGGCGTCGAGACGAGCCACTGCGGTCACTACCTGTAGCTACTCCCGTTTCAGTATAAAAATATTCCGCACCGAAAATCGGTCGCAACACTTGCCGATCGGGGCGCTCCGGGCGGTTCCCGGCCGTTCAGATCGCCTCGCGGTACGCCTCCAGCGTCCGCTCGACGTCCTCCTCGGTGTGCGCGTAGGAGGTGAACTGGCACTCGTACTGGTTCGCGGTGAGGAACACGCCCCGGTCTTTCATCTCCTGCCAGAACACGCGCTCCCAGCGGTCGGTCGCGGCCGCGGCCACGTCCGCGCCGGTCTTCGGACACGCGTCGTAGCGGGCGCAGTCCGGGTCCTGCCGGCAACCGCCCGCACAGCAGGCGTCCGGGTCGTCGGGCGCGTCGCGGGTGAACACCGTCTTGAACATCGAGTCGGTGCCGACGACGGTGTACTCCGGGGCGCGCTCGGCGCAGATCTCCGAGATCCCCTCGCGGAGCTTCCGGCCGAGCCGGTTGACGTGCTCGTACACGTCGTTCTCGGCCGCGTACTCAAGCGTCGCCTTCCCCGCGGCCATCGTCACCGGGTGGCCGGAGAACGTGCCCGACTGGAACACCTCGCCCGCGGGAGTGAACCCCTCGATGATATCCGCCTTCCCGCCGATCGCCCCCACCGGGAAGCCGCCGCCGATGATCTTCCCGAACGTGGTTACGTCCGGCGTCACGCCGAACTTCGACTGCGCGCAGCCCAGTCCCCCGACGCGGAAGCCGGTGATCACCTCGTCGAAGATCAGAAGCGAGCCGTGGTCGTCACAGAGGTCCCGCAGCGTCTCGTGGTAGCCGTCGATCGGCGCGACGATCCCCATGTTGGCCAAGATCGGCTCGACGAGGACGGCCGCGATGTCGTCGCCGTGCTCGGCGAACACCTCCTTGGCCGCCTGCGGGTCGTTGAACGGGATCGGGAGGGTGTGTTCGGCGAACTCCTCGGGGATCCCCTTCGTCGACGGGCCGTGGTCCTCGGGCGACCCCTCCACGAGCGTCGACTCCTGCGCGCCGTGGTAGCCGCCCTGCATCACGACGATCTTGTCGCGGCCGGTGTGGCCGCGCGCGAGCCGCACCGCCGAGACGGTCGCCTCCGTCCCCGAGTTGACGAACCGGATCGACTCGACGCTCGGGACGTGCCGCGCCACGAACTCGGCGTGTTCGATCTCGACCTCCGTCGGCGCGCCGTACATCGGTCCCTCCGCGACGTGCGACTGGACCGCGGCCTCGACCGGGTCCGGGAGGTCGTGGCCGTACAAAAGCGGCCCGTACCCCATCACCCAGTCGACGTAGCGGTTGCCGTCGGCGTCGATCACGTGGCCGCCGTCCCCGCGCTCGATGAAGAACGGGTGCGGCATGTTCGCCCGGACCGAGGAGTTGACGCCGCCCGGCATGACCGACAGCGCGCGGTCGTACAGCCCGCGCGAGCGCTCGTGGTTCATGCCGATCGGTTGGGTCGGCGGGCTGAAAGTAGTTGCCGAACCGGTCCCGACGCGGCCGGCCCGCGACCGGCCCGAGAGAAACCGTTGACCGTCGGTTCGCGCGCGCCCCGCCTACACCGCCTCCGGTCCGGTCGCGCCCGTGCGGACCTGAAGCGCGTCCTCGACCGGCAGGACGAACACCTTGCCGTCTCCGGGTTCGCCGGTCTCGGCGGCGTCGGCGATCGCCTCCGCGACCTCGTCGGCCGGGATGTCGGCGACGACGACGTCGATCTTCACTTTCTGGTGGAGGTCGACCGTGAACTCCTCGCCGCGCCACTGGCCCTTCTTCGCGGGCTGGCTGCCCCGGCCGGAGACGTTCGTCACCGTGAGCGAGGGGGCGTTGATCTCCGCGAGCGCCTGCTTGATGTCCCCGAGCTTGTCGGGGCGGACGACCGCGGTGACCATCTTGATATCTGCGCCGTCCTCCTCGCCGCCGTCCGCGCGGGGCGAGCCGTCGTCCGCGTCCGCGCCGACCACGCGGCCGCCGTCGGTGGTGACGGAGGGCTTGCCGAACTCGGGGTACGTCTCGACGCCGTGTTCGCTGACGTCGAGCCCGTCGCGCTCGTGTTCCGGGGTGACGCGGGCCTGTCCGGTGGCCTTGAACGCGCCGAAGACGACCGCCGTCCCGACGACGGTCCACGCCCCGATGACGACCACGCCGATCACCTGCGAGATGAGGAGATCGAGCGAGAAGCCGTTGATGCTGACGAACGGCAGCGCGAGCACGCCGAGGACGCCGGCGGAGCCGTGGACCGGGAACACCGCGCAGACGTCGTCGATCTTCATCGTGTCCGAGACGAACTCGAAGACCAGCGGGAGCTGGAGGCCGCAGAGCAGGCCGACGGCGATGGCACCCCACCACGTGACGAGGTTCGCGATGCCGGTCACGCCGACCAGCCCGGCGAGCAGCCCGTTCGCGACGTACAGCGTGTCGACCTTCTTCGAGAGCGCGACCGACGCGAGCGCGGCACCGACGCCACCCGCGGCCATGCCGAGCGTCGTGCCGAGCGAGACGCGGCCGACCGACGCGTAGCCGTCCAAGACGAGTTCGCCGCCGTCGACCGCGAACACCGTCGCGGTCGTGCCGACGTTGAACCCGTACCAGCCGAACGCGAGGATGAGCGTGCCGAGCACCGCGAACGTCATCGAGTGACCGGGGATGACGTTCGAGGAGCCGTCCTCGGCGTAGCGGTCCATCCGCGGCCCGAGCACGTACGCCGCAGTGAGACCGGCGATGCCGCCCATCCCGTGGACGATCATCCCGCCCGCGAAGTCGGTGAAGCCGAGGCCGGCACCGCCGAGGAAGCCGCCGCCCCAGGTGATGCCCGCGACCACGGGGTAGATGACCGCCGAGATAGCGATCGTGTACGCCACGTACGCGCGGAGCTTCGCCCGCCCGGCCACCGCGCCGGAGACGATGGTCGCGGCCGTCATCGCGAAGACGGCACCGAACAGCCAGCTGTTCACCCAGCCGCCGTCACCGAGCGCGGACGCCGCGGAGAAGCCCCCCCCGGCGGAGAGGCCCTCGACACCGAACCCGACGAGGAAGTAGACCAGCACGCCGACGCTCCACGTCAGCAGGTTCTTGGTGAGCTGGTTCGCCACGTTCTTCGCGCGCACCTGCCCCGCTTCGAGCATCGCGAAGCCGGCGTGCATGAAGAAGATGAGGAAACAGACCACCGCGACCCACATCAGGTTCACGCCCTCGGCGAGGACGCTCGGATCGATCGAGGCGAGCACCGCACCCGTCACGCCTCGGTCACCTCTACTGAACGCTCGTTCGGTTCGAACCGCATTTCAGTCGTGTTCATGCGTTGAATCACGTTTCGACTGCGGGGAACGGCCATACATAAACGTTCGAGTTGAGTTTCACAACAAAAACGCTTGATAATACGGAGGGCGTCCGATATAATGACGTGGCAATGGAATATAAGGACGTTTCCTCAGGTGTTTCGCGGCAATTGCTGCGCTCGAACTCGACGCCTGTTGTGTAAAATTTCTATTCTTTTCGGCACGATCCGCCGTTGAGGGGGGCCTTGAGGGCGTGCGCGGCCGCCTCTGGCGAGTATTGCCACTCCGTCGTCTCGCGGTTCGCCGTCACACGGCTCGGTAGCGGCGAATTCGGGCGTTTCGGGACGCCTCGTGAGAAATTGACGTTCGTCAACCCGTTCCATGGCCGACCGATCGCCTCGCCCGCCTCCCTCGGCGAAGCGACGGCGGTGTGGGGGCCGTCGCCGTCGACGACCGCCGCCGAACGGCGGTTACTCGGGCTTCAGCCCCTCGTTCTGGACGCGCATCACGGCCTCGCCGTCGGCGAGGTTCGGCGCGTCGACGAGCCGGACGATCCGCTTGTCGCCCTTCGACTTCCGGAGGTAGATCCGGAACGTGGAGGCGTGGCCTAAGATGTTGCCGCCGATCGCCTGCGTCGGGTCGCCGAAGTAGGAGTCCGGGTTCGACGCGACCTGGTTGGTGACGAGGATGGCGGTGTTGTACAGGTCGCCGAGCCGCATCAGGTCGTGAAGGTGCTTGTTGAGCTTCTGCTGTCGCTCGGCGAGTTCGCCGCGGCCGACGTACTCCGCGCGGAAGTGCGCGGTGAGCGAGTCGACGCAGACGATCCGGATCGGCCACTCCGTCTCCTCGTGTTCGCCGGCCAGCTCCTTCGCCTTCTCGGCCAGCAGGATCTGGTGGTTGGAGTTGAACGCCTTCGCGACGTGGATCTGGTCGAGGAAGGCCTCGACCAGCTCTTCGAGCGCCTCCTCGTCCGAGGGCGTGCCCTCGATCTCGCGGCGCTCCATCTCGTCGGCGAGGATCTCGTCGTCGAGCCCGCGGACCATGTCGTCGATCCGCTCCGGTCGGAACGTGTCCTCGGAGTCGACGAAGATACAGCCGCCGTCGAGGCCGCCGTTCTCCGGCTCCAGCTGGACATTGACGGCCATCTGGTGGGTGACCTGCGACTTGCCGGACCCGAACTCGCCGTACACTTCCGTGATCGACTGGGTCTCGATGCCGCCGCCGAGGAGGTCGTCGACCTCGTCGATCTGCCAGGAGAGCTTCCCGATCTCCTGTCGCCGCTCCAGTACGCTCGCGCCGGTCTCGAAGCCGCCGACGTCGGCGGCCTCGCGGGCGGCGTTGATGATGTCGCTCGCGGACGACTCGCCGATGTCGGCGGTGTTCGACATCTCGCCGGGGCTGGCGACCGCGATCGACTGGTAGCTCTCGAATCCGTTGTCAACGAGCTTGTCCGCGGTCGCCGGACCGACGCCGGGGAGGTCCTCGAGTTCGTCTTCGGGCATGTACTCGACCCTTGTTCGCCATCGGGTATAAAGACTGGTTTACACCCTTGTGAAAGTGAAAAGCCGGCGTCGATCCCGCTCGCTGGCGGCTCGTCATCTCTCGGAAGCGCTCGTCGGAGCGAGCGGATCTCCTGAGCAGTGAAACTGGTCGTCGGTCCCGGAACTCGGCGGCCGCCCGCTCAGAAACCGACCCGGCGGACGTAATCGAGGTCGCGGATCTCGACGAGCAGGTCGCCCGGCAGCTCCGCGTCGGTGATCACGTACAGCTTCGGGTCGTCGGTGAACTCGGGGTCCTCGCTCAACACCTGCCGGATCGACACGTCGCGGTCGCCTAAGATCGACGTGACCTCGGCGACGATCCCGGCCTCGTCGGCGGCGGCGACCTCGATGGTGAGGACCGTGAGATCGAGGACCGGAGCCAGATCCATCAGGCTCGGGATCGACGAGATGTTGGTGAAGATGCGCTCCAGCTCCGGGTCGGCCAAGATTGCGTCGGTCGTCGAGTCCACCACGCGCCGGTCCACGTCAAGTTCGCGCGCGATGCCGGTGTAGGGGATCTCGATCCCGCCGGAGACGACGCGCCCCTCCTCGTTGACGGAGAACCCGCGCTCCAAGAACAGCCGGATGACGGCCTGCTGGCTCGGTGACCCCTCGAACTTCTCGAGGATCTCGTCGAACATTCGTTACTTCGGACCGTCGTGGTGCGGGGGTAAAAAGGCGGCTGCGTCGCGATCGGACCACTTCCGCCCCGCCACCCGACCCCTTTTGCCCGGTGACGCCGAACCCCACCCCGTGTCAGAGTCGTCGCATCTCCGGTTCTTCCCGTACGAGGAGCCGTACCCGAACCAGCGCGAGGCGATGGACAGGGTCGCCAACGCGTTAGACCGGGGGCAGGACGTGCTGTTCGAGGGCGCGCCCGGGACGGGGAAGACCCTCTCCGCGCTCGTGCCCGCCCTCGAACACGCCCGCGAGCACGACCGCACGGTCGTCATCACGACCAACGTCCACCAGCAGATGCGGCAGTTCGTCGAGGACGCCCGCGCGATCACCCGCGAGGAACCGATCCGCGCGGTCGTCTTCAAGGGGAAGTCGTCGATGTGCCACATCGACGTCGACTACCAGGAGTGTCAGACCCTCCGGGACACCACCCGCGAGATGGTGGAGACCGAGAACGAGGTCCGCGAACTGGAGTCGCGCCAGCGCGAGCTGCTGGCCGAGAGCCGCGAGGGCGACGCGGGCGCGGCCGAGGCCCGCGAGGCGATCATGGAAGAGCTGGACGAGCTGGAGGCCGAGGTCGACGAGTACGAGGCCGCGAACGTCTGCGAGCACTACCGCAACAACCTCACCCGCGACACGGAGGCGTTCTTCGGGTGGCTCTTCGAGGACGTCCGGACGCCCGACGACGTGTACGAGTACGCCGACGAGCGCGAGCTGTGCGGCTACGAGCTGCTGAAGGAGGGGATGGAGGGCGTCGACCTGGTGGTCTGTAACTACCACCACCTGCTCGATCCGAACATCCGCGAGCAGTTCTTCCGCTGGATCGACCGCGACCCCTCGGAGATAATCACCGTGTTCGACGAGGCGCACAACATCGAGGACGCCGCCCGCGACCACGCCACCCGGACCCTCACCGAGAACACCCTCGACGCCGCGCTCGACGAGGTGGCCGACAGCGACGACTCCCGCGCGGAACCGGCCGAGAACGTCCTCCGCGCCTTCCGCGACGCCCTCGTCGAGACGTACGAGGACGGGCTCGGCTTCGGCGCGGTCGACGAGAGCTGGGAGGACGTGTCGATCGCCAACGACGACCGCCGCGACGACCTCACGCTCGCGTTCCTCCGCAACTACGAGGGGAAGGGGATCGACGCGGAGACGGAGCTCGCCGTCCAGCTCGGGCAGGCGATAGACGAGGAGTACGAGCGCCGCTACCGCGACGGCGAGGCGACGACCCGGTCGGAGTCGCAGACGCTCGCGGCCGCCCGGTTCGTCGCGACGTGGATCGAGGACGGCACCGAGTTCGGGCAGTTCCCCGTGGTCTCGGTCCGCCGCGACGCCGGCACCGACGAGGTGTACGGCCGGGCGGAGCTGTACACCTGTATCCCGCGGAACGTCACCAGCGAGCTGTTCGACGAGGTGGCGGCCTCGGTCCTGATGAGCGCGACGCTGCGCCCGTTCGACGTGACCGAGGACGTGCTGGGGCTGGAGGACGTCGCGTCGATGGCCTACGGGATGGGCTACCCCGAGGCGAACCGCCGGACGTTCGCCGCCGACGTGCCGCCGCTCTTCGCCGCCGACCGCAACGATCCGGAGACGCAGGAGGCGGTGGCGTCGCTGCTCCGCGACGCGATCCGGTTCACGCCCGGCAACACGCTCGCCTTCTTCCCGTCGTACGCGGAGGCGGAGCGCTACCACGAACGCCTGACCGGTGCGAGCCCCGGGAGCGGCGGAGCCGGTTCCGGGCCGCGGGGTGACGCCGGAGCCCCCGCCGACCCCGGTCCGATCCACCTCGACGGTCCCGGCGAGGACGAGGAGCGACTCCGCAGCGAGTTCGTCGCGGACGACGGTGCCGCGCTGTTCACGTCGCTGTGGGGAACGCTCGGCGAGGGGGTGAGCTTCGACGGCGACGACGCCCGCACGGTCGTCGTGGTCGGCGTCCCGTACCCGCACCTCTCGGACCGCACCGAGGCGGTCCAGGACGCCTACGACCGGGCGTTCGCCGACCGCGACCGCGCCCGCGACCCGGGGTGGACGTACGCGGTCGAGATCCCGACGATCCGCAAGACCCGGCAGGCGCTCGGCCGGGTGATCCGCGGGCCCGAGGACTTCGGCGTTCGCATCCTCGCGGACCGCCGCTACACGACCGCCGACATGGGGAAGTACTCGGTCCGCTCCGCGTTCCCGCCGGAGGAGCGCGAGGAGCTACTCGACGTCGACCCCGAGAAGCTGAAGTTCGCGATGCTCAACTTCTATCAGGACCACGACGCGTACGACGGGCCGCCGCCGTCGCCGTGAGTCCGGCGAGCGAGCATCGACGCGGGCGAGTTCACCCGGGCATCGACGCGAGCAGGACGGAGACCAGGATCAGGACGCCGGCGAGCAGCGTCGTGACCACGGCGTGGATGAGCGTTATCCCGGCCACGACCCGCCGCGGCTCCTCGTAGCTCCACCAGAACATCGTCCCGTCGACGAGGAGCGCCGCGAGGAGGATGAGCGCCGCGGGGAGTTCGAACGCGTTCCCGACGACGCTGATCACCGCCGGGAGCGGGCCGACGTAGAGGGCGCGGCGCGGGTCGACGTCGCCGAGGACGTTCCGGGCCGCGACGTGCGCCGTCAGGGAGAGGAACAGCGCCAACAGGACGGTCGTCCCGAGCACGGACACCGGCGTCACCGTCTGTAAGAGCATGGTCGGTCTACGGGACGAGGGGTAAAAGTGGCCGCGGAACGCGGCCGCGGTGCCGCCGTTTCCGGCCCGCCGCGTCCCGGCGTCGATCCCGCCGGCGTCGTCGTCTCGGGACCGCCGTCAGTCCAGCAGCCCCAGCCCGTTCAGCTCCTCGACGATCACGTCGACCGCGGCCTCGGCGTCCGCCGGGCTGGTGCCGCCAGTGACGACCACCTTGCCGCTGCCGAACAGCAGGGCGACGACCTCCGGCTCGTCGAGCCGGTAGACGAGGCCGGGGAACTGCTCCGGCTCGTACTCGATGTGTTCCAAGCCGAGGCCGATCGCGATCGCGTTCAGGTTCAGGCTCTCGCCGAGGTCGGCCGAGGTGACGATGTTCTGGACGGTTATCTCCGGGTCCTCGATCGGGATCTGGAGGGCGCGCAGCTCCTCGAACACGATGTCGAGGCTCCCGTGGACCGCCTCGATCGAGTTCGCGCCGGTACAGACGATCTTCCCCGACCGGAATATCAGGGCCGCCGACTTCGGGTCCGCGGTCCGGTAGACGAGGCCGGGGAACTGCTCGGGGTCGTAGTCCGCGCCTTCGAGGTCCATCGCGACGCTCTGGAGATCGAGCTCCTGTCCGATCCCCGTGGAGGCAACGACGTTCTCTACGGTGATCGTCTCCTTCGGATCGGCCGTCATTACCTACGTTCTCGCCCGAACGCCGTAAAAAGGTGGCTGGTCGGAACCGCCACGCTATTCCCCTCGCCGCGCGGAGCCGTCGGCGTGTACTGGCTCGAACTCGCCGGCGAGACCGACGCCTTCGCCGCCCGCGAGGCCGCGACCGCCGCGACCGCCGTCGACCTCGTCGCGCCGGGGCTCGCGCGCGCCGGCGGGATAGACCCCTCCCGCGTTCGCCGACTCGCGTACACCCGCGCGGCGCACGAGGCGCTCGCCCGGACCGACGCCGACCTCGACGCCGCGGTCGCCGCGCTCCGGGCGGCGTCGATCGACCGGTCGGGGAGCGTCGCGGTCCGCGCCCGGAACGTCCGGGGGACGTCCGGCGTCTCGACGGCGGCCGCGGAGCGCGCGCTCGGCGGCGTCCTCGTCGACCGCGGGTTCGACGTCGACCTCGACGACCCCGACCACGTCCTCCGCGCGCTGTTCGCGGCCGGCCCGCGCGCCGACCACGACGCGGTGGCCGGGGCCGACGGCGGCGACGCCGACGTCTGCGCGCTCGGCTGGGTCGCCGCCGAGGCCGCCCGCGACTTCGCGCCCGACCCCACCGACCGCCCCTTCTTCCAGCCGGGGAGCATGGCCCCGGCGGACGCCCGCGCCTACGCCAACCTCGCCGGCGCGGCCCCGGGCCGGACCCTGCTCGACCCGATGTGCGGCACCGGCGGCCTCCCCCTGGAGGCCGGGCTCGTCGGCGCGGACGCGGTCGCCTGCGACGCGCAGGCGAAGATGGTCCGCGGCGCGCGCGAGAACCTCCGCGAGTACGTGGGCGACCCCGCCGACGGGTCGCCGGACTGGCACGTCGCGCGCGGCGACGCGACCGCGCTCCCGTTCCCGGACGACGCCGTCGACGGCGTCGCGTTCGACGCGCCCTACGGCCGACAGTCGAAGATCGCGCGCCACGAGCTGGCGGACCTCGTCGCGGGCGCGCTCGCAGAGGCCGCCCGCGTCGCGCCGCGCGCGGTGCTGGTCGCCGACCGCGACTGGCGCGGCCCCGCCCACGAGGCGGGGTGGACCGTCGACGCCGCGTTCGAGCGCCGCGTCCACCGGTCGCTGACGCGGCATGTGCTGGTGTTGCGCCGCGGGGACGCGGAGCCGAGCCGGCCGGACGCGGCCGCGTCCCCGGCGGACCGGGAGTGAACGACCGATCGCCGGAATCGCCCCTATCGAGCGCTCGTGCGACAAGTTTCAGTTCCGCCTCGGCTCCGGGCAACGGTTAAGTGCGCGGCCTCTCGTGGTACTCGCATGACCGGGGACGCCGGAGACATGCTCTCGTGGGACGAGTCGGTGTTCCGCGACGAGTCGGTGTTCGAGATCGACCACGTCCCCGAGACGTTCCGCCACCGCGAGAGCCAACTGGAGAACCTCAAGTACGCGCTCCGCCCCGCGGTCCGCGGCTCCCGCCCGCTCAACACGATGGTCCGCGGCCCGCCCGGCACCGGCAAGACCACCGCGGTGCAGAAGCTGTTCGGCGAGCTGGGCGCGCGCACCGAGGTGCGGACGGTCCGGGTCAACTGTCAGGTCGACTCGACGCGCTACGCGGTGTTCTCCCGGCTGTTCGAGGGGATATTCGAGTACGAACCCCCCTCCTCGGGCATCTCCTTCAAGAAGCTGTTCGGCCAGATCACCGACCGGCTCGTCGAGGAGGACGAGGTCCTGGTCGTCGCCTTGGACGACGTGAACTACCTCTTCTACGAGAACGAGGCCTCCGACACGCTCTACTCGCTGCTGCGCGCCCACGAGGCGCACTCCGGCGCGAAGATCGGCGTCATCGTCGTCTCCTCCGACCTCGGCCTCGACGTGATCGACGACCTCGACACGCGGGTCCAGTCCGTCTTCCGCCCGGAGGAGGTGTACTTTCCCGTCTACGACGCGACCGAGATCTACGACATCCTCGTGGAGCGCGCCAAGCGCGGCTTCCACGAGGGGGTGATCGGCGACGCCGAACTGGAGCGCGTCGCCGACCTCACGGCCGAGAGCGGCGACCTCCGGGTCGGCATCGACCTCCTGCGCCGGGCCGGGCTCAACGCCGAGATGCGCGCCTCGAAGACGATCTCGGAGGAAGACGTCGAGGAGGCGTACGACAAGTCGAAGCACGTCCACCTCTCGCGGTCGCTCCGCGGGCTCTCCGATTCCGAGCGCGACCTCGTCCGCGTCCTCGCCGAACACGACGGCGAGCGCGCCGGGGCGGTGTACGACGCGTTCAACGACGCGACCGGGCTGGGGTACACCCGCTACTCGGAGATCACCAACAAGCTCGACCAGCTCGGCGTGATCGACGCCGAGTACGCCGACGTGGAGGGACGCGGCCGCTCCCGCGAACTCTCCTTGGCCTACGACGCGGAGGCCGTCTTGGACCGGTTGGAGTAGGCGGCGACTACCCCTCGTCGTCACCGCGCGCCGTCTCGTACCCGGTCGCCCACGCGAGGGCTCCGACGGCGAGGATCGCGACGGTCTCTCGGTCCGACCCGACGAGGAAGTTCGCGACGAGGAACACGGCACCGATCGAGACGCTGACGTACGCGCCTTCGGGGACCGCGAACGGGAGCCCGTCGCGCGCCCGAAGCGACGCGATCACGAACATCGCGCCGAGGAGCGTCAGGCCGACCAGCGGGAGGACAGCGGTTGCCGAGGACATACTCCCGACTGATCACGTCGCGAGTAATACATTTCGGCGGTCGCGCGGTCGGAGCGAACCGCCGACGCCTTTTCAATAGCTCCGCCCGCACCTCGTCGCATGAAGACGAGCGGCGGGAGCGACGCGATGAAGCGACGCGCCGGCGAGTCGGCGGCCGAGGCGGTGACCGACGGCGACGTGGTCGGGCTCGGGACCGGATCGACGGCGGCCCACGCCATCCGCCGGATCGGCGACCGGGTCGACGCCGGCCTCGACGCGCGCGGCGTCCCCACCTCCTTCGCGAGCCGCGAACTGGCCCGCGACGCCGGCGTCCCCTGCCTCGGCCTGCCCGAGGCGGTCGGTCCCGACGGGCCGGGGATCGACGTCGCGATCGACGGAGCCGACCGGGTCGCGATCGGCCGCGGCGACGACCCGGCGGTCGGCCCGCTGATAAAGGGCGGCGGGGCCGCGCACGCCCGGGAGAAACTGGTCGACGCGGCGGCCGACCGCTTCCTCGTCGTCGCCGACCCTTCGAAGGAGACGCCGGTCCTCGACCGGTCCGTGCCGGTGGAGGTCCTCCCCGCCGGTCGCTCCGCGGTCGCCGAGGCGGTGCGGGCGGCCGGGGGCGAGCCGACCCTGCGGCGCGCGGAACGGAAGGACGGCCCGGTCGTCACGGACAACGGGAACCTCGTGTTCGACGCCTCGTTCGGCGAAATCGACGACCCGGCCTCGCTGGCGACGACCCTCTCGACGACGCCCGGCGTCGTCGAACACGGGCTCTTCGTCGGGCTCGCGGACGAGGTCCACGTCGGGACCGCGTCGGGCGTCCGGGTCGCGAGGCGCTGACCGCGGTCCGACCCCCGGCCGACGGACGCGTCGCTCGCCGGTCGACGGTCGCTCAAAAAATGAAGAACGGAAGGCGCGTCCGTCTTAGAGGTCGCGAGGCTGGACCGTCTTCCGGTCGTTGGCCTCGGCGCGGCGCGCGGCGTCTTCGAGCAGCTCGTCCACTTCGTCGTCCAGCGCGTCGTAGAAGTCCGAAGCGACGTTCTTGTCGTCCAGGGCTTCCTTGACGGCCGCTTTGACAATAAGGTCTGCCATGCGGTCGGGCCTACCCGGTGATGGTTAATAAGAGTTCCTGAATTCGACCGCGAGGGACGCCGTGCCGCCGGTTCACGGGGGGTTGCGAGCACAATCACTTATAAATCTTGTGAGATTCGTGTCTCCCCACCGACGCGAACGCGATTCGAACCCGGCGGAATCGGTCGCGAACCCGCTTCCCTCGCCTCGCGTGCGCGGCTCGCGCCCGGCCGGTGCCGCTGGAGCGACGGACGCCGAACCGACAGGTTCGACCGGGCCCGTCCCCCACGGTCGCTCATGCGAGAGACGTTAGCGGCGCTCGAAGCGGGCGAGATCGGCGTCGAGGAGGCGGAGTCCCGGCTCGCGGGCTACGCGACCACGGACGCGGGGCGGTTCGACGCCGACCGCGAGCGACGGCGCGGGATCCCGGAGGCGATCCTCGCGGAGGGGAAGACGCCGGCGGAGGTCGCCGCGCTGGCGACGACCGCGCTCGACACCACCGGCCGGGCGCTGGTGACCCGCGCGGACGAGGCGACCGCGGCGGCCGTCGCGTCCGCGGTCGGCGGCCCGGAGGGGTCGACTGCGGACGGCGACGCGTCCGCGACGGTCGACCGCGACGACCGGACGGGGACCGTCGTCGCGCACGCCGCCGACTTCGAGCCGCCGTCGCTGGACGCGACGGTCGCGGTCGTGGCCGCCGGCACCGCCGACGCGCCGGTCGCCGGCGAGGCGGCGGTCGTCGCCCGCGAGGTCGGCGCGACGGTTGACCGGGTCGACGACGTCGGCGTCGCCAACCTCGACCGGATATTGGATCAGGCCGACCGGATCCGCGAGGCCGACGCCGTCGTCGTCGCGGCGGGCCGCGAGGGGGCGCTCCCGACGGTCGTCGCCGGCCTCGTCGACGCCCCCGTGATCGCCCTCCCGGTCTCGACCGGCTACGGGGTCGGCGGCGAGGGGGTCGCGGCGCTGGAGGGCGCGCTCCAGTCGTGTTCCGTGCTCACGACCGTCAACGTCGACGCCGGGTTCGTCGCTGGCGCGCAGGCCGGCCTGATCGCCCGCGCCGTCGACGCGGCGCGCGCCCCGTGAGCGCCCCCGTCCTCGGCGGCCGACGACCCCCGTCGACGGCTTCGATCGGCCCCTCGGAGGCCGCCGGTACCGGATCACATTAAACGCGCGAATACCGGAAGTCGGCGGGGTCGAGAAAGGGTATTTGTTCGTCCAGTCCGTAAGGATGTTACCGACGAACGTCGGTATCACATGCCACGCTGTGACCACTGCGGGTCGCACGTCTCGGACCGCTTCGCTCGCGTCTTCGCGGACGAGCACGGCGACCTGAACGCGTGCCCGAAGTGCTCCGCCAACGCGGGCATCGCAGAGGTGTCTCGCGAGCGGACTCAAACCGGGGACTGACCGGCGAAACGCCGATCGGAGACCGAGCGCACGGAGAGCGGCAGCGCCGTCTCACCGACGGTTCGGGCACGTCCGAGCGCCCGCGCACATCCGCACGCACTTTGCCCTCGCGGTCCCACGGCCGCCCGTGGCCGACCACCACGTCTACGTGATCGAGTGCGCGGACGGCACCCTCTACACCGGCTACACGACCGACGTGGAGCGTCGGGTCGCCGAACACGACGCCGGGGAGGGCGCGAAGTACACCCGCGGCCGGACCCCCGTCACGCTGCGGCACGTCGAGTCGTTCGACTCGAAGTCGGCGGCGATGTCGCGGGAGTACGCGATCAAGTCGCTGTCGCGCGCCGAGAAGGAGCGCCTGATCGACGGTGACGGCGACGAGTGACCCGCCGAGTCACTCCACGAGCCGCTCGATCTCGGTGACGAGGATGCCGGTCGCGCCGACGGACCGCAGCTCCGAGATGGTCTCGAACACGTCGCGCTCGTCGACGACCGCGTGGACCGCGACCATCCCGTTGCCGTCCGCGTCGGCCTCGACGTTCATCACGGTCGGGCCGCCCAGCCCGGGGATCACGTCCTTCACCTCGTCGAGCCGCGCCTTCGGGGCGTTCATCATCAGGTAGCGGCGGCCGTCGGCGGCGAGGACGGACTCGAAGGCGGTCAGCACCTGCTCGACCTTCGGGTCGTCGACCACGTCCGGGCGCGCGAACAGCCGCACCGAGGAGTCGAGCACGTCGTCGATCACCGCCAGCCGGTTCACCTTCAGGGTCGTCCCCGTCGAGGTGATGTCGACGATGGCGTCGGCCATGTCGACGTGCGGGGTCAGCTCCG
This sequence comes from Halorubrum tebenquichense DSM 14210, assembly GCF_000337415.1. Taxonomy (GTDB): domain Archaea; phylum Halobacteriota; class Halobacteria; order Halobacteriales; family Haloferacaceae; genus Halorubrum; species Halorubrum tebenquichense. Next base: position 15,202 of record NZ_AOJD01000038.1, on the reverse strand, counting down.
TCGCGCCCGTCACGGTGACCACGTCGGCGTCGACGCCCACGCGGTCGAGGTAGTCGCGGGTGACGTTCGGAAACTCGGTGGCGACCGTCTTGTCGACCAGGTCCTCGACCGCCGCGATGTCGCCGTCCTCCGGCGCTGCGAGGACGAGCCGACAGGAGCCGTACCCCAGATCGAGGAGGTCGACGAGGTCCCCCTCCGCGGCCGCGCCGGCCCCGTCGACGACGCCGCCCGACTCGGCGGCCTGATCGAGGCCGGTGACGCCGAGGTCGGCCGCGCCGTCGCGGACGTACTCGGGGATGTCGGCCGCCCGCGCGAACAGCACCGTCACGTCCTCGTCGACGGTGTCGGCGTACAGCTGTCGGTCGGCGGTCTCCTCGACGTGGAGTCCGGCGCGCTCTAACAGCGAGAGCGTCGGCTCGTGCAGGCGGCCCTTGTTGGGGACGGCGATGCGCATACGGAGAGCGTCGCGGGGACGGGGGGAAACGTTTTCGTCCTCGCTGCTCCGTCCGTACGCATGGACGACGGAACGGGAGCAGCCCTCCTCTCACTCGCTATCGCCGTCCCGATCGTCGGTGCCCTCCTCCTGTCCGGAAGCATCTCCGGCGCGGTCCTCACCGGACTCATCGTCGGTACCATCGCGGTGTCGTTCGTCCTCGCCGATCGGATCGACGACGAGGAAGACGAGGCCGTGACCGACGACGAACCGGACCCGCTGGAGTCGCTTCGAGACCGCTACGCACGCGGTGAACTGACCGAAGACGAGTTCGAGCGGCGAGTCGAGCGACTCCTCGAAACGGAGGACCGATCGACCGCGCGCGACCACCTTCTGGACGAGAGCGACGGTGCGGCCGAAACGGAAGCTGTCCGCGAGCGCTGACGCGCGGAACCCGCCGGCTCACACGCCTCGTCTCACCGCCCAGTACGCGACGGGGAGACAGCCGGCGACCGCGACCGGCCACGTGGTCAGCTGTGAAGCCGGGTCGGGCGGCGAGACGAGGATGCCGACGATCAGTCCTCCGAGTCCGGCGACGACGACGACCGCCGCGGCCCGTTCCGCCCGTCCCGGCGGCCACTCGCGCGACCGCCCGCGACGCCACCACAGGAGGTAGTAGCACAGCACGATCCCCGAAAGCGGCGCGAACACGCCCCAGATCGCGGGGCGGCGGCTGCCGCGAGCGCGAGCGTCGAAGTTCACCCACGCACCCATCGCGGCCCAGACGAACACCACGAGGGCCGCACCGAACGCGACGGCGGGCGTGAGGGCGGGGAACACACCCGGACGTTCCACCGGACCAGTTGTCAGTCTTCTCATGCTGCGGCCGGTCGGTCCGGCGAGGGCAGGTACTTTCCGCTGACGGCGCGGTCGACCCCAAGACATACACTCGCGCTCCGAGACACCACTGCGTGACGAACGCCCTCCGCTCCCGCCTCGGCGACTACTACGATCCCGACCCGCGGGCGACGGTGATCTGTCTGCTCGGGTCCGCGTTCACGCTGGCGATGATGCTACCGATCGCGGACCTCGCGAACCCGTACCACGCGTTCGGCGTCGCCGGAACGACGCTGGCGCTCCTCGGTTCGATCGCGATCCTCGTCGACCCTCGCCGACGGCGGGGAACGGAACGCGACTGACCACCGCGGTCCCCGACGAACCGCGCGCCGCGTCGCTCAAGTGTCTCGGCCGCCAACGACGCGTATCGTGAGCGACGCCGACTCCCCCCTCTCGGAGGACCGCCCGACCGTCGACCGCCCCCTCCGCGTCGACGCCCCGTTCGAGCCCGCGGGCGACCAGCCGGAGGCGATCGAGCAGCTGGTCGAGGGGTTCGAGTCGGGCGCGGACAAACAGACGCTGCTCGGCGTCACCGGGTCCGGGAAGACGAACACGGTCTCGTGGGTCGCCGAGGAACTCGATCAGCCCACCCTCGTCTTGGCCCACAACAAGACGCTCGCGGCCCAGCTGTACGAGGAGTTCCGCGAGCTGTTCCCCGACAACGCGGTGGAGTACTTCGTCTCCTACTACGACTACTACCAGCCGGAGGCGTACGTCGAGCAGACGGACACGTTCATCGACAAGGAGATGTCGATAAACGAGGAGATCGACCGCCTCCGCCACTCCGCGACGCGCTCGCTGCTCACCCGGGACGACGTGATCGTGGTCGCAAGCGTCTCCGCCATCTACGGGCTCGGGGACCCCGGGAACTACCGGGACATGGCGCTCCGGCTCGAAGTCGGCGAGGCGGTCGGCCGCGAGGAGCTGCTCACCCGCCTCGTCGACCTGAACTACGAGCGAAACGACGTGGACTTCACGCAGGGCACGTTCCGCGTCCGGGGGGACACCGTCGAGATCTACCCGATGTACGGGCGCTACGCGGTGCGCGTCGAGCTGTGGGGCGAGGAGATCGACCGCATGCTGAAGGTCGACCCGATGCACGGCGAGGTCGTCTCGGAGGAGCCCGCCGTCATGCTCCACCCGGCGGAGCACTACTCGATCCCGGACGACAAGCTCGAACAGGCGGTCGCGGAGATCGAGGACCTGATGGAGAAGCGCGTCAGCTACTTCGAGCGGCAGGGCGACCTCGTGGCCGCCCAGCGCATCGAGGAGCGGACCACCTTCGATCTGGAGATGCTCCGGGAGGCGGGCTACTGCTCGGGGATCGAGAACTACTCGGTCCACATGGACGACCGCGAGTCGGGCGACGCGCCGTACACCTTACTCGACTACTTCCCCGACGACTTCCTCACCGTCGTCGACGAGTCCCACCAGACGATCCCGCAGATCAAAGGCCAGTACGAGGGCGACAAGTCGCGCAAGGACTCGCTGGTCGAGAACGGGTTCCGGCTCCCGACCGCCTACGACAACCGCCCCCTGACGTTCGAGGAGTTCGAGGAGAAGACGGACCGCACCCTCTACGTGTCGGCGACGCCGAGCGACTACGAGCGCGAGACCTCCGACCGGATCGTCGAACAGATCGTCCGCCCGACCCACCTCGTCGACCCGAAGGTGGAGGTGACGGGCGCGACGGGGCAGGTCGACGACCTCTTAGAGCGGGTCGACGACCGCATCGAGCGCGACGAGCGCGTCCTCGTCACCACCCTCACCAAGCGCATGGCCGAGGACCTCACCGAGTACCTCGAAGAGGCGGGCGTCGACGTGGCGTACATGCACGACGAGACGGACACCCTCGAACGCCACGAGATCATCCGCGACCTCCGGCTCGGCAACATCGACGTGCTCGTCGGAATTAACCTCCTCCGCGAGGGGCTCGACATCCCCGAGGTGAGTCTCGTCGCCATCCTCGACGCCGACCAGGAGGGGTTCCTGCGCTCCACGACCACCCTCGTCCAGACGATGGGGCGGGCCGCGCGCAACGTCAACGGCGAGGTCGTCCTCTACGCCGACGATATGACCGACTCGATGCGGGCGGCGATCGACGAGACCCAGCGCCGCCGCGAGATCCAGCTCGAATACAACGAGGAGCACGGCTACGAGGCGACCACCATCGACAAGCCGGTCAGCGAGACGAACCTCCCGGGGTCGAAGACGGACACCTCGAACGTGAGCGTCGGCGACGTGGAGAGCGAAGACGAGGCGAAAGCGCAGATCGAGGCGCTCGAAGACCGGATGGACGAGGCCGCGAGCAACTTAGAGTTCGAGTTGGCGGCCGACATCCGCGACCGGATCGCGGAGCTGCGGCGCGCCTTCGAGATCGACGCGGACGACGACGGCGTTCCGGCACCGGCGATAGACGAGTGAGGATCCGGCACCGGCGATAGACAGGTAGCGCCCGATTCTCAGTCCGCGTCACCGTGACGGCGGGGTTTTTACCTCGGTGCGTCACAATCGGGGATATGTACCGCCGCGCAGTGGTCTCCGGGGCGCTCGCCGTCGCCACTGCCGGGTGCGTCGACCGCCTCCACGACGTCGCCGCCTCCACCCCCCGCGACCTCGGCGTGCGGAGCCGGTACGTCGACGGCAACCCGATGGTCGACAGCCAGAGCGTCCTCGCCCGGCCCGAGGGACTGTTGACACACGCCGCCTCCTTCCGGTCCGCCGCCGCGGCCCGGAGCGCGCTCAAACCCGACGCGACCGAGTCCCGCGAGTTCGTCGACCGCACGGAGTTCGTCGGCGGCGGCGGCGACGCGATCCTCGTGATCGCCCAGCGGCTCACGGTCCCGGAAGTCCAACTCCGCCTCGGCGGGATCAGCCGCACCGGCGACCACTCCCTCCGGATCGCGATCGACCAAGGGGGCGTCCGCGGCGAGGTCGAGACCGACGAGCCGGTCGTCAAGACGCTGCTGTTGCGGCTCACCGACGAGCGCGGGCCCCCCGAGCGGGTGATCGTCGTCATCGGTGACGGGCGCGCCGGAATCACGGTGTGAGGCTCGGGGGTCGGGACTCCGACCACGACTCCGTCCCGCGATCGTTTTGTGGCCGCGTCGCGTTCGACCCTCCATGTCACTCCGCAGTCGACTCCTCGGTCCGGCCCTCCTCGTCGTCGGCGTCGGCGCGCTTGGTCTCGCCGGAACGGTCTCCTCCGGCTTCGTCCCCTCCTCGTCCGCGCCTGACGGAATCGCGTTCGTCACCCCCTCGCCCGTCTCGTCGCTCGCCACTCCCGCGCTCCTCGCGGCCGGTTCGGTCCTGCTCGTCGGCGGTACGGCCGCCGCGGGCGGCACCGACGCCTCCGCCCGCGCCGCGCTGGTCGCGCCTGCGCTCAGTACCGTGGCCGCGTTCGCGTTCGGCGTCGGTCTCTTCCTCGCGCCCGCATCGGTTCCCGAAACAGCGACGAACCCAGCGGCACAGGCGGCGCTCCTCTCCGAACTGCCCGCTCTCCACGTCGCCGGCGCGGTCGTCGGTAGCGCCGTCGCGCCGGTGGTTCAGGCGACGGTCACCGAGGACACGCCGGCGCTACTCGCGGGGTCGATCCTGCTCCTCGCCGCGGTGGCGGTTGGGGCCTCTCACCCACTCTCGCTGGTCACCGGCGGCGTCGGCGGCGCGGCCGCCGTCGGCCTCCTCTGGGCGGTCGACCCCGACCGCTGGCGGCCCTGAATCGAGTCTCCCCGTCTCCCGTCCCGAGCCGCCACCGTCGCGGGCCGGCGATCAGTCCCCCGGCCGCTCGCTCTCGGCCTCCAGTTCGATGTCGCGGTCGGCCTCCCGCTCCTCGTCCGCCTGCCGAGCGAGGTCGACGTCGCGGGCGGTGTCCGAGTCCCGGGTCTCGTCGGTCCGCAGGTCGCTGTCGGCCACGGTGTCGAGCTGTTCGAGCGCGCTCTCGATGTCCTCCAGGCCGAGCAGCTTCTCCGTCTCCTCGTCGAACTCCTTGCCCTCTAACCCCTCCATCTGCTGGACGTCGGAGCCGGAGAGCGCCTTGCCGTAGCGCCCGACGAGGCTGGTGAGTTCCTGCGGCAGGACGAAGGTCGTGGACTCGCCCTTGCCGATCTCTTCGAGGGTCTCCATGCCGCGCTCGATGATGGCGCGCTCGCCCATCGACTCGGCGGAGCGAGCCCGCAACACGGTCGAGATGGCGTCACCCTGCGCTTCGAGGATCTGTGACTGCTTCTCGCCCTGCGCGCGGATGATGTTGGACTGCTTGTCCCCCTCCGCCTGCTCGACCGCGGAGCGGCGTTCCCCCTGCGCTTCGAGGATCATCGCGCGGCGGCGGCGCTCCGCGCCGGTCTGTTGCTCCATCGCGCGCTGGACCTCCTGGGAGGGGCTCACCTCGCGGACCTCGACGGCCTCGACGCGGATCCCCCACTCGTCTGTCGGCTCGTCTAACTCCTCGTTGATCCGGTCGTTGATCAGCTCCCGCTGCGAGAGCGTGTCGTCGAGCTCCATGTCGCCGATGACTGCGCGGAGGGTGGTCTGCGCGAGGTTCGAGACGGCGTTCTTGTAGTCGTCCACTTCGAGGAACGCCTTCTTGGCGTCCATCACCTTGATGTAGACGACCGCGTCCGCGGTCACCGGTGAGTTGTCGCGCGTGATCGCGGACTGGCTCGGCACGTCGATCGTCTGGGTCCGCATGTCGAACGCGTACGTCCGGGAGACGAACGGCGGGATGAGGTGGACGCCGGGCTGGAGGAGTTCCCGGTACTCGCCGAAGACGGTGAGCGCCTCCTTGTCGTAGGCGTCGACGATCTCGACGGCGCTGACGACCGTGACGGCCGCCAGCAGCACCGCGAGCGCCGCGACGCCGTAGACGAGGCTCTGACCGAGGAGGGCGACGCCGACGAGCACCGCGACGCCGAGCGCGAGGTACTGCCAGACCCCGTCCGGGATCTCCTCCAGCAGCTCCTCCAGTTCGGCGGGCTCGCCGCGCGGACCTTGTGTTCCCATACGCGGGGTTACGGCCCGACGCTGTTAACCGTTGGCACGAGACCGGGCCGCGAGCGCGTCGCGTCCGCCGATCCCCCGGTCGGCGACGCGATCTCGGGGTCCCGTCGGCCCGCCCGGACCGGTTCGGCGATGTCCGCGATACCGGAAACGCCGGTACAGGCCGGCCGGCTTTAACTGCGCAGCGACGGAAGGGGAAGCCATGCCAGCAGACGACGGGGACGACGGCCGAAAGTTCAGCACGCGAAGCGTCCACGCCGGCTCGGAGCCGGACCCGACCACCGGTGCCCGCGCGACGCCGATCTACCAGACGACCGCCTACCAGTTCGACGACGCCGACCACGCGGCCGACCTGTTCGCCCTAGAGGAGCCGGGCAACGTCTACTCGCGGCTGATGAACCCGACGAACGCCGCGCTCGAAGAGCGGATCGCCTCGCTGGAGGGCGGCGTCGGCGCGGTGGCGACCGCCTCGGGCATGGCCGCGCTCGACGTGACGACGTTCCTGCTCGCCTCGGCGGGCGACAACGTCGTCTCGTCGTCGGCGCTGTACGGCGGCACCTACACCTACCTCACCCACTCCGTTGAGCGCCGCGGCGTCTCGACGCGGTTCGTCGACCCGCTCGACTACGAGGGGTACGCCGAGGCCATCGACGAGGACACCGCCTACGTCCACCTCGAAACGATCGGGAACCCCGCGCTGGTCACGCCCGACATCCAGCGCATCGCCGACATCGCCCACGACCACGGCGTCCCGCTGTTCGTCGACAACACGTTCGCGACGCCGTACCTCTGCCGGCCGCTGGAGCACGGGGCGGACCTCGTCTGGGAGTCGACGACGAAGTGGCTCACCGGCAACGGCACCACCGTCGGCGGCGTCGTCGTCGACGGCGGCTCGTTCCCGTGGGCCGACCACGCGGAGAAGTACCCGGAGATCGCACAGGACAACCCCGCGTACCACGGGATCAACTTCGCCGAGCGGTTCGGCGACGCCGCGTTCACGTTCGCGGCGGTCACCCGCGGGCTGCGCGACCTGGGCGACCAGCAGTCGCCGTTCGACGCGTGGAACACGCTCCAGCAGACGGAGTCGCTCCCGCTGCGGATGGACCGCCACTGCGAGAACGCGGCGGTCGTCGCCGAGTACCTCGAAGACCACGACGAGGTCGCGTGGGTGAACTACCCCGGCCTGGAGAGCCACGAGACCCACGAGGAGGCGACCGAGTACCTGGAGGGCGGCTACGGCGGGATGCTCACCTTCGGGCTGGAGGCGGGCTACGACGCCGCGCGGGCGACCGTCGAGGAGGCGGACCTCGCCTCGCTGGTCGCGAACGTCGGCGACGCGAAGACGCTCGTCATCCACCCGAGCTCCACGACCCACCAGCAGCTGACCGACGAGGAGAAGGAGACCGCGGGCGTCACCGACGACATGGTGCGACTCTCGGTCGGCATCGAGGACCCCGCGGACATCGTCGCCGACCTGGAAGACGCCATCGAGGCGGCGACGAACTGACGCGCCGCGCCGTCAGTCCCCCGCCTCGAACCCGTCCTCCCACCGGAACGTCCCGTTCCGCTGGACGACCTCGCCGTCGACTTCCATCCGGGAGTCCGCGCTCACGTCGGAGATCATGTCGACGTGGACCGCGCTCTCGTTGCCCGACTCCCCCTCGGGGAGGCAGGCGTCGTAGGCGCGGCCGACCGCGAGGTGGACGGTGTCGCCCATCTTCTCGTCGAAGAGGATCGAGTCCGTGAACCGGTCGATGCCGCGGTTCATCCCGATCCCGAGTTCGCCCAGCCGCCGCGCGCCGGGGTCGGTGTCGAGGACGTTCGCGAGCGCGTCTTCGCCCGCCTCCGCGGAGAAGTCGACGACTTCGCCGTCCTCGAAAGCGAGGTGGACGTTCCGGACGCGCGTCGCGTCGATGGTCATCGGCACGTCGAAGAACACCTCGCCCGCCGTGTCGTACGGCGCGGTGAACACCTCGCCGGAGGGGAGGTTGTGGGAGTCGTACGCGACGGAGGCGGCGGAGTTGACCGCGGTCCGGCCCGCGATCGACATCGTCACGTCGGTGTCGGGGGCGTCGTCGCGCTCGGTGACGATCCGGACCTCGTCGCCGTCGTCGAGGACCGCCTTCATCTCCGCCATCTCGTCGGCCAGCGCCTCCCAGTCGCGGAGGACGGCGTCGTAGACGAACTCCCGGTACTCCTCGTAGGCCATCCCCGCCTGCTGGGCGAGGCTCCGCGTCGGGTGGACCGTCGACACCCAGTCGGTGTCCATCCGCGCCTCGCGGACGCCCTGCCGCGCCGTCGCGTGCGCCCGCCGCGTCGCGCGGTCCACGTCCGCGGTCGCGGTGACGTTGCGCCCGCCGCCGATCCGGAGGTAGGCGTCGGCGGCCTCGAAGAGAGCGCGCTCGACCGCGGGGTCCGAGTCGAAGTCGTCCGCGTCGACCGCGTCGTCCCCCTCGGACTCGACCCTCGCCTCGACGCCCTTCAGGTAGGCTCGGGAGACTTCGTCGGAGCCGTACAGCGTCGTGACGTTCGCCCCCCGCTCGCCGAGCGCCGCGGCGACTGCGACACCCAGCTCGTGGGCGTCCTCGGCGACGCTCACGACGACGTCGTCGCCGGCCTCGACCCGCGCGCTCCAGTCGACGAGCACCTCGGCGTGCTCGCGTACGCGTTCGTCCATATCCGTGGGTCGCGCTCGCCCGGCTAAAACCGATCGACCCGTCGCTCTCGGGTCGGACGCGATCGGCGGAAAGGAAAGTCGGCATCGCGGCGGACAGCAGTCGTTACGAGGAGCCTTCCGGCAGCGCGAACCCGCTGCCGCCCGCGACGATCGCCGCGGCGGCGAGGATCGTCGCGCCGAGGACGACGAACCCGTCGTCCGGGTTGAGGCCGCCGATCGACGCGGCAATGTCGACGACGAAGACGGTGACGAACAGGCTCAACACCGCGAACGCCAACATCACGAAGCCTGCGATCAGCGCACTAGCCAGCGAACCGAACGCGTCGAGAATTCCCATGCCTGTCGAAGGCCCTCGGCCGCACAGAAAATACCCCGGCACTCGGTCAGTCGCTCACTCCAGGTCGAGCAGCGCCGCGACCTCGTCGAGGTACTCGTCGTAGACCCCGACCGCGGACTCGATCGGGTCCGGGGAGGCCATGTCGATGCCGGCGAGTTCGACGACTTCCAGCGGGTAGTCGGAGCCGCCGGCCTTCAGCATCTCGCGGTAGTCGGCGGCCGCGGACTCGCCCTCGTCTAAGACGCGCTCGACGATGGCGGCCGCGGCGGAGATGCCGGTCGCGTACTGGTAGACGTAGAAGTCGTAGTAGAAGTGCGGGATCCGCTGCCACTCGCGCTCGATGCCGCCCGTCAGCTCCGCCGGCGCGTAGTAGTCGCCCTTCAGGTCGGCGTACAGCTCGTCGAGGGCGTCGGGCGTGAGCGCGTCGCCGGCCTCCACGCGCTCGTGAATCCGCTGTTCGAACGCCGCGAACATCGTCTGGCGGAACAGCGTCGAGCGGAAGCGTTCGAGGTACTCGTCGAGGACGTGGGTCCGAAGCTCGTCGTCCTCGACGGTGTCGAGCAGGTGGTGGGTGAGCAGCGTCTCGTTGACGGTGGAGGCGATCTCCGCGACGAAGATCTCGTAGCTCGCGTCGTGCCACGGCTGCGCGTCGCCCGCCAGCTCCGAGTGCATCGAGTGGCCCAGCTCGTGGGCCAGGGTGTACATCGAGGCGATGTCGTCCTGGTAGTTCATCATGATGTACGGCTGGGTGTCGTAGGTTCCCGAGGAGAACGCGCCCGAGCGCTTCCCGCGGTTCTCGTACACGTCGACCCACCGCGAGTCGAGGCCCTCGGCCATGCGCTCCTGGTACGCGTCGCCGAGCGGCGCGACCGCCTCTATCACCCACTCGCGGGCCTGCTCGTACTCCACGTCGGGACCCTGATCGCCCGTCAGCGACATGTAGAGGTCGTGGCTCTGAAGCTGGTCGACGCCGAGCGCCTCGGCCTTCAGGTCGGCGTGCCGGTGGAGCACGTCGAGGTTGTCGTCGACGGTGTCGACGAGGGTGTCGTACACCTCGACGGGGACGTTCGAGCCGTCGAGCGCGGCGGCGCGCGCGGAGTCGTAGTCCCGGATCTCGGCGCTCGCGACGTGTTCGCGGACGGCCTTCTCCAAGGAGGTGCCGACCGTGTTGCGCACGTCGGCCCACTCGTCGTAGAACGTCTCGTGGACGCGCTCGCGGAACTCGCGGTCCGGGTTCGTCTGGAGCTTGGTGAAGTTCGCCTGCGTGATCTCCACGTCCTCCCCGTCGGGGTCCTCGACGACGCCGTAGGTCATGTCGGCGTTCGTCAGCATCGAGTAGATCTCGCTCGGCGCGTCGGTGACCTCCGACAGGTCGGCGAGCACCTCCTCGACCTCGCTTGACCGCGTGTGCGGCTTCTTTCGCAACACGTCGTCGAAGTAGTGCTCGTACTCGGCGAGGTCGGGCTCCTCGTCGACGAACGCCGCCACGTCCCCGTCCGTCAGCGACTGTAGCTCCGGTTCGAGGTAGGAGATCGCGCTCGACGCCTCGGAGCCGAGCGACGACGCCCGCGCGGACATCGCCTGATACTCCTGATTCCGCGTGTCCTCGGCGCTGCGGAGCCGGGCGTACGTGGTCACCTGCTGGAGCTCGCGGAAGATCTCCTCGCGCAGCTCGAGCAGTTCGAGCAGGGTCGCGGCGTCCTCGGTCGCGCGCCCCTCGTAGTCGCGGAGCTCGTCGATCCGGTCAGCGACGGTCTCGCGGGCCGCCTCCCACGCCTCGTCGTCGGCGTAGATGCCCTCCAAGTCCCACTTGTACTCGGCGTCGATCTCGGACCGCTCGGGAACCGAACTCATACCAGTCGAGTCGGACTCCCGCACACTAAGCCTTGGCAAACCCCGCGCGGCGGACCGATAGGCGTGCGACGCGTCACCGCGTCACTCGGTGTCGCCGCCCACCCACTCCGCGAGGTCGACGACGAGGACGAGCGCGTCCTCGCCGTCGGGGTAGTACCCGCCGACACGCCGGATCGGGTCGAACCCCTCGTCGGCGTACAGCGACCGGGCGGGGTCGTTCCCCTCGCGCACCTCCAGTCGGGCGACGGCCACGCCGGTCGCGCGGAGGCGGGCCAGCGCCGACCGGAGGAGGGTCCGGCCGATCCCCTCCCCGCGGGCGTCGGGGTGGACGGCGAGGTCTTTGATATGGCCGATGTCGCGGCCGTGGTTCGGCGTCCGGTCGGCGACCACGAACCCGACGACCGCGCCCGCCCGCTCCGCCACGAGGAACGCCGACTCGCCGAGCAGCCGCTCGAAGGCGTCGTGCGGCCACGGGTCCGCGAAGCAGGCGCGCTCGATCCGGACCACCGCGAGGAGGTCCGCGCGCTCGGCCTGTCGGATCGTCACGTCGGCGGCGCTCACGGGTCGGTTTACGGCCCGCGGGGAATAAGCGCGCCGGGTTCCTCCTACCCATCGATCCACGGCTCGTCCGGGTCGGCGTCGGCCGGCCCGGGAGCGCGCACCTCGAAGCACGCGCCCGCCGGCGGGCGGAGTCGACGCCCGTCGGGGAGACCAATCGGACCCTCGGACTCGCAGCGGAGCGTCACCTCCCAGCCGTGGGACTCGACGACCTCGCGGACGATGTCCAGCCCGTACCCCGTTCCGTCCGCCCGCGTGGTGAACCCCGAGTCGAACACCGACTCCCGGTCATCGGGGTCGACGCCGGTCCCGTCGTCGGCGACGAGGAACCCCCCGTCGGTCGCGGTCACGAGGACGGTGAGCGCTTCGTCGTCGGCGTCGCCGTCGGCGGCGTCGGCTCCGTCGCCGTCGGTCGTGGCGTCCTCGGCCGGCGTTTCGTCGGTCCGGGCGTCGTCGGCCACGACCCCGTCCCCGTCGGTCGCGTCCGGCTTCGCGTGTTCGGTCGCGTTGCGGAACAGGTTCTCCAAGGCCTGCCGCACCCGGCCGCGGTCGCCGTACACCCGGGCGTCGCGGGCGACGGCCAGCTCCGCGTCGTCGTCGCCCTCGGCGGCGGTCTCCCAGGCCTCGTGCGCGACGCTCGCCAGCCCGAACTCGGTCGGCTCGTCCATCCCCGTCCCCTGTCGCGCGAGCGTGAGCAGCTCGGAGACGAGCTGGTCGATCCGGTCGACCGCCCGCTCGCCGCGTTCGAGGGGGTCCGTCTCGCCGCGCAGCCGTGCCATCTCGATGGAGCCGCGGATCACGGACAGCGGGTTCCGAAGGTCGTGCGAGACGATGCTCGCGAAGCGGTCGAGCCGCTCGTTCCGGTCGGTGAGCCGGCGCTCGCGGGCCTTCCGCTCGCTCACGTCGCGGGAGTTGACGAGCAGTTCGCCGACGGGGCTGTCGGCCGGCAGCGATCGGGTGCGCGACTCCAGCCACACCCAGTCGCCGTCGGCGGTGCGGTAGCGGTACTCCAAGGTCGGTGCCGCCTCCGGCTCGTTGAGCGCGCGGTAGAACCGCTCAGTCACCCGATCGCGGTCGTCCGGGTGGACGTACCCGAGCGGCGACCGTCCGACGGTCGAGCCCTGCTCGTAGCCGAGCACCTCCTCGACGGACGGGCTCTCGTAGACGACGAGCCCGTCCCCGTCGACGACGGTGACGAGGTCGCTCCCGTACTCCAGGAAGGCGCGGTAGCGCTCCGGGAAGGTGCGGTCGACGTCGACGCGCCGGACGGTGACGACCCGTCCGCCGAACTCCTCGGCCAGCTCCTCGTCGACGACGGACTCGACCCAGGCGTACCCGCCGCTCGCGCGCCGGATCCGGTGGGTGACCGTCCGCGTCGCGGCGACCGCCGACAGCGCCTCCGCGACCGGATCGCGGTCGCTCGGGTGGACGCGGTCGAGGAGGTCGCTCCCGACGAGTGCCTCGCGCTCCACGCCGACGACGTCAGGCACCGACGGCCCGGCGAACAGCACCTCCCCGTCGACGGCGACGGCGAGGAGGAAGCGGTCGGCCTCACGGGGGCGCGACGCGCCGCCCGCGGGCGTCGTGCCGGCGTCTCCCTCTCCCGACGCCCGACCGGAACCGGCGGAGGCGCTCGGAGGCTCGTCGGTCCCGGCGCGTTCCGCCGGAGGCACGGCCCCGTCTCGGGCGTCGGCGGGCGCGCCGGCCGCGGTTCGGTCGTCCGTGTCGGGGACCTCTCCCTCGTCGCCGCCGGGGCCGGGCGTCGACGTGTCGGATGGGCGGAGCGTCACTGTCAGTTCTACCGACGGTACGGACGCGGGATGATAAAGCTGCGCGCCGCCGGAATCAGTCGTGATAACTGCGGCGCGGAGCGCCTCGGCGCGTCACACGTCGTCGACGACGGTCCCGTCCGCCCACGCGGCCTCGAAGCCGTCGCGGACGCGGGCCGCGAACCCGCGGTCGCGCAGGTCGAGCATGCCGAACAGCCGGTCGGGCGCGAGCGGGTCGGCCACCTCCAGACACACCTCCTCGCCGTCGATGAGGTAGAAGTTCCCGTACGCGTCCTCCGCGATCCGGAGTTCGAACGGCCCCTGCGCGATCGTCAGCGTCGCCCGGTCCGCGTCGACCGCGGCGCGCGCGTCGTCGAACACGTCCGGCGAGAGCGGCACGGAGACGTCGACGCCGCTCCGGATCGCGCCGAGGAGCCGGTCGAGCAGCTCCGGCCCCTCGCGGTCGACGTCGAACTGCGCCGACACGTCGGTGGCGACGACGACGATCGACTCCTCGGCGGCGTCGATCCGCCCGAAGCGCAGGTCGAGGGAGTCGTCCGCCCCGACCGCGGCGGTCCAGAACTCGTCGTCCGTCGTCTCGGCGTCCGCCAACCGGTCTATCAGATCTGATTTCCCCGACTCGCACGTCTCGATCCGCTGCCGCAGCTCCCGCCGTTTCGTCTCGACCGGCCGGTCGACGACGACCGCGGCCCGGCGGAGCGCCCGCGGACCGACGGCGGGGCGGACGCGGCGGTCGACCCCGAGGCCGACGCCTTCGAGTGGCAGACCGCCCCGGAGCCGCCCGAGGACGACCCGAGTCAGAAGCGTTAAACGCTCGCCGCGGATACGCGGTCGTGAGGGCGCGTAGCTCAGCGGACAGAGCACTTGGTTCCGGACCAAGATGCCGCGGGTTCAAATCCCGTCGCGCCCGTGTCGCTGCATTACGTTTCTGAAACACAGGACGGCGTAGACTTCCTTATAAAGAAGCCCACCATCCGGCGGATCAAGTTCGTAATGCCACATCACGGGGGTCGCTTCCGTCTGGCGATTCACAGTGAACCAAGACCATTGCTCATGCATTAATAATTGACACGGTGAGGTTCTATTCGATCGGCTCTAGATCTTTATTGAGCTGAGGATGGCTTATTTACTCCAAGAGTACGAATGTCCTCCTGTACTTGCTCAATAATTGGGGGAATAAGGATTACATGTGTTCGTAGAAGGGCCTCTGTCAGGTGAATAGTCAAAAATGAATGTCTCTGTATCTGATTTGAAGCAGTTTGTAAGTGGTGTGGCAACCTGATTGTTAGCTGTGACTTTTGCTGTTTGATTAGTAGGGGTTATTCTGGGATATGCCGTTTTTTGTGTCTCTGCTGAGACTACAAACTGTTTCTAAGTACGTTAGCCGTAATCAAGCAGATATCCTTGCTATCGTTTCTGAGGACGTTGAGACCAACATTCAGTTAGAAACGTTGATAATTCATCTTGGTTTGGAGAACGTCAAATACGAACCCGAACAGTTCCCTGGCGTAATCTATCATCCACCAGAAACCCCACTGTCAATCTGATATTCTCAATTGGGAACGCAATTATTATAGTAGTTACTAGAAATAATTACTCACTTTTGGAATCGAGAGCTGATCAAGAGCACTGTCGATCGCTGTTGTAAGTTCGTCGAGTGA
>NZ_AOJD01000037.1 GCF_000337415.1 Halorubrum tebenquichense DSM 14210 | reverse complement strand
TCTTGGAGTTCCTCGACGGAGATCTCGTTGAGGTGGTCCATTACAGACAACATAGTTTTCCGAGTAAAAAATTCTATCGACTACTATAGCGGAACAGTACAGTATGAAATCGCTGAACAGTCTGCTGAATGTCTGAGAAAACAGCTTACTACACTACCTACCTGAACACAATTCCGAGTCGAGGTTAGTTACCCAACGCAACCATTAACAGTGTTTCCTAAAGACTACCATATATGGCTATCGCGGGGGATTCTAACGGCGAACTTGAAAAGAAACTCTGGGAGACCGCAGAAAAACTGAGAGGACCGGTTGACCCCTCTGAATACAAGGACTTTGCACTTGGGCTGCTCTTCCTCAAAAGTATGTCTGACTCTTTCGAGGCCCGACGACAGGAACTTAAAAAGAAAACCCACGACGAAGGTTCTCGATACTACACTGAAGACGAGAAGGAGCGAGAGTACATTCTCTCGGATAAGGACGAGTACAACCGGGAAAACGTATTCTACATTCCTGAGGAAGCACGGTGGCAGTACTTTGTCAACAACGCCACTGATCCTCAAATCGGAAAAAAAATCGACGATGCAATGCGGGCAATAGAAGATGAAAACCCGCGTCTCAAAGGAATTCTTCCCAAAGGCTACTCTCGGTCTTCACTCTCCGATAATTCTTCTGACGCCTTGGAAGGCCTGATCAACCTATTTGCAGACTTGGATATGGAAGCAGGTAACGGAGATGGTGATGAAGACGTTTTCGGCCGGATCTACGAATACTTCATTAAACAGTTTGCGATGGAGGGCGGGCAAAAAGGCGGTGAATTCTACACTCCAAAAAGCGTTGTCGAATTGATGGTCGAAATTCTAGAACCGTACGAAGGCCGTATATTTGACCCGTTCAGCGGTTCTGGCGGGATGTTTGTTCAAAGCCAGAAATTCATAGAAAGCCACGGAGGGAACACAGACAAGATCTCCATCTATGGTCAGGAAATCAAGGAGAGCACCCTGCAGATATCCAAGATGAACCTCTACTTACGGGGTCTTGACGGGAACATCAAACAGGGAGACAGCATTCTCAATGATCAACACAAAGGTCTTGAAGCAGACTACATCCTCACCAATCCGCCGTTTAATATGAGTGAATGGGGCAAGGATCAAATAGCGGACGACGATCCTCGCTTCAAATACGGGATGCCTCCCTCCAATAACGCCAACTACGCCTTCATTCAACACATGATCCACCATCTCAACAATACCGGGTTGGCAGCCACAGTTATGGCAAACGGCGCAATGTCAGCCCAGAATAGTGAAGGTAAAATCCGTAAAGGGATTGTTGAAGATGATCTTCTAGATGCTGTGATTGCCCTACCTAAGGAATTATTCTATACTACGCCCATTCCTGCATGTATATTTGTGTTTAGCAAAGGAAAAGACAGTGATTCTTACCGAGACAGGTCGAAGGAGACCCTGTTTATCGACGCAACTAACCTCTATGAAAGCGCCGGCAGAACGCAAAATCAACTTAATGAGGACCACATTCAGAAGATCGCTGAAACTGTAAGATCCTTCCATGGGGACGAAGATGCAAACGACTACACTGATATTGAGGGATTCTGTAAAGTCGTTAACACCGAAGAAATATCTGAAAATAGATATATTGTCACTCCCGGAAGATACGTCGGCACGAAGTCTGAAGATGAGGATGACAAGATGTTTGAAAATCAGATGGAAACGCTTTCTGCCGAGTTACGGGAGAAATTTGCTGAATCAAACAATTTACAGGAGAAAATAGAAAAAACACTACAGGAGGCAGGATTTTGACTCCTCAACAGCAAACCTTCGGTAAGTATACTAAGGAAGGAAGCCCGGGTCCGGAATTAAGAGATGTGACTACT
Organism: Halorubrum tebenquichense DSM 14210; assembly: GCF_000337415.1. Classification (GTDB taxonomy): domain Archaea; phylum Halobacteriota; class Halobacteria; order Halobacteriales; family Haloferacaceae; genus Halorubrum; species Halorubrum tebenquichense. The sequence goes on along the minus strand of NZ_AOJD01000037.1, from coordinate 16,136 downwards.
CACATAGTAGATTCAGAACATAAGTCTGCTCCGGAGAGTGAAAGGGGGTACCCGTTAGTCAAAACCTCTGACCTTGAAAATGGCAGAATAGACTTCCAAAACATTGCAAGAGTGGATGAGGATGCCTACCAAGAATGGACAAATAGACTAACTCCAAGGCCTGGGGATATCATATTTACTAGAGAGGCACCGGTTGGTCGGGTCGGGATTGTCCCAGAGGATAGCGAAGTGTGTCTGGGACAACGAACAGTTCTAATACGCACAGATTCGGATAAGGTAGATGGGCAGTATTTGAGATATCTATTGCTATCTGAAGACGTCCAAAACAGGCTACACTCCTTGAGTACTGGTTCGACAGTAGATCATCTGAATTTGGAGGATTTAAGATCTTTTGAGCTTCCCGAGTTGCCGAGCTTAGAATATCAAAAGAAAATTGGAGATAGCTTAAGCGACTTTGATCAGAAGATACGAGTCAACGATCAGATCAACCGAGCAGCCCAAAATGTCTCTCAACTGCTATTCAAAGAAAGGTTTGCTAATAAAAAGAGTGGATCTGGTCAAGATCAAATCAGGGAAGACACTCTCCCAGATGGGTGGAAATCAGGGAAATTGGGAGATCTTATGGTGAAAATCACGGATAGAATAGATCCTACAGAGAAGCCAAATTCGACACCTTACCTAAGTCTCAAGCACATGGCTAAAGCATCTATAAGTATAGATGAATGGGGTGAGGCAGAAGAAAGTAAAAGCACAAAATATGACTTTGAAAGAGGACAGATACTATTCGGACGATTGAGACCTTACTTTTGTAAGGTTGGAATTGCACCGACTAACGGTATTTGCTCTACCGACATTCAAGTTATCGAACCTAAAAAGGAGAACTATTGGCGAGAATTCTTACTTTGCCAGCTAACTACACAGAGATTTATTGATTATTGTGATCGGGTCTCAACAGGAACCCGTATGCCAAGGGTTGGGTGGAATGATATGTGTGAATATACCGTTCCAATCCCACCTGAGAACAGAGTTAAAGAATTCAGTAAGGAAATAAAGCCGTTCATAGATCAAATAATAAACAATATTCACGAGTCAATGAATCTGCAAAATTCGAGAGAGGTTCTCTTGGAAGGGCTTATAACAGGCGACACTACTTTAGATGAGCCCGATGAAAATATATGTGAGATGAACGAGAGGTGAGCGAGTAGTGTCCCTAAATGAGATGGAGTTGTCGGAGAAACCGGCTGTACAGGCTTTTCAGGATATTGGGTACGACTACAAACATGGTTCTGAGCTTGGGCCGAACAGTGATAATCCCGAGCGGCAGTCACATTCCGACGTAGTTCTACGTGGACGTCTAGAGCAGAAAATCCGGGATTTCAATCCGTCTATGCCGGATGAGGCGATTGAAGGTGCGATTTCTCAGCTTCTTGGTTTTAACTCAATGAAGCTGCTGAAGAATAACAAGAATTTCCACAAGAAACTGGTTAACGGGATTCAGGTTGAGTACGAGGTTGACGGTGAAACTCGCGGTGATTTTGTAGACGTAGTTGATTTTGAGAACCCTGAGGCGAACGATTTTCTGGTCTCGAATCAGGTTGTTATTCAGATTGGGGAAGGTCCGCAACGGCGGCCAGATATCATCGTGTTTGTCAACGGGCTCCCTCTCGGTGTCTTAGAATTAAAAGATCCGACAAACCCGCAGGCGTCAATGGGTAATGCGTACAAACAGGTCACGGAACGGTATGTGAATGATATTCCGGACCTGTTCCACTATAATGAGTTGATCGGAATTTTGGATATGAATAATGCAAAGCTAGGTTGTCTAACTGCGGGTTGGGAGTGGTTTTCTCCGTGGCGATATATCAATGAGGAAGAGGATGCTACCGACGATTTGCCACCGTCAGAGGTGTTGATCCGTGGTGCGTTCGATAAGTCACGGATCCTCGATCTCATACAGAATTTTACATTGTATGCGGATGACGATGGACAGCTTAGTAAGAAGTTGGCTGCGTACCACCAGTTCTATGCGGTGAATAGCGCGGTTGAGAGCAGTCGGCAGGTGGTTCCAAATCCTGACGAGGACCGTATTGGGCTTGTTTGGCATACTCAGGGGTCCGGGAAGTCGCTCTCGATGGTTTTCTACGCTAAGAAAATTCGTAGGGAAAGCTCAATGAAGAATCCGACGCTCGTCTTTTTAACTGACCGGAATGATCTTGACGACCAACTGTACAAAGAATTCAGGAATCACGGTTTAGATGCTGAGTGGGCAGACAGCGACAATCGAATTCAGCTTCGTGATCGGTTGGATCGGGAAGCTGGCGGCATCATTTTTGCGACTATTCAGAAGTTCCAAACCACGGATGATGAAGTACAGTATCCGGAGGTCAACGACCGCGAGAATGTAATTGTGATTGCGGACGAGGCTCATCGTACTCAGTACAAGAGCCTAGCTACGAACGTTCGTGATGGGTTGCCCAACGCATCGTATCTTGGGTTTACAGCTACTCCGATTGAGAAAGAGGATAGATCGACAACAAACACATTCGGTGGCTACATCAGCCAGTACACGATTAAGGAGTCTGAGAAGGATGGTTCTACGGTCCCGATTTATTATGAGAGCCGCTTGGCGAAGCTTCAGGTGAATGATCCGGAGATAGAGGACCGGTTTAACGAGTTGATGGAGTCGAAGTCAGACGAATTGAAGAATGAGATGAAAAAAAAGTGGACTCAGCTCCGCCGGGTTATTGAGAACAGTGAGGAGCGAACTGAGATGATTGCTGACGACATTGTAGATCACTACAGTAACCGCGAGATTGAGGGGAAAGCGATGGTGGTTGCTATTAGCCGCCAGGCCGCTATGAACTTGGCTGAAAAGATCAGAGAGAACCCGAACGCACCTGAGACACGGGTTGTCATGTCCGGTGCTGAAGATTATATCGACAACCCGATCTCGAATGAGGAGTTGAAACGACGTTTCAAAGATCCCGATGATCCGTTTGAGATCGCTGTTGTCTGCGATAAGTGGCTGACCGGGTTTGACGCCCCGCATCTTCACACACTATACGTTGATAAGCCGATGAAAAATCACAATTTGTTGCAGGCTATCGGCCGGGTTAACCGGGTGTACAAGGACAAACCTGGTGGTTTGATTGTTGATTATATCGGCATCAGTGAGCGGTTGAAGGAGGCATTGGATAAGTACACATCAGAAGTCCGGAATGATGCGATGCTAGATATTGAGGAAGCTGTCAAGGTGATGCGGGAGAAGCATCAGGAGGTTGCTGACTTCTTTGCTGCTATCGAATACGGAGCCTGGCCGGAATTGAACAGAACGGAGCGTCAGCGCTTGCTGTACAAGGCACAGAATGAGGTGTTGATTACTGAGGAACGCGAGGAGAAGTTCCGCGAGTCCATGAAGGGGTTGAAGAAGGCCCATTCATTGGTTTCACCTCATTCTGCCGCAAGCGACATTCGGGCAGATGTAGCGTTCTTTGAGGCTGTCCTTGGTGCCATCAACAGTATCAACAATTCCGGTAATCCGGACGAGGTTGAAGACGTGGATTCGGCTATGAAGGAGCTCGTTGCTGAGGGTGTAGGCATTGAGGATTTGATAGAGGTAACTGGTTTTGACAAGTGGGAGAAGGAGAAGCCGGTATTGAGTGATGAATTCTTGGGGAATGTTGAGGAGGTGGAATTCGAGAACTTACAGGTAAAGATGCTTCGTCAGCTTTTGGAGAACGAGATTACGACCCGAAAACAGACGAACTTAGCGAAGTACGAATCCTTCGAGGAGGAGCTTCAGGGGACTATTCAGGACTACAACGAGGGATTCATCTCAACGCAGGAGGTTATCGATGAGTTGCGAGGCTACGCTGAGCGGATTCAGGAGACTGATAACCGTCAGGATGAGCTTGATTTGAGTGACGAGGAGTATGCTTTCTACTCGGCTATCTCCTCAAATGCGGGTGCTGAGATCGATGAAGAAATATTGAAGACTATTGCTCATGAATTGAAGCAAAATTTGAAGAACAGTACCGAAGTGGATTGGACAAACCGCGAGAAGATCCGTGCTGAGATCAAGACGGAAGTTAAGGCTGTTCTGCGAAGTAACGGCCTCAGCTTATACAAACACGAGAATTTAGTAGATCCGATTGTGGCGCAAGCAGAAGCTTTCTATGGCGGGGCTGCCGCCTAGAAATCGAGTTTCCGTTGCATGACTTCTTGATTGCTTCTGCGACGGCGGCGGCCCAATCGCCGTTCGATGTTGAGTTCAATCTCGTGTTTGAGATATTCTGGGGCTTCACTTGGGCCGATGTTTTCTGCAGAGGCCGACAGGGCTCCTAGCCCACCGTCTGCGTCAAGCTGTTGGGCAACGACATCGCGCCAGTTCTCCGTGCTCTCTTTCGTAGACTGTGGCTTCAATTGGTCCACTGTTGGCTCTTTGTAGAGCCGCGTATTCGCGTCAACAAGCATGGTGTCCGGAATACCCTCCGCGTTCGGGTAGTGCTCCTTCCCGAGCTTGATCCCTTCAGTGAGCGCCTCCCGGAAAGCGAGCATACGATCGACTGGCTGACTGAAATTGACAGGGCCACCCGCTTGTGTTCGATCCTCATCTATAGGAGACTCATCTGCGTCTCTTGGATGCATCACCATCTCTTCCGCGAGTTCACTGTAATCAATCGGGTCGTTCGTCATTAAGAACGCTAGGGCGATCAGGTATTTCGCGCTTTCAGTTCGGGAAATGTCTACTTGACTGTCTGTCCGGTCAAACAATTCACCGATGTTATCCAAATTAGAGGCATCAAACCTGTCCTCAACTAGTGTCTGTACGTCTTCAATCGCCAACGCTAGTCCTTTCTGTAATCTCCTCTTTTGATCAGAAGGGCTACCAACACTATCCTCGTTCTGTAGCCACTCTTCATCGCTTTCAGTAAAAATTCCTCGCGTTCGTTCGTTATCGCTACTACTACCGTTTTCAGATGTCATTAGTTGTCGGAGGATTGAGAGCCGTGTTATATAAATGCCCTTGCCTACCCCCTCAGTTTCCGATTGAGCCTCTCACTGCGGTGGGGGAAAGAATCGAGCCCATGCTGCGTCTCGACTCAAGCGGATGTACCAAGGTAAAACAAGCTCATTCACGAGCCGGGATCTGCTGAAACTCCACCTGGGCCGAGAATTCAATTCTCCTCAGGATTGGATCATGGCGATTACAGGACGTATCGGTGATATCGATGACTGACAGTGAACCTGGTTCTCCCGAAATGACGAAGCCTAATTGTACCATCACTGTCCGACACAAACAGACGTTGCGCGAGTTAGCCGAGGAGCGCTATGGAACCCAAAGTGCAGCTCTGCGGGCAGCCATTACCAAACTCGCAGCGTCAATCGACGATAGCGAAACTGCAACGGAACAAATCATCACAGAACTCCAAGAGGTAAAGGTGAGTCTGGGGTCCGTAGAAGATCAACTTGAGGAACAGGCACCTCACCAACCAGAAAATCACCGTCACCCTCATCAGACGCCGAACCAGCTGACCGCTGATACCGCGGACACATTCAGCTCTGGCGAGAATGATGCTATCAACGGTGTGTCAGAGGATGTCTATAGTGTCCTAATTAATTCTGAACCACTGAGAGTTGACGAAGTAGCTGCTGAAATTGAGGAGAAGCAAATGGTTGCTCACCGCGCCATTGAGGCTCTTATTGAGAAAGGCATAGTCACTGCCGTAGAGTCCGATGAATCACGATTCCAAATTAATAATCCAAGTAACTAACATGACCGACAAAACAACTCTTGACGAATTCCAAGAGAAATCCGATGAATCCGGCGCGGAATCGAATAGATCAACCTCAACGCAGACCTCTGTAGAATCGTCGCCCTGTCCGTGTTATTCTGAGGAACGAAATTCATCAGACTGGCGAGAGGCCCGAAAAGAGTATGATCTTTATGACCCAGGCTGTGGGCACGCAATTTCATATTTGTGTAGAGTCACTAATACAAAGATCAAAAAAGGATCTGCCATATTATATTCAAGTAAATTGCGATTGTTTATTGAATATTTACATAGTGAAGATATCTGCTTCTCTGAGCTAGATATTGATTCAATTGAGAGATTCATGATGGATCTTGCTCACAAAAACTGCTCCGAAAGCACTCTAGGGACTTACCGAACTGTGATTTCTAACGTTGTCAAACATATCTCCTTATTCAGATCTGTTGACTGTAATGTTGGAAGAGAGATGATATATGAGGTGATTGATCCTTCTGATTATAATACTGCGACTGAAGTTGAACGAACTCCATTAACTGAGAAGGAGGCCGAAAAGCTGTTCGCAGAATTGGATTCGTTTCGTGATGGACTAATTGTACAGATGGGAATTGAACTTGGTCCGAGGAGTTATGACCTGAGAACTATCGAACTTGATGACGTTGACCTAGACAATAGAGAGATTAAATTGAAGAACACAAAGGGTGATGACACATACACACTTCCGATTGGCTCTGGTTTGGCCCTACGGCTCAGACACTGGCTAGATAGTGAACGCGCAGGTAACCCCCGTGCAGAGGACTCACCTTACCTATTCCCTAGCCCAGAGGACGGCCATTTGTCAGCGGGGAGATTGAATATCATCATCAGGGACGCTGCTGCAGCAGCAGGTATTCAGGAGGTAGTCGGGACAGTACCGATAACTGATCGTCAAAAAGATTGGTTAGGTACTGAGAAATCCGAGAGACGGTTTTACCGTGTAACCGCGCATACTCTCCGCCATACATTCTCAGACCTTCTTGATGACGCGGGAATGGATCTCTCAGAGAGAAGTGCCGCTTTGAATCATAAATCAACAGATGTGACCAAGGAGAGCTATACACACAGAAAGGAAGAATACAAAGAGACTATGAAAGAGCTGTTCTCAAATATATCTATATCATAGGTGTACTACACCTATCTATCGGCTAGCTTGGGATTTTTTGCTCTATTCTAGCGATTGTGCTCTTAATTATTCACTCCAAATGACCAACATTAGATACAAATAGCATCCTCACGCTATGTATGTCTGAACATATCCTTTTACATATACAACTGGCTCTGTAGTAATCATCAAGAGCTGATAGAATCGACGTGCGAGATACGAGAATCCATGCATCTCTCTGGTGTCAGACTGGGACGGTGAACCAATTAATAATAATGTTGGTTGATGTGTATATGAATCCGAATACAAAGACTGCTCTAATTATAGACGGATCAAAATCATCCATAGAAACAGCCGTGGCGACCGCCCCCGAGAATACACTAATTACGGCTCCGATTTCTGATGTTGGCACGAAAATGAAAATTACAGTTAGAAGTGTTCGCTCGAATATATTCACTGTTTCAGTGATTCTATCTGCGGACTGTAGCATCATGAAATATAGTATCAGAAACAGGCTGATAGCTACCAAACCACCAGCTTTTGCTGCATCTACTATTGAGCCGCCTGCCTGATTCATACTCATATTTTGAGATAGCGGTACATAAATATGTCTGATAGATTAGATTAAAATCTCAATCATCGTCTGATAAATCATGGCAGATTTGCGCCCTACATTTAGCACGGTCCCAACAAACAATCAGCGGCGGATGATCTCCACAGAACCATACTACAGTGTCCCGTTTCTTGCTCTTATTGGCTATTAGCATCGAACGCTCACTTACAGTTCTCTTGATTGGACTGCTCGGAGTGTACGCTCCCAGGACACTTGTGAGCGACATTATAGCAGCCACACTTCACCAGAGCGTCCGATACTTGTAGAGACGGCTCTGTTGAAATCCTATTCTTCAGACAGATTCTCACCTGAAACAGCCGGTCGCTGAAGAGTGCGAATTGACCGCTAAGGTTCCTACCATTTTCAGATAATGTTCAGAGTGCCGTCTAAGATACAACGTGCGAGTCTTACACGACGAATTGTTCAAATCGTAGTTGTCAAGTTGGTCGATACAGCGCGATGGGTCTCCGTCTCGCACAGATTTACGACGACATCCTCAATGCTGTCCATACCCTGCTGTTCACTGTCTTGATGGGTAGCCTCGGGACATGGCTGATCCGACAGCACCGGTACCGGGCCGGTATCGGGTCGTGATTTGTGACGATCGTCGTACTTCTCCTGTCGCTGGTCGAGTGGCGCGGCCGGAACGCGCTCGGAATCGTGTGGAACTGGTATGGGAAGGTCAAGCCGTGAGGCTGAGGACGTGTTCACTCTTCACTGTTTTCGATGATCTCAATGATCTGCTCCGGGTAGAACGCGAAATTAACATTCAGTGGGCCTTCCTCTATCGAATGCGCGGGCGATTGTAGAGTCGATGAGTGAATTCCGAGGAAGTACCGCTGCGGCTGCTTATACACGACAGGCCCGCCATCCATCTGATCGATTATCGACGGTGTTGTGAAGATCGGGCTTCCGCTCATCCCGGAGTGCGTGTTCGCGTCTGTTGCGAACGCGAGATTCCCCATAAATCCGCCACCGTAATGACTAGAGATCAGGGCACTCCGGAGTATCGGCATGTAGTCGTTCGGTTCGATCACTGGGTACCCAACAATCATCGCTTCCTCACCTGCCGTTATCGGTCGTTCATCGGGGAGGAAGTTTGGCGGGCCGATCGGTTGATTGATGTAATCATCCAAGTCGTCGTACAATTCAAGCACTGCCAGGTCGGGTTGCGGTTCAGCGGAGTGTTCCATCCATTGCCGCTCGCCGTCCTTCACTAAGTCTAGCGGGCGGCTGATACGGAGCATCGGTGCGTCCGCGTTGTCTCGCAGGTAAATCCGGGCTTCGTCGGCTACGAATTCTTCTTCGCCGTCATCGTTCTCCTCAACGAAGACGTGCCGGTTCGTGACGAGATAGTCTGTCTTCTCGCCTTCCTGCTCGTATCGGAACAGTGTGCCTGTTGCGTGACCGCCGCCCGGTAGTTTGATCGGTGTGACGCACAGGAATAGCGAGTCTAAAGGGTTGTTTGGCATGCTCATGTTGTGTTCCGGTAGAGTAGGCCGGGTTATTGACGTTGGTGATACATCGAGTAAGACCCGGGAAGCCGGTTAAACGACCGTCCCTCCTACCCGTAATCGTAACCGGGTTGGCCCGGTCACTGCGCATAAACAGTGAACGGTTGCTTCAACGTATCTGAGACGAAATAAAAGAAGCTGCCTCCTGTATGGAATCTCTATATCGGTCACGCCGCTGCTGGCAGCAATCAAGTAGCTGACAAAGCCGTTGCTGTATTGAATACCTACTGCTAACCGGGATATAAAATGTAGACTAGAGGGGTTACAGCGGCCTTACTCGTCGTCGGAGGTGTCGCCGGGCCGTGTGTTGTCGGGGCTGTCTCCGCCCTTGAATGTCTCGTGGGATCCGAATTGTCCGAGGTCGGGGGCTTCACCGTCGCCGGAGGAGCCGCCGTCACCGGAGTTTCCTTCGTCCGTCATACTGTAAAGAGGAATAGTGTACCTACCACTAAAAGAATGACGCCGAGGATAGAGGTGAGAAGGGCTCTATCGACGTCTTTGGACTTATCTTCCGTTATTGGCTGCATAGCGTCGATGTCGTCTGCGTGGATCCGTAGTGCGTGGGAGAGGTATTCGTCTTCTTCGTAGTCGTGGTCGGATACGGCGCGGTACATCTCTGTTTCAGGGCCTGTCCTGACGCTTTCTCGTTCCTGGGTTTGAAAAGCGGTGTATGTGGAGTAGCCGAGTACCAAGGCAGCTGCGGTGAGGATCAGGCCGGGAATCAAAGTGAGTTGGTTTAGTCCGGATTGAATCGGTACGAGTGCTGCGAAGACTGTAGCAACTAATCCGTTGAATTGGACGATTCGCCAGGATTTCTGAGTGACATCATTGAGAGATTGGAGTTCGTGGTCAAGGACTCGTCGTGCGTCCTCAAGTGCGTGGTGTCGGGCTTCTGTGGAAGAGTCAGTTCCCTCAGATTCTTGGGTCTCTGTCTCTTCTACATTGCTTCGCATACTTTGCGATATAAGCGGTGAAATAAGAGGTTATGGGCGTAGAGTCTTCAGTTCCGTTGCTCACGCCGGACGAAAAGAACTGATAATGACGAGCTCTTTTGAGCCTGTAACAACATTGCCTTGCTGAATATACGCTCTGTATCCTGTACGGATATTTTACCTGCAGGGGGATAATCGGAGTGTTCACCGTTAGACCAGTAACCTGTACTGACCGCGACTGGGTCATAATATATCACTTGCTGAGGATTTCAACAGAGCCGTAGAGACCTATTGCTGTGTATCGAAACTATAGAGCCGACAGATCTTTGACTACCTTCGTGAGTGGTCATTGAATGCCCACCTCAGTCTTTAAAAGGTTGTTTCTAACTGGTGAGATGGTCACTAAGTGCCCATCATAACTAGGTCGGGCTACTGTGGTCACAACATATTAGCTACCAAGCGAGAAATCATACCTAGCGCCAGCTACCGAGGTGGATCATACTGACCGCGAATTGGCTCTGATTCATTTGAACTGTGGTCGTATCCTAGGGTTGTTCGAGGATTCGAGTGATTAGCCACCAGCTGCCGAATCCTAAGTTCCACACCTGCTTCCGACAGAAGGGNGTGGTCGTATCCTAGGGTTGTTCGAGGATTCGAGTGATTAGCCACCAGCTGCCGAATCCTAAGTTCCACACCTGCTTCCGACAGAAGGGTGATGTACGAGTGTCTTAGTGTGTGTACAGTAACTCTATGTAGCTCTCGAACTCGCTTTTCCGTGTTCAAAGCTTTTCTTTGCCTTTCAGCAATCTGTACTGTGCCGATTGTTTCCTGTAATCCTGCCTGCTCTGCTGCCTCTTTTATAATCTCGTTCAGACTGGCGTTCGTTCGGAGTTTCTTACCTTGTTGGCTTGGAAACACGAATTTACTATCCTCAGCAGAGGAGTAACCGGTTCGATGGTTATCGAGCCAAGATTTCAGTTCGAACTTCAGATCATCACTTATTGGAACCTCGTACGGTTTCGAATTCTTTGGGTCCCTCACGTAGATCGTTTTTTCACGAATATCATCAATCTGAAGATTTCGAATATCCGAGTTTCGCATACCAGTTTCCACACCAACAACTGCCATCAACCGATTCCGGTAACTGTCAAATGCGTCAAACAAGCGTCTAATCTCCTCTCTTGATAGGGCCTCTCGCTCCACTTTTTCGGGTGTGTTGTATTGGCTCAGATCGATTTTACGCAAACGGATTGGATCTAATTCTAGCTTGTCAGCTACGTCCGTTTCCAATCGTAGGTACCGGTACAGCTCACCAACAACTGAGAGCTTCCCGGATATTGTACTTTGACGGTTCCCACGCCGTACACACGTCTCAATATATGACTGTACGTCGTCGAATTTTGCGGACAGGATCGTAATATCGCGTTGGTGTAGGAATGATACAAATTCGGTGAGAATCGAATCGTAGGTTTCGACAGTAGACTCCTTTAACGTCAGTCCGTCATTACGCGCAAGGTATTCGCACGCGTAACGGCTCGGGACACGATACTGTTCACCATATTCTGTTCTGTTAGTCATTATCCTGAAAACCTCGGGTGCGGTAGGTTGCCGGAGCAAACCGGGGTGTACTGTTACCAGCGTTTACAACGTGTCCGCGGTCGACGAGCACTCCTAACGCAGATTGGAGTTCTGATGCCGACAGGTCTAATCGCTCTCTGAGATCTGCAAATCTCAAACCAACATCAGCCGACAACAGTTCGTTAAACACAATTCGCATGGGCTCTGTCATCCCATCTTCTGACGCGAATTGTCGAGTAGATTCAATATTCTGACTACTAATATCTCGTTCTAGTTTTTCAATTAATTCGTGGATCTCCGCCTGACGTGATTTAGTTGATTCTAATTGTGACGTGAGCCGCTGTATATGAAGTGAGTCTTCGCCAGTCCCGTTGAGCGTGCTACGGTGGTCTTCTATCGCTGCGCGAATACAGAGACTCACATTCCCCTGATAGTGCTGGTTGGCTAGTTTAACAAGACGTTCGTCAAGCTGTTCCGGGATGGTGAATTTTCGTCGCGTGAACGAGGTCATGGTTTGAGCGGGCATTGTTGTGTTTGTGGAACATCTATCAGAGCTGGTCGCCGGCAAGGTGGGATGCAGGTACTAAGTTTGAGATACGCGCCCAGCAATCCCAATACTCTCGTACAGCGCCGGCACTCACGATAGTTTCAGACCCATCCTCAGCTACCCGAGGAGAAGGAAGCGTCTGTGGATCGATATCGTAATCTGAGAGTTCTTGTCCGAAGTACTCGGCCAGGACATCACCCAGATTAACCTGAGAAAATCCTCGAAGTGTTGGAGTAGTATCGCCCCTCGATAACCTGAGGATTTTCTGTCGCAAATAGCGGACGTCCTTCGGTCTCGGGGTGATAATCGTACTGCCGTTATGGCGATACTGATCGAGTTCTACGAGTAATTCATGTACCAGTTGTTTTTCGGATCCAATGCCTTCTCTATCGATTCGCTCTGCTACTGTCCTTACTAGTGACTCACTGTTCCCTGCCCCGAGCTCCCAGTGTGTAAGCTGGTTTGCCTGCGGATTTGACGGGGACTGCTTTTCAGAGTCATGACTCCAACCAAGAACCACGAATATCCACGTCACTCTGTGTTCATCAAGTTGGATCCAACTACTCATTGTCTTCATCCTCTTTGGCGGGCTGATCGATTGGCTGCGGAGCGGACAATAGGCTCGTTACACCATCTTCAGAACATTTTGGACATCGAGGTGGAGCAGTCACATCTCCATTCCAATCGATTGTCTCTCGGTCGTATGAGGTGCTACAAACGTTACAGACCCAATCTAACACACTATATTCATCTGCCAAGTCGGGATATTTGTGTGCCAACGCAGGTGTGAGGGCGGCATCTGTATATGTACTCAGGTAATCGACCAGATTCGACCGTGGATATCCGGTATATCGCGGAAGCAAACCCGTCGGCCCGACGTCGACGAATTCACGATCCCCTTGACCACATCGTTGCTGGTAGGCGCAGAAGTCGCACTCCCAATCGTGTTCGGGTTCCGCTGGTGGGAGATCGCTATTGATACGATACATTGTTTGTGTCTCCGCCCACGAGACAACAGTTTCACGCCAGAACCATGGGTCGAACTCCACTGAGAAGGCTCTGATATCTAGGTCTGTTCGGCCTCCATACAGAATAATGGCGTCCGATATATTCCGCTCGTACTTTTCGGACAAGCCTTTCATATACGCGTGGACCTGTGCGCGGTGGTGGCTGTCCGGTGTATCTAAGCCTTCAACCGAACGCTTAGTCTTAATTTCGAACAAGACCAGTGGTTCGAACCTCTGATCAACGATAACAGGGTCTGTAGCTCCCTTAATTCGGATGTTCCCCGCGTCTGTTTCAACGGTATAATCGACCCACATTGAGTTCGTAACGTATTCGTTTGGCCCAGCGATGACATCTTGGAGGAAGGGCAACACAATGTCTTCTTCAAAACGGCTCCCAAACCAGAATATCCCATCTGGGTTCTCAGTTTCTTCGGGAGCGTTGAGCTCGTCGTAGGTCGCTTTGCGCTTACACTGTAAGAGAGAGCTCGGACTATGTCGAGTTGCCTCTCTGAGCTTACCTGGTCCGTTAAAATACGGCGTACCGTTGAGGATGTTTTTGGCATACTGCCTTTCATCGTACCACCTGCTGAAGGCTCCACCTGAGATAGTCTCACAAGCTTCATCAACCGTATTGAACGAATCAGCAGAATCTGCGTACCGTCCACGGTACTGTTGCTCGGGCTCCTCCGTACTCTTAGCATCGCTCTTATTCGTCGTCATTTTATTCACCCACCAAGCCGAACACGTTTGTCTGGCTATTATGCCGTAATGACGGTCGGTTTGAATCCATCATTGGCCGAAACAAGAGTGACAACAGACATCATAAATCGGTCAATGAGTCTTCAGACGATTCTGAGCGATCGTACAAGTCCGCTGCTGAGGCGGAGAAAATCAGCTGTGCCACGGGAGAGGTAATAGACGCCACGACTGCTAACGCGATCAGATTTCGATCCGGGCACACTATCTTTCGGTTTTGAAGATAATCGACGGCGTTGACCTCATCAAGATACGGGAGGTGCGTCTGCGTAAGCGCTGTGTAGACCGCGTGATATTCTTCACCAGTTGCGTTGTCTGGGGGGATGTCTTGTTCAATTGCCACGACCTCCCGGGCAAGGTCTCGAACAGGAATTGTGAATTCAGACGATTCGAAGGTAGATGATATCTGTTCGTTATTCTCTGTTCCACTGTGTATGAGCGCTCTGTGAGTGAGAATCACGACTGTGAGACGTCTTCGTGGTGCTCGAAGTGCGTGGTGGATAGTAGAAATCGACTGGTCAGTGAGATGAGATGCGAGTGCTACGGGTGGTATCATTCTGTATTCACCATTTCGTGAGTTTTGATGATGCTATTTTGTCCACTATTGAAGATTCGAAGCTATTGCTTCCTGTTGAGTTCCATGTAGTTCCGACATTCTATGAGCATGCTTGGCGGTAACCGACTTAATTCCTTTGGGGGAATTAGTTCCTCGATACGGGCGAATTCCTAATTGACACTGTATACTTGTAGGAGCATAATGGCTGGCCGAAAGCCGACCGTGCCGGATGATGAAATTCTAGATGTCTTCTTCCAAGCTTCAGAACCAGTTCTTACTACCTCAGAGGTAGCTGACCAGATAGGATTAGGGCGGAGAGGAACGTTCAATCGGCTATCAGCATTAGAAGAACAGGGTGAAATTCAGATGAAAAATGTCGGTCAAACCGGAGCTGTCTGGTGGCATCCAAACAGTCTACGGCGAAAATACGTGCCTAGCGAAGAGTCCTAATATCTATGAAATTGGGCCCTGTTGAAATCCTCAAAAGGTGATAGGTTTGTCCCCCCTGCGGTCAATACAGGGTACTCACGAATCGCTCAATACAGAAGGTGTAGTTAGCAGTCGGTTATTGTCGGTCTTAGACTTTCTTCTGTGAATCAGCCAGTCATTTTATGAGTAAGAGGGTCCGGTTGGAGGTATTCGCCCGAAAGGCTTTATGTTGAAAATACATAATTACACTTGATGAGCACCTCCACGCAAAGCCGTCGTCCGTTGGCGATAGCCGGTCTGACCTATTTCGGATCTGCTCTCATAGTCGGGCTCCCATTGATGTATGCTATGTATGTGTTTTTCGTAGATACAGCCATTCTGTTTAACCTGAACCTAGGTGCTGCTTTCCTGTGGCAGATACTCCTGCTGGCAGTAGCCTTCTTAATCGGCATCTCAGTCGCCGGAAAAGTCGCAGAACGCGTACTCAAGAAGTTCTCCCAAACAGGGGAGTAACGCAGTATTGTACTGACTGCTGATTTTCTCTGTCTAAGCAAGGATGGTAGATACTGAATTTGTCCCGTATCTAGTACACCCACAGAGCACCATATGAACCTGTCAGATAGACATGCGGTCAGTACGCAGTCTTCACCGACCGGCTGTTTCAGACAAGAAACTGTCTGAAGAATAGGATTTCAACAGAGCCACCAGGTCAAGTCACAACCAACTGATCTACACTAGATCTTCGGCTAAAATTATCTGTTCTGGGAGTGCTTCTACGAGTATATTGAAATCATTGAGACTGTATGGGCGTGGTGATTCCTCCCAACAGACTCCAACGAACTCTTCTTGATCAGTACTAAAATAAAGCGTACCAATACGTAGCTCCTGAGCGTACTTGTCGATATCAAATCTCTCGGTAGCCGTTTCAGCTATTTTTGTACAGAGGGGATCGGATATAGAAAAATCAGTCATAGTGTTGATAGCGACCACTGTGCCCTCTAATGGCTTTTTAGGATGCTCACTTGTCACAATTGCGGCTCTATAGTATTCCCCATTTTTGCTGTTAGAGTTGTAACTCATCCGTCAGACCCTCGTCTCCTCATAAATGCTAACGATTCTGAATAGCCGGTCATACCATCTGGCCTCAGAGTAGGACCCACATTGAATCTACGGTTTTTAGTCTGTTAAGATCCTATTCTTCAGCGCTCTTGGGTAGAGGATTGTTGGTCAGTTCTCAGCTGGAGCTAGAAGTCACAGCAGGCAAGGGTGACGCAACCGCGTCACCCGACGAA
>NZ_AOJD01000036.1 GCF_000337415.1 Halorubrum tebenquichense DSM 14210 | reverse complement strand
AAGTGTTCCGAAAACCGGGGAAAGAAGCACTCAAAACCATCCTCGAAACTGCGCTATGACTCACCAACAATCTCCGCCACAAGAGCGTTCTTCAGATATACTCTTGACTGACACGGCTGGCCGCTGAAGAGTGCGAAATGACTGGTGTAAGTCCTGCCAGCTTCAGATGATGTTCAGAGCATCATATAACATGAAAAGCGCACGTTGCCCACACTAAAGCCAATTCAAATCCTCCCCATATTCTTGCTTCAGCTTTTCTTTTTCCATCTCAATTGCCAAGTCAAAATCTACCAAACCTGCCTCTGCGATCAATACCGCTACAAAGGCAAGAAACCAAACGATGGGTCCCGTATTCAATTCAAATATCATCCACAGGAGAAACCCTCCATAGAAGACCCATGACGTTTTTCGGAGTGCAATAAGGAATCTTAGTTTCCTTTTTTCCCTGTACAATTGGTAACTCTCAAACATACCGGACGCACTGCGCTGTGGCCACAAATGGTCTTCGTTCATACCGATGTCTGAATGCTAACTACATTCTCTATATTCGGCAGGTAACTTTTGAAATAGTTCAAATAAATCAATAGCCGGATCGGCAACTGCTTGCTCTGTATGGACCAGAACCCGGCTTAGATACATTAATTTCTGAGGATTTCAATAAAGCCACCTGAACAAGAGAAGTCAAACCGATCCTGAGAGCTCTACTTATAAATAAACAAACTAACACCCCCTTTTCGCATCTTTTTCGGTATCAGACACTCAGCCAAGCCGGAGACACAGACGAGGCTCAACGCGTGAACCTATATTATGCATGAAAGCGAAGAACGACCTGCTGACCAGCAAAGTTCGAAGTTCATCGCACCGGATCAGTATCGCAAATAGAAGTAGTAACACTCCCAGAGTCGTCTGTAGCCAATCATTCTGGCGGGGGGTGCGATGATGTCTGCTAGCGATGATTTCGGATACGATGACGTTGATCTAGACGTGCTAATATCCCTCTTCGCAGAGGCCTCACAGAGCAATTTAGAACCTCTCTCACCTGAAGAAGGACTGAAAATGTATAAGAACCTGCGTGAGGACGAGTTGACACCAGCGACGCTAAGATCACACCAATCTCGCCTACAGTTCTTTCTGAATTGGTGTGACGAAAATGGCATCACTAACCTGAATGAATTGTCGGGTCGTGACTTACAGAAGTTCCGTAATTGGCGAAAAGACGGCCTTTCAGTATCCTCTTTAGAGACAAACATGCGGACCCTCCGGCTCTTCTTGCAGAAATGCGTCAAATTCGATGGTGTTCAAGCTGGTATTCCTGGGAAAGTTGAGGTGCCCTCAGTTTCAGCAGCAGATAATGCACGTGACGAGCTCGTCTCAGGGGACCAAGCGGAGATGATTCTTCAGCATCTGAACAAGTACGAGTATGGCTCTATAGAACACGTCGTCTGGCTGCTGCTGGCTGCAGCCGGATTGAGAATCAGCGCTCTCCAATCATTAGATGTGGTTGATTACACGTCTACACATGAGGGAGGCAAACTGACTCTTAAGCACCGAGTAGAATCCGGTACCCGACTCAAGAATGCTGAAGCCTCGGAACGCGTCGTACATTTACCTGAGCACGTAGCCAATACGCTCGAAGATTATCTTAGTGATCAACGACCTGACGTTACAGATGCGAATGGGCGCGAGCCTCTGATCGCTTCCAAACACGGCCGAATAGCAACAACCACGATACGAAAGTATGTTTACAAGTGGACGCGCCCCTGTATGACCGGTCAGTCCTGTCCACACGGTAAAACAGAAAATGAAGTGGCTCAATGCGACGCGATGCAGACAGCTAGTGATGCCTACAAATGTCCCAGCAGTAGTTCGCCCCACACAGTTCGACGCGGATACATTACACATGAATTGGATGCCGGCGTTCCGATGCCTGTCGTGAGCGATCGCTGCGACGTGGGGTCAGAGGTCATAGAAGAACACTACGATGAGCGTTCCGATCAGGAGAAGATGCGACTTCGAAAAGAGGTCCGTGAATCGGTCCATGAGGACGGGGAACAGTCTGGGTACGGCCGATAATTACTAACGGCCCCGTTGGAATCTGATTCTTCAGATATAAAGTGAACTGAAACAACCGACGCTGAAGAGTTCGTATTGACCGCTGCGAGTCCTACCAGTTTGAGACAATATTCGGAGCACTGTGCAAGATACTGTGCTCAAGTCTCACACAACGATATGCGCAAATAGCGGGTAAAGAGAATTGGCCGATATAGTGGACTCAGTTAGAAGACTCCGAAAAGACCAGCCCCACCAGCCACGATCATGCTAATCCCAAGTAGGAGTATCAAGATTTGCTCCGGGCCGAGGGCGTCGTAACCCATCATAGATTAGAGTCCTACGGGCTAACTATTAGTTCTATGTTCTGAACGTTAGGGTAGTTCCCACGCTCAGTGTGCAGCCAATCCTCTGTATCTTGTACGCGGTTTCTGACACGATGTAGGTAAGTCAGCACTTTACATCGGTATGTGAGTTCCCTGTATTGACCGATTCGGCCAACAGAGTTGTTGAGGACTTCAACAAAGCCATAGAGCCGAATAAATAATACTTGAACCTGTCTGAAGCCGTTAAATACTATCCAAGAACTGTCGCCGCTGCTCCATCTTCTTTCGTTCAGATCGCCGATCGTAGTGCTTAGAGAGGATTTCCGGCGATACATTTCCCCGGTCACTTACCACTGTTTCTGGCATGTCTGATGACAGCCAGTGTGTGATCGCACCACGCCGAAGCGCATGAGGTGACATTGAAGACGGGCACTTCGATGCTTTCGTACGATCAGCAGCTGCGTCGCAATCTTCAATTTCACGCCCGTGAGGACACTCTCCGGTCGAAAAGCAGGGCTTTGTCACTGAGTACAGATACGTCTGAATCGTCGTTGGGTGTGGCCGCCCCTGTGGCGTTGCCAGTAGCGGTTCACGCCCTTCATCGTCTTTCCTCTCTGGCCGCCGATCAGCTATCCACGCATCTAAAATATCACACGTCTCGTCACTCAGCCCAATGAACCGTTCTCCATGGAACTTATTTTTAATTGGCGTCCCAGACTCAGGCCGGTGATTAATTTCGAGTGCCTGATCTTCCGGTTCGTAGTCCTGAATATCGAGTGAAACGATAGCACCTCGGCGTAACGCTGCTCGCCACATGAGCCGAAAGCAAACGTGGCGCTCGGATGCATACTCGTAGGTGCAGAGGTGTGTTAGGATCTGCTCAGCTTCTTCTGCATCTACCATCACGTCGCGGACGTTGTCATCGCCGGTCAATGTCGGTGAGACAACCTTCTCCGAAAGGTCTGATTTGACTGCGTTCACTGATTCCGCCCATCTGATGAACACACGGATAGTGTCCATCTGAGTCTTCTCGCTAGTTAGTGCGAGGTTGCCATCCTCGCGTCGCCACAGTCGATATCGATGGAGGTCTCGCCCAGTAAGTGTGTTGAGGTTCGTGATATCTTGTTCGTCGCACCACTCGATGAAATGACTAAGCCGTGAGCGGTGCGATCGAAGTGTTGCGTCTGCGAGCTCCGAACGCTTCTCGGCCAGGTACATTTCAACTGCTTCCGTGGGTTCGATGGGTTCGAGGTCTGGGTACATGGTCGTCTTTTTCTGAGTGTGTAATCACCAGTAGAACGACCGATACTGTGGTCTAGCGCTACCGTGTCTGGGTTTCGTCACACAGTATTACGCTTTCCCGTCGCGCCCGCTTACTCACGAACCGTTTCACGACTAACAGCGGACGCGCTGTAGCGACGCCCTTCTTCACGAAATCGGAGGATAAGCCGACTCGCGAGACCCCGTCCCGAATCGGGTTGAATACGCCGCGGATCGCGGCCCTCTCACGTCGGGTGATCGGGTCCGCCAAGACCGGGGTGATCCTCGGATGATGGCACTCCGGATCGACGCCGACGACCCCGGGGTCTGTCAGGGGTGCGGCGCTCACGTCCCGATCGACTTCCGTCGCGTTCACGGCGACGATGACGATCGGGCGCACCGGTGTCCCGAGTGCGACTCGTGGGTCCGGATCTGTGAGGGGAGCGCGGCCGGGAAGGACGCGGACACGCCCGACCCGCAACACAACCCCGCTCGCAACGGTGGCGAGCCGTGGGACGGAGGGCTGTCGGGATGACACCGTTCGTCCGCGCGAGCCGACTGTACGACCCGGCGGACGGCCCGCAGGTTCACGTCCGTGACGCCGCACGGCTCCGCTGGCAGCGCGACGCCGAACGGGGGCGGTCGGTGTGAGTTCCGACCGTTCACGCGCCGGAGAGACGGCGGCGATCTTCACCTCACACGGCGTACTCGACGCCGCGACGACGATCCTCGCAGCCCGCGTCGCGGGCGTCGACGCCGAGATGAACCCGGTCGTTCGTGAGCTGCTCGCGATCGGTGAACTTCCGGCCGCGGTCGCGATGATCGCCGTCGTCGGCTTGTGTTGCGGTGCGTGGCCGATCGCCGCCGACGCCGTCGACGCGCCCGAGTGGGTCGGCCTCGGGATCGCGACGATCGGTGCCGCGGTCGCCGCGGTGAACCTCGTGGTGGTGTTCGCGTGACCCGCGAGTGTGAGACCTGTGGCCGAGACCGTCCATCGGTCCGATCCCGTCCCGGGGGACGCGTCGAGTGCGCCAGCTGCTACCTCGTTCGGGGAGAATCGCGATGAAGGCGGTCGCGACGGCCCCGCACGAGTACATGGCGAACTACATCTACAGCGGACTCGGGGCGTGGTTCGGCGCTGCGCGGCTCGTCGACGCGACCGGGAGCAAGCGGGGAAGTTTCCAACTCGACGGCGAGAAGTGGCGCGTCACCCTGTCGTACCAAGAGTCGGGACTCGCCCCGCCTGACGGAGGAGAGACGCCGGACGGGACACGAGTCGACTTCGACACGCTCCGAGAGTTCCGGCTGAACGCTGTAGTCGACGACGAGATCGGCCAGCGGAAGGTGAAAGCGCACATCCGCCCGCGGTGGCGCGGCTTGGAGTCCACCGACGGGAACGCGGTCGCGCGGCCGCTGTGGGACCTGGGCGACGCGGTCGACGTGCGGGTGAACGCGTCGAATGTCGAGTTCGACACGATCGAGACGGTCATCCAGCGCGCGGCGGGCGCGGTGACGCTTGATCCGATGTACTTCGACGACCGCAACGACGAGTACAGCGTCGTGATCGATGCGGCGCGGTACGTCCGGATCGACCGCGACGTCTCTGGGCCGGTTCACGCCCGCGAGGGGCCGCTCGCGCGGATGGGCCACCTGCTCGAAAGCGACCGGTCGGGGTACCGGAAGCTCGTTCAAGACGACACGGAGCGGACGGGCTACTACCACACGGTGACGCTCGGACCGAAGCGAATCCGCGAGTGCTTCCCCGACCACCGGATCCCGAAGGAGTTGAAGCACTACTACGCCCGCAACGCCGAATCGCTTCCCGACGACCACCCGCTCGCACATCCGAAGGTCGAAGCGTCGTATCAGGGGAGCCGGTGGGACGAGACGCTCCGGCCGGCGGACCACGACGAGATCGCGGACGAACTCGAAGAGGCGATCCTCGCGACGATCAACGAGGCGGGCCTGCCGACGCAACCGCTCGACGACGACGGACCGGGGAACGGCCGGACGTACGTCGAGGACGCGTACTTTGAGGCCCAGACGGTCGACCGGTCGCGGGTCCTCCCGCTGAACTTGGAGCGCGTCGAGAGCGACCAGCGGAACGTGGTCGTGCGCCAGCTCGCGGACGGTCTCTCGCCGGTCGAGTGGGACTCGTTGAAGACGCTCGTCGCGGACGGCGGGGACGTCTCGCCGGCGGAGATCGCCGAGGATCACGACTGGCACCCGGATAGTGTCCGACGTGGCCTCCGAAGGATCGAGGAGATGGTCGTGCGCGAGCAGGGGTCGGTGGCGTTGCGGTCGCACTACGTCGCCGAGCAGGTCGTGGAGGCGCTGGAGGCGGCGCGTGAGGGCGTGCGGAACGCGATGGGGGCCGCGGCGAACGCGGTCCAGAACGCGGAGCGTGCGGCCCTCGACGAGCGGACGGACGAACTGATAGCGTTCTGCCAAGCGAACGGGATCCACATCGACGAGCGCGAGGCGCACCTCCGGGTTCGGATGGGGAACCTTGCGGGGGAGTCATGGTCGGAGCTGGTGACGCGGCTCAAGCGGTACTGGGTCGGTGCGGGCCGGGATCCGGAGCGACTGAAAGAGGCGGTGTCGCACTACCGGGACGCGTCGGGACCGAAGATCCGGCCGGTGCGGAGTGCGTGGGGGAAGGGGCAGACGCTCCGGTAGCGCGGCCCCTCGTGAGTGGCAACACTACCCCGACCCTCTTTTTGCGGCCGTATTCGATGCGATCGACCGTCTCGACCGACAGGACCGGGACGATCTCGACCGCAACACAAGCACGGATCTCGGTTCGACGAGCTGGTGGCCGACGCCGAACCGACAACGGGGGGTCGGTTGGCAGTTAGAGGTGTGGCGAAGGCCACACAAGCTAAGGTACCCCACCGCCTCCGCACGATCAACCCAGTTGTAAAATCCTCGGAGGCTCCCAATACAACTAATTGGTGACACACATAGACACAAAATAGATGCCATGCGTTCAGTGTAATAGGACATTAGCCTATCATGAGGAGAAGCATTCCCTATATTGTCCGAACTGTCTTGACCTTCCTGTTGCCGATCGCGATTTCATAAAAGAAGTTGCGTCCAAAATTCGAAAAGAGAATCTGAACAATCAGACTTTAGCGCGACTAATCCAAGAACATGGCTCTCTTCGGGTCATCGCTGAGCTGACGAATAGGCTGAATCAGGGCGCAGGTGGACTCGTAAGCAAGAACCGCATGCCGTTTGGCGAGTTCTTTCATGCGACACCCATCATCAAAACGATATATGAGAATAGCAATAAATTTGAGCACACTTTGGAATCAGGCACTGACGCTTCTCAACAAGATTTTAGAAAAAACGTCAACACCCTCTTAGATGCTGGAACAACGCTTATAGCGGTTCTAAAACAGACTGAGGAAGATTTCACAATTCCAATTAAATTGCTGCCTGATTCGTCAACATGGGAGGATTTCTACTCAGACAATCTGTTCTTACACTCTGAGTATTGGCTTTGCGCGGAACGATGTACGAGAGCGAATGCCGGCGCAAGAGATGAATTACGAGAGGATTTCATGCTGAAAGAGATCATCTTCCGGAATTTTGATCGACCTGAGTATGACGAATATGACTCTGTCGAAGAATGGGCAGACTCATGGTATGGATTTATAGTTGAAATTGGATTTGCTTCCGCACTCGACCAAAATATTGGTGAGATATTCACAACGGACTTTCCTGATTCTGTCTCGATCTTCGATTTAGAAAGTCTGTTCGATAAAGTGAATAATTTTGTATCTAACGCTGTCGCCTCGCGTTCTGATAATGAATTTCACTCGAATGCAATTCCGAGACATGTGTTCGAAGAGTTTGGAGAGGATGTCTTCGGTGGCGATTGGGAAAAAGTGAGGTCGCTAATATTGATGAGTTCAGCAAACCCAGACGCACACCCTCTATTTTTTGAATGGGCTGGGACTCGCTCAATTGACTTATACGGTGAGAAAGATCCAGATGACATCGTCATTAACCACGTTATCTACCCAGACCTATTCTCACAACTTTTGAAATTTCAGCTATTCCCATTCCTAAACAATGGACAGCAAAGGAAGAGTACAGCTGTACTCGAAGACCTCACAGCGAAACGTGGGAAAGAATTTGAGCGACATGTGTTCGAATATCTCCGAGATACACCAAAGACAAAAAATGCGTATCATAGCTGTAAAACATCAAAACAAAATGGACACGAGATAGATGCTATCTTCGAATATGAAGATACAGTGTACTTTGTTGAGGTTAAGTTTGTACTCCCAACACTGAACATGCAATCTCAGGTGGGTATTCAGAGTGTGAATTCCAAATTTGACAGGAAAATCTTCAAAGAGGCAGACGACACAACTGGAAAGCCATTCCCTGAGAAAGTCCAAAATTATCGTGACTTGGAACCCGGTGAGACAGTATCACATCAAATCTCTGAAAATGATGACGACCGTGAACAGATTCAGGTCCCCCACGAATGGATAGAAGCAGATCATGAGATGTTGGTTGTTTCCAATTTTGTCCCATCATATATCACAAAAAAAGGCGTACAATTCCTTACTGACTTAGAATTATACCAGTGGATAGAGAATGGCGAAAATGTCTTTTGTGACACGATCACCCCGAACTCACTCGATATTTGAGCCTTACAGGCCATTCAATCGCTAAGATCACCATTTTATTCGCGAATACGATCTGCGGAGATTTGTGCCTCGCGGCTATGACTCCGATAGTGCGTCTTGCCGGGATCAGTCCAGTTGTCTATTTCAACGTCTCGGGCGCGGAGTGTGCGCGACGACACTACTGTAATCTCTCTGCGCTCTGCTCGATACCACACAAGCACATACCCACCGTCAGCGTCTGCGAGCGTCTCGTGCTGGTCCTCCCAGAACTTGAACGTCGGCCGGACGCCGTTGACCATCGACCCCTTCACGTCCCACGGCCGGCCGTCGCGGTCCGTCGCGTCGAACTTCAGTCCATCCACGACCGGATAGTCGAGCGTCAGCAGATAGTGGTCGGTCGCCCATAGCTCGACGAGCTTCCCGTACCGACCGACGATAGCCGGGTCGTAGCCCATGGCGATCCTCGTTTGGGTTACAGTTGGTCGAACTAATGACCTCATTCAACGAATGAAAGGATCGAGGTCTTCGCACATACAACGTGTATAAATGAGCTGTCAAACCAGACTCAAGCTCATCGATGAACGCGAACGCCACCTCGAAAAGATGAGTGAGATTGTGACGAGGCTCCCGTTGACGACCTACCTATGCCGATCATTATCAATGCTGTGCTTGCCAATCTAATTCAGCCTGAGAAACATTTTGGAAAGCCCGTAATAAGTTAGATCTAGAGACAATTCAGTATTTCAATACTAGTATGTTTAGATTACAGTACAGAAAACGGGCTGAAAGCCGATGGTAGTGACTAACTGACGGAAAAAGAAAATACAGACCGGAGCTGGTAGAATTTAGAACTCTACCGTATCTTCGAAGATGGCATTTCCGCTCGGATCGTGGATGATCCGAAGTGTTACTTCATTGCTATATTCAGAGCTACTTATACTTACAGCTCTTTGTTCACCACTCTGCCATGGTTCAGAATCCCCACTAAAGTTGCCCACTCTGTCACCATCAAGTGACAACTGGAGATCGGACCCGTCGATGGACTGACCACCAGTTTTAGTAACATTCACACTACCATCGCTGACACTATCGACTGTGAAAGTCGCCTGCGGCGCGGTGTCACCTAACTGATCGCCGAGTCCGAGAACGAACGTCCCGATAACGGCCGCCAGGATGACGGTGATCGCGACCATGAGGATAACGCCGATGACGGGACTTACTGCCCTGTCTTCTGCGTTGGATTGATTGCTTGGTTTCATAGTTTGAACCCAGCGGCCACCGCCGAACGAGACTCCAGACGACTCCGGGTTCGTTCGGATCGGTTGCTGGTTACTCCGGTATAGGTCGGACTTCCTTATGTACTTAATGGCACGAGTATCAACGGAGAAAATTGGTAACAGGGCCGAAATAGTTGGTACATCTTCATATCCACGGACTCCACGGCCCGATCCTTTCTACGGATCCCGATCGTGCGCATCGTGGTAGCTGAACCGGAAGCGCTACCGACTCGCGTTCAAACGTCCGGAGCGAAAGCAGTTGAAACGCTAATTCCGGACTTAGCTGACCGTTGCCGTGTCCTCGAATATCGCGTTCCCGCTTGGGTCGTGGATGAGCCTGACTTCCACCGTGTCGTCGCTGCCGTACCCGCTTCCGATCGGTCCGATGTCTGCTGTGGTCCCGCTCTGCCAGGTGTCTGTCAGCCCGGACCCGTCCGCGACGGTTCCGCTTCTCGTGCCGTCGATGGAAACCGTGATCTGACTCGGATCCAAGTCCTGACCGCCGGTTTTCGTGATACTGACGTTCACATCACTGGGCGCACTCTCGTTTAGCTCCACGTTATCTACTGAAAAACTCGCCTGCGGCGCGGTGTCGCCCAACTGGTCGCCGAGCCCGAGCACGAACGTCCCGATGACGGCCGCCAGAATCACCGTGATAGCGACCATGAGGATGACGCCGATAACGGGACTCACTGCCCTGTCGTCCGCGTTCGACTGATTGCTTGGTTTCATAGTTTGAACCCAGCGCCAACCGACGAACGGGCGGGACACTCGGCCGGCACCGTCGACGCCGAAGACAACTCCGCACCCGTTCAGATCGGTTGCTGGCTGCTCGGTGGGAGGCCGATTTCCCTTATGAACCTGCTGGCGCGGATATCAACGCGAAAAATCGGACCGACGCCCGTCACCCCGCGCTCCCGACTCGTCTCGTGTTCGACCGGGATTCGGAGGGCCTCCCGCGGTCACTCGTCGTCCGCGGTGACGACGACGTCGTCACCGGTCGGCGCTTCCACGTCGACGGTGTGGCGCGTGTGTCGCGCGTGCGTCTCCGCCCAGCGCCGCGCGGGCCCCTCCGCGAGGAACCGCTCGCCGTCGGGGCAGCGCCGACACCGGACGGTCCACGGACGCACGTCGTCCGGGTAGTGGCCGGTGTGGCGCTCGTGGTCGAGCGCGAACTGCTCTATCGCGTGGCCGCCCGGCGGTACCTCGCTGACTTCGCGGTCGAGGTCCCACTCGCGACCACAGCGGGAACACGAGACGGTCGGTGCCTCCGTTCCGCCGTCGGGAGCCGAATGGTCCGTCACGGGGATTCGGTTCGGGCCCCGATCACTTCAACGCGCCCACGCCGCCACGGCCGGCGGCGCTGGGGTCGGTCCGGCCGGCGGGTCCGACGCGGTCGGTCCGGCCGGCGGACGCCGTCACTCCTCGCGCTCGAACTCCGTGTCGAACATACGCGCGGACATCGGTGCCGGGTCGCCGTCGGTGAGGTTGTACTCGGAGAAGTCGTCCACGCCCGCCTCGCGGAGCAGCTCCTCGTCGTAGAAGCTGTTGCCCGTACACTCGGCGGGGTCGCGCGCGAGGATCTCCAGCACCGCGTCGGAGACGATCTCCGGGCTGCGCCAGTCGTCCTCGGTCCCGAGCCCGAAGTAGCGGGTCGCGCGGGTGTCGATCGTCGTTACGGGCCAGAACGTGTTACAGCCCACGTCGTCGGCGCTCAGCTCCTCGGCGAGCGAGAGCGCGATGAACGACATCCCGAGTTTCGACCACGCGTACGGCGCTTTCCCCGGCGAGCGGTCGGTCACGACCGGCGGCGAGTTCGACAGGAGCCACGCCCCGTCCTGCTCCGCGAGGTGGTCCGCGAACGCGTGCGCGACGAGGTGGCTGCCGCGGACGTTCACGTCGGTCAGCAGGTCGAACCGGTCGGCCGGCAGGTCGGCGACGTTCGCCAGCTGGATCGCGCTCGCGTTGTTGATCACGATGTCGATCTCCCCGAAGTGGTCGATCGCCTCCTCGACGACGGCCTCGACCCGGTCCTCGTCGCGGAGGTTCAGTTCGAGCGCGAGCGCCTCGGCCCCGCGCTCGCGCACCTCGCGGGCCGTCTGCTCGATCGACCCCTCCAGTTCGGCGTCGTCGTCGTCGGTCGTCTTCCCGGTCGAGACGACGTCGCAGCCGCGGTCGGCGAGCGCGAGCGCGATCTGCTTTCCGATGCCGCGAGTCGTCCCCGTGATGAACGCCGTCGAGCCCGAGAGGTCGGGCGCTGCGAGTGCCATGCCGTCGGATCGACCGACCGAACCATAATTCCCGGTGTCCGAGCGCCGCCCGGCGACGCGGCCGCCGGGCGCAAACCACTTGACAGGGGGGCGCGTCGCCCGGTCCATGAGCACTCAGACGGCTGCGGCGGCCCGACTCGAATTCGGCGTCCTCGGCACCGCGGGGATCGCCCGCAAGGCGGTGATCCCGGCGATCGCCGCGAGCGACCACTCCGTCGGCGCGGTGGCGTCGCGGGACGCCGACCGCGCGGAGCGGTTCGCGGCCGAGAACGCGATCCCCCGAAGCTACGGCTCCTACGAGGCCCTCCTCGAAGACGACGCCCTCGACGCGGTGTACGTCCCGCTCCCGAACGGACGCCACGCGGAGTGGACGAAACGCGCCGCGGACGCCGGGCTGGACGTCCTCTGCGAGAAGCCGCTGGCCGCCGACGCCGACGAGGCGCGGTCGGTGGCGGACCACTGCGACGAGCGCGGGGTCACCCTGATGGAGGCGTTCATGTACCGGTATCACCCCCGCACCGAGCGCGCCGTCGACCTCGCGGCGACCGACCTCGACGACGTCCGGACGGTGACCGCGACGTTCCGGTTCCCACTGTACGACCGCCCGGACGACGTGCGACTGGACCCCGCCCTCGCGGGCGGGTCGCTGATGGACGTGGGCTGCTACCCCGTCTCGCTGGCCCGGACCGTGCTCGGCGAGCCCGACCGGGCGTACGCCCACGCCGGCGACACGCGGGACGCCGGCGTCGACACCGAACTCGCGGGCGTGCTGGCGTACGACGACGGTCGGTCGGCGCGGGTCGCCTGCGGCTTCGACACGCAGCTCGTCCAGCGGTACCGGATCGACGCGACGAACGGCTGGATCGAAGTCGAGCGGGCCTTCGACGCCCCGACCGACGAGGCGGTGGAACTGACCTACGAGATCGACGGCCGCCGCGGCGTCGAGACGTTCCCCGCGGTCGACCAGTACCGGCTTCAGGTCGAGCACTTCGCCGACCGCGTCGCCGACGGGACCGCGCCGCTCACCGACGGGACCGAGGCCGTCGCGAACATGCGGATCCTCGATGCGATCGCGGAGAGCGCCGCCGAGGGCGGTCCCGTCGACTGCTGAGCCGCGCCCGGACGTACGGGAGGGAGATTCGGCCAGTTTCCCCGCGTTACAGTCGTCCGACGAGCGCGCTCGACGCGCCGACCAGCGGCTCCCACGGCGGGTTCCGAACGGTGACCCGGCCCGTCACCTCGGGCGCGACCGGGGAGTTCGCCTCGATCCGCCGGGCGATCAGGCTCGACAGCACCGGTCCGTTTCCGGGCGTCAGGGCCCGCGGGACGTCGGTCAGCATCTCGTACTCGTCACCTCCGTCGGCGATGAAGTCGTTCGTCGCCATCGTGTACGTCTCCTCGGTGGCTATCGGCTCGCCATCGAGCGTGGCGTCGACGATCCGCTCGCCCCGGTCGTTTGTGGGGTCGTAGGCGTACCGGATCCCGGAGACCTGCGGGAACCGTCCCGAGAGGCGTTCGACCTCGCTGACGCCGTTTTCGAGGACGGCCCGCAGCGTCTCGCCGGACACCTCGAGGACGGTCACCTCGTTGCCGAAGGGGAGGACGTTCACGACGTCGCGGCGGGTGAGCGCTCCGGGCTCGTAGCGGGTGTCCGTCCGGATGCTCCCGCCGTTCTGGACCGCGACGTCCGCGCCGGTGTCGTCGCGCATCGCGTCGGCGATGAAGTTCCCCATGTTCGACTCCTCGCGGCGGACGACCGCCTCCCGGCAGTCGAGCGTCGTCTCCGTGCGACCGATCTCCTCGCCGACCGCGTCGTCGAGCCGGCTCCGGTACTCCTCGACGAGTCCGACGACCTCGTCGTTCGGTTCGAGCCCCCGGCCGACCGCCTCGGCCGTGGCGTGACGGGTGAACTCGTGGCCCGTCACCTCGCCGTCCTCGACTTCGAGGTGGAGTTCGGCGAGGTGTTCGAACTCGTCGCCGATCGCGGAGACGAGACTTCCGTTAACGACGTTCGGCGTCTCGTACGTGCGGGCGGCGTGGTCGCCGACGTACGCGTCGACGCCGTCGACGGCCGGTGCCACCTCCGACTCGACGACCGGGCTGGCGACGTCCGAGAGGACGACGACCGCGGCCGCCCCTTCCTCGCGCATCCGCGGGACGACCTCCCGAAGCGCCCCTGCCGGGTCAGTCACCTCGGCGTGCTCGCCCATCGACGCGACGTTCGGTGCCTCCTCGGTGAGGATCCCGGTGAGTCCGACGGTGACGCCGTCGACCTCGGTGAGCGCGTACCGCATCGCCCCCTCCTCGCCGGCGAACACCTCGCCGGTCCGGTCGTCGAGACAGTTGGCGCAGAGCCACGGGAACTCGCTTCTCGCGACTTGGTCGCGGAAGGTGTCCGGCCCCATGTCGAAGTCGTGGTTGCCGAAGCCGTCGTAGTCCAGCCCGGCGGCGTTGAGCGCGTCGACGATGTGCTCGCCGTCGAACACCGACGACAGCACCGACGACGCGAGGTCGTCACCCACGCCCACCCGCAGCGCGTCGGGGTACTCCTCGCCGAGCCGGTCCATCAGCCCGACGTAGCTGGCGACGTTCGCCGGCTCGTCGAGGCTCCCGTACCGGCCCTGGAGGTGCGTGTCGTGGACGATCGTCACCGTCCCGCTCGCTGCCGACGCCGAGTCGTCCCCGCTCGGCTCCCCGCCGTCGCCGTCGGTCCCCTCTTCGCCTCCGTCCGCCGATCCGTCGTCGGTGCCGTTACACCCGGCGAGCGAGACGGCCAAACCGCCCGTGCCGATCGCCTTCAGCGTCCGGCGGCGCGAGTACCACCGATTGTTATCGGTCATGAATTTTCGTTCGGACTACGCCCGGAAATATATTGGCGAACCGGACGCCGGACCCGAGGGTATCGAGGCAGCGGATCAGTCCGAGGGATCGGACCCCTGAGGTCGGGCCACCGCGCGCGACCGACTACCGCGCCGTTGAGCGCGCGTCGTCGCTTGAGTCCGGCGACGGAGACCGCACCGCGTCCCACCCGCTGATACAGGTCTCACACAGGTAGTACGCGAAGCCGTCGACGTCCCGGTACGCCAGTGAGGCGTCGACGCCGCACTTGTCACAGTTCATGCCCGGCCACTGCGCCAAGACGGTTATAGGTCTTCTGCTCCCGACCGCATCTGTGATAATCCGTTACAGAAACGACGGATCGGAAGTTCCGGGTGAGACGCCCGACCGCGTTCGCGGTCTACCGCAGCGCGTCGAGGGCGAACTCGAAGGCCGCGACCGGCACTTCGAGGTCGTGTTCGACCAGTACCGCCGGGTGGAGTTCGCCGATCACGCCGACGCGCTCGCCGCCGATCACCACGTCGGCGGCGCGCCCCTCGATGAACGAGGGGTGTTCGGTCCGCGGCGTCTCCAGATCGGCGTCGAAGTCGTCACAGAGCGCCTGGAGCCGCCCCTTCGCGGCCTCGTAGGAGGCGTCGCGGCGGGCGACCGCGCCGGCGACGTGCCGGGACTCGGCGACGTTCGTGTCCGCCTCCTCGTCGCGCTCGGCGACGAAGCCGACCTCGGCGACGTCCTGCGGGTAGGCGTTGTGCGTGTTCCGCTCTAACAGCATCACGAGCGAGGGAAGCGCCCAGGTGCGGAGCTGGGTGTACTCCTCGCTGTACGGCTCCGTGATCTCGACCGGGTCGCCGCCGCCGAAGACGCCGGAGCCGTCGACCGCCGCGCCGCCGGTGCCCGGCTCGACCCGCATCCGGTCGTAGTTCTCGGTCCCGCTCGTCATGTGGAAGTTCAGCAGGTCCTCGAACCCCAGCCCGACGAGGCCGGTCCGGACCGCGTCCTCCAGCCGCGAGCGCTCGTGACGACCGCCGACGGTGCCCACGTCGGGGTAGCGCGGCTCCAGGTTGTCGAAGCCGTACGCGCGCCCCACGTCGTCGACCAGGTCGAGCGGGTGGAGCACGTCGACGCGGTACGGCGGAATTTCGACCTCGTACGTCACGTCCTCGCCGAGCGTGTAGGAGGCGTCCAGCCCGGAGCGCTCGAAGCAGTCGACGACCTCCTCCGGTTCGAAGTCGACGCCGAGCAGCGTCTCGATCCGGTCGTGGCTCACGCGCTTCTCGTCGCTGTCGAGGTCCGGGCGAATCAGCTCGGAGCCGTACTCGTCCGGGTGTGTCGCGCCGTCGGCGTAGTTCACCTCGACCTCCTCGATCGTCGCTCCCCGGGCCGACAGCGCGTAGCAGATGATGTTACACATCCGGTCTATCGTCCACTGATCGGTGCCGGTGAGTTCGACGAACAGCTCCCGCGACCCGGTCGTCACCTCGGTCCGCTTCCCGTTGATGACGGGCGGGAACGAGAAGAGGCCGAGCTCGTCGTAGATCGCCGGGTAGCGGTCGAGATCCGCGACGAGGTCGGCGTACGTCTCGCCGGTAGCGTGTTCCGTCAGGACCTCGGCCGGAGTCAGTTCGTCGTTGGCGTCGAGCGGGACGAACGCGTCGCCGTCGGGGTCGACGCCGCGGTAGGTGACCGACGGCTCCGCGCCCTCCTGAAGCGGCGCGCCCTTCACCATCGCGAGGTCGTGGATGCCGATCGCGCCCTTCGCGCGGCCGCGCCCCATCGTCGCGTGGAGCTTCTCTTGGAGCTGGATCAGCGACTCCAGCGCCGCCTCGTCGAGGTCGAGCCCGCGCACCACGGCCCCGGTGACGTACGGGCGTTCGTCGGGGACCGACTCGTCGACCTCGATGGTCCACTCCGGATCGTTCGTGTTCGGGACGTAAACGCCGCGGGCGTCGCCGTAGTGGTACCGCAGCGAGCGCGCCACGCCCTCGACGGAGAGCCGGTCGAGCCGGTCGGGCGCGAACTCGAACTGGAACTGCCCCGTCTCGGTCTCGCCCTCGAACTCCAAGCCGAGGCCGAACAGGTCGTCTTTGAGCTCCTCGTCGTCTTTGTCCTCGTGACCGGTGAGTGCGCGGAGTTCGTCGGGGTCGACGTCGACGACGGGCATCAGTAGCTCACCTCCGCGTTCCGGAGGAAGTCGATGTCGGCCAAGGTCCCGTGGAGGTCGCGGATGTCCTCCGCGCCCGTCGTCAGCATCGCGAGCCGCTCTAAGGCGAGCCCCCACGCCATCACGTCGCACTCGACGCCGAGCGGCCCGGTGACCTCCTCGCGGAAGACGCCGGAGTTACCGATCTCGATCTCCTCGCCGGTCTCCGGGTGTTCGCCGAACAGCTCGAAGGACGGCTCGGTGTAGGGGTTGTAGTGCGGCTTGAACTTGATGTCCGTGATTCCGAACTGCCGGTAGAACTCCTCGAACGTGCCCATCAGGTCGCGCACGGAGAGGTCCTCGGCCATCACCCACCCCTCGATCTGGAAGAACTCCAGTAAGTGCGTCGGGTCGAGCGTGTCGTTGCGGTACACCTTCTCGACGGAGAAGTAGCGCTGGGGCGGCTCCAACTCGGCCCCGGCGATCCCGGAGAGGTAGCGCATCGACAGCGACGTGGTGTGGCCGCGGAGGGCGACCTCGCGGGCGAAGTCCTCGGACCACGGCGAGTGGTAGCCGTCGCCGTCCTCGCCCCAGCCGTCGCGATGGGCCGACTCGACCCGGTCGATCAGCTCGTCCGGAATCGACTCCATCGGGTCCACGTCGAGCGCGAACCGGTCCCAGTGGGTCCGGGCCGGGTGGTCCTGCGGCATGAACAGGCAGTCGTTGATCCAGAAGTCGGCGTCTGCGTGGGGACCCTCCATCTCTTGAAACCCCATACCGACGAGGACGTCCTTCACGCGGTCGGCGGTCCGGCGGAGGACGTGTTTGCGGCCGCCGCGGGCCGTCTCCGCCTCGGCCTCGACGTTGTACTCGGCGAACTCGGCGTCGCGCCACTCGCCGCTGGCGAGCAGCTCCGGCGTGAG
>NZ_AOJD01000035.1 GCF_000337415.1 Halorubrum tebenquichense DSM 14210 | reverse complement strand
AGGTCGCCCGCGTCGAGGCCCGCCTCGCCGGCGTCGGCGAGCGCCGCGAGCGCCGCCGCCTCCGGGTCGGCGTCGGGGTCGGCGTCCGAGGCGATCGAGAGCTCGCCGCCGTCGACGCTCCCGAAGCCCTTGCGCGCGAAGTTCGCGAGCGCGATGTCGACCTCGGGCCCGTCCAGGTCGGCCTCGCCGATGACCGCGCCCATCGAGACCGGGTCGGCGTCGGCACCCGCGTCGATACCGGCCCGGTAGAGCCGCGTCTCGGGCAGCCCCCCGTCGACGTACGTCCGTCCCTCGTCGGTGAGTTCGAGCGTCTCGTCGGTCACCGACGCGACCTCGACGAGGCCCTCGTCGGCGAGGTCGAAGGCCGCGCCCGCGACCGTCTCCGGTTTCAGGCCGATCTCCCCGCCGATCTCCGCTACCGTTCGTTCGTCCGTCGCGCTCGCGGCTTCGAGGACCGCGAGCTGTCGTTCCGTGAGTCGCATTCGAGTTGTCTCTACACGCGTGCGGCTGGTTGGTAACGGTTCCGGGACCGGGCCGCCGCGACGAACTCAGTTCTGATAAATTGAACGTCCATTTTATGTGTCGCTTCGGCGAGAGTACGGGTATGAGCAGCGTAACGCGCGAACCGAGCGACTCCGGTTCGATGTCCGAAACGGCCCGCGTCCGCCACGGCAGCGGCGGTCCCAGTCCCAGCCTCGCCGTCGTCGAGGCGATCGCCGACCTCGCCGGCGTCGAGCCGGCCGACCTGTCCGACGAGGGCGTGGTGTTGTACGAACACGTCGACCCCGACGCGCTGAACGCGATCGTCTCCGGTCGGTCCGACGCCGACGTCGACGTCTCGCTCACCGTCGCGGGCTACGACGTCCGCGTCGGTCCCGAGTCCGCCGTCGCTCGCCGCTCGCGAGAGTAATCTTTTCCACTCGTTACCGACCGAACCGCTTCCGCCCCGCTACTCCTCGTCGGCCGCGCGCTCCCGGAGCCGCGCGATCCGGTCGCCGAGCGGCGGCTGGACCTCGAACCACGTCGACCAGTCGCCGGTCTCCGGCTCGACACCGCGGCGCTCCGCGACGCGCTCGAAGGCGTCCGCGACCCGGTCCGCGCCGACCGCGTCCGCCGCGCGGCCGTCCGCCGCGTACTGGACTCGGCGGCCGGCCCAGAAGGAGACGAGCCCCACCGCGACGAGGGCGGCGAACCCGGACTCGAACGGGACGAGCGCCGTCACCACTCCCGCCAGCGCCGCCAGCACGCCCCCGACCGCGACGGCGCGGAACTCGGCGTAGTACGTCGCCACCCGTCCGGCCTCCGCCGCGAGCAGCCCGACCGCGACGTCCTCGTCGAGGTCCGTCAGCACGTCTTCGGTGAGGAACAGCACCCGCCGCCGGGGCGGCCCGCGGACGGCGACCTCCGCGGGACCGGGGGTGTTACCCGCGGCCTCGATCGCGATCCGGTCGACATCGAGTCTGCCCGGCTCCGCCAGCGCCCCGATCTGGGCGCGCTCCGCGTCCGTCGGCTCCCGGAGGTCCCGGTAGCGGTCGGCGGCGTACAGCGGTCCGACGGCGACCGCGAGCGCGGCGACGGCCCCGACGCCGAGAACGAGCGCGACCCTGATCATCGCTCTCGCGGACGGGACGGTCGCAGTAAAAGGGCCCGGTGTCGCGATGCGTTTGGAGGCCGCCACCGCGGCCGCACGCCCGTCCCCGCTCACTTCGGGACGCGCCGCGCGAGCGCCCGGATCGCCGCTGCGGCCTCGCTGTCGGGGGCGGCGGCGACGACCGGGCGCTCGGCTTCCACCGACCGCCCGACGCGCGGGTCGGCCGGGACCACTTCGACCGGTGCGCCGAGCGCGTCGCCGATCGGTCCCACCGGTGGCGGTTCGGTAACCCGGTTGACCGCGCAGCCGACCAGCCCGGCGTCGAGTTCGCGTGCGAGTTCCCGAGTCCGGATCGCGTCCGCCAGCGCGAACGCCCGCGAGGAGACGACGAGCAGGCAGGCGTCCGCGACCGCCAGCGGCACCCCGGCGTCCGCGCGCCGCCCCGCGGGGCAGTCGAGGACGGCCGTCCCGAACTCCCGCTCGACCGCGGCGACCGCCTCGCTCAGGCGGCTCAGGTCGGCCGCCCGCGCGCCGGCCAGCGTCCGCCCGCACGGGACGATGTCGACCGGCCCGCTCCGGACCGTCTCGACCGGATCCGCCGCCCCGGCGAGCACGTCGTGGAGGTCCGGCCCGCGACCGTCCGGGAGGTCTGCCATCCCGAGGTCCGCGTCGACGACGACCCCGTCGAGTCCGGCGGCGACGTTGTACGCGAGCGTCGTCTTGCCCACTCCGCCCTTTCCGCCCGCCACCGCGAGGATCACGCGAGCGCCTCCAGGGCCGCCACCGGAACGTCGCTCGCCTCGGCCCGTTCCGCCAGCGCCGCGGCCCGGTCGCGGATCGCCCGCAGGCGCTCAACGTCGGCCGCGACGCGCTCGTCGAGGTCCTCGACCGCGTCGAGACCGCCGGCCTCCTCGACGGCCTCTGTCGCCGTTGCGAGGTCGGCGTCGGTCAGCCGCTCCGCCAGCTCGATCCGGGCCTCCGCGGCCGCGAACAACGCGTCGCCCGCCGCGAGCTCCACCTCGGCAGGCCCCGTCTCGCCGGGCGTCGTGTCCCCCGCCGCCGATGATCGGTCTGACCGCTCCTCGTCCGTCGATTCGACGCCCTCGGCGTCGCGGTCGAGGTCACCCGGTTCTCCTCCGCTCTCGTCGGCTCCGTCGACCGCCCGCCGCGGCGGCCGGTGGTCGTCGAGGTCCCGCAGCGCCGCCCGCACGGCTGAATCGTCCTCCCCGTCGGCCGCACCCTCGACCGTTCCGGACGCGTCCGCGGACTCGACGTCGACGACCTCGACCGGCGGCTCGGCCCGCTCCGCGAGCGCGGCGAAGCCGAACGCCTCCTCGTCGCCCGGCCCGATCACCGCGGTCACCCCCGCCGCGTCCCACCCGGCCGCCGCCACGCCGCCCCGCCGCGGCGAGAGGACGGGGGCGTCCAGTCGGCTCTCGATCCGGACCCGTCGCGGGACCGCCCCGTCGTTCCGCACCCGGAAGCCGACGAGCGACGCACCGCCCTCGCGCTCGACGGACCAGTCCAGTTCCATGCGCCGGATCCCGCGGAATCGTTCTTAAACGTCGGGGCGGTCCGACGCCCCGCCGGCGGCCTCCCCCACGCGAACGCGCGCGGTCCGGAGCAGCGACCTCGCGCTCCGATCCGCCGCCTCGACCGCCCGCGCCGCCTCGCCGCGCAGTTCCACCGGGGAGTCGAGCGCCGCGACCCTGACCGCCGCGAGCGACGCCGCGACCGGATCGCCGTCGTACGCCTCCGGTCCCGAGCCGGCCGTGTTCGGATCGCCGCCCGGAACGACCGCGAGCGCCCGCCGGAACTCCGGGTACACCGCCTCGGCGAGTTCGCGACGGGCGGCGCACCGGCGGTTCCGGAGCCGGTCGCGGAGCCGGAGCCGTCGCCGGCGCTCATCGCGGTTCCGGGCGGCCTCGGCTCGGGCGCGTTCGAGGGCCTGTTCGGCGGCGATCGCCTCGGTCTGCGCGGCCGACAGCTCGGCCGCCGCGGTCTCCAAGTCGTCGAGCGCCGCGTCTGCGTCGGCGTCCACCGCGCGGCGCGCTCGGGCGTCGCCGCGGAGCGCCGCGACCCGTTCTTTCAGCCGCTCGATCTCGCCCGTCGTCTCCGCGACCCGTCGCCGCGCCGCGGTCAGGTCCACCGGCTCGATCTCGATCGCGGCGAGTTCCGACTCGATCTCGCTGATCTCGGCCGCCACGGACGCGGTCCGCCCCCGCGACCGCGCCGCCGCCGCGAGCTGTCGTCGGAGCCCTGCGTCGGTGGGGATCCGCCCGATCACCGCGCTCGGTTCCGGACGCTCCTCGACCGGGGCGGTCCCGTCTTTCTCGTCCGCTCCGGCGGGTCCGTCCCCCTCGTCTTCTCTGTCCCCCTCGTCTTCTCCGTCTCCCACGTCTCCCCCGTCTCTCTCGTCCCCGCGGCCGGACGCCGACGGCGTCGACCTCGCTCCGGTCACAGCTCCCGACCCCGCATCGCGTCCGGATCCGGATGGTCCGTCCCCGCGGCGAAGGCGGCGTACGGCGTCGACTTCGCGCTCCGGTCCGCGTAGGCCGCGGCGGCCTCCCGCACCGGCTCGTCGAGGGCGACGAACTCGTTGAACGGCTCGGTGCGCTCGATCTGGACGTCCCCGCCGTGCGACTCCCGCAGCCGCAGCGCGAGGAACGCAGCGTACACCGTCTCGTCGAACAGCGCGGCCCGCCCGAACCGCCGGGCGACGACCGACTCGTGGCGGCGGCACAGGTTCCGGAGACCGGTTCGGGCGGCCGCCGAGTAGGTTACGACCAACAGCACGGCCGCCGCTGGTCGATTTCGGAATTTATCTGTTCCGGACCGGAACGTTTCAGTCGCGTTCAGCGATCCCGGCGTCGTCGGGCGATCGAAGCCGCGATCCGACGGTCAAAAGCGCTCGAGGTCGAACGCCGGGCGATCGGCCTCGCCCGGCCCGTCGTCGACGCCGCTCGCCGCGAGGACGCGCTCGCGCGCGGCCGGCTCGGAGGGCGCGACGACCACGGTCCCGTCGACCGGCTCGTCACCGACCGCGCGGAACACGTCGCCGTCGCCGTCGAACTCGGTGGCGTACGTCCGGAGCACGGCCGCGACGCGCCGCTCCGTGGCCGCGAGGTCGGCGTCGCCGTCCTCGAACTCGCGGAGCGCGTCCTCGACGTTCCGTATCGCGGAGATCCGGTCCATCTACGTCGTCCGCAGGTGCCCCTGCTTCGGCTCGTACACCTCGCCCTTCGTCCGGAGTTTCTCGATCTCCTGTTCCGCCTTCCCCGGGTCCATCCCGATCTCGCCGGCGCGGTCGAGCACCTCGTCGACGGGCGCGCCCTCCTGGTACTCCTCCTCGATGTCGGCGATGAGCCCCTTGATGTTCTTGATACGGTCGCGCTGGCTCTTCGAGGTGCCCGTCTCGACCACGTCGGCGTCGAACTGGCCCGTCTCCGGGTCGACGCCGATGTCCTTGAGACACGACTCGACGATGTCGGTCGCGCGGTCCGCGTCCTCGCGCTCGACCGTGTCCGAGAGCCGGACCCGCGCGCTCGCCTCCGAGAGCCGCACCATCGCCTCCAGTTTCCGGGCGGTCACCGGAACCGGCGCGTCCTCGTCGGCCCCCTTCGAGCGGAGGTCGACGTAGAACTCCTCGATGATATCCTTCGCCTCGTCCGTCATCGTCGGGTAACAGGACCGTTTCGCGTGCGCGACGTACTTCCGGAGGAGCTCCGCGTCGATCTCGGGGGCCACCTCTTGGGTGACGGCGTCGACTTCCTCTGCGGTGAACTCCGAGGACGGGACCTCCGCCCGCTGGGTGTTGAGTTCGCCCGCGTAGTTCGTCTTGATGATGTGTTGCGCCAGCCGAGAGTCGTGTTCCGCGTCCGGACTGTCCGTCACCGTGAAGATGAGGTCGAACCGGGAGATGAGCGCGGGCTCTAAGTCGATCTGCTCTCCGATCGGCTCGTACTGGTCGAACCGGCCGTACTTCGGGTTCGCCGCGCCGAGCAGCGAGCAGCGGGCCTTGAGGGTGGCGTTGATTCCCGCCTTCGAGACGGAGATCTTCTGCTGTTCGAGCCCCTCGTGCATCGCGGAGCGGTCCGAGGAGTTGTGGGTCACCAGCCCGTTCGCGACGAAGTTGTGGGTGCCCTCGACGGTCAGGTCGTACACTTTCGGCCGTCGGCCGTCGTCGATCCGGGCCAGAAGCGACCGCAGTTCGTCCTCGACGGACTTCAGTTCCGCTGCGACCGCCTCCCGGAGGTCGCCGAGCCGATCGGTCTCGACGGCACCGGAGAGCCAGCGGGAGACGGTCGCCTGCGTCACGTCGAGCGACGACGCGACGTCGGCCTGACTGACGCCGTACGCGTCGAGCGCGGCCGACAGCTCCGCCCGCGTTTCGCCGATCGGACCCCGATCGAGCAGTTCACGAGCACGCTCCTCGGCCGTCTCCACCGGTCCCCCAATGAGGTCCGCGAGACGCTGCCGGAGTACCTCACCGCGGTGTTCGGTCGACTCCGGCGGCACCGTCTCGACCGACTCCACCCGCCGCCACTTCACGTCCCCGCGGACGAACTCGCGAAGGTCTTCGAGGTCGCTCTCGGCCACGCCCTCGACGATATCGCGAAGCCGCTCCGTCACAGTTCGTCGAACGCCGGCTTCCTCGCCCCACGCGCGGGAGATCTGCTGCTGTGACAGCGCCGTCCCCTCGGCGAGTTCGGACTGTGAAACGTGGTACCGGTGCCGCAGTTCGGCGAGCGTCTCCCACGCGGGCTCGCCGTCGAGTCGGTGACGGTCTTCGCTCGCCGTCTCGACTCGCTCCTCGAAGGCGGCGAGGATCCGCTCTGCGCGGTGGAGCGACGCGTTCGCCGCGCCGTTCTCGAAGTCGTGATACGTGACGGCGTCGATCCCGCACTCGCTCTGGTGGAGCCGGAGAGCGTCGCGACACCGCGCGAGCGTCTCGTCGATCTCCGGGACCACGTCGAGGATCGTGCGATCGCCGTCCGCGGACTCGACGACGCGATCGAGGGCCGCGGCCTTCCGGGAGGCGGTGAATCCGACGGACCGCCGGAACGCCGCCAGCGACGCCGCGTCCGTCACCGTGAGGTAGTACACGTCTCGACCGCCGTCCCGAGTACGGCGCTGTACCTGGCTTGACACGCCGAACTGTAAGAGGAGGTTCCGCGTGCCTCGCAGGAGGTCTCGGCTCGCGGAGGCCACTCGGACGTTGCCCGCGGACTCGTCAACGTGGCCCTCGCTGTCGGCCAGCGCGCGAACGAACGCGGCCTTCGCCGCGCGGCCTCCCGTCGACACCGCGGCCGGGAAGCACTTCTCGTCGTACCGGCCGAGATTCATCCCCGCGTCGAGGACGGCGTCGGCGTGTTCCTTCCCGTGGACGCGGACGGTTTCCACGCCGTCGTCTCGGCTCTCGCTCGGCGGCCGCGTCGGCTCCGCGTCGAACGCCTCCCGCGCCGCTCGCTCGAAGTCGTCCAACAGCTCGCCGTCGGCGTTGGTGAACCGAACGCCGTAGACGCCCTCGTCGCGGTCGTAGCAGACGTTGCCGTCGCCGGAGAGGTAGCCGAGTACGGTCGCCATCTCGGCGCCGACGTCCTCGTCGCCGCCGAGGAGTTCGGTCTCGGTACCGGTCGCTGCGACCGCTCCCCCGCCGTCGGCGGCCGCGGTCGGAACCTCGCGCGGGACGTACACCCAGTCGCCCTCGTCGAGCGCGGCCGCCTCGCGTTCGACTCGCTCGCCGTCGTCGAGCACGAAGAACGGGTGGTCGGCCGTCGAGCGGAGCGACTCGCCCGTCTCCATCGTCACGCGGGTCAGCTCCGAGGGGGCGTCGTACTCGTGGACGGCGGAGACGGGGCGTTCGACCAGCCGCCCGTCCTCGTCCATCGACCAGACAGCGAGGTCGACGTCGCGAACCCGGCGGCCGTTCGAGAGCTCCTCGATCTCGCCGTCTTCGGCGGCCTCCCGCGCCAGTTCGTCGATACGCTCCACGCGCCCGTCGGAGAGTGTGACCAGCGTGTCGCCCGTGACGCAGTCCATCTTGTCCAGCTCGTCTACCGCCGCAATCCCCTTGTCTGCGAGGACGAGCGCGCCGGCTTCGAGCGACCACTGCTGACCGTCGCCAAAGTCGTCTCTTACAGCTGCGGCGGTGAGGCCTGCTGCGGATGACCCCTTTCCTGAGGTATACACTGATCTCGGAGCAATGTTCTCGACATAACTGATCATCTGGCTCTTGCCAGTTCCGGGATCGCCGATAAGCAGCATATGGAGATCGCCGCGGATCCGCGAGCCGTCGGGGAGGTGTTTGGTGACGCCGGAGAACAGCTGCAGGATCATCGCGAGCTTCTCCTCCTCGTAGCCGTAGATCGCCGGCGCGATGGAGCCGACCATCGCCTCGTAGATGTCGTCGCGCTCGGAGAGCTCGATGATGTCGCGTTTGTCCGCCTCGGTGATGTCCATGTCTTCGAACTCCTCGTCCTCGATGGCGATGGAGACGCCGTCCATGTACAGATCGAAGATGGCGGACTTCTCGTTGCCCTGCTCGACCTGCTCGATGTGGAGGACGCCGACGCAGGTGACGTGGTCGCCGGGGCTCACCTCGCCGGTGATGTCGTCGACGATGTCCACGTCGAGCGACTGGGGCGTCTCGCCGCCGCGCAGGCCCTCGGGCGACTCCTGAATGCGGAGCTTCTGGGAGTCGACGAACTCGGACTGGTCGAAGTTGACGCGGAACGGGCCCTGTCGCTCACAGCCCTGACACTCGTGGGGTTCCTGGAAGCCGCCGTCGCTCTGCGGGATGTACGTCATCGTCCCGCAGCGCTGGCAC
Organism: Halorubrum tebenquichense DSM 14210; assembly: GCF_000337415.1. Classification (GTDB taxonomy): domain Archaea; phylum Halobacteriota; class Halobacteria; order Halobacteriales; family Haloferacaceae; genus Halorubrum; species Halorubrum tebenquichense. Next base: position 52,971 of record NZ_AOJD01000035.1, on the reverse strand, counting down.
TCGAAGGCGGCCTCGGTCACCTTCGGGCGCACGTCGGTCGCCTTGCGGACGATGCCCTGAACGGAGACGAGCTTGCCGATATGGTCGTCGTGGACCCGGATCCCTCGGATGTCGACGCTCTCGGGCAGGTCCTCGATCCGGACGTGCGCGCGGCCGAGGCTGACGTCGGCGGGGAGGTCGTAGAGCCGCAGCGCCTCCTCGGCGTACTCGCGCATCTGTTCGGGTTTGTTCAGGAAGTCCTCGGCGAGGTCGCGGTCGAACTGAAAGAGATCGTCGTAGGAGAGGTACAGCGAGCGCTGCTCGTTGGGGTACCGCTGCGCGAGCTGTCCGATCTCCTCGCGGTAGTAGTTCCGATAGAACTGGATGAACCGCTCCGTGAGGTCTTGGGTGGAGGCCTGTGCCATTGCGACACCACTTCGTCACCATCACGTATCAACCTCCGGTTCGGAGCGGACGTGGTCGGTCGAAGCGCGGGCGGAGCGCGGGCGCGGCGGCCGGTCGCCCCGACTACCCCCGTCCGACGAACGTCGCGTCCGCGGAGGTGCGGCCCTCGTTGAACGAGAGCACCTTCGCTCGGATCACGTCGCCGGGTTCGAGTCCGCCGGGGATGTCCTCGGTGAACACGACGAACCCCTCGACCTTCCCGACGGCGACCTCCGAGCCGGAGTGGTGGTCGGTCAGTTCCGTCACGCCGAACTCGTACGTCTCGCCGGTCTCGACGGGGGCGTCGCGCTTCTGGGCGGCCTCGTGAGCCCGTTTCGATTCGCGCGCCTCGGCGGACGGGCCGCTGAGCCGGCGGGCGAGCACGAACAGCGCGAGCAGCGCGACCGCGACCGCGACACCGAGCACGAGCGGCGACGAGGGGATCATACCCGTGCGGTCGACCGCGGTCGCCTAAACGATGTGGGTCCGCGACGGCGGTCGGCCGGGCGACCCGGACGTGCCCGCGCTCCCGCGACCGGATCCGTTCGTCGCGCTCGCATGAGAAACGCCTTTGCCCTCGAAGCCCCCCTCTCGATCCGATGCGACACAGCCGCGGTTCCCGACGACTCGCGCACGGGTGTGGTGTGCCGTGAAGGTCGCGGACGCGGTGCCGGAGTTCGCCGACGCCTTCGGCTTCGAGGAGTTCAACCGGATGCAACGCGAGGCGCTGCCGGGCATCTGGGAGACCGACCACAACGTGGTCGCGTCGGCCCCGACGGCCTCCGGGAAGACGGCGCTCGCCGAACTCGCCATCTGTAGGACCCTCTCGGAGGGCGGCACCGCCCTCTTCGTCGCGCCGCTGCGCGCGCTCACCAACGAGAAGGAGAGCGAGTGGGAGCGGTTCGAGGAGCTGGGCTACTCCGTGTACGTCGTCTCCGGCGAGCGCGACCTGAACCCGCGCCGCGCCGAGCGCGCGGACGTGCTGGTGACGACCCCCGAGAAGGCCGACAGCGCGACCCGGAAACACGACTCCGCGCGCTACTCCTTCATCACCGACGTGGACTGCGTCGTCATCGACGAGGTCCACCTGCTCGACTCGGAGAAGCGCGGCGCGGTGCTCGAAGTCACCGTCTCGCGGCTCCGCCGGCTTCAGGACCCCCGCGTCGTCGCGCTCTCGGCGACGATGCCGAACATCGACGACGTCGCCGAGTGGCTCGACGCGCCCGCGGAGACGACCTACGCCTTCGGCGACGAGTACCGCCCGGTCGATCTGGAGACCGGCGTGAAGACCTACTCGCACGGCTCGAACGCGTTCGCCGACAAGTACCGCCGGCTCTACCGCGCGCTCGACCTGGCCGAGCCGCACGTCCGCGAGGACGGGCAGGCGCTCGTGTTCGTCTCCTCGCGGCAGGACACGGTTCAGGCGGCGAAGAAAGCCCGAGACGAGATCACGGAACGGGACATCCCGATCGACTCGCGGGACGACTACGACTTCCACAACGAGGCGAAGGAACTGACGAACGACACGCTCCGACAGTCGGTCACCGACGGCGTCGGCTTCCACCACGCGGGCCTCGGGAAGGACGACCGCGACCGCGTCGAGGAGTGGTTCAAGCAGGGGAAGATCAAGTTCCTCTTCTCGACGTCGACGCTCGCGTGGGGGGTGAACCTCCCCGCGCGCTGCGTCGTCATCCGCGACACGAAGTACCACGACCCGCTGGAGGGCGAGACCGACATCTCGCCGCTCGACGTGCTCCAGATGCTCGGGCGCGCCGGCCGCCCGGAGTACGACGACGTGGGGTACGGCTGGGTGGTCTGCGACCGCGGCGACGCGGACAAGTATCGGAAACTGCTGCGCGAGGGCAAGGCGATCGAGTCGCGGCTCGCCGCCGACCTCGAGTCGCACCTCAACGCCGAGATCGCGATGGGGACGATCCGCGGGTTGGAGGACGTGATGGCGTGGCTGGAGACGACCTTCTACTACGTCCGCGCGCAGTCGCAGCCGGAAGCGTACGAGTTCTCCACGCTCCGCGACCGAGTGCGCGACACGCTCGAATCGCTCGTCGACGACGGGTTCGTCGCGGCCGACGACGCCCTCGCCATCGAGCCGACGGGGCTGGGACGGCTCGCCTCGAAGTACTACCTCCGACTCGACACCGCCCGCCGCTTCCGGCGGCTCGCCGACCGCGAGACGCTGACGGCCGACGCGGTGTTGGAGACCGTCGCGTCCGCCGGCGAGTTCGACTCGGTGTCGGCGCGCTCGGCCGAGGCGGACGCGGTCGACCGGATCCTCGACGGCCGCGACACCGACCTCGAAGACGGCCACCGCAAGGTGTTCGCCATCCTGCTCGCCGGGATGGCCGACTCGATCCCCTCGGACCTGCGCTCGGACGCGTGGGTGATCCGGCAGAACGCGCTCCGCCTGCTCGCCGCGCTCGCGGAGTTCCTCGACCGCTTCGCCGGCCCCCGCGCCGCCAACCTCGCCCGCCGCGTCGAGGCGCGCGTCGAACACGGCGTCTCCCGCGAGGCGGTCGCGCTCACCGCGGTCGAGGGGGTCGGCTCCGGCCGCGCCGAGCGCCTCGCGGACGCCGGGCTCACCTCCCCCGCCGACGTCGTCGACGCCGGTCCGGAGGCGCTCGCCGGGGCCGGCCTGAGCGACTCCGTCGCCGAGCGGATCGTCGACGCGGCCCGCGACTGTCCCCGGATCGACGTCGACTGGGGCGACTTCCCGGACGCCATCGCAGTCGGCGAAAACGAGATGTGCGAGGTCGCGGTTTCGACCGTTTCGGGGAGCGCTCGCACGGGGATCCGCGTCACCGTCAACGACGTGGAGATGACCGCGACGACGACCTACCTCGACGGCGAGACGACGGTCCCGGTCGGCGTGTTCGGCCCCCCTGACGCCGACGAACTGGAGTTCGTCGTCGAGGTCGTCTTCCCCGATCTCCCGCTGTTGCCCGTCACGGCGACGCGGACGGTTCGAGTTGAGTAGGACGGACGTCTCCCCGAGGTGAGAGTGGATGTCCCTTATAAATCGAACGCGGTGGCGCGTGCCTCCGAGCGCCCTCTTAAGGGCGCGAGGAGCGTCGCGCGAGGGAGTCGGCCGCCGGAGCGAAGCGACGGCGGCCGACGAGGCTGGGGAGGCGCGAGGTGCGGTTGCGGTGCGGGGGCGGGACTCGAAGGGGCAGTCGCGAGGCGGGCAGAGGCGACGTAAGCACCGCAACGAGGGAGCGACGCGACCGAGTGAGGAGCGCAGCGAGCGTGCGCCCGCCTCGCGGCTGGGGCTTCGGCGGTAGTCGTGTCGCTCGGTGGTTTATAGGTAAAGCCAGTAACGTAGGGCCGAGCGGCTGGGGCTTCGGCGGTGTTTGTGTCGCTCGGTGATTTATAAGGAAAACCAGCGACGTAGGGCCTCGCGGCCGGGGCTTCGGAGGTGTTCGTGCCGGTCGGTGATGTATAAACGGCTACGTACGGTCGAGCGATCGGAACGACGATCCCGGGGTCATCCGACGTTTCCCCGCCCCACATCCCGTATAAACCCCCGATCCGACCGCTTAACCCCGATTCCGCGACCACCCCTCCCATGCCGCAACGACTCCGCGTGCTGGCCGGCGACTGCGACGTGACCGACCGCGGCGACCGGACCCGCACTCACCGCGGCCGCGTCGTGATACTGATAAAGCCCGACGACACCACGCTCGTCCACGACGCCGACGGCTACCAGCCGGTCGCGTGGCTCACCCGCCCCGAGAGCGTCGTCGTCGAGGGCGACGGCGACGGGTTCACCGTCACCGCCCGCGACGGCTCCCGGGAACTCCGCGTGGTCGCCCGGGAGGCGACCGCGAGCCGGGCGCTCCCCGTCACCGAGGCGGGCGTGCCGGTCGGGACCTGTCCCGACGACGGCGGGCCGCTCGTGCGCTCGCGCGGCGACGTGGCCTGTCTCGACTGCGAGATGCGGTGGGGACTCCCGGCCGGCGCGAGCGTCACGGACGCGACCTGCGACGACTGCGGCCTGCCGAAGGTGCGCGTCGAGCGCGGCGAGCCGTTCCACCTCTGTCTCGACCCCGCCTGCGACCCCCTCGAAGAGGCCGTCAGCGACCGCTTCGACCGCGCGTGGCCCTGCCCGGACTGCGACGGCGACCTCGCCGTCCGGTACGCGCCCGGCCGCGTCTACCTCGCCTGCGAGCGCGACGACTGCGAGACCACGTTCTCGTTCCCGGCCGGCGTCGTCGTCGACGAGTGCGACTGCGGGCTCCCCGTCTTCGAGACGGCCGCCGGGCGGAGCTGTCTGGACGGAAGCTGTAAGATCGAGGGCCACGCGGCGAGGAAAAGCGCAGACGCCGAGTGAGTCGGGTTACTCCGCGAGCTGTTCGCGGCCCGGCGCGATGAGCCGGTCGAGGTACTCCGCGAGCGCGCCCTTCGCGTCCGCGGGGTGGAGCTCGCCGGACTCCAAGTCCGCCTCCAAGTCGTCGTAGCCGTCGTACTCTAAGTCCCCGCCGTACTCCTCCGGGCGCTCGACGACGACCGAGTCGAACCGCGGGAACACGTGGTACTCGAACACCTGGAGGACGGGGTTCTCGCGCTCGACGCCGTCCTCGGTCGGCTCGGGGTCGGCCGTCGGCGGGCAGTAGGCGTCGTTCACCTTCGACTCGATGTCCCCGCGGGAGTCCTCCATCGAGATGGTGACCCCCTCGCTGGAAGACATCTTCCCGCGGCCGGTTCCGAGGTCGGCGATGAGCGGGGTGTGGAGGCTCGTCGGCGGCTCGCGGTCGATGCTCGGGAGCACGTCGCGCGCGAGCATGTGGACCTTGCGCTGCTCCATCCCGCCGACCGCGAGGTCGACGCCGAGGTACGGGATGTCGAGCGCCTGCATCAGCGGGTAGACGGCCTGCGACACCTTCACCGAGTCGCCCGAGCTGATCTCGGCCATCGCTCGCTCCGCCCGCGCGAGCGTCGTCTCCAACTCGAGCGCGTGGAGGTCGAGGGTGTAGTCGTCGTCGAGCTGGAAGTCGGAGCCGAGGACGAACTGCGTGTTCGACTCGTCGAGCCCGTACGCGATGAACTGGTCGCGCATCCGCTCGGCGGTGTGCCGGATCTCCTCGAACGAGCCCTTGTCGTTGAGGTAGGCGTGGACGTCGGCCAGAAGAACCGTCACCTCGAAGCCCGCCTCCTGGAGGTCGATGAGCTTGTTCGCGGTGAGCATGTGACCGATGTGGAGCACGCCCGAGGGCTCGTAGCCGACGTACGCCCGCTTGCCCTCGGGGTCGTCGGCCAGCGCCTCGATCTCCGCCTCGGTGACCACCTCGGCCGCGTTCCGGGTGATCAGCTCGTGAGCGTCCATACCTGCGAGTGTGCGTTCCCGGACATATGACTTCTGGAAGCGTGTTGTGCCGGCCCACGCGGCCCGAGCGCGACGGCGTCGGTTCGGCGGGGCGGCTACTCCTCAGTCTCCGGGAGCGTCCGCCCCGCGCGGTGTTCGGAGATGATACGGTCGATCCGCTCGGCCTTCTCGTCGCGCCGGCGCTCCTCGGCGCGCTCCTCCCAGTCGTCGACGGCGGCGGCGAGGTCGTCCTCGCTCGCGACCGCCAGCTCGTCCACCTCTCGGACGGGCACCGCGTCGGCCGGCACGACGGGTATCGCCCGCTCGAACAGCACCTCGTCGGCCACGTCCGAGAGGTTCCCCTCGCCGCGGATCACGGCCCGCGGCTCCGCCTCGGCGAGCCACTCCGCGGTCCGCCGGCCCGCCCCGGACGCGTCCCGGAGGTAGACCACGTCGCCCGCGACGAGCCCGTACGCCTCGTCGGCGGCGTCGAGCGCGTCGAGCGTGAACTGCTCGACGACCTTCACGCTCACCAGCCCCTGCCCCTCGGCCACGTCGCCGAAGTTCGAGTGGTCGAGCCGCCACAGCTCCTTCAGCGTCTCCACCTTCCGTTCGAGGTCCGCGACGCGCTCCTGCGCCTCGTCGCGCTCGCGCTCCAACCGGTCCGTCTCGCGCTCCAGCCGCGAGACCGCCCGCCGCGTCCGCGCCTCGATGCGCTCCTCGCGCTTCGCCTCCTCCAGCTCGGACTCCAGCTCCGCGATCCGGTCGTCGCGCTCGTCGAGGTCGTCCTCCAGCGACTCGGCGTGCGACTCCAGCCGGTCGACGCGCTCGCGGAGCCGCCGGATCGTCTCCTCCTCCTCGCTGCGCTCCGGCTCCGTGGGGTCGGTCTCGTCGTCGCCGTCGCCGCTCCCGCCGCCGTCGCCACCGTCGTCCTCGCTCAGGTCCTCGATGACGGCCTCGACCGAGGAGCCGCCGGCGACGACGCCGGCGATCACCGCCCCGCGGTCGAGCCGCGGCGGGGTCTTCGCCGCGATCCGCTCGAACTGGTCCTCGTGGTCGTCGTACGCGTACAGCGCGGCGGCCAGCGCGTCCCGCTCGTGGTCGTTGTCGTAGCTCGCCTCGCGGGTGCGGTGGAGCTTCTCGTCGACCGGGAGGTCCGTGGTGGGCCGCCAGCCCGCCGCGTCGAACGACCGCCGGAACTTCTCGACCGTCTCCGGCATCGGCTCCACGTCGGCGGCGACGATGATCGGTCGCCCCTGCTCGACGATCCACTCGGTCACCTCGGCGGTGTCGCCGGTCCGCGAGGAGTACAGCGCGTGGACGGTGCCGTCGAGGCCGACGACCGCGGCCGCGGTGGTGGTGCCGGGGTCGATCCCGACGATGACGCGGTCGCGCCGCTTCACCAGCGGCTCGTACTCGATGCCGTCGCGGCGCTCGCGCTCGACCTCGACGCGCACGTCGCCGGCGCGCGAGTTCGAGACCGGGATCTCCTCCGGACGGGCCTCGACGGTGAACGTCGCGTTCGCGTAGCCGCCGTACTTCTCGGTCACGTCGCGCTCGAACGAGAGGTTCGCCTCCTTCAGCTTCGACTGGACCTGCCGCGTCCGCTTCCGGACGTTGCCGTGGATCCGCCGGGTGTAGCGGTCCTGACTCCACCCGCCCTTCCCGGTGGAGCGCCCCCGGGACACCTTCACCGTCGTCTCGTCGGTGAACGCGGTCACCTCGTGGCCGACGTTGGCGGCCGCGAGCCGGGCCGACGCCTCCGCCTCCTTCATCGGCTCCTTGCCGTAGGGGATCCCGTGTCGGGAGGCGACCCGCGAGAGCGGCTCCGGACGCTCCGCGCCGGTCACCTGAACCAGTCGGGTGCCGTCCGGCAGCGACCGGAGGAACCCCACCAGCTCGTTTTTGTCCGCCGCCAGCTCGTAGGCGTTGTCGGTGGCGACGTAGAGGGGCTCGCGGTCGTCGATCAGCCGGCAGAGCTTCCGGAAGGAGACGACGTCGCGGGTGACCCGGGCCATCGGCCCGTCGGCGTCGGGCGCGTCCGGGTCGTCCTCGTCGACGGGGTCTAAGATGACGAGGGCGTAGGAGGGACTGTCGCCGCGGACGTCGCCGCTGTGGACGTCGACGCCGAACACCGGCCGGTCGCGGGCGCGGATGGTCCGGGTTGTCACGTACCGAGATAGGTCGTTGCGGCGTATATACCCCACGCCGGGTGACGTGGCCGGCCGGCGTCGAGCGGGGGAGTAGACGGGCCGGCGTCGAGCGGGGGAGTAGACGGGCCGGCGTCGAGCGGCCGAGCGGTCAGAACACGCCGGTGTCTTCCTCGACCCCTCGGCGACCGCCGATGACCCGCGGCGTCCCGCCGGTCTGGATGATGTTGAACGCGGTCATCAGGTCGGACCGCGAGATGAGGCCGACGAGCTCGCCGTCGCCGTCGACGACGGGCAGTCGCCCGACGCCGTGTTCCTGCATGGTCTGGAGCGCGGTCAGCGCGTCGGCCTCGGGGGCCGCGGCGACGACGTCGGTCGCCATCACGTCGTCGACGCGGTAGGCGTCGCGCTCGACCTCGCGGATCGACCGCGCGTCTTCGAGGGTGACCATCCCGACGAGTTCGTCGCCGTCGATGACGGGGTAGCCCGTGTGCCGTTCCTCGAACATCCGGCTCATCAGCTCCGCGACCGAGGCGTCCCCGCTCACCGTGTGGAGATCCTCGCGGGGGGTCATCACGTCGCCGACCGTCACGTCCTCGAAGGCGGCCTTCAGCGTCGTCTGTTGGGCCTCGCCGGAGGCGGCGATGTAGACGAAGAAGGCGAGGACGATGAGCAGCAGTTGCCCCGTGAACAGGCCAAAGATCCCCATCAGGAACGCGAACACCTTTCCCACGGAGGCGGCCCGCTGGGTCGCCTGCGCGTGCGGCTGGTTCCGCGCGAGGAGCGCCCGGAGGACGCGCCCCCCGTCCATCGGGAACGCGGGGAGCATGTTGAACACGGCGAGGACGACGTTCAAGAGCGCGAGGTAGCCGAAGACGAAGAGCGCGGCGTTCACCCCGACGGAGGCCCCCGCCCCGGCGGGCAGGGCGAAGACGACCGCGTAACAGGCGATCCCGACTCCGACGCTGACCAGCGGGCCGGCGATCGCGATCCAGAACTCGTGTTTCCAGTCCTCGGGGAACTCCTCGAAGCTGGCGAGGCCGCCGAGCAGCCAGAGGGTGATCGACTCGATCTCGTACCCGTAGCGCATCGCGACCAGCGAGTGGCCGAACTCGTGGAGCAGCACCCCGACGAACAGCCCGATGGCGGCCGCCAGCCCGAGGAACCACGGCGCGGGCCCCGACGCGAGCACGGCCGCGTCGACCCCGAGTCCCGCGGCCTCGTTCATCACCTCGACGATCGTTCCGACCTGCTGCCCGATGAGGTACGCGAACAGCGGTAAGACGAACAGAAACGTCCAGTTGAGCCTGATCGGAATCCCGAACGCGCTCCCGATCTTGATTCCACGCATGCCAGCGGGTTCGGCCGGTGATCGGTTAAGTAACGGGGTTCACCCGGCGATCAGTCACCTCGCGGACCCCTGCCGGTCGGTTAAGTGCGAGGCGGCCGTCACGGACGCCATGAGCGACGCAACCGAATCTGATCCGGTCGTGAAACGCGGCGACGACGTCGCGTTCGAACCCGTCGACGCCGCCGACGGCCTCTCGAAGGCGGTCCTCCTCGACGAGTCGGACGGGGCCCCGAACTTCGCCATGCGGCGGTTCGAACTCGACCCGGGCGCGGCCGTCCCGCGCCACACCAACGCGGTCGAACACGAGCAGTACGTCCTCGCCGGCGAGTACGTCGTCGGCGTCGGCGACGAGGAGCGAACGGTCTCGCCCGGCGACGCCCTCCTGATCCCCGCCGGCGTCGAACACTGGTACCGGAACGAGGGGGACGAGGCCGGCGCGTTCCTCTGCGTCGTCCCCAACGGCGACGACGCGATCGAACTCGTCGAGTAGGCGCTCGGGAGCCGCCGTGACCCCGCCTGACCGGAGTTACTCCAGCGTCCCGACGCGGTCGGCGACGTAGCCGAACTGGTCGCGGTAGCCGTTCGGCGACAGCAGCACGGGGTAGAACGGCTCGTCGGCGAGGAGGGGTTCGCCGTCGGCGGCCGCGAACCGCTCGCCGGACTCGACGCGCTCGAAGTTGCGCGCGAACACCTCGTAGCTGTCGGCGGCGGGCTTCGGGATCCGGTCGCGGAGCCGGAACACCGAGACGTCCTCGCGCCCGCCGGCGTCCAACACGTCGTCGGCACCGGGCGCGGAGATGGCCCCGGTCGCGGCGAGGAACGCGCGGGCGAGCCAGTAGGCGTTGTCGGCGGCGCGCTCGGTGCCCTGGAGGCCGGCCTCCACTTCGAGGGTGTGCGGGTGTTCGATGAGCCGTCCCTCGGTGAACGCGTCGGTCTGGATCACGGCGTCGACCGGCAGGTGGGGCGCGACGGCGCGGGTCACCTCGTCCATCGAGTCGATGACCGCGAACGGCTCCGCGTACGACTGGGTGGAGTGGACCGCGAGGGTCGTACACCCCCCCAGCGCGTCGAGCAGGGCGGCCGCGAGCCGCACCTCGTGGGCCTCCGCGTCTGGGTTCCCGGGGAACGCCCGGTTGAGGTCGGCGTCGAGGTAGCGCTCGCCGGCCGACAGCGCCGCCTCGTTGGCGACGATCAGCCGGACGGGGCGCTCGGGGTCGATGTCGGCGTCGAGCAGGCGCTCGACGGCGCGAGCGCCGCAGGGCTCGTCGCCGTGGATCGCGCCGACGACGGCGACCTCCGGCTCCCCGTCGCCCAGATCGTGGACTTCCATACCACTCACAGGCGCGCGGCGGGTAAGTGGCGTTCGGATCGCGGGCGGACCGACGCACACCCGCCGCTCGCCCCCTCAGTGCGTCTCGTCGACTCGCTCCGCGTACTCGTAGTCCGCGGGGTACGCCGGCGGCCGCGCGTCGTCGAGGCGGATCTGCCACCCGTCGATCGCGGCGGGATCGTCGAGCGCGGCCCGGAGCGTCTCGCGTACGTCGTCGACGTCGACGCCGTAGAAGTCGCCCGGGACGCCGTCGAGGTACTGGAGCGCGGTCTCGAACAGCGACCGCATCCCGGCGTCGCTCTCGAAGTCGACGCGCTTGTGCGCGCCGGCGGCGACCTGGACCATTCCGTGGAGGAAGGCGCTCTCGGCGGTGCCGCGCCCGTAGTTGTACCACTCGTCCTCGAAGCTGTCGTGGCTCTCGTGGTAGGCACCGTCGTTGAACAGCCGGACGCCGTGTTCGGTGGCGCGGCGGAGCGTCGCGTGCTCCCAGTAGCCGCCGACCACCCGTGAGTCGGGCGATTCTCCGGACCCCTGCGACGCGTCCGCCCCGCCGTCGAACTCGCCGCCCGCGTGCCACCCGGTCGGGTCCCCGAGCGGCGGGGCGACGCCCGGATCGCGGGTGTGCTCGTCCATGTGCGCGGCGTTCGCGCGGGAGCGACCTAACCGTTTCGCGGCGGCGGTCGTCGGTTCGTCCCGCTGGCGCGGCCGTCGGTTGCCGCTACCCGAGAGACACTTGACCGCTCGGCCCGTAGCGATCGCATGAAGTCCGCCCCGGAATCGACGCCGATCGACCACGCCGAGTCGATCGTGAACGCGCTCGGCGACGGGGCGTACGTCCTCGACGCCGACCGAAATCGCGTCTTCGTCAACGACCGCCTCCGCGAGGTGACCGAGTTCGACGAGGCGGTCCTCCACGACAGACACCCGGAGCGGCTCGTCGAGGAGGGGTACTGGAGCGCGGAGACGGGCGACCGCTACCGGGCGGCGGTCGCCCGCGTCCTCTCGGGCGAGGCCGACGACGAGCGGGTCCAACTCACGACGACGCTCGGGGACGGCAGCGAGGTGACCACGGAGACGCGGCTGACGCCGATCGAGCGCGGCGGCGAGGTCGTCGGCGCGGTCGGCGTCATCCGCGACGTCACCGAGCGGGTCGAACGCGAACGCGAGTTGGAGCGGCTCAACGAGCGGCTCGAACGCCTCGCCGGGTTCCTTTCACACGACCTGCGGAACCCGCTGTCGGTCGCCCGCGGCTACGTCGAACTCGCACGCGAGACGGGCGGCACGGAGCGGCTGGGGGGGGGGGGGGGGGGGGGGGGGGGNGGGGAGGCGCTCGACCGGATCGAGTCGATGATCGGCGAGGCGCTCGTGATGGCCCGCGACCCGGACGCCATCGAGACCGAGGCGGCCGCCGTCGACCTCGACGACCTCGCGGCCGACTGCTTGGATTCGGGCGACTTCGGCGATCGGCCGGCCGACGCGGAGGTCGTCGTCGAGGACCCGGGGCCGGTCGCGGGCGACCCGACGCTGCTCCGGCGCGCCGTCGGGAACCTGATCGGCAACGCCTTCGACCACGCCGGCGACGCCCCCACCGTCCGGATCGGCGTCGACGACCGCGGGCTGTACGTCGCCGACGACGGGCCGGGACTCCCGGACGACGACCGCGAGGCCCTGACCGAGTTCGGCGTCTCCCACGGCGGCGGCACGGGGATCGGACTCGCCATCGTCGAGCGCGTCGCGGCCGCTCACGGCTGGACGCTGGAGGTCGACGAGTCGGCGACCGGCGGTTTCCGCGCGACGCTGGTCGGCGCGGAACCGACGAAATAAAGACCGACGCCGTTGAACGACGAGTCGCGTGCGAGGGTAGCCAAGCCCGGAAACGGCGGCGGATTCAAGCTCCGCTCCTGTAGAGGTCCGTGGGTTCAAATCCCTCCCCTCGCACTGGCGACAGTGCGGAAGGGCGCTCTCGGAGCGTTCTTCCCTCGCAAAACTTCACTCGAACGCGACCAGCGGCGGCTATTTATAAACGGATCCCCGGTGGCGCGTGCCTGCGAGCGGTCGCCCTCGGCGACCGCGACGGAGCGCCGCGCGAGGGAGTCGCGGCCGCTTAAAAGCGGCCGCGACGAGGTTGGGGAGGCGTGAGGTGCGGTGCCGTGCGGGGCGGGGCGGGGCGGACTCGAAGGGGCAGTCGCGAGACGGGCGCAGGCGAAGCAAGGACCGCAAGGAGTGAACGCAGTGAGCGACTGAGGACCGCAGCGAGCGTGCGCCCGTCTCGCGACTGGGGCTTCGGGAGTGTTCGTGCCGATCGGCTGTTTATAAAAGGAAACGTCGTACCGCGGTCGGCCGGGTCTTTGGCGGCGTTTCTCCCGAATTCGGGTGCGGCGGCTTATGAATAGCTGGCCGATAGGACCGGAGGAACCGCCGCGGACACGACACACTCCTCCACGACGATCCCCGCGCGTCCCGAATCAACACGAACGTCCACCGGAAACGGAGGGTCCGAAACGGTTTTGCCGCCCCCTGACGGACGGTCGATATGCCAGCAGATCCCGACACGGGGTACGACCCCTCGCTGGGTCGGAAGTTCGTGTTCGTCACGGGCGGAGTGATGTCCGGGCTGGGCAAGGGCATCACCGCCGCCAGCACCGGGCGACTCCTCGCCAACGCGGGCTTCGACGTGACCGCCGTCAAGGTGGACCCGTACCTCAACGTCGACGCCGGGACGATGAACCCGTACGAGCACGGCGAGGTGTACGTCCTCAAGGACGGCGGCGAGGTCGACCTCGACTTGGGCAACTACGAGCGCTTCCTCGGCACCGACATGACGTTCGACCACAACGTCACCACGGGGAAGACGTACGAGCACGTCATCGAGCGCGAGCGCGCCGGCGACTACCTCGGCAAGACCGTCCAGATCATCCCGCACGTCACCGACGACATCAAGCGCCGCATCCGCGAGGCCGCCGAGGGGTCTGACGTCTGTCTCGTCGAGATCGGCGGGACGGTCGGCGACATCGAGTCGATGCCGTTCCTCGAAGCGCTGCGCCAATTCGCCCACGAGGAGGACGACGAGGACATCCTCTTCACCCACGTCACGCTCGTCCCCTACTCGAAGAACGGCGAGCAGAAGACCAAGCCCACCCAGCACTCCGTGAAGGAACTGCGGTCGATCGGCCTCCAGCCCGACGTCCTCGTCGGCCGCTCCGAGGACCGGCTGGACCCCGAGACGAAAGAGAAGATCGCCCTGTTCTGTGACGTGCCGACGGACGCCGTCTTCTCGAACCCCGACGTCGAGGACATCTACCACGTCCCGCTGATGGTCGAAGACGAGGGGTTAGACGAGCACGTGATGCAGCGGCTCGGCCTCGAAGAGGAGGCCCTCCCGAAGGAGGACCGGTCGACCGAGTGGCGGGACCTGGTCACTCGCGACCGCGACGAGGCGATCGACGTGGCGCTCGTCGGCAAGTACGCCCTCGAAGACGCGTACATGTCGATCCACGAGGCGCTGAAACACGCCGGGATCCAGACGGAGACGGAGGTGAACGTGCTGTGGGTCGACGCCGACGAGACGACCGACCGCCACGAGGAGCGCCTCGCCGCGGCCGACGCCGTCGTCGTCCCCGGCGGGTTCGGTTCCCGCGGCACGGACGGGAAGATCGAGGCGATCCGGTACGCCCGCGAGAACGGCGTCCCCTTCCTCGGGCTCTGCTTGGGCTTCCAGATGGCGGTCGTCGAACACGCGCGCAACGTCCTCGGGCTGGAGGGCGCTCACTCCGCCGAGATCGACCCGGACACGCCCCACCCCGTCATCGACCTCCTCCCCGACCAGTACGAGACGGAGGACATGGGCGGGACGATGCGGCTCGGCGCACACGAGACCGACATCGAACCGGACACGCTCGCGGCGCGGGTGTACGACGCCGACTCCTGTACCGAACGCCACCGCCACCGCTACGAGGTGAACCCCGAGTACATCGACGCCTTAGAGGCGGACGGACTCGTCTTCTCCGGCCGCGCGGACAACCGGATGGAGATCTTAGAGCGGCCCGACCACCCGTTCTTCTTCGGGACGCAGGCGCACCCCGAGTTCCGGTCGCGCCCGGACCGCGCGAGCCCCCCGTTCGTCTCCCTCGTCGAGGCGGCGCTGGAATCGACGGACACAACCGAGCGGAACGCGGACGTGAGGCTATAGATGGTCGAGACGGAGGAATTCATCGAGGACGCGAAAGCGGAGATCCGGGAGGCGATCGGCGACGCGAACGCCGTGATCGCCCTCTCCGGCGGGGTCGACTCCTCGGTCGCGGCGACGCTCGCGTACGAGGCGGTCGGCGACCAGCTCACCCCCGTCTACGTCGACACGGGGCTGATGCGGAAAGGGGAGACGGAGGAGATCCGAGACACCTTCGACTTCATGGAGTCGCTGCGGGTGATCGAGGCGCAGGACCGGTTCTTCGACCGCCTCGAAGGCGTCACCGATCCGGAGGAGAAGCGCCACGTCATCGGCGAGGGGTTCATCGACGAGTTCGAGACGGTCGCCCGCGACGTCGACGCCGACTACCTCGTTCAGGGGACGATCTACCCCGACCGCATCGAGTCCGAGGGGAACATCAAGTCGCACCACAACGTCGGCGGGCTCCCCGAGGTCGTCGACTTCGAGGGGATCGTCGAGCCGGTGCGCGACCTCTACAAGGACGAGGTCCGCGAGGTCGCCCGCGCGCTCGGCCTCGAAGCGATCATCTCCGAGCGGATGCCGTTCCCCGGGCCCGGGCTCGCCGTCCGGATCGTCGGCGAGGTGACGCCGGAGAAGGCCGCGGTCGCCCGCGAGGCGACCCACGTCGTCGAGGAGGAGCTCGAGGAGTACGACCCGTGGCAGGCGTTCGCCGCGGTCCTCGGGAAGGCGACGGGCGTCAAGGGCGACAACCGCGTCCACGGCTGGGTGGTCGCCGTGCGCTCCGTCGAGAGCCGCGACGGGATGACCGCCCGGGCACAGGAGCTGGACTGGAGCACGCTCCAGCGGATCCAGAGCCGGATCACCGGCGAGAACGAGAACGTGGCGCGCGTCGTCTACGACGTGACCCACAAGCCGCCCGCGACGATCGAGTACGAGTGATGGCGGACCGGACAACCGCCGTCGTCGCCGGTCCGGACGAGCGCGGCCTCGGCGAGGAGCTCGCGGCGCTCGGCGTCGAGATCACCCGGATCGACGGCCTCGTCACGAGGGCGAAGCTCGACGCCGCCGGAATCGCCGACGCCGACCTGTTCGTCCTCACGGACGTCGAGGAGGCGACGGGGATCCCGGTCGCGAAGGAGCTGAACCCCGACGTCCGGATCGTGACGTACGCGAGCCGGTCGCTGCCGGAGTTCGTCGCGACCGTCGCCGACCTCGCGGTCGACCCCGACCTGCTGGGGCCCGGGACGGTGGCCGAGGAGCTGCTCGCGGACGACGACGCGGACGACGCGGAGTCGGTCGGCGCGGAACCGGACGACGAGTCGGAGCCGTGACCGGGGACGGCGCAGTCGACGACCCGGACGCGAGCGCTGACCCGGACCCGGACGGCGACGCGGAGGCGACCGTTCCGGTCACCCTCTACACCCGGGAGGACTGCTCGCTGTGCGTCGTCGCTCGCGAGACGATCGAGTCGGTCGCGGCCGCCCTCGACGGCGTCGCGGTCGACCTCGACGAGGTCGACGTGGACACCGACCCCGAACTGGCCGAGGAGTACGGCGAACGCGTCCCGTACGTGCTGGTCGACGGCCACCCGGCGTTCAAGTACGAGGTCGACGAGCGGGACCTGCGCCTGAAGCTACTGGCGGCAACCTGACCCCGGAAAAGTCGAACCGCGACCGATCGCGACCGCTCCGCTACTTCTCGACCGTCTCCGCGCCGGGGGCGTTCGCCTTCACCCGCGTCACGGCCTCGACCGCGTTCGACCGGGAGGCGTACCCCTCGCCGGAGTCGGCGAGGATGTTCCCGTTGCGGTGGCGGAGCCGCCAGCGCCACTCCTCGCCGGCGTCCTCGTAGATCTCGAAGGCCGCGCTGCCGGCGGCCAGCGCGCTCGCGTCCGGCGCGTACTCGCTCACGCGCTCGACCGCGTCCGTCGCGTTCGACTTCGAGGCGTACCCCTCGCCGGAGTCCGCGATGATGTTCCCGTTGTCGTGGACGAGCCGCCAGCGCCACTTGCCGCCCTTGTCCTCGTAGGCTTCGAACGTCGCCTTGCTCTCGTCGCCGCCCGCCCGCCCCTCGTCGTCGCTGTCGGGGAACGCGAGGCCCGCGCCGCCCGCGTTCGACCTGACGCTGTCGAGCCCCTGCTGGGCCTTCTGCCGGGAGGCGTACCCCTCGCCGGAGTCGGCGAGGACGTTCCCGTTCTCGTGGACGAGCCGCCAGCGCCAGCTCCCGCCCCTGTCCTCGTACACCTCGAACGCCGCGGGGTCGATCCGGAGGTAGTCCGCGGCCGCGACGTGGTCGCGCAGCTTCGAGAGCGCGCGCTTCGCGTTCGACTTGGAGGCGTACCCCTCGCCGGAGTCGCCGACGATCTCGCCGTTGTCGTGGCGGAGCCGGAAGCGCCACTCGTCGGCGCTGTCGGCGTACAGCTCGAAGGTCGCCTGGCTCTCCGGCGCGGCGTCCTCGTCCGGGATGGCCACGTCCGGCTCCGCGGCGTCCTCCGGCTCGGGTCCGTCGTCGTCGGCCACCGCCTCGGCCTCCGCGACCGGCGTCTCGATCCGGAGGAGGCCCGCGCCGAGCGCGTTCCGCCGCACGCTGTGGAGCCCCTGCTGGGCCTTCCCGCGGCTGCTGTACCCCTGCCCGGACGCGGCGATCACGTTGCCGTTGCGGTGGCGGAGCCGCCAGCGCGGCTTCCCGCTCGCGTCCTCGAACAGCTCGAACCGGGCCTTGCTCTCGCGGAGGGCCGCGGTCTCGGCGCGCGCCGACTCCAGCGCCGACTCGGTCTCGGACAGCTCGGCGGCGGTCGCGTCGAGTTCGGACTCTGTCGCGTCGAGTTCGGACTCTGTCGCGTCGAGTTCCGCCCGCGCCGTCTCCAGTTCCGCGTTCGCCTCGTCGCGCTCGGCGGCCGCGCTCGCGCTCTCGGCGCGCATCCGGTCGTAGTCCTCGTAGACGGGGTCCGAGAGCAGCGGGACGACCGTCCCGGCCAGCCCGATGAGCAACAGTCCGAGGCCGTACAGCCCGATCACGGTCGCGTCGCCGGACGCGGTGAACCACCCGTCCGGGAAGATGTTGACGAACCAGACGACGCCGACGACGCTCACCGCCGTGCCGAGGTAGCCGAGGTAGGTCCCGGCCCGCCGGAGCGGGAACCGGATCACGGCCCCGAGCATCACGAACACCGGTGCCAGCGCCGCCAGCGCGTACCCGATCCCGCGCGTCGTCGTCGCCGACTCGGTGAGGAGGAACACCGCGACCCCGGCCAGCCCGAGCAACACCCCGAACCCGAACAGCCAGTAGCCGTTCACCTCGTCGTTCGTGGTCGGCGTCCCGATCCGTCGCTCGTACAGTCCGCCGCCGTTCGATTCGCTATCAGTTGCCATGCCGGGTGGAACTCCGGCTACCCGTTTATAAGTGGGGGTGAACGGCACCTTGGGTCCCCGTCTCGTTCGACTACCGCGACCCGAGCGTTTACCCGTCGAACGGTCCCTGTTGGGACGTATGTACGTGCTTCGAGGCGGACGCGTCGCGGACGTAGACGGGACTCGCAAAGCGGATGTCGCGGTCGCGGACGGCGAGATCGTCGCGGTCGGCGACCCGGAGACGGTCGACGCCGCGGTCGACGAGGCGGACGGCGAGGTCACGACGGTCGACGCCGACGGGCGGGTCGTCGCGCCCGGCCTGATCGACGCGCACGTCCACGCGATGATGGACGGACGCCCGGACGTCTCGACCGCGGTCTCCGACAGCGACTACACGGCGAGCTACCGGACCGCGAGCAACCTGGCGGCGGCGGTCGAGGCCGGCGTCACGACCGTCCGCGACCTCGGGAGCCGGGGGACGCTCGCGCTCGACGCCGGCGAGGCGGTCGCCGCCGGCGACCTCGACGGGCCGCGGGTGCTCGCGTGCGGCCGCAACGTGATCATGACCGGCGGGCACGGCAACTGGTTCGGGCGCGAGGCCGACGGCCCCGCCGAGGTGCGGAAGGCGGCCCGCGAACAGCTGAAGGCGGGCGCTGACGTGCTCAAGTGTATGGCCACCGGCGGCGTCCTCACCGAGGGCGCGGTGACGGGCGCGCCGGAGCTGACGCCCGAGGAACTCGCGGCGTTCACCGACGCGGCCGCCCCCACGAACACCCCGACCGCGGCCCACGCCCACGGCGAGGAGGGGATCAAGAACGCGGTCGAGGCCGGCATCTCCAGCGTCGAACACGGGACGTTCATGGACCGGGAAGCGGCCGAGATGATGGCCGAGCGCGGCACCTACTGGGTCCCGACCGCGAGCGCGCTCCGCGGCATCGTCGAGAACGGCGTGGAGGCCGGCATCCCCGAGGACGCGGTCGCGAAGGCCGAAGACGCCGCCGACCGCTTCGACGACGCGTGGGACCACGCGCTCGACGCGGACGTCCCCATCGCGATGGGGACCGACGCGGGCACCCCGTTCAACTTCTTCGCGGACATCCCGCGGGAGCTCGAGTACATGGTCGAGTACGGGCTCTCGCCGGAGCGGGCGCTGGAGGCCGCCACCGTCAACGCCGCGGACCTGCTCGGCCTCGACGATGTCGGGCGCGTCGCCGAGGGGTACCGGGCCGACCTCGTCGTCCTCGATTCCGACCCCAACGCCGACGCCGAGGCGTGGCAGGATCCGGACGCGGTGTTCGCGCGCGGCGGGCGGGTCGTCTGAGCGGGGCGGGCGCGACCGCCACTCCACGACCCCGACCGCGAGCGCCCTGACGCCCTATCGCACGGGCGGCGAGCGGTTCCTTTTACCCGGTCCCGACCCCAGTTTCAATCGATGACCACCTCGTCGACGCGGCACGCCGACCCGGACGAGAACCCGTACGTCGAGGAGCCGCCGACGGACTTCGACCCGGTCGCGGAGCTCTCGCCCGAGGCGGCCGCCGAGCAGGCCGCCCGCCTCCGGGCCGCGGTCCGCGAACACGACCACCGGTACTACGTCGAGGCGGACCCCCTGATCTCGGACGAGGCGTACGACGCCCTCTTCGCCCGGCTGAGGGCGCTCGAAGACGCGTTCGACCTTCCGACCGAGAACTCCCCGACCCGGCGGGTCGGCGGCGAGCCGCTCGACGAACTGGAGGCCGTCGAACACGTCGCGCCGATGCTGTCCATCGACAACGACACCGACGCCGCGGCGGTCCGCGAGTTCGACGAGCGCGTCCGGGAGGGGCTGGTTGACGCCGCCGACTCCGGCGACCTCCCCGAGTTCGACCCCGACGACCTCGCGTACGTCTGCGAGCCGAAGTTCGACGGCCTCTCGATCGAGGTGATCTACGAGGACGGCGAGTACGTCCGCGCGGCGACCCGCGGCGACGGCCGCGAGGGCGACGACGTCACCGACCAGGTCCGCACGATCCCCTCCGTCCCCGGCCGCCTGCGCGGCGACGACCACCCGGACCGGCTCGCGGTCCGCGGCGAGGTGTACATGCCCCGCGACGCCTTCGAGGCGTACAACGAGGCGCTGATCGAGCGCGGCGAGGAGCCGTTCGCGAACCCCCGGAACGCGGCCGCGGGCACGCTCCGACAGCTCGACCCCGCGGTCGTCGCCGAGCGCCCGCTCGACGTGTTCTTCTTCGACGTGCTGGCGTGGGAGACGGACGGCTCTGAAGACTCCGACGCCTCCGCGCGCCCCGAGCGACACCGCGACGCGCTGGACGCGTTCGAGTCGCTCGGGCTCCGTCGGAACGACCGCGTCGCGGTCGTCGACGGGATCGAGGCCGCGATCGACTACCGCGACGAGATCCTCGCGGCCCGCGAGGACCTGAACTACGCGGTCGACGGCGTCGTGATCAAGGTGGACGCGCTCGCCCACCGCGAGGCGCTCGGGACCACCTCGCGCGCGCCCCGCTGGGCGTTCGCGCACAAGTTCCCCCCGCGGACCGCGACGACGACGGTCGAGGGCGTGACGGTCCAGGTGGGTCGCACCGGGCGGCTCACGCCCGTCGCCGAGCTCAGCCCCGTCGACGTCGGCGGCGTCACGGTCTCGCGCGCGACGCTCCACAACCCCGCGGAGATCGAGGCGCTCGGCGTGAACGTCGGCGACCGCGTCCGGATCTACCGCGCGGGCGACGTGATCCCCTACGTCCCCGAGGTCGTCGAGAAGCGCAGCGAGGGGACGTACGCGTTCCCCGACGCCTGCCCCGTCTGCGGGGCCGCGGTCGTGCGCGACGGTCCCCTCGCGTTCTGTACCGGCGGGCTCGGCTGCCCGGCGCAACTGGAGCGCGCGGTCGAACACTGGGCGCGCCGCGACGCCCTCGACGTGGAGGGGCTCGGCCCCGAGCGGGTCGAACAGCTCCGGGAGGCCGGCCTCGTGGAGTCGCTGCCCGACCTCTACGACCTGACCGTCGAGGACCTGACCGGACTGGAGGGGTGGGGCGAGACGAGCGCCGAGAACCTGATCGCCGAACTCGACGCGACCCGCGAGCCGTCGCTCGACGACTTCCTCGCGGGGCTCGGGATCCCGGACGTCGGCGCGACGACCGCCCGGGCGCTCGCGGCGCACTTCGGGACGCTCGACGCCCTCCTCGACGCGGACGAGGCGGCCCTCCGCGAGGTCGACGACGTGGGGCCCGAGGTGGCCGAGTCGATCCGGACCTTCCTCGACAACGAGGAGAACCGCGCCGCGATCGAGGGGCTCCGCGAGCGCGGCGTCGACCCCGAGCCGTTCGAGACGGGCGCGGGCGACGGCCCGGCCGACGCGCTCGGCGGACTCACCTTCGTGTTCACCGGGTCGCTGTCGGTCCCCCGGAGCGACGCGCAGGCGCACGTCGAGGCGCACGGCGCGAACGCCACCTCCAGCGTCTCCGGCAACACCGACTACCTCGTCGCCGGCGAGAGTCCGGGGCGGTCGAAGCGCGACGACGCCGCGGCGGAGGACGTGCCCGTCCTCGACGAGGGGGAGTTCGCCGACCTGCTCGCCGACCGCGGCGTCGCCTGGCCGCCGGAAGCCGACGCGTAGCGCCGAGCGTCGGCAGTACCGGTCGAAAAACGGGATCCCGCGCGTCTCGACCCACAACCCTTTATCCCGTACCGCCGGAACCGGAAGGCATGACCGCGATCGAACTGCGGGGCGTGACCAAGGAGTTCGCCGACGTCACGGCCGTTCGCGACCTCGATCTCACCGTCGAAGACGGCGAGGTGTACGGGTTCCTCGGGCCGAACGGCGCGGGCAAGTCGACGACGATCGACATGCTCTTAGACCTCGTGCGCCCGACCGCGGGGACGGTCCGCGTCCTCGGCGCGGACGTCGCGACCGACGGCGTCGAGATCCGCCGGCGGACCGGCGTGCTCCCGGACGGGTTCTCGGTGTACGACCGCCTCTCCGGTCGGCGACACGTCGAGTTCGCCGTCGAGTCGAAGGACGCCGACGACGACCCGGACGCGCTGCTCGATCGGGTGGGCCTCGACGGCGACGGCGATCGCCCGGCCGGCGAGTACTCGAAGGGGATGCGCCAGCGGCTCGCCCTGGCGATGGCGCTCGTCGACGACCCGGACCTGCTGATCCTCGACGAGCCCTCTTCCGGCCTCGACCCGGCGGGCGCGAAGGAGATGCGCGAGATCGTCCGCGCCGAGGCAGACCGCGGCGCGACCGTCTTCTTCTCCTCGCACATCCTCGAACAGGTCGACGCCGTCTGCGATCGGGTCGGCATCCTGCGCGACGGCGAACTGGTCGCCGAGGACTCCGTCGAGGGGCTCCGCGAGGCCGTCGGCGGCGAGGAGACGCTCGAAGTCGCGGCCGCGGGTGCCGACGACGCCGCGGTCGACGCCGTCCGCGCGCTCGCGGGCGTCTCCGGCGTCACCCGCGACGGCGACGTGCTGGTGGTGAACTGCGCCAGCGACGCGAAGACCGACGTGATCGCCGCCCTCGAGGACGCGGGCGTCACGGTCGCCGACTTCCACACCCGGGAGGCCTCCTTGGAGGACCTCTTCCTGACGTACACCGAGGGCGACGCGGTCGGCTCGGAGTCCGACTCGGGCCGGTCCGTGTCTGGTCCGACTGACCAGGACTCGGTCGATTCCGACGCTGCTGCCCCCGACCCAGACGATTCCGACTCGGGCGACCATGACGCTCCCGACGACGACGCCGCGGCGGAGGAGGTGGACCGATGAGCCTCCCCGCCGTCGCCCGCAAGGACCTCCGGGAGACGGTCCAGTCGCGGGGGATGATCGCGCTGATCGCGCTGTTCTCGCTGCTCGTCTCCCTGCTCGCGTTCATTGTCCGTCCCACGGGACAGAACGAGCAGTTCGCCACGGAGGTGCTGTTGAGCGTCTTCGTCGGCCCGGTCCTCGTGACGTACCTCGTCCCGCTGGTCGGCGTCGTCGTCGGCTACAGCGCCGTCAGCGGCGAGCGCGAGTCGGGGTCGCTGAAACTGCTCCTGTCGCTGCCGCACTCGCGGGCCGACGTGGTGTTCGGGAAGGTGGTCGGCCGCGGGGCGGCGCTCTCGCTCGCGGTGTTCGCCGGCTTCCTGCTGCCCGCGGCCGTGCTGATCGTCGCGCCGGTGACGTTCAACGCCGGCGCGTTCCTCGGCTACACCGTGTTCGCGGCCGCGCTCGGCGTCGTGTTCGTCGCCATCTCCGTGGGCTGTTCGGCCGCCTCGTCGACCCAGTTGCGCGCGCTCATCGGGAGCATCGGCGTCTACGTGCTGTTCGTCCTCCTGTGGAGCTTCATGACCGGCCGCCTGCTCAACGCCGCCGGCCCCGCCGTCGACGCGCTGCCGGTGTCGGCGGCGCAGATCGACGT
Source organism: Halorubrum tebenquichense DSM 14210 (assembly GCF_000337415.1). Lineage (GTDB taxonomy): Archaea > Halobacteriota > Halobacteria > Halobacteriales > Haloferacaceae > Halorubrum > Halorubrum tebenquichense. Next base: position 29,487 of record NZ_AOJD01000035.1, on the reverse strand, counting down.
GTTCCTCCGAGTGTCGAACCCCACCACGGCGGTCGAGGTGCTGTCGCGCGAGTTCCTCGGTGGACGGCTGTTCGCCGGCGAGACCGCGAACCGACAGATCTCGGCGGCCGCGATGCTGGTGTTCTGGACGGTCGCGCCGCCGCTCGTCGGACTGCTGAAGTTCGACGCCGACGACCTCTGAGCGGCCGCGACCCGTCCGCGACTCGCGGTGTCGCTCGCCGCGGGAAGCGGGCTCGGGCGGGTTCGAACCCTACTCACTCCGCTCGCTGCGCTCGCTCCGCTCCCTGCTCCGAACCCGCCCTCGAACAGCGCATACCTGCGGCTCACCGTTCGGTTCGCCACAGGTATGGGCTCGGGCGGGTTCGAACCGCCGATCTCAGCCTTGTAAAGGCCGCGTCATAACCAGCTAGACCACGAGCCCTCACCCGAACGACCACCTGAGAGCGGAAAACGATTTCCTTCCGCGCCGCGAACCCCGACCGTGAACCGCCGCCTCATCGGGGTCGCGGGCCTCCTCGCGTGTCTCGCCCTCGTCGGCGTCGCCGTCGCCGCGACGAACCCGGCGCTTTTGATCACCGGTTACGACACGGCCGCGGTCGAGGCCGTCGACGGCGACACCGGCGAGTCGCTCGCGACCGTCGACGCCCGCGTCGCCGACGGCGTCGTGAAACAGTACGTCGGGCTCTCCGCGACCGAGGACCTCCCCGGGGGCGAGGGAATGCTGTTCGTCCACGGCGAGACGGCGAAGCGCGCCTACGTGATGCGCGACATGGCCTTCCCGCTCGACATCGTCTTCGCGGACGCGAACGGAACCGTCACCCGGATCCACGAGGCCGAACCCGAGTCCCGGCCGCTCACGCGCTACGAGGGGACCGGGCGCTACGTTCTCGAAGTGCCGCGGGGGTGGAGCGACCGCCACGGCGTCGAGCCGGGCGACCGGCTGGTGATCGACGGGGCGTGAGACCGCCGCCGACCCGGCGCGGTCACCCGACGAAACCGCTTTCAGCCTCGCAGGCGTCGCCCCGACCATGACCGGACTCGCTCGCCGGGTCGCGTGGAACCTCCGCCACCGCTGGCGGCGGGTGTTCGCCCTCTGCGTCGTCGGTGCCGGCGTCGCCGCCCCGTTCCTCTCCGGCCTCTGGTGGACCCTCCCGCTGGTGTGGTTCTTCGGCCTCGTCGTCGCGCTCCCGGTCCTCCACACGCTGGTGAAGCCGATCCCGGAGGACGACGCAGACGACTCCGAGAACGCCACCGGCGACCCCGCGCTCGACGCCCTCCGCGAGCGGTACGCCAACGGCGAGATCGACGAGCGGGAGTTCGAGCGGAAACTCGACCGGCTGCTGGAGACCGAGGACGCCGAGGTCGCCGACCCGGGCGACGGTGCCGTCGCTGACAGGGTGCGCGAGGGAGTCCGCCGCGAAGTGGAACGGCTCCGCGAGTGAGACGCGCCGGCGGCCGCCGGTTCTGACCGGCGGCGGGCCGCGGCCGCGAAGCCGACCGTTACTCGTCGATTTCGCGGTTGTGGACCGCTTCGCCGGAGTTCCCGTCGAAGAGGTGGATCGTCTCCTCCGGGATCTCGATCGTGATCTCGTCGCCGGCGGAGACCTGCTGGAGGCCGCCGACGGTGGCGATGAACGTGTCGCCCTCCGGCGCGTCCTCGAACCGGAGATAGACGGTGTTCTCGTCGCCCATCGGCTCGACCACGTCGACGACCGTCGAGAAGGTGTGCTCGCCGGTCGCGTCGCCGGCCAGCGAGACGTCCTCGGGACGGACCCCGAGTGTGAGGTCGGTCACGTCGCCCACGTCGTCGAGCGTCGACGCCGAGAGCGGGTAGTCGAAGGCGTCGCCGACGAGGGTCTCGCCGTCCCGCCGAACGTCGAAGAAGTTCATCGACGGGTCCCCGATGAACCCGGCGACGAACCGGTTCGCCGGCTCGTGGTAACACTCCAGCGGGGTCGCGACCTGCTGGAGCTCGCCGGCGTTCAGGATGGCGATCCGGTCGCCCATCGTCATCGCCTCGGTCTGGTCGTGCGTGACGTACATCGTCGTCACGTCGAGTTCGTCTTGAAGCCGCTGGAGCTCCGTTCGCATCTCGGACCGGAGCTTCGCGTCGAGGTTACTGAGCGGCTCGTCCATCAGGAACACCTCCGGGTCGCGGACGATCGCTCGCCCGAGCGCGACCCGCTGTCGCTGCCCGCCGGAGAGGTCCGAGGGCTTCCGGTCGAGCAGCTCGGAGATTCCCATCGTCCCCGCGGCGTCGGTGACGCGCTCGTCGATCGCGTCGTCGGAGAGGTCCGTCGACTCCTCCAAGCCGAACGCCATGTTCTCCCGAACCGTCATGTGGGGGTACAGCGCGTACGACTGGAACACCATCGCGATGTCCCGGTGTTGCGGCTTCACGTCGTTGATGGTTTTGCCGGCGAGCCGGATCTCGCCGCTGGAGATCGTCTCTAAGCCCGCGACCATCCGCAGCGTCGTCGACTTGCCGCACCCGGAGGGGCCGACGACGACGAGGAACTCGCCGTCGCGCATCTCGATGTCGACGTCGTCGACGGCGACGATCTCGCCGTCGCCGTCGGGGAACACCTTGGTCACGCCGTCGAGTTCGAGCGTTCCCATGCTATCGCCCCCGTTCGACGGCGCGGCGGTTCGAGAGCGATACGTCAGGTCGGGTACGTGGTTGCTGTCGGATCATAGATTGCTGCTGGCGAGCGGTCGCGATCACGTCGCCACCCCCTCGGCGAACTCCTCGCCGAACGCGATGTACACCGCGAGCGTCGGCAGGGCGGCGATGAACGCGCCCGCCATTCGGAGCGCGAAGTCTTGGCCTTCGAGCGACGTCCCCAGCCCGGCGAGGATCAGGACGATCGGCGCGGCCGCGCTGGACTCCGTCTGGACCAACACGAGCGTGAACAGGAGGTCGTTCCAGATCTGGGTGAACTGATAGATCAGGACCACCGCGAACATCGGTCCCGAGAGCGGGAGGACGATCCGGCGGTAGATGCGGCGAATGGACGCGCCGTCCAGCCGCGCCGCCTCGATCATCTCCTCGCTCATGTTCTTGTAGTACGACCTGAACAGGACGGTACAGATCGGCAGGCCGTAGGCCACGTGGGTGACGATGAGCTCGACGATGCCCACGTAATCGTCGTTGATCCCCAGACTCCACAGGAACCCCAGCGACTCCTCGAGGGGAACCATCGACCAGAACTGCGAGAGGGGCACGAGCACGGCCTGATACGGGATGAATATCCCCGCGACGAACAGCGCGAGGATCGGCGCTTTGTACTTCGGCTTCCAGTCCGACTGCGTGATCCCGTAGGCAGCGAAGCTGCCGAGCAGCGCCGAGATGACGGTCGCGGGGATCGCGTACAGCGCGCTGTTCACCAGCCCACGTCCGAGCGCGTCGAACGCGGCCTGCCACTTTCCGAGGGTGAACGTGGCCCCGGTCGGCGGCGCGAACGGAAGCGACCCGGTGACGCCGCTGGAGGTCTTAAACGAGGTGACGAGTCCGGACTCGATCGGGATCAGGAAGAACGCCAGCATCCCGAGCAGCCCGAGATACAGGAGGACTCGGTACCCGTCGACCCCCGAGAGCGCCCCGTCGGACGCCCCGGCGCTCGTCTCCGATACCGTTCCGCCGTCGGTTCGTGCGTCGTCGCTCATAGGTTGCCTCTGTTGTACTGGTAGTAGAGGTACGGACCGACGATGCCGAGCGTCATCAGGAACAGCGCGATGGCTATCGCCGACGCGTACGCCCAGTTCAGGTTCGCGTACGCCTCACGAACCATCTTGGTCGCGAGGATGTCCGCCCCGTTCGGTGGCCGGTAGCCGCCCACCAGCGAGTACAGGAAGTCGAACGCCTTCAGCGCGAACACCATCAGGACGACGGACGCGCTGATCGTCGACCCCTTCAGCTGGGGGATGATCACGCGCCAGTACATCCGGACCGTCGACGCGCCGTCGACCTTCGCCGCCTCGTAGTGCTCGTTCGGAATGGCGCGCAGGCCCGCGAGGTACACGACCATCGCGTACCCGGCGAACTGCCACATCAGCGCGAACATCACCGCCCAGAGGACGATGTCCGGGTTCCCGAGCCAGTCGACCCGGCCGAGCCCGAGCGAGGAGGTGACGATGTTGATGACCCCGTTGTTGAAGTTGAACATCCACGCCCAGAACTGGGCGGTGACGACGAACGAGAGGCTCATCGGCAGCAGATAGATCGTTCGGAACGTGTTCTCGAATCGGATGTTCCGGTCGACCAGAATCGCCAGCCCGAGTCCGAGCCCGAGCGTCACCAGGGTGAACCCGACGAGCAGGATGAAGGTGTTGACCGCGGCGTCGACGAAGCCGCTCTCCGCCAGCGCCCGGGTGTACATTTCGAGGTCCAGATCGCCGTAGTTAGGGTTTCCGAAGCCGCTGAAGTCCGTCAGCGATATCAGGAAGTTCCAGATGATCGCCCCGTAGACGAACAGCCCCACCAGCAGGAACGGCGGGAGCCAGAACTGCGACGACTCGACGAAGTCGCTGCCGAAGCGGTCGTTCAACGCGGCGATCGGACTGAATCCGGACCCGCTCGGGTCCTCGGTGACGCCGCCGTCCGTGACTGCGTCGCCACTGTCGTCACCGGTGTCAGTGTTCCGTGTCATATGGTTCGTCGTGTGCCGAAACCGCCGAAATCCGGTCGCATCGTGGACCGGTGTTAGTTGGAGACCGCGTCGACGAAGCCCTGCGTGGCGGCGTCGACGTTGTACGGTCCGGAGAACTCGCTGGAGATCACGTCGTTCAGCGCCGTCATCGTCTCCGAGGTGACGCCCAGCCCGTGCTGGAGGTTCGGGGGACGCTCTTCGGCGTTGGCGAAGTCTTCCTGCGTCTCCTGGAGGTACGGGCCGAACTCGCTCATGTCGACGTCGGTCCGCGTCGGGATCGAGCCCTTATACTGGTTGAACGCGACCTGCGCCGCCTCGCTCCCGACGAACGCCATGAACTGGTCCGTCACGCCCGGCGACGGGTTGTCGGACGGATAGAGGAACGAGTCGAAGTGGAGCATGTACATGCCCTCCGAGCCGGGGTACGTCTTGAAGCCCCAGTCCTCGTCGTAATTGAAGTCCTCGGCGTTCCGGTAGGCACCGGCCGCCCAGTTCCCCTGGTGGATGAACGCCGCGTTGCCCTCGATGATGTTCTGGTTGGACTCCGTGAGTCCGATCGAGGACGCGTCGTCGTTGATGTAGTTCCCGAGGATCTCGGCGAGCGACTCGAAGGTCGCGCGGACGGCCTCCTCGTCGGGGCTCCCGTCGAGGAAGTCCATGTACGCTTCGTACCCCTCCTGGCCGAGCATCGTCGAGGAGAACAGCTGGGTCGTCGTCCAGGTGCCGCTCGCGCCGTGGGTCATCGGAATCGCGTCCGTCTCGCTCTGGACGGTCTCCAGCGCGTCGATGAACGCGGACACGCTCGTCAGGGAGTCGGGGTCGACGCCCGCCTCCTCGACGACCGAGGTGTTGTAGAACAGGCAGTTCAGCCGGTGGGAGCCGAGCGGAACCGCGCGGTACGCGCCGTTCTGCTGGTGGAGATCGACGGCCTCCTGGACCATCACGTCCTCGAAGCCCTCCTCCTCCCAGACGCTACCGACGTCGCCCAGGACGCCGTCGTACCGCTGGAGGTTCGGGCCGGGCCAGCCGGCGAACGCGCTCGGCGGCTCGTTGTTCTGGAGCCGGTTCGCCACGACCGCGTCGAGGTTCTGGTTGCCGCCGCCCCCGATCGGGTTGAACTCGTGTTCGATGTCGGGATACTCCTCTTCGAAGGCCTCGACGAGCGCTTCCGCGGCCGTCGCGCCGTCGCCGCCGGTCCACGCGTGAAGGACTTCGAGCGTGCCTCCGCTTCCCCCGTCGCCCCCGTCGCCCCCGTCGCCGCCGTCGCCGCCGCCCGAACAGCCGGCGAGACCCGCGAGGGTCGCCGCCCCTGTCGCTCCGACGAAGTGTCGCCGCGATAACCGCTTGTCTTGGTCTGTCATGGTACTTCACGGTAGACAATGGACGATTGCCATATATACTTACTCATTACTCTAGAACAATTTCTGAAACGTCGCCGACCACCCTCACTCGGTCGTACTCCGTCGATCTCCGTTTTCCGACGCGTCGGAACGACGGGGATATCGACGCCGAATCGAGGGCGATCGCGACGCCGGACCCGGGGTGATCCCGGCGCTGGGTCGGAGGTGATCCCGGCGCTGGGTCGGGGGTGATCCCGGCGCTGGGTCGGAGGTGATCTCGACGCCGGACCGACGGGCATACTACGGTCCGGCGGATGGGCACACGCATGCGCCCCTCGATCGCCGCGGTCTCGTATCCCGTCGCCGGCGAGGCCGGGGAGCGGCCGCTCCTCGCCGTCTGGCTGCTGCTCGCGCTCTCGGTCGTCGTGCCGGTCCTCCCGGCGATTCCCGTCGTCGGCTACCTCGTCCGCGCGCTGGCCGCCAGCGAGCGCGGCGACTCCCTTCCGCCGTTCCTCGCCGACGGGCGGACGCTCCTCCGCCGGTCGCTCGGCGGACTGGTCGTCTGTCTGGCCCTCCTCGGCGTTCCGTTCGCCGCCCTCCTCGTGACCGTCTACGGCATCGTCACGCTGGAACCCGGGGCGAACGCGCCGGTCGGTCGCATCCTCGCCGGGTCGACCGCCGTCCTCTTCGTCGGACTCCTCGGGACGTATCTCGCGCCGGTGGCCCTGACGGCGTACGGCCGCGACGGCTCCCTCCGAGGGGCGTTCTCGGGGGCGACGCTCCGGCCGGTGGCCGGCCACGCCGCCTACTTCTTCGGGTGGACGCTCGGATTCACCGCGCTCGTCGTCACGGTCGGCGTCGGCGGCGCGCTGTTCACGCTCTCGCGGATCGGGCCGCTCGCCGGCACCTTCGTCCTCGCCTACGGCCTCCTCGTGACCGTGTACCTCTGGGGTCGCGCGGTCGAGCGCGCGAGACGGCGGTGAGGCGACGCCGCGGACTGCGGACGGCGTGGACTGCGGACGGCGCGGGCTGCGGACGGCGTGACCGACCGATTCTTGACCGCGCGGTCCCGACATGTCGGTAATGCAGGGACCGCTCTGGATAGACACGCACGCGCCGGACCTCGACGAGATCCGGCAGGACGAGGCCCGCGACCGCCTGCGCCGGGCCGTCGACGAGCCGATGAACCTCGTCGTTCAGGGGCCGCCGGGGGTCGGGAAGACGGCGGCGGCCCGGGCGCTCGCCGACGCCTCCCACGCGGACCCGGAGGCCGACCTGATCGAGATCAACGTTGCTGACTTCTTCGGCCGAACGAAAAAGGAGATCCGGACCGACCCGCGGTTCGAGGGGTTCCTCGAGGGGCGGAGCCGGATGGCGAAACGCGACATGATAAACCGCGTGCTGAAGGAGTCCGCGTCGTACGCGCCGATGTCCGGCGAGTACAAGACGGTCCTGCTGGACAACGCTGAGGCGATCCGGGAGGACTTCCAGCAGGCGCTGCGCCGCGTGATGGAGAAGCACCACCGGACCACGCAGTTCGTGATCGCCACCCGCCAGCCCTCGAAGCTGATCGCGCCGATCCGGTCGCGCTGTTTCCCGGTCCGCGTCCGATCGCCGACGACCGACGAGACGATCGACGTCCTCGAAGCGATCTGCGACCGCGAGGGCGTCGACTACGACGGCGACGGGCTGGAGTTCGTCGCCAGCGCGGCGGGCGGCGACCTCCGCGAGGCGATCCTCTCAGCGCAGGCGACCGCGGTCGAGGGCGGCGAGATCACCATGTCGACCGCCTACGAGACGCTCGGCGACGTCGGCGACGACGACGCGCTCCGCGAGGCGCTCGCCGACGCCCGCAACGGCGACCTGAAGGACGCGCGGTCGACGCTCGACGACCTCCTCGACGAGGGGTACGACGGGCAGGAACTGCTCCGCGAGACGCTCCGGGTCGCCCGCGCCGGCTCCGAGTACGGCGGCGACGACCTCGCGCGCCTCCACGCCCTCGCGGGCGAGGCCGACCTCGACCTCTCCGACGGCCTCGACGACACCACCCACCTCGTCCACCTGCTCGCGGCGTGGGCCGCGGGCCGGACCGAGCTCTCGCCCGCGCTGCGGGACGCGGAGGTCGCGCCGTGACCCGGAGCCCGCCGCTCTCTCGGCTCTTCCCGTTCCCGGTGGTCGACGCCGCGTGGGACCTGGCGCTCGTCCCGGCGCTCGCGGGTGCCGTCGCGCTCCCGCTCGTCCCGCCGGTCGGGGTCGCGCTCGTCGCGCTCGCGGTCGGGATCCTCTGGTTCCACCGCGACCCGGAGCGGCACCCGCCGACGGGCGACGAGACCGTCGTCTCCCCGGCCGACGGCACCGTCTCCGTGGTGCGCGAGGAGGGGGCGCGGCTCCGCGTCGGCGTGTTCATGAACGTCACCGACGTCCACGTCAACCGCGCGCCGCTCGCGGGCGAGGTCCGCGAGGTGCGCCACCGCCCCGGCGCGAACCGCCCGGCGTTCGACAAGGAGTCGGACCGCAACGAGCAGGTCGCGATCGACTTCGGCGAGTACGAACTGCTCGTCATCGCGGGCTGGTTCGCCCGGCGGATCCACCCGTCGGTCGAGCGCGGCGACCGCGTCGAGCGCGGCGACCGCGTCGGCCACGTCTCGTTCGGCTCGCGCGCGGACGTGGTGTTGCCCGCGGACGTGACCCGCGACGACCTACTCGTCACCGAGGGCGACAGCGTGCGCGCTGGCGAGACCATCATCGCGGAGCGGTCGGACGACGCGTAGCTCCGCACGGGGTTCGGCCATACGCTTTTGTTTCACGGCGGTGAGGGGTCTCCTGTATGCCAGAAGAGACTATCCACGAGTCGAGGCGGTCGCGGACGCGACAGGGGCTGGCCACGTACCTCCGCCGGCTCGCCCGCGCGCTGGGTCGCGGCGACCCGGTCCCGGTCGACGAGGACGGCACGGTGACGGTCGACGCGGCCGCGGCCGGCGACGTCGAGGTCGAACTCGAACGCGAGGGCGGCACGGTCCACTTCGAGGTCGAGATGGAGTGGCCCGAGGAGGAGGCCGCCGTCGACGAGGACGCGGCCGCGAGCAAGGCGACGTTCGAGCTGTACGCCGACAGCGCCGACGACTTCCGCTGGCGGCTCCGCCACGACAACGGGAACATCATCGCCGACGGCGGCGAGGGGTACTCGGACAAGCGCGACGCGCGGTCGGGGATCGAGAGCGTCCAGCGCAACGCCCCCGGCGCGCACGTCGTCGACGTCTCCCGCGACGAGGAAGCGCCGGACGAGGGCGGCAGCGACGCGACCTTCGAGCTGTTCCGCGACAGCGCCGACGAGTACCGCTGGCGGCTCCGCCACGACAACGGCAACGTCGTCGCCGACTGCGGGCAGGGGTACGCCTCCAAGCAGAAGGCGAAACAGGGGCTCCGCAGCGTCAAGTCGAACGCCCCCGGCGCGGCCGTCGAGGAGTCCGACGAGTAGTTCCCGCCGCGTCCTGACCCGGCGACGGTCTCCGGTCGACCGCGGACCGCACCGCTTATTCGCCGGCCCTCACTACCTCTCGCCGACATGGACGCGCTCGACGCCAAGTACCCGTTCTTCGCGAGCGCCCGCGAGGCGGTCGCGGCGGCCGCGGTGTCGCTGCCGGAGCTCGTCGCGGCCGACGCCCCCGCCGTCGAGCGCGCGCGCGAGCGGGTCGAACGCGCCCTCCTCGAAGGGACGGTCGCCTCCGAGCGCGGCGCGTTCCCCGGCGAGTCGGCGTACGACGCGCAGGCGGAGCTGCTCTCGTACCCCATCGCGCGGATCCTCGTCTCCCTCCTCGACTCCGACCCCGCCATCGAGAAGTACGCGGCGGCGGAGGCGGCGACCGCGATGGAGCGGGTCCGCCGCGACCTCGACGCCGACGACGAACTGCGGTCCGTCTCGTCCGCGACGGTCACGCTCGACGACCTGCTCGCCGAGTTCGACCTCGCGGACGCCGTCCGCCCCGACGCGACCACCTCGGCCGGCGTCGGTCGGGGGGTCGCGGGCGGCGGCGCGGCGGGAACCGGGAGCGCCGGCCGCGACCCGAGCCACTACCGGATCGACGTCGGGCCGTACCTCCGGCTCACCTCGCCCGACTGGGGCGACTCGTGGCGGCTCGTCAACCGCGCGCTCGCCGACGGCGCGGTGCGCGTCTCTCGCGACGAGCTGCTCGTCGCGCTGGAGGCGGCCGTCGAGGCCCGCGTCGCCGAGGGACTCCCCTTCGAGCTGGCGGCCGACGAGGGGATCGGCGAGGCGCTCGAATCGCGCGTCGCCGACCTCAGGCGGCTGCTCTCCGAGCGCACCTACGCCGAGCCGCCGGACGTCATCGACCGGGACTTGTTCCCGCCGTGTATGACCAACCTCATCGAGAAGGCCGAGCGCGACACGAAGCTCTCGTCGGCCGAGTCGTTCGCGCTGATGGCGTTCCTCGTCGGCATCGGCATGACGCCGGACGAGGTGGTCGCCTTCTGTGCGGACACCAGCCTCGACGCCGAGGGGATCCGCTACCAGACCGAGTACCTGACCGACGACCGCGGCACCCAGTACCCGCCGCCGACCTGCGAGACGCTCGCGAACTACGGGATCTGTCACAACGAGGACGACCACATGCAGGTCGCGGCCGACCCGCTCTCGTACTACGAGAAGCGGGTGGCCGCCGCCGACGACGTGACCGACTGGCGGGCGGGACGGGAGGCGGACGACGCGACCGAGGCGTGACGCCGACGCGCAGCTACGGTCGCTGACGGACACCGGAGAAGACGGGACGGAACCTTACGACTCGTCGTTCGCGCGCATCAGGTACGTCCCGACGCCGGCCATCAGGAGGACGAACCCGGCCAACAGCGCGACGAGCGCGAGCGCGCCCGCCTCCGGGAGGACGGTCGACCCGCCGAAGGTGACCCCGATGCCGACCAGCGCGACGATGAACGCCGCGGCCGCCGCCAGCGAAACGGTGATCTGCCGACGGAGCTCCGCGTCGATTTCCATGCTCGCGGCTTCCCGTCGCCGCTAAAAAAGGACTTCGATGGGCTCGCCGCCCCTCCGCCTCACTTCGCCAGGTGCGTGATGTCCCGTCGCAGGGTGTACCCGCGCGGGACCCCGACGACCCCCAGACACTCGCCGCACAGCACCCGCTCGTAGTCGCGGTTGGTCTCCTTCTCCAACAGCGAGACGTCCGCGAGCGGAAACACCGACTCGCACCGATCGCACTCCGCCTTGTCGCCGTCGACGATCTTCATCGACTCCTCGTTCCGGCGATCGACACATAAACTCGCGGACGGCGTTATCACTCGGGATAGCGAGAGCCGATAAAAATTGAGCGGTGGGTCGGCGCGGTCGAGGTCCGAGCGGTCGTCCGGGGTTAGCCGAAGAGCTCGCCGAGACCCTCGCCGCCGTCGCCGTCTTCCTCGTCGTCGTCGGCCGCTTCCTCGGCGGCGTCGGCCTCGTCCTCCTCGTCGTCGTCGTCGGCCTCGTCGGCGGACGCGTCGGCGTCGGCGGAACCGCCCGCGGACGCGCCGGCGGCGGGTGCCGCGGCGGCCGTCTCGATGGCCTCCTCGATGTCGACGTCCTCCAGCGCGGCGACGAGCGCCTTGACGCGGGACTCCTCGACGTCGACGCCGGCGGCTTCCAGCACGCCGGTGACGTTGTCTTCGTTGATCTCTGCTCCAGTCTCGTTCAGGATGAGCGCAGCGTAAACGTATTCCATTGGTGTGTACCTCGTGTTATCCGAACATCGCGCCGAGTCCGTCGCCGCCGTCGCCGCCGTCGTCCTCGTCGTCGGCGTCGTCAGCGGTGTCGGCCTCCTCGGCGTCTTCCGTCTCTTCGTCCGCCTGTTCCTCCTCGTCGTCGTCGTCGGCCGCCGGCTCCGTCGCCGGCGCGGCCTCGACGCCCTGAAGCTCCTCGGGGAGCGCCTCCTCGTCGTCGATCTGTGACGCGAGCGCGCGCAGCTGGGCGTCGGCCTTCCCGATCAGGTCGGGCACGACGTCCGGGCTCTCGATCTCCGCGAACAGGCCGACGGACTTCGCCTCGCCGGACGCCTTCGCGAGAAGGGTGCCGGCGGTGGCGGCCGTCGGGTACGCGGCGTTGACCGAGAGGTTGCGCGCGGCGGCCGCGGCGGACTGGATGTCCGCGCGGTACTCGTCGACGTCGATTTCGAGCTCGTCCGGCTCGAACAGGACGCCCTCGGAGTAGACGGCGCGCAGGTCCAGCCCGACCTCCTTCGGCTCGATGCCGAGCTCGACGAGGACGTTCGCGAGGTCGGCGTCGACGACCTCGCCCTCCGTCAGCACGGTCGAGTCCTCGGTGACCTTGATCGAGCCGTCCTGGATGCGGGCGGCCGCGCCCACGGTCTGGAGCTCGCCGACGAACGGTCCCGGGTCGACGCCGGTGTCGCCCTCGGGGATCACGATGTCGTTGGGGGCCACCTCGCCCTCGTTGATGGGGGCGGGGGTCTTCGAGGCTTCGAGCTGCTTGAAGAGGCCGAACGGGTTGTCGTTGGTGCCGACGAGCGCCACCTGACCGCCGACGTACTCCGTCAGCGCCTCGACGCCGTCGTCGACCTCCTCCAGCGCTCGGTTCGTGAGCGTGTTGCGGCTCATGCGGACGGCGGCCGAGCCGTGAAGCTCCCGGCGCATGGCCTGGAGCTGGCGGCTCGGAATGCCGGCCACGCCGACGATCCCGACCGAGTTGTACGAGTCGATGAAGTCGACGAGCTCGTCGACCTCCTCGCGTTTCCACTCGGGGATCGTCTCGGTCTTGCGGACCGAGCTCATACGGGCACCTCCTTCGCGGGACCCATCGTGGTCTTCACGTAGATCCCGTCGATGTTGAGCGGCCCCTTCTCGAGGTCTGCTTCGAGTCGCCGGATGATGACGTCGATGTTGTCCGAGATCGCGTCAGCGCCCATGTCTTCGGCACCGACGCGGGTGTGGAACGTGCGCCGGTCGCGCGACCGGAGCTGCACCGTGTTCTTCATCCGGTTGACTGTGTCGACGACGTCGTCGTCCGGCTGTAGTGGGGTAGGCATCTTCCCGCGCGGACCGAGGACGGTACCGAGGTACCGACCGATGTCCTGCATCAGGTTGGCCTCTGCGACGAAGAAGTCAGTATCGTCGGCCAGGTCCTTTGCGCGGTCGTCGTCGTCTCCTAAGTCTTCGAGGGCGTCGCTGTCGAGCACTTCGTCAGCGACCTCCTCTGCGCGGACGGCGGTTTCGCCCTCCGCGAAGACGACGATCTGTGTCTCCTGCCCCGTTCCAGCCGGCAGCACGACGGACTCGTCGATACGGTTCGACGGATCGTTGAGGTCGAGGTCTCGCAGGTTGATCGCGATGTCCACGGTCTCGCGGAAGTTCCGCTCGGGCGCATCGTCGAGTGCGAGGGTTACGGCCTCTTGTATTGTGTCTGCCATTTTCACCTCCGTAGTACGCAGGTCGCTCCTACGGGTCAGTGAAACAGGCGAAGCCTGTCTCATCGGAGAGTGGTTCATCGGAGGTTTAAAAGCGTCGAACCGCCCGTCCGCGTGCGAACCGAAGACAGGGCCTGTGCGGGCGGTCGCGGGTGGGTGGTCGAGGGAAGGCGGCCGCCGGAGGACGACTAGCCGCCGGACGACGACGAGGAGGACGGCGACTAGCCGCCGGACAGCGACGAACTCGACCGCGACCGCCCGGCCGCGGCGGCGATTCGACGCCCGTCGAAGCCGAAAACGTCGGATAGGGGAACCCTTTTGACGGCGCTCGCCGACCCACGAGGTAATGACGCAGGGTGGTCCGCCGTGACGATGGACGACCGCATCGAAGACCTTCGCGAGCGCCGCGAGCGGGCGGCGAAGGGCGGGGGCGAAGACCGGATCCAGTCGCAACACGACAAGGGGAAGATGACCGCCCGCGAGCGGATCGACTACTTCCTCGACGACGGCACCTTCCACGAGTTCGACCGGTTCCGCACCCACCGCAACCACACCTTCGGGATGGAGGAGAAACAGATCCCGGGCGACGGCGTGGTGACCGGCTACGGCGAGGTGAACGGGCGGAAGACGTTCGTGTTCGCGCACGACTTCACCGTCTTCGGCGGGTCGCTCGGCGAGGTGTTCGCCGAGAAGGTGTGTAAGGTGATGGACAAGGCGATGGACGTGGGCGCGCCCGTCGTCGGCCTCAACGACTCCGCCGGCGCGCGGATTCAGGAGGGCGTCGCCTCGCTCGGCGGCTTCGCGGAGATATTCCGACGCAACACGGAGGCGTCGGGCGTCATCCCGCAGATCTCGGCGATCATGGGGCCGTGCGCGGGCGGCGCGGTGTACTCGCCCGCCATCACGGACTTCACGTTCATGGTGAAGGACACCTCGCACATGTTCATCACCGGGCCGGACGTGATCGAGACGGTCACCGGCGAGGAGGTGAGCTTCGAGGAGCTGGGCGGCGCGGTCACCCACACGTCGACCTCCGGCGTCGCGCACTTCGCCGAGGAGAGCGAGGAGGAGGCGTTAGACAACATCGCTCGCCTGCTCTCGTATCTCCCCGCGAACAACGTCGAGGACCCGCCGCGCGTCGAGCCGTGGGACGACCCCGAGCGCGCCGACGACGAACTGGCCGAAATCGTCCCCGACGCGCCCCGCAAGCCGTACGACATGAAGGACGTGATCGGCAGCGTCGCCGACGAGGGCTCCTTCTTCGAGGTGCAGGAGAACTTCGCGAAGAACATCGTCGTCGGCTTCGCCCGCCTCGACGGCCACTCCGTCGGGGTCGTCGCGAACAACCCCCGGGTGAACGCCGGCACCCTCGACATCGAGTCGAGCCAGAAGGGCGCGCGGTTCGTCCGCTTCTGTGACGCGTTCAACATCCCCATCGTCACCTTCGAGGACGTGCCCGGCTTCATGCCCGGCACCGACCAGGAGCACAACGGAATCATCCGTCACGGCGCGAAGCTGCTGTACGCCTTCTCGGAGGCGACCGTCCCGCTTCTCACCGTCATCACCCGGAAGGCGTACGGCGGGGCCTACTGCGTGATGTCGTCGAAGCACATCGGCGGCGACGTGAACTACGCGTGGCCGACCGCCGAGATCGCCGTGATGGGACCCAAGGGGGCCGTCAACGTCCTCTACCGGGAGGAGCTCGCCGAGGCGGACGATCCGGACGCGCGCAGGCAGGAGCTGATCGACGAGTACCGCGAGGAGTTCGCGAACCCCTACACCGCCGCCGACCGCGGCTTCGTCGACGACGTCATCGAGCCGACCGAGACCCGCGCGCGCCTCATCCAAGACCTGAAGATGCTGAAGGGGAAGAGCACGGACCAGCCCGCCAAGAAGCACGGAAACATCCCGATCTGATGGCGGTCGACGACGACCCGGCCGACGGGGGGCCGGCAGGCGACGCGGAGGCGGCCGTCGGCGAGGGGGTGGACCCCGCGGCGGCCGCGCTCGCCGGCCTGTCGATCCCCGACGACGCGGGCGACGAGGAGGCGGCCGCCATCGCCGCGGCGGTCGCCGCCCACCTGCGCGACGGCGAACTCGCCGCCGCGGCCGCCGCGGGGGACCCGGACGACGGCCGCGAGGAGGACCGGTGGGGGCTCGCCGGCCGGATCGACCGGCTCCACCGACGCCGGGTGCGCGTGCCCGCGGACGCGCCGACGGACCCGTGGACCGCGGCCGGGCGGAGCGACCGGTTCTGAGCGTCCGTCGCGCCGAACGCCCCGTCCCGAGACCCTACCGACCGCCGGACCGGCCGGTATCGGGACCCGGACACGTCGAACGGAACTCCCGGACGCGGAGGCGTCCGGCCGCGCACATTCCCCCGACGACGCGGCGTCGAACCGTCGCGCCGTCGACTCGGCCCTGGCTCAGGGCGCGTTCGCAGGTTCGTCCGCTGACATATATACCTGTGGTAACGCGTCTCTCGGTCGCGCGCTCAGCGCGCTCCCTCGTCGCCGGTCGGCTCGTCGTCCCCGCCGAGGCCTTCCGACGGTTCGCGCCCGCCGAGGAGTCGGTTGAGGGCGGTCGGCACGACGACGACGAACGCGAGGAGCGCGCCGATCCGAATCGGCAGCGACGCGTCGGTGACGACCGTGAGGCCGAGGTAGACGGCGGCCCCGGCCAGCGTCGACGGCAGCACGTACGGGTTTCCCGCGTCGAGCATACCTCGTCGTGTCGCCCGGGGCCCCCTTAACCGTCTCGACACGTTCCGCCGGTCGGCGTCGGCCCCGCCGCGCCCCGCCGCGCCCCGTCGCGGACCGACAGAGTTTGGTAGCAGTTCGTGGAAGAACCGACAGGAATGTTCGATAAGGTTCTCGTGGCGAACCGCGGCGAGATCGCGGTCCGAGTGATGCGCGCCTGTGCGGAGCTCGGCGTCGACACCGTCGCCGTCTACAGCGACGCCGACAAACACGGCGGCCACGTCCGGTACGCGGACGAGGCGTACAACGTCGGGCCGGCGCGCGCGGCCGACTCCTACCTCGACGGCGAGGCGGTCGTCGAGGCGGCGCGCGCGGCCGACGCCGACGCGATCCACCCCGGCTACGGCTTCCTCGCGGAGAACGCCGACTTCGCGGCCCGCGTCGAAGCGGCCGACGGGATCACGTGGATCGGCCCCGAGAGCGACGCGATGGAGCGCCTCGGCGAGAAGACCCACGCGCGCCGCGTGATGGACGACGCGGGCGTCCCGATCGTCCCCGGGACGACGGAGCCGGTCACCGACGTGGAGGCGGTGACCGAGTTCGGCGACGAGTACGGCTACCCCGTCGCCATCAAGGCCGAGGGCGGCGGCGGCGGTCGCGGGATGAAGGTCGTCGAGAGCGCCGACGAGGCCGAGGAGGCGCTCGAATCGGCGAAACGCGAGGGCGAGGCGTACTTCTCGAACGACTCGGTGTACCTCGAACGCTACCTCAAGACCCCCCGCCACGTGGAGGTCCAGATCGTCGCAGACGACCCCGCCGCGGGGTCGGGCGGCGAGGACGCCGGCGACGCCTCGGTCGCCGAGAGCGACGTGGTCCACCTCGGCGAGCGCGACTGCTCGCTCCAGCGCCGCCACCAGAAGGTGATCGAGGAGGGGCCCTCACCCGCGCTCTCCGACGAACTGCGCGAGCAGATCGGCGAGGCCGCCCGCCGGGGCGTCGCCGCCGCCGACTACACCAACGCCGGGACGGTCGAGTTCCTCGTCGAGGAGGACCCCGACCGCGACCCGTCCGAGCCGCTCGGCCCGGAGACGAACTTCTACTTCCTCGAAGTCAACACCCGCATTCAGGTCGAACACACCGTCACCGAGGCGCTGACGGGGATCGACATCGTCAAAGAGCAGCTCCGGGTCGCCAGCGGCGAGGGGATGTCCGTCTCGCAGGACGACGTCGAGCTGGAGGGCCACGCGATCGAGTTCCGGATCAACGCCGAGAACGCGGCGAACGACTTCCAGCCCGCAAACGAGGGGTCGCTGGAGACGTACGACCCGCCGGGCGGGATCGGCGTGCGCGTCGACGACGCGCTCCGGCAGGGCGACGAGCTGGTCACCGACTACGACTCGATGATCGCGAAGCTGATCGTGTGGGCCCCGGACCGCGAGGAGTGTCTCGCGCGGTCGAAGCGCGCGCTCACAGAGTACGACATCGACGGCGTCGTCACCATCGTCCCGTTCCACCGGCTCATGCTCGACGACGAGCGCTTCGTCGACGGCACGCACACGACGAAGTACCTCGACGAGGAGTTAGACGCCGACCTCGTCGCCGACGCGCAGGAGCGGTGGGGCTCCGAGACGGCGAGCGCGGGCGACGACGACGAGGAGGTGACCGAACGCGAGTTCACCGTCGAGGTGAACGGCAAGCGCTTCGACGTCGAACTGGAGGAGCGCGGCGCGCCCGCCATCCCGGTCCCGGAGAGCGGGGGCGGTGGCGCGGGCGGCCAGCAGCGCCCCCCGCAGGCGACGTCCGACGACGGGGGCGACGACGGGGTCGACGTCGCCGAGGGCGGCGAGTCGATCGACGCGGAGATGCAGGGGACGATCCTCTCGGTCGACGTGAGCGAGGGCGACGAGGTCGCGGCCGGCGACGTGGTCTGCGTCCTCGAAGCGATGAAGATGGAGAACGACGTGGTCGCCGAGCGCGGCGGCACCGTCGCGAGCGTCCACGTCGGCGAGGGCGACAGCGTCGATATGGGCGACGTGCTGATCGTACTGGAGTAACCCGTCACACGCCGCGAAACCCGTCTTTTCCACCCTGTCGGCGCGTGCCTGCGAGCGGCGCGAAGCGCCGCGAGACAGCACGCGCGAGGGAGTCGCGAACGAAGTGAGCGACGAGGCTGGGGAGGCGTGAGGTGCGGTTGCTGTGCGGAGTGGGGCGGGACTCGAAGGGGCAGTCGCGAGGGCGAAGCACGACGACGCAAGCACCGCAAGGAGCGAACGAAGTGAGCGACTGAGGAGCGCAGCGAGTCGCGCGAGTCCTCGTGGCTGGGGCTTCGGTGGTCTCGGTCACGGAGCTACTATCCGCGAAACCGATCACGTACGGCCGAGCGACTGGGGCTTCGGTGGTGTTCGTCCTCGTATCGATCGGCGATTTATAAATGAAATATGTTATCACAAAGACTCTGTCCGGAAAAAACTTCACCGAGGGCGATCAACGATCGGTATGCCCTCCCCGCGTCGCGTCGTCGAGGCGTGGATCGCGCTCTGTCTCACCGTCGGACAGCTCACGTGGTTCACCGTCGGGACCGTCTCGTCCGTCTCGCCGACCGTCGAAGGAATAACCGGACTCGTCGCTTCGCTCGCCGTCGCGCTCGGACTGCTCCGGCTGCGTCCCGATCTGGACGTCGGACGGCTCTGGCGGTTCGGGTTCACGGCGTTCGGACTTCTCATCCTAATGGCGGTTGTCGGAGCGCTCAGCGGCCGACTGATCGGCGTCTCCTTCGACGCGTCCGAGTCGTACTCGTTCCCGTTCGCGGTCGCCGTCGCGCTCCTCATGGAACCGGTCTACGAGTCCGGGGCGCTGCCGCGACCGTGACCGCCGGGTCCGGCGTTCGCGTCCGAAGGAGCCGATCCCGTTTCTCCTGACCGACGGGATTTAACCGACCGCCCGAAAAGGAGGGTACATGGAGCCGGTCGACGACTGGCGCGCCGCGATCACGGAGGCCGGAGAGCTGACCGGCCCGATCGCCGCGGGCATCGTCGACGAACACGGCGACCGCGGGCAGCGCGCCGTCGAGGCCGTCGGCGAGGGGCGGGTGAAACAGTACCGCGACTTCACCGTCGTCGTCGGCCACGAGGACGAGTACGTGGTCGAGGACGGCGAGTGCGACTGCGCCGACGCGACGTACAACCTCGACCCCGAGGACCCCTCCGAGCGCTGCTGGCACGCCATCGCGGTCGACGTCGCGGAGGCGATCGACGCCGTCGACCACCACGACATGTGGTACTCCGAGGTCCGGGAGTTCCTCTGAGGTCCGCCCGACGTACAGCCGCCGTCGAACCCGCGTTCCCGGCCGTCCTCAGCAGCCGACGCTCGGCCGCGTGAATCGCCCGTTTTCGGAAATTTCGCTCTGAGAGTCGAAAACGTTTACAACGGCGGCCGGTCTCCCCTACGGTATGGCGGACTGTCCACTCGCCGACGACTGCCCCAGTTTCGACGAACGGATCGAGGGGATGGGGTGTCAACACTACGGCAACAAAGGCGGCGCGGAGTGGTGTAACCACTACGACATGCCGATCTACGAGCTGAAACAGCAGCCGGTCCAGCCCGGTGAGGTCGTCACGGTCGAGGTCGACGACATCCACGAGAGCGGTGCCGGCGTCGGCCGCACCGACGACGGCTTCATCATCCTCGTCGACGGCCTCCTCCCCCCGGCGCGCGCCGAGGTCGAGATCCACCGGGTGAAGTCCAGCCACGCGACGGCACAGGACGTGGTCGAGCGGCTCCCGGACGACCCGGAAGACGAGGAGGACGGCGACGACGAGGCGGCCGGCGCGGACGACGGCGAAATCGATGCGGACGACGACGAGAATCACCGCCGCGACCGCCCGGACCGCGAGCGACTCGGCAGCCGCGAGAACTTCTGGGGCAAGTGACCGGCGTCTCGGGGTGACCCCCGCCCCACGGACAGTCCGGACGCCGCCGATTGCGATCGATTTTTCGACGCGAACGCGGCTGAAGTCTTAGCTACTCGCCGCGACGCAGTTGCTTCTACGGACACGACCGCCGAAGCCCCAGCCGCGAGGACTCGCGCGGCTCGCTGTGGTCCTCAGTCGCTCACTTCGTTCGCTCCTTGCGGTCCTTGCTTCGCCGGGCTTCGCCCTCGCGGCCGCCCCTTCGAGTCCCACCCGACCGCGACCGCACAGCAACCGCACCTCACGCCCCCCCCAGCCTCGTCGGTCGCCGTCGCTTCGCTCGGCGACCGACTCCCTCGCGCGTGCTCCTCACGCCCTGACGGGCGTTCGGAGGCGCGCGCCGGATCGAGGTGGTCGGTCCGTCCGCCGCCCGGCGAAACCGCCGTTTTTTGACCGCCCGGCCCGTCGGTGATCGCATGGTGGCAGACGACGGGTACTCCGACCCCGCGGACGTCGACGCCGACTCGGTCCTCGACCGGGCGGGGTTCGACGCCGACGAGAGCGTGCTCACCCGCCGACAGGCGGAGGTGCTGGCGCTCCGCGAGCGCGGGCTCCGGCAGTCGGACATCGCGGACCGGCTCGGCACCTCGCGCGCGAACGTCTCCAGCGTCGAGGCGAGCGCCCGCGACAACGTCGAGCGCGCCCGCGAGACGGTCGCGTTCGCGGAGGCGCTGTCAGCGCCGGTCCGCGTCGAGATCGAGGAGGGGACCGACCTCTACGACGCCCCCAAGCGCGTCTACGACGCCTGCGATGAGGCCGGCGTGAAGGTGAACCAGACCGCCCCGGAGCTGATGCGAGCGATTGGCGACCGCGCGGGCGACGCGGTCCACGGCCGCGAGGTCCGCCGCCGGCTGTTCGTCACGGTCGCGGCCGACGGACAGATCCGCGTCCGGAGACCGTAATCGCCGGATTGAACCGGCGCGCTCACCGCGATCCGTTCCTCACTCCCCGTCGATCCGCTCGGCGACGCCGACCAGCGTCGCGCCCGCGGTGACGGTCGACTCCCGGGCGACCGAGTACGCGATCCCGTCGCGGTCGGCGCGCGCGACCTGAAGCGTCTCGAACGTCGTCGGGTCGAACACCTCACCGACGCGCTCTCCGTCCTCTACCCGGTCGCCGACGGCGAGGTCGGGCTCGGGGACGAACAGCCCCGAGTCGTCGGCGATCACCCGTCCGAGGTGGTTTCGGGCGACGGTCCCGTCCCACGGGTCGGGGTCGCCGGCGAGCAGTCCCTCGCGTCGCAACACGCCGAGCATCCCCGTCACGCCGGTCGCGACGGCCTCCGGAACGATCTCTTTGCTGTGCGCGAGTTCGGGCGTGATCGTGGGGATCCCCTCGCGGGTGGCGGCGACGCGGAACTTCCCGGCGAACCCGCGCTCGTCCCACTCGGTGTCGGCGTCGTCTCCCGCGGCCTCCGCGAGCAGCAGGTCGGTGCCGAACGCCTCCGCCAGCCCGCGGCAGTCCTCGTCGCCGCGCATGTACACCGCGTGCGTCGCCATCGCCGGCGAGCCGGTGTGGAGGTCGACGACCGCGTCGGCCTCGCTCGCGAACGCCCAGAGCCGGGCCGCCATCCGCTCGTGGAGCGACCCCGCCGCGTCGCCCGGCCAGCAGCGGTTCATGTTCGGCTGCCGCGAGTCGAGCGACTCCGGCGTCGTGTACGACACGCGGTCGAAGGTGAGCGGGTCGGCGACGGGGACCGTCACGAGCGTCCCGTCGAGGTCGGCGGCCGACGGTCCGTCTCCGTCGCCGGTCTCGGAGTCCGACCCGACGAGGCGGTCGTGGAGCCGCCGGAGGACCGCGGCCCCGTTCACCTCGCGGCCGTGCTGTGCCGCCTGCGCGTAGACGACCGGCGAGTCCGCCGGCGCGTCGAGTTCGGGGCCGCCGTCGCCGTCGACGAGTTCGCCCTCGCCGTACGCGTGGACGGTCGTCCGGACCGGCACGCCCGAGGGGAGCCGCGCGAGGGTGAGGCTGCGACTGGTGTGCATGCGTCCCGGTCGGTCCGGCTCCGGGTTATACGTCCGGGATACGGTCCGGCAGAGCGCGCGGCGGTTCCGCCGCCGCGGCCGCCGCGACCGCGGACGCTAAGGCCGTGGCCCGTCCATCACGTCCCATGCGCGTCACCCTGCTCGGGACGGGCGACACGACCGGGACCCCGACGGTCGGCTGCGACTGCGACACCTGCGAGGCGGCCCGCGAGCGCGGGGTGTCGCGGTCGCGCTTCTCCGTCCACGTCGCCAACGAGCGCACCGGCGAGTCGCTGCTCGTCGACTTCAGCCCCGACTTCAGACAGCAGTTCCTCGCGGCCGACGTCCCCCTCCCGGACGCCGGGCTCGTGACGCACATCCACTTCGACCACCTGGACGGGCTCGGCAACGTCTACCGCCTCGTCGACGGGCTTCCGGTCCACGCCCCGTCGGAGACCGACCCGGCGACCGATCGGAGCGTCGCCGAGACGATCCGCGACAAGTACGACTACCTCGAAGACCGGATCGGCGTCCACGCCCGCGACCCGTTCGAGCCGTTCGAGACCTGCGGGTTCGAGGTCCGGTTCGTCCCCGTGGACCACCCGCCGCTCGTCTGTTACGGCGTCGTGATCGAGGACCCGGAGACGGGCGCGAAGCTCTCGCTCACCGGCGACACCAGCTACGACGTCCCCGACCGCTCGCGCGAGGCGCTCGCCCACCCGGACCTCCTCCTCGCGGACGCCATCGTCCCCGCCTCCCTCTGCGAGCACCACCCGATCGGCGGGCGGCACGAGGGTCCCGACGGCGTCCCGCGCACCTTCGGCACGAAGCACATGACCCGGGAAGGCGCGCTCGCGCTCGCCGACGACCTCGACGCCGAGCGAACCCGGCTCGTCCACCTCGCGCACTTCTACCCCGCCGACGAGGCGTTCGAGGAACCGCTCGCGGTCGACGGCGAGACCTACGAGCTGTAGTCCGCCGGAAGCGGTCCCGCTCGACTGTACTCTTTTGTCTCGGTGGCACCTATCACGCGTAGATGGCCGCGACGGACCGACTCCGCGCCGTGCTCGACCGATTGGACCCCCCGCCGCGCGCGGTCGACTGGTCGCTGTTCGCGTTCGTCGTCGCCGAGGCGGTCACGGGGCTGGTCTCGTTCACCGTCGGCGTCCCCGAGGGGTGGCCGCTGTTCTGGTTCCACCGCTCGCTCGGGGTCGGGATCGTCGCGCTGCTCGGGTGGAAGCTCGCGCGGGTCCGCCGCCGGCTCACCGATCCCGACCTCTGGCGGCGCTCGACCGCGCTGTCCGTCCTCACGCTCGTCGCCGCGGTCGGCGCGATCGGAACCGGCGTCGCGTGGGTGTTCGGCCTCGACGTGCGACTCTCGTACTGGACGCTGCTCTCCGTCCACGTCGGGTTCGGGCTCGCGCTGGTCCCGCTCGTGGCCGCGCACGCGTCGACCCGGTTCCGGCTCCCCCGCCGCGTCGACTTCGAGCGGCGGCGGACCGCGCTCAGCTACTTCGCGCTGCTCGCGGCCGGCGGCGCGACCTACCGGGTCCAGCAGGGGATCAACGACGCGCTCAACACCGCGGGGGCCGACCGGCGATTTACCGGATCACAACCCCGCGAGGGCGCGGGCAACGCCGCCTTCCCGATCACCTCGTGGGTCGCCGACGACCCCGGCCCGATCGACCGCGACGACTACCGGCTGACGGTCGCGGGGCTCGTCTCCGACCCCGCCGAACTGACCGTCGACGACCTCGAGGCCGGCCACGAGGCGGAGGCGCTGCTCGACTGTACGAGCGGCTGGTACACGGTCCAGGAGTGGGGTGGGATCCGCGTCGGCGACCTGCTCGACGCGGCCGGCGAACTGGGTGAAGACGCCGCCTACGTCCGGTTCACCTCCGTCACCGGCTACCGCTGGAGCCTCCCGATCGACGAGGCCGAGGACGCCCTGATCGCGACGCGCGTCGGCGGCGAGCAACTGACTCACGGCCACGGCGCGCCCGCTCGCCTCGTCGCTCCCGACCGGCGCGGCTTCCAGTGGGTGAAGTGGGTGACGCGCGTGGAGGTCCGGTCGGAGTACGACTTCGGCCAGTGGGTCGTGACGCTGGTGAGCGGCTTCGACTGACCCGCTGACGGTCCGAGCGCGAGCGGAGAGCGCTACTCGTACTCGCTCCCGACGACCTCGCGGATGCGCTCCGCGGTCACCGGGCCGACGCCGTCGACTTCGAGCAGGTCGTCCTCGGGCGCGGTCATCACGGCCTCGACCGTGCCGAAGTGTTCGAGGAGCGTTCGGGCGGTGACCGGGCCGATGTCGGCGATGGAGGAGACGACGTACTCCTGCTGTTCGGCGCGGGTCTTCGTCGTCTTCTCGCCGTGGACGCTCACCTCCCGGTCGCGCGTCTCCTGCTCCCGTTTCGCGACCGTCGCGAGCAGTTCGGTGGTGTCCTCCTCGCCTTCGGTCCGGAGGACGCTCACGTCGAAGTCGACCGCGAGCGACGCGAGCGCGCCGCGGATCGCGTTAGGGTCGATGTCGCGCTGGCCGTAGAGGTTCGTCCCCTCGACGATCATCACGGGGCGGGCGTACGCCCGCGAGAGCTCGCCCACCTGCTCGAACATCGAGCGGTCGGAATCGAGCATGGAGTCGACGAAGTCGGCCGCGGACTTCCGCTCGACGGCGACCCGGTCGGAGAGGACGTAGTCGCCGACCGCGAGCGTCTCCAGCCGCGTGACGAGCCCGTCGCGCGTCGAGAGGTCCTTCGCGATCGAGGAGTCGAGTTCGCGCTGGTCGACGACGACCTCGACTCCGCCGTCGACGCCGGCGGTCGCGACGACGCCGTCGTCGTCCGCGTCGGCTTCGTCGTCGGTCGTCTCGTTCTCTTCGGCTTCGTCGTCGGTCGTCTCGTTCTCTTCGGCTTCGTCGTCGGTCGTCTCGTCCTCTTCGGCGTCCTCGTCGCCGCCATCCGACCCGTCCCGGGCTTCGGCCGCGAAGTCGGTGAGTCCGGCGTTGTCGTCCGCGTCGCCTCCGGACTCCTCGGCCGTGTCGTCTACCCCCTCGTCACCGTCCGATCCGGCGTCGTCGCTCTCGCCGTCGGACCCCCCGGAGAACGCGCCGAGGCCGGCCTGCCCGTCGTCGCCGACGGTCTCCTCGATGTCGTCGGTCGCCTCCTTCAGCTCGGCGAGCTGGCTCGCCATCTCCTTCTCGCGGCGGCGCGAGATCCAGAAGAACGCCTCGTCGCGGGTGTCCTCGGCCATCAGGACGACCACCTTCCCCTCGGCCTGCCGGCCGGTCCGGCCCTTGCGCTGGATCGAGCGGATCGCGGTCGGCACCGGTTCGTAGAAGCAGACCAGATCGACCTCGGGCACGTCCAGCCCCTCCTCGGCGACGCTCGTAGAGACGAGCACCTCGAACTCGCCGGCCTTGAACTCGTCGAGCGTCTCCTGCTGCTGTTTCTGGCTCATCCCGTCGGAGCCGTCCTTGTCGCCCTGCCCGACGAACTTCCGCACGTCGAAGCTCGCGGAGAGGAACTCCACGAGCGCCTCGGCGGTGTCGCGCGACTCCGTGAACAGGATGGCGCGCTCGCCCCCGTCGATCCCGAGGGTCTCGGCCAAGAGGATCCGGGCCTTCGAGAACTTCGGGTGGAGGCCGTCGAACGACTCCGCCTTCCGCATCGCCTCGCGCACCTTGGGGTCCGCGACCATCCGCTGGCTCGCCTTCGACGCGCCCGACGACCTGGCGGCCTCGCGCTGGCGCTCGAAGTAGCGCCGGACGGATTCGACCGACTGCGTCTCGACCAGTTCGGTCGCGCGCCGGAGCTTCATCACCTCGGCGTGGGTGCTCATCCCCTTGTACCCGTCCGACTGGTCGTTGTCCATCATCTTCTTGAGCTTCCCCCGCATCTTGTTGAGGTCCTTCTGTGACAGGTCGGGGTTCGTCGTGTTCGTCACGCCGAGCGACTTGAGCTTCTCCAGCCGGTCGGTGATCACCTCGTTGAGCGCGTCGCGGATCGCTAAGACCTCGTCCGGGAGGGTGACCTGCTCCCACTGGACGTCGGTGTCGTGGGTGTACTCGTCGACGTCGGCGTCCTCCTCGGTCATCACCTCGACGTTGACGAGCCCGAGGTTCTCACAGACCGTCTCGATCTCCTCGGTGTCGCCGCCGGGCGAGGCCGACATCCCGGTGACGAGCGGGTCGGCCGCGTCGGCGTGGTAGCGCTCCGCGATGTAGACGTACGCGTAGTCGCCGGTCGCGCGGTGACACTCGTCGAAGGTGAGGTGGGTCACGTCCCGCAGCGAGATCCGGTTGCCGACGAGGTCGTTCTCGACCACCTGCGGCGTCGCGATCACGATCCGGGCGTCGTCCCACAGCGCGGCGCGGTCGTCGGGCTTCACGTCGCCGGTGAACACGACGATCTCCTCGTCGGGGATCGAGAGCGCCTCGCGGTAGAAGTCCGCGTGCTGCTGAACGAGCGGCTTCGTGGGGGCTAAAAACAGCGCTTTCCCGCCCGCCTCGTGGAGCCGTTCCGCGGTGACGAGCAGGCTGACCGTCGTCTTGCCGAGGCCGGTCGGGAGACAGACGAGCGTGTGTTCGTCGGCGGCGGCGTCCGCCAGCTGGAGCTGGTACCGGCGTCGCTGTAAGAACCCGTCGACGAGCAGGTGTCGGTCGATCCCGGCGGCTTCGGTCGCCATCGGCGGTGCTTCGCCGCCTTCGGCCTAAAGCCTTCGCGAAGCGGGGTGGAAGTTAACCGTCGGTCGAGCGCTCCTCTCGGAGCTCCTCCGGAACGTCCTCGTCGACCAGCTGCGCCCACTCCGCGAGCCGGTCGCCGGATCGTGTCTGCGCGCTCATCACGCGACGGATCTCCGTGAGACGTATTAACGCTTACCCCTATTCTACACGATTTAGCATCGGTCGGCGCGGAACGACCTCCTCTCACCCCGCCGCGACCCCCTCTCGCCCCGCCGCGACCCCCTCTCGCCCCGCCGCGGCCCGCGCTCTCGGCCGCGACTCGCACGCCTTTTACCGCTCACGCGCCTCCGCCCGGCATGAGCAACCTCGACGAGTTCCTCGCGGGCGAGCGGCTCGACGACGTGGTCTTCTACGTGAGCGACGCGTACCTCGACGACGACTCCCGGCTCCGGAGCGTCGGCACCGAGGTCGGCGGCGGCGTCCGGCTGATCCTCGACGGCGAGACCGGCCGGTCCGCGTTCCAGGCCGGCACGGGCATGGGCGCGATGGAGTTCGCGAAGACGGCGATGGGAGCGGACGGGGAGATCGCGCGCTCGCTCGACGACGGGACGTGTCCGTTCGCCGCGGAGAATCCCGACGACGACCACGAGATCCGATTCGTCTTCGCGTTCGCGGAGGCGCAAAACGAGGAGGTCGGCGGGCTCTACGCCGAGGGCGACGTGGTCCACGCGTACGCCCACTGTACCTGCGGCGAGAGCTACTCGCACAAGTGGGTAATCGGCGAGCGCGACGCCTGAAAAGCGGCTGCGACGACCGAGCCCGCGGAACCCGGGCTACACCGCCGTCACTCGGAGTCGGGCGCGTCGTCCTCGGGGACCGCGCCCTCGACGAGCGACTGGTCGCCGTACTGCTCGCGGAGGTCCTTCTTCGAGAACTTCCCGGTGGCGGTCTTCGGCACCTCGTCGATGAACTCCACCGCGTCCGGCAGCCACCACTTGGGATACTCCTCGCGGAGGCCGGACTCGATCCGGTCGACGAGCTCCTCGCGGTCGACGCCCTCGGCAACGACGACGAACGCCACGGGGCGCTCCTGCCACCGCTCGTGGGGCACGCCGACCACGGCCGCCTCGCTGACGCCGTCGTACGCCATGATCGCGTTCTCGAGTTCGACGCTGGAGATCCACTCTCCGCCCGACTTGATCACGTCTTTCGTCCGGTCGACGAGCTGCATGTAGCCGTCCTCGTCGACGGTGACCACGTCGCCGGTCTTCAGCCAGCCGTCGACGAACTCCTCCTCGTTGGCCTCGGGACGCTTGAAGTACTCCTTCGTGACCCACGGACCGCGGATCCGGAGCTCGCCGAACTCCTCTCCGTCCCACGCGATCTCCTCGCCGTCCTCGTCGATGACCTCGAACTCCAAGCCGGGCGCGACGAGCCCCTGCTTCGAGCGCTTGTTCACCTGCGTCTCGTAGTCGGCGTCGCGCAGGTCGTGCTTGAGATGCGAGACGGTGCCGATCGGCGACAGCTCCGTCATGCCCCACGCGTGGAGCACCTCGACGTCGCGCTCGTCGTACCACTCGACCAGCGCCTTCGGCGCGGCCGCGCCGCCGATGATCACGGTGTCGAGCGTCGAGAGGTCCACCTCGTTACCCTCCTCGATGAACTCGCGGAGCCCGAGCCACACCGTCGGGACGCCCGCGGAGACGGTGACGCCCTCCTCCTCGATCAGCGACGCGAGGTCGGCCGGATCCGGCGACGGTCCGGGGTAGACGTGTTTCGCGCCCGCGGCGGTCGCCGTGAACGGCATCCCCCACGCGTTGACGTGGAACATGGGGACGACGGGCATGACCACGTCGGAGTCCTCCATCGGGATCCCCTGCGGCGTCTGGGAGGCCATCGTGTGGCTCCACAGCATCGACTGGGTGTACTCGACGCCCTTCGGCTTCCCCGTCGTGCCGGAGGTGTAACAGAGGCCGGCCGGCTGGTCGCCGTCGAGGTCGGGCCAGTCGTACTCGGTCGAGTGGTCCGCGATGAACTCCTCGTAGGCGGGCGCGTCGAGCGCGTCGATCCCCTCCGATCCCATCGCGACGAAGTCGACTCCTTCGAACTCCTCCGCGCCCTCCGCCGCGCCCGCGATCTTCTCGGCCAGCGAGGGGTCGACGAAGATGATCTCGTCGTCGGCGTCGTCGACGATGTACTGGATGTGCTCGTCGGGCAACAGCGGGTTGATCGTGTGGAGCTGCGCCCCCGTGTTCGGGACGCCGAAGTACGTCTCGAAGTGCCGCGTGTTGTTCCAACAGAACGTCGCTACCCGGTCGCCGCGCTCGATCCCGTGGGCGTCCAACGCGTTCGCGAGCCGCGCGGTCCGGTCGGCGTACTCGGCGTACGTGTGCCGCGTGCGCCCCTCGTGGGTGCGCGAGACGATCTCGGTGTCCGGGTACAGTCGTTCCGCGCGCCACATGAACGGTCGCAGGGTCTGAGCGTGTCCGCCTGGCATACTTCTCACACCATGTGGTCGGGAACTATGAACGTTATCATGATTGATCGGGATGGTCTCTCGGGGCGGCGGGTTCCGGCGATTTACGCGGCGGGTCCGGTTTCCCGTGGTTCGAACCTCTCTCGTCGACGCTGATGCCGCCGAATATCCGACCGACCGTCCGTCGTAGTTGTCGCTGGGAACACGGCCCCCGAAGCCCCAGCCGGGAGGCGGCCAGACGCTCGCTGTGCTCCTCGCTCGCGTTGCTCGCTGCGGTGCTTAC
>NZ_AOJD01000034.1 GCF_000337415.1 Halorubrum tebenquichense DSM 14210 | reverse complement strand
CCCAGCCTCGTCGGTCGCCGTCGCTTCGCTCGGCGACCGACTCCAGCGAGAATCGGAGGTCCCTCCCTACTCGCGGCCTCCGGCCGCTCACAGGCACGCGCCACCGCTAACCACACGATCTCGATCCTCCTCGAAACTCGGCTACCCCCTGAAAAGACTCGCGTGGACCGGGGCGTGGTCGGCGTCGCCGCGGTCCGGGCGATTGTCGCCCTCGTCGTCGCCCTCGTCCGAGACCGCCCGGCCGTCGACGCCGTCCGCGAGGAAGTCGCGGACCGGCGGCCCGACGTGTTCGGGCTCGACGAGGAACGCGTCGTGGCCGTGGTCGGAGTCGATCACGTGGTGCGCGGCCGGGACCTCGGCCTCGCCGAAGGCGTCGGCGAGGGAGGCCGACTGCTCGACGGTGAAGTGCCAGTCGGCGGTGAAGCTCACGAGGAGCGCCTCGCCCTCGAAGGCGGCGAGCGCGTCGGCGTCGGTGCCGTGGCCCGCGGCGAGGTCGTACTCGTCCATCGCGCGCGTCAGGTAGAGGTAGCTGTTCGCGTCGAAGCGGTCTCCGAACCCCTCCGCTTGGTAGTCGAGGTACGACTCGACCTCGCGGTACGGGAAGAAGCCGGCCGTCGGCTCCGGCGGCAGCCCGAGGTCGCCGTCCTCGCGCGTGAGCGAGTCGCGGCCCGCCGAGCGCCGCCCGAACTTCCGCTCCATCGACGCCTTCGAGAGGTACATGATGTGGCCGATCTGACGGGCGATCGCGAGCCCCTCCGTCGGGTCCGGCCGGTCGTCGCCGTAGTAGTCGCCGCCGTTCCAGTCGGCGTCCGCGCGGATCGCCCGCCGCGCGACCGCGTCGAGCGCGAGACACTGCGCGTCGAGCCGCCCGGCGGTCGCGATGGCGACCACGCGGTCGACGTCGTCGGGGTACCGCTTCGCCCACTCCAGGGCGTTCATCCCGCCGACGCTCCCGCCGACGACCGCCCGGAGCCGCCCGACGCCGAGGTGGTCGAGCAGCCGCCGCTGCGCCCGCGCCCAGTCCTCGACCTGAACCGGCGGGAACGCGGTCCCCCACCGGTCGTGATCGGGCTCCTCGCGGAGGTCGAGGTCCGCGGGCCGCTCGCTGGCCGGCCCGGTCGTGCCGTAACAGGATCCGGGGACGTTCGCGCAGACGACGTAGTACTCCGTCGTGTCGATGGCCTTCCCCGGCCCGACGACGTCGTCCCACCACGCGCGGGCCTGTCCGGCCTGTCCGGCCCCGGCGGTCTCCGCGTCGCGCTCCGGCTCCGGCGACCGCGCGACGTTCTGGCTCCCGGTGAGCGCGTGACAGACTAACACGACGTTGTCGCCGTCGAACTCGCCGTGGGTCTCGTAGGCGACCTCGAAGTCGGGCACCGACTGCCCGCACTCGAAGGTGAACTCGCCGAGCGAGGCGACGCCGTGGTCGGTCGGGACGGCGCTCATCGATCCTCCCCTCCCTCCCCGGCCGCGCCCCCGTCGTCTCCGGCCTCACCCGTCGCGGCGCGCTCGCCCGCCGCCAGCCCCGCGTCGAGGTCGGCGATCACGTCGTCGGCGTCCTCGATGCCGACCGAGAGCCGGAGCATCTCGGGGGAGACGCCCGCGAGCCGCCGTTGCTCTTCGTCCATCTGCGCGTGCGTCGTGGAGGCCGGGTGGATGACGAGCGTCTTCGCGTCGCCGATGTTCGCGAGGAAGCTCGTCAGCTCGACCGACTCGCAGAACGTCTTCGCGGCCTCGTAGCCGCCGTCGACGCCGAAGGTGACCATCCCACCGAAGCCGTCGAGATACTCGGCGGCGTTGGCGTGGCTCTCGTGGTCCTCGAACCCCGGGTACGACACCCAGTCGACGCGCTCGTCGTCGCGGAGGAACTCGGCCACCTCCCGCGCGTTCTCACAGTGGCGCTCCATCCGCAGCGGGAGGGTGTTGAGCCCCTGGATCGTCTGCCACGCGTCGAAGGGCGACTGCTGGCCGCCGGTCGGCCGCACCCCGCGCTGGCGGGCGACGTTGGCGAACGCGGCGTCGCCGAACTGCTCGACGAAGTCGATCGGGTACGCGGGCGACTCGCCGTCCAGTTCGTCGTAGTCGGCGTCCGGGTGGTCCCACGGGAACTGCCCGCCGTCGACGACGACGCCGCCGACCGTGGTGCCGTTGCCCGTGATCCACTTCGTCGTCGACTCCCACGTGATGTCCGCGCCGTGCTCGAACGGGCGGCAGAGGTACGGCGTCGCGAAGGTGTTGTCGACGACGAGCGGGACTGCGCGGTCGTGGGCGATGTCGGCGAGCCGCTCGAAGTCGGGGGTGACGAGCGAGGGATTCGCGATCGTCTCGACGTGGACGAACGCGGTGTCGTCGTCGATCGCGTCCGCGTACGCCTCGTAGTCGAGCGTGTCGACGAGCCGCGCCTCGATCCCCCGGCGGTCCGCGATGCTCGTGAGGTACGCGGCGGTGCCGCCGTACATCTCCGAGCTGGCGACGACGTTGTCGCCCGCGCTCGCGAGGACCGTCGTGATCGCGTCGAACGCGGCCATCCCCGAGCCGGTCGCGACCGCGTCCGACCCGCCCGAGAGGTCCGCCAGCCGGTCCTCCAAGGCGTTCACCGTCGGGTTCGAGAGCCGGGAGTAGATGTGGCCCTCCGCCCGGAGCGCGTACAGCTCCGCCGCCGTGTCCGCGTCGTCGAAGACGTACGAGGTCGTCTGGTGGATCGGCGTAGCGCGGGCACCGGTGGCCGAGTCGGGCTCGGCTCCGGCGTGGAGACTCCGGGTGGAAAACCCACGTGTCATGTTTGTTGCTCATACGTCTACGTACTTCTATAATCGTCAGTTACGGCAATTGATGCCCCTTCGACGGGGGCCGCGGTCCCGTCCCGCCGACCGCGCCGCTCCCGTCTCCCCGAAGCGTGCGTTTATGACCGATCGAGCGCCAAGCGGTGGTAATGGCAGTCGCCGCCCCAGTCCCCGACCTCGCCGACCGCGCGACCGACTGCGCCGACCGACTGCGCGAGGCCGGTCGGGTCCTCCTGGCCTCTCACATCGACGCCGACGGGATCACGAGCGCCGCGATCGCGTCCACCGCGCTCGCTCGGGCCGGGGTCGACCACGAGGTCGTCTTCGAGAAGCAGCTGGACGAGGCGTCGATCGCGGGGATCGCGGCCCGCGAGTACGACGTGGTGCTTTTCACCGACTTCGGCTCCGGCCAGCTGGACATGATCGCCGACCACGAGGCGGCCGGGGACTTCGTGCCCGTCATCGCCGACCACCACCAGCCCGCCGACCGCGACACGCGGTACCACCTCAACCCGCTGCTCGAAGGAATCGACGGCGCGAGCGAACTCTCCGGGGCCGGCGCGAGCTACCTGCTCGCCCGCGCGCTGGAGGGACCCGACGGCGACAACCGCGACCTCGCCGGGCTGGCGGTCGTCGGCGCGGTCGGCGACATGCAGGACTCGACCGACGGCCTCGTCGGTGCCAACGAGGCGGTCGTCGCCGACGGCGTCGACGCGGGCGTCCTCGACGCGCGGACCGACCTCGACCTCTACGGCAGACAGACCCGCCCGCTCCCGAAGTTCCTGGAGTACGCCTCCGACGTGAAGATTCCCGGGATCACCAACGACGAGGCGGGGGCGATCTCCTTCCTCACCGACCTCGACGTCGACGTGAAACGCGACGGGGAGTGGCGGCGCTGGGTCGACCTCGACGCCGACGAGCGCCGCGCGGTCGCCTCCGCGCTGATGCGCCGCGCGGTCGCCTCGGGCGTCCCCTCTGACCGGATCGAGGCGCTCGTCGGCACGGCGTACACGCTCGTCGACGAGGAGGTCGGCACCGAACTGCGCGACGTGAGCGAGTTCTCGACCCTGCTCAACGCGACCGCCCGCTACGAGCGCGGCGACGTCGGCCTCGCGGTGTGTCTCGGCGACCGCGGCGACGCCCTCGCGGAGGCCCGGCGGCTCCTCCGCACCCACCGCCGGAACCTCTCGGAGGGCCTCCAGTGGGTCAAAAACGAGGGCGTCACCCACGAGGAGCACCTCCAGTGGTTCGACGCCGGGTCGCGCATCCGCGAGACCATCGTCGGCATCGTCGCCGGGATGGCGGTCGGCTCGCCCGGGGTCGACCGCTCGAAGCCGGTGATCGCCTTCGCCGAGAAGAGCGCCGAGGAGCTGAAGGTGTCCTCGCGCGGGTCGCACGCGCTCGTCCGGCGGGGCCTCGACCTCTCGACGGTGATGCGCGAGGCGAGCCGGTCCGTCGGCGGCGACGGCGGCGGCCACGACGTCGCCGCGGGCGCGACCATCCCGACCGGCGAGCGCGACGCGTTCCTCGCCGAGGCGGACCGGATCGTCGGCGAACAGCTCTCGTGAGCCGTGGGCGGGCGGCCGTCCCCGACGATCACCCGACCGTCCGGCGCACCCACCCCGCAGCGCCGTCCGGGACCGACCCCGTGGGATCTTCGGTCTGGAGCGTCCCCTCGCCGTCGACCGCGCGGACGACGACCTCGCGCTCCCCGTCGGGCTCGAAAACGTGTCGCCACTGCCGCCAGACGTCGGCGTCGGGGAGCGCCTCGGAGAGGTCGGCGTCGGTCCACGTGTCGCCGCCGTCGGTCGACACCTCGACGCGGTCGATCCCGCGCGTCCCCGCGTAGGCGTGGCCGGCGAGTTCGGTCCGGCCGTCGCTCAGCTCCGTGATCCCCTCGTCCCAGAGCTTGGCGACCGTCTTCACCTCGCCGGTCCCCTCCCAGCCGCGCTCCTCCCAGTAGCCGTCGTCCTCGACGTTCAGCAGCTCGATCTCCGAGAGCCACTTCACGTTCGTCTCGCCCCAGTGCCCCGGGATCAGCACCCGGACCGGGTGGCCGTGACCGGACGGCAGCTCCTTGCCGTTCATCCCCCACGCGAGGAACCCCTCGGCGAGGACGTCGACCGGGAACTGGACGTAGTACCCGTCCTCGCCGCGCAGCATCGCGCAGTCGCACTCGCCCTGCGGGTCGACGGACTCAAGCAGCGGCCGGATCGGAGTCCCGGTCCAGACGGCGTTGTCCAGCTTCGGCCCGTTCAGGTCCTCGCCGACGCAGCGGAGCGTTATCGCCCGGTGTTCGACCGGGCGGTCGATCAGTTCGTCGAAGGTGACCGTCCGATCGGACTCCGTCTCGCCGGTGAACGTCAGCGACCACTCCTCGGCGGTGACCTCGGGGTCGAACTCCGCGATGTCGACGTTGTA
The DNA here is from genome assembly GCF_000337415.1 of Halorubrum tebenquichense DSM 14210. Lineage (GTDB taxonomy): Archaea > Halobacteriota > Halobacteria > Halobacteriales > Haloferacaceae > Halorubrum > Halorubrum tebenquichense. Next base: position 39,417 of record NZ_AOJD01000034.1, on the reverse strand, counting down.
GAACTCCCCGATCGGACTCACCATCCCGTGGAGGTCGTCGCTCTCGACCGACAGCGACGCCGCGTCGAGTTCCTGAAGCCGCGTGGCCGCGCCCTCCGACCGCGGGGCGTCGGGGAGCGGGCCGTCGCCCGACGCGAGCGCCCGTCGCCCCACCGCCGTCGCGCCGACGAACCCGAGCGCCCCGGCGACGACGCCGAGGGTCCGGCGGCGCACCGCGTCGACGACCGCCGACGAGTTCCTCACGGCGGCGGGATCGTCTCCGGACGGCGCGGCCGACGGGGGGAGCCACCCGGTCCCGACGACGGTCGCCGCGGGGAGCGCCGCGCCCAGCGCCCCGGTCGAGACGCCGGTCAGACCCGCGGCGAGCAGCCACGACCCGACGCCGGCGACGGCGACGCCCGCGGCCCGCCGCTCGGTGCGTGCGGCGATCCGGAGGCCCGCGAACGCGATCGCACCGAACAGCCCGGTCGCGACCGTGACCGCCATGGCGATGTGGATCAGGTGTCCCGCGTCGCCGAGCGTCTCGATCGCGGTCGTCACGACCGGACCGGGGGTCAGGTTGACGATGGTCTGGTCGATGGGCCGAACGACGAACGACGGCGTCCACCCCGTGACGAGGTACGACCCGGCGACCCCGGCCGCGCCGGCCGCCGCCGCGAGGAGCGTCTCTCGATTCTCGGTAACGTTGATCATGATTTACGTAGCGGTCACGGTCACTTGAACCACGTCCTCGACCGTCGGGCACTCGTGGCCGTCCCCCGTCGCTCCGCCGAGACATCCGGCGAGTGCGGGCGTCGCGAGTCCGCCGCTCGTCGCCGGGAACCGCCGTCGCGCGTCTCGTCTCGTCATGGTCTCCACGAGGGCGATAGCGGGGAGATATATTTTCAACTACCGGACAAATTCGGGGCGGAGTCGGGGCGAGGTCCGTTCAAACTTCGTCCCGGATCGCGTCGCTGTCGGCGGGTTCCCTGACGGGACGGCGGAACAGTATCGACGGACAAACGAACGAAAAGCGCCGCGTCAGGCCTCGCCGAGGTCGCGGAACATCGCGCGGTAGTCGTCGGTCGACAGCGACTCGCCGAGGTCGTCGATGTCGGCGTCCAAGTCCTCCAGCCGCTCGACGAGTTCGGCGTAGGCCTCGTTCCCCTCGCGCTGTGCGGCCGGCTTCTGTGAACTCAACACGGCGCGCTTGCTGGCGAGCGCGGCGGCCTCCCGGACGAGGTCGTCGTACTCGCTGCGTGTCAGGAGCGTGTCGATGGCCGCGAGCAGCTTCGAGCGGCTCACCGGCTTGGTGAGATACAGGTCGAACCCCATATCGATGATGTCGAAGTCCGGCTCGACCGCGGTGACCATCGCCACGCGGCAGTCGTACCCCTCCTCGCGGATGTGCGCTAAGACGTCGTCGCCGCTCCCGTCCGGGAGCCGCCGGTCGAGCAGCACCACGTCGACGGCGGCGTCGACCCGATCGATCGCCTCGGCGGCGGTCTCGGCGACGTCGACCGCGTACTGCTCCTCGAGGAAGCCGGCGTACAGCGCCGCGATGTCGGGCTCGTCCTCCACGACGAGTATCGACGGCTCGCTCACCGTCGATCACCGTCGCGCGTGACGGGGGACGCTTCACCGGGCATACACGAAGGAGCGGTATGTCGAGAGATAAAACTGTCGCCGTTCGTTCGCCCGATGTACTGAACCGTCTTTTATATACACCGGCCGCCAAAGGGGAGACGAATGTCAGAACTCGTCTCCACCGGGGTCGAGGGGCTCGACTCCATTCTCACCGGCGGCATCACCGAGCGATCGACGGTCCTCGTCTCGGGGAACCCGGGCACGGGCAAGAGCATCTTCGGAATCCAGTACCTCCACCACGGCGTCTCCGAGCACGGCGAGCGCGGGGTCTACGTCTCCTTCGAGGAGGACGAGGCCGACATCCGCGGCGCGGCCGAGTCGGTCGGCTTCGAGGGGTTCGACGAGATGGTCGACGACGGCGACATCGTCATCTTAGACAAACGCGAGATGCTCCGCGAGACCGACTTCTCGACGGCGGTCGATCGGCTGCTTGACACCGTCGAGGACGGCGACTTCGACCGCCTCGTCCTCGACTCGCTGTCGATGTTCCAGCTCTTCTTCGACGCCGAACAGGAGAAGCGCACGTACCTGCTGAAGTTCTCGGACATCCTCAAGGCGAACGGGCTCACCTCGCTGCTCATCAACGAGCAGGGCGCTGTCTTCCCCGACACCGAGGTCGGCCTAGAGAACTTCCTCACTGACGGGAACATCTACTTCATCCAGACGCCGACCGACTCCGGCGTCAACCGATACGTCTGGGTGGCGAAGATGCGGAAACAGGACATCGACACCGACATCTTCCCGATGGAGATCGGACAGGGAGGGATCACGGTCCACGAGCGCGCGGGCGGCTTCTCGATGATGGGCGGCTCCGACGACCGGCCGTCGTTCTGACAGAGCGGGGGCCGCCGGTTCGACCGACTACTCCCGCGAGGAGAGGTCGCGCCAGACGTCGTCGAGGCGGTTCTTCACCGCCGACCGCTCCTCCACCTCGACGGTGAGCCCGTCCCGGAAGTCGACCTCGACCCCGTCGACCTTCCGGCGGTACACCTTCACCCGCCGGTGTTCGTCCGAGAGCGGGCGATCGTGTAACTCCAGTAGGTCCGCCTCCTCCAACTCGTTGATCCGCCGGTAACACGTCGCGATCGGGACGTCCAGCTGGTCGCTGAGGTCCTGCGCCGACTTCGCGTCGCCCGTCGCCGTCAGGATGTCCGTGTTGTATTTGTTACCGAGTACGGTGATCAGATCGTCCCCCACCATTCACGTTATCGAGATTGATTTTTATCTCTTATAATGGTACCGGTCGTTGCCTCGATCGGCGAACGCTCCGGCTTCGGCGGACGGGAGGGAACCACGCCCGATTCGACGCGACGCTCGGCTCGACTGTGTTATCGCCGCTGATACCCGCCCCCGTGGGTTTATTATCGGCGTTCGAGCAGGAGCAGTATGGAGCTCATCGAAGGGTTGTACCTGATGACGACCACCGTGTTGGCCGGCGCGAGCGCGACGCTCGTCGCGTTCGCGGTCGCGGCCTATCGATCGTCCGGTCGCACGGCGATGGCGTACCTGGCGGTCGGCTTCGGACTCGTCGTCCTCGCGGCGGTCGGCACGCCCGCGGTCGCGTTTTGGACGGGGTTCGCGAACCCGGAGGCGCTGTTTCTGGTCAACACCGGGCTGCTGGCGGCGTCGATGGCGCTCGTCGCCGGGAGCCTCGCCGTCTACGAGCCGGGGACACAGGAGTTCGTCATTCCCGAATCGGAGCTGTCGCGCCTGCGTGACCGGTGAGGACGTGGCCGCCGTCTCGCAGTCGCCAGACCCTCGTCAGTTCGACCTCGTGACCCGGATAAAAGGGGCGTAATACCCTCCCCGACGCGCTTTTGATTTCGGATCCCGTACGGATGGCGATGACAGTTCCCTGTCGAGATCGGGTCGCGGGCGAGAGCGCGGAGCCGGCTCCGCGGAGGTGTCGGCAGACCGAACGGGTTCGACCCCTGAGGCCGCGACGATGACCGCCCCTGACGCCCGCGGCGACCGCTCGACGGTCGCCCGCGTCTCGGACCTCGCCGCGCGCGCCGGCATCGGTGCCGGGGTCACGGTCCTCGTGAGCGTCCTGCCGTTCGTCGGACTGATCGCCCCCGCCGTCGGCGGCGGCGTGGCCACCTGGACCGACGAGTCCGCGGCCGCTCGCGGCCCGCGGATCGGGGCTGCCACGGGGGCGCTCGTCGCGGTGCTGTCGCTGCCGCTGACGTTCCTCGCGGTCTGGATCGCGGCCGCCGTGTCGCCCGCGGCGACCGTCGGCGTCCTCGGACTCACGCTCCTCGGCGCGGCGTACGTCGTCGGCAGCGGCGCGCTCGGCGGCTACCTCGCGGACCGGATCGCGGCGGACCGCGAGCGCTCTCCGGTCCCCGCCGACGCGGCGACCGAACCACCGATCGAGCGCCTCAAACACCGCTACGTCGAGGGCGAACTCACCGACGCGGAGTTCGAGCGACGCCTCGACCGGCTGCTGGCCGATGACGACGACCGCGAGGGCCCCGCGTCGCGAAGCCGGTCCGAACGAGTCGACTCACCGGTCCGCGATCGCGAGCGCTGACGCGCTCCGAAACCGCGAGCCCCGCCGTTCTCTCTCGTCTGTCCGTCTTGCTCACCCTCGACTGTCCGTCTCCCAGCCAAGCTTCGACCTTCAGGCGTGTTACCGTTAATCTACGACAGATCCAGTCCTGATACTGCCGTGACGAGATCGTTGATAAATTCTGTAACTATAAATCTGAAAATAGCGCAGAAATCGCATGACCGCAGCCGTTTATCAGTTTGAATAACCGGGCAAGTGATCTTAAGTAGGAACTTCCCATCGCTATCGATAACGCCCGCCGGGCAGGCCGGGGGCCGACGCAACACACAATGTTCGAAACCATACTGGACGAGGAAGAGCGCGGTCAAGTGGGGATCGGCACCCTCATCGTGTTCATCGCGATGGTGCTGGTGGCGGCGATCGCCGCCGGCGTGCTGATCAACACGGCCGGGTTCCTCCAGACGCAGGCGGAAGCAACGGGCGAGGAGAGTACAAGTCAGGTCTCAGACCGGCTTCAGGTGGTGAGCACTTCCGGGAATGTGACGGATCTTAACATCAGCAACACGAGTACAGAGCGTGCGATCGACGAGCTCCAAGTCACCGTCGCGCAGTCTCCGGGTGCTGGGAACATCGATCTCACCGAAGTGACTGTGGAACTGATCGGAACGGGTGGACAGGTCACGGGCGAACTCAGCCAGAATGAGATCGACATTTTCACCGGAGACTCCGACGATGTCGTTCTGACCGACAGCGGTGATCGTGCGGAGATCACGCTGAATCTCAACAATAGCACGGGTGAGTTCGGCTACAATCTGGAGCCGGATGGGAGCGATGGCGGTCTCAACGCCGGTGATAGCCTCTCGGTGACGTTCACGACTGCCTCCGGCGCGACGACGAGCGTCGAACTTCGTGTCCCGACGACGCTGACTGATGAACAGACTTCGGTGAGGCTGTAACAATGTTCGAATTCATAACTAACAACGAGGAGCGCGGTCAGGTGGGTATCGGCACCCTCATCGTGTTCATCGCGATGGTGCTGGTGGCGGCGATCGCCGCTGGCGTGCTGATCAACACGGCCGGCTTCCTCCAATCACAGGCTGAAGCAACGGGTCAAGAAAGTACAGACCTTGTCTCGGAGCGAATCGATGTTTCCAGTGAAGTCGGGATTGTCGGTAATGCAGATTCGGGCGAACTTGACGCAATTCGAGTGAGCGTTTCCGGTGCGGCCGGCTCAAGTCAGATCGATCTGTCAGAGACAACTATCCAAGCAGTTGGTCCGAACGGACAGGCGAATCTCGTGTTCACGGATACGTCTGCCAATGGTACGGATCTGACTTCTAGTAGCGCTGTCAACGCAAGCCAGCTCAACGCGAGCAAATTTGCGGTACAGGACAGTTCCGGGTCGTTCATCTCGGCGGATAGTGCGGTCCTAGACGGCGAGCAGGACTACGCAATCGTAGTGAATCCCAGTGCACAGCCGTTCGGTAGTCTCGATGCGGACAGCGTCAATGCTAGTGACGGAAGTTACACCTACGCGCATCTGAGCGGTTCTGAGGAGTCGTTCGGTCAGGGGGACACCTCATCGCTTGAGATCGTCTCGCCGTCGTCGGCGACGACTTCGGTTGAACTGAGTGCGCCCGACCTCTTCACCGAGGACGGCGAAGCGGTCCGGCTCTAAGAGCCCGAACAACGCGGTAACCACCTTGCGGCGGCTCGGCCGCCCGCAACACCTATTTTTCGGCGTGCGCTACCACGACCCATGAGTGACGACGAGGCGCTGCCGGCCGACCCGGAGGAGCTCGACTTCACCGACGACGAGAACGTCGTCGAGATCGGGGACGGGCGCTACGTCGTCGGGACGAACGGCCGGCCCAACGTCGGCCGGTCGCGCGGGCAGCGCCGCGCGCCGCCCGCGGACGACGACTCCGACTTCACCGCGGCGGATCCGGCGAACCCCTCGGACCGCCGGCCGGCCGGCGACGACCCACAGGCGAGTGCGGCCGGTCCCGGCGTCGGCGAACGCGGTCACCCCACTGGCGGCCAACCCAACGCCGGGGGGCAACCCTCCGGCGGCAAGCCCTCCGGCGGAGGACAGCCCGGCGGCGGACAACCGCCGCCGAACGCCCCTGGAGGGCAGCGTCAGAATCGGTCCGCAGCCGGTGGCAACGAGGTCGACCGACAGGCGGTGAGCCGGTGGCTGGCCGATTCTTTCGAGGGCGACGGGTTCGCGTACGGCATCGACGCGACGCTCCACGCGAACGGCGACACCACCCGGCAGCGGATGGTCTCGAACGACGTGACGGCGATGTTCGACACGCTCGTCTCGTGGTTCGCGTCGAACGCCGGCCCGAGTTCGCCGACCCCGGAGGCGATCGGGCTGCTGCTCGCCGCGAGCGAGACCACCGTCGACATCCCGCCGGTGATGATAAAGCGGTTCGCGGCGAGTCAGGGACTCTCCGCGAGCGACAGCATCGGCGACCTGGTGCGCGCCGCCGAAGAGCAGGGCGGGTTCAGGATCGAGTGACGCCCGTCAGCGGACCGGGACGCCCGCTTCGGTCCTCACAGTAGCACGTACAGCGCCACGCCGATCAGGGCGAATATCACGTAGAGGCCGGCCATCACCTCTCGCTTCAGGGAACTCCCCAGCGGTCGGGCGGTGAGCCGCCGGATCGGCGGGAGGATCGCGATCCCCGCGAGGATCAGCGGGATGGAGCTAATCGCTCCGATGCTGAGCGCGACGACAATCGTTCCGTACCCGACAGCGTAACAGCCGCGCCGCCAGAGCTGCTCGCGGTCGTTGAGGTCGGCCATGTCCGCGAAGCCGTCGCCCCCGCCACTGTCGCCGCCCCCCTCTCCGCCGCCCCCGCCGCCGGCGACCTGTTGCGCCTGCCGCTGGACGTACTCGTCGAGCTCCTCGGCCGCGTCCTCCGTCTGCGGAGCGCCGCACTCCGCGCAGTATCGGTCTCCGTCGTCGGTCGGCGCGTCACAGCGGGGACACGATGGCATTCTGATCGAAATCCCACTCCCGTCGGATTTAATTCTTCGGGGACCGCTCGATCGCCGGACCACGCCGTCGTCTTCCGATCTTCCGGATCGAGGCGTCCGAACTCGCGCTGCGATTTTTGTCGGTGATAATCGAGAGGGTACGCTTTAGTCGGTGACTCGCGGACTCTTGCCTAACCGACGGTGGGCCGGGCCGCGGCCCGCCACTCGAAAATTCACACACGATGACATCCGAACGCCCTCCGGACGACGCTGACCGCCCCGCGGACGACCCGACTTCGCGCGACGAGCGCCCCGCCGCTGCGGAGCCGACCGCGCGGCGCTCGACGCACCGGGCCGCCGGCCTCGCGCTCGTCGCCTGCCTCGCGCTCGTCGCCGCCGCGGCCGCCGGCCCCGGAGCCGTCGCCCTCTCGCCCGAGGGTCCGACTCCGACGGCTCAGGCCGGCGACGCCGCCCCGCTCACCGCGGACAACCGTCAGGCAATCGACGCCAGGTCGTCTGATCGCGCCGAGATCAGCGGCGGGTTCAGCCGGGACGTGTACACGGGCATCGCCGGCGACCCCGTCAGGATCAGACACGCCGTCGACGCCTCCGACGGCGACGAGGCGTACCTGCTCATCGGGGGGAACCGACTCACCGACACTGGACAGTCGGTCGGATTCGTCGACGTCGTCAGAGTGACCGGCTCCGAAACCACGATCAACACGCGAACCCTCGGGACCGACGCGACGAACGTCGAGAGCTGTAGCGAGGTCGACTGTAACATCGAATTTCAGAACGAGGACGGGGACGTGATCGCAGAGAACCTCTCCGAACTGTCGGGCGCGACCGGTGCCGGTGGACTCCCGCGCCCGATAGCCCCGCAGCGGTACCGGCTCGCGATCACCAACGGGACGTTCGTCGTCGAGGACTCGGGGCAGGTGACGCCGGTCGAGATGGCCGGGCGGGCGGAGCTCGTCTTGCAGAAGCCGACGTTCCACGACGAAATCGAGGTGTTCACCACCGCGGACCGTAACGACATTCCGGATACCGACCCCGACGCCGAGGAGTCGCTCGACGCGCTCCGGGAGAACGGGCTCGACCGGACCGCGGTGACGAAGGGCGACCGCGTCGTGCTCGGCTTCGAGTCGAGCGGGATCTGGGGCGCGCTCTCGCACTTCGCCGGGTCGACCGAGGACGTAGAGGCGGGAACGGAACTCGACCACACCGTCCTGGACAGCTTCCTCGGTGCCGAGGAGGGGGTCTCGCTCCGGGTCCGACAGACCAACCCCGGCCGGAACCAAGCGGCGTCGGAGTTCGATCTCTCGGCGGCCGACTCGGACGACGTCTCCCTGATCCTGGCCGACGCGAGCGAGGGAACGGCCGGCGACGACGACCCGACTGCGGGCCGCTTCTACCTCGTCTTGGACACGAGCGACGGGGGGCCGTTCACGAGGGACCCCGAACCCGGCGACGAGTTCGCCGTCGAGTTCGCGCTGGAGGGAACCGAGGGCGAGCGGTACGCGTTCGCCGACGGCGGCGAGCCGCCCGCGGCGTTCGACGGAACCTCGTCGGCGTCCGGGCAGTTCCCCTACTGGGAGGCGGCGGACGAGACCGTGAGCGCCGAGGCGTCGTTCAGTGTCCGGGAGCGGTACATCCGGTACGACCACGTCACCGACGACGGCGAACTCCTCGTTGAGGCGGACGGCGGAACGGTTACGGGGACGACCTCGATAATTCCGGTCGAGGAGATGGCCGCGAACTTCGTGAATGACGCCGGCGAGCCGATCCGGACGGAGGCGTCGATGGAGGTCTCGGACGGGAACTTCACCATCGACGCCGACCTCGACGACGTTTCGCCCGGCACCCGCCTGAACTACGAGCTGTACCAAGGCACGTCACTCAAGGACAGTCGGAACGTCGTCGTCGTCTCCAACACGTCGGAGCCGGACCGGCTCGCGATCGAGAACGTCACCGCGAACGTCACCGTCATCGAGGACGGGAACCTCTCCGCGCTCGATGTCGACGTTCGCAACGTCGGGGGGGTCGAAGGCGAGGGAACCCTCGCGCTCGACGTCGACGACGGGAACCTCACCGCCTCGCGCGACCTGACGCTGTCCGGGAACGAGTCGCGCACCGTGGCGTTCTCGTCCGTTAGCGTCGACCGTCTCGACCCCGGCGAGTACCAGTTCTCGGTCGCGCTCGACAACGATGTCCGGAACGGGACGCTCGTCGTCACCGACGACCCGGCGAAGACGACGCTCGACGACGATGACGACGCGGGCGACGACGGCAACGGTACCGACGACGGGGATTCGACCGACTCCTCAGACGCGGGAGAGGGCGGGTCGGCCGACGGCTCGTCGACGGGAAGCGAGAACGGCTCGGAGTCGGAGGATAACGGCTCGGAGTCGGACGGCGACTCCCCGGACCCGGACGGCGAGCCGGGCGGCGAGGACGGGGACGACGGGGCGGCGACGTTCCTCCCGTTCGGCATCGGGACGCGCGAGACGTTCGGCGGAACGGTCCTCGTCGGGGCGACGTACCTCCTCGGTCACTGGGTGTGACTCGCCGTTCGGTTCGCAGCTGCTCCTCGCCTCCCCGATCCATTCTCAGCGCTGAGAACCGCGGGGGAGCGATTAAGTGATCGCTACACCCCGATTCAGACAACAATGGCTACGCGGGTACTCATCGCCGACGACTCGGAGTTCATGCGGAACCTCCTCCGGGAGATCCTCGAAGGGGAGTTCGAGATCGTCGGGGAGGCGGAAAACGGCGTCGAGGCGGTCAACATGTACGAAGAGCACGGGCCGGACCTCGTGATGATGGACATCGTGATGCCGATCCGCGACGGGATCGAGGCGACGACGGAGATCTTAGAGGACAACCCCGACGCGACGGTGATCATGTGTACCAGCGTCGGACAGGAGGAGAAGATGAAGGCGGCGATCAAGGCGGGTGCTGAGGGGTACATCACGAAGCCGTTCCAGAAGCCGAACGTGCTCGACGCCATCGGTTCGGCGGTATAATGCGCGTCGACGTCCGCGCGCTCGGCGCTTGTAACCGCCTCGCGGAGCAGGGGGCGAAACAGGCCGCGGGTGCGCTCTCGGATCTCACCGGGACGGACCTCGCGGTCGAGGTGACCGGCGCGAGCGTCGCCAGCGGGCAGGACCTCGCGGAGTCGTTCGCGGGCCGAGAGTCCATCGGCGTGAGCGTCGGCCTCCGCGGCGGGTTAGACGGCGAGGCGGTCCTCGCGTTCGACGCCGTCAACGCCGACGCGCTGCTCTCGCTTTTACCGGGCGGGCAGTCGATGGAGCGGAGCGCGGTGACGGAGGTCGGCAACATCGCGCTTGGCGGCTTCCTCGACGGCTGGGCGAACTACCTCGGGAAGGCGATCGACATGTCGCCGCCGCGGTACTTCGAGGCGGACGGCGCGGCGGTGCTGCCGGACGGGGCGCTCGCCGGCGACGGCGTGTTCCTCTTCGAGAGCCGGCTGGACGCGACGACGACCGACCTCGACTTCTCCATCTACATGCTGCCCGACTCGGGCCCGTTCCGGGACCTCATCGTCGGGAAGACGGCCCCCGCGGCGGCGGCCGGTGACGCGCCCGGCGCGGCGGCGAACGACGGCACCACCAGCACGGCGGTCCCCTACGAGTCGCTGTCGACGTTCTCGTCGCTGGCGAAGGAGGGGTCGGCCAACGCCGCCGACAACATCGCGATGATGACCGGGCTGGAGACGAGCGTCGACGTGAGCCGGCTCCGGTTCGTCCCGCTCGCCGACGTGCCCGCGGAGGTCGGCACCGAGCCGCACGCGGGCACGGTGTTCGAGCTACAGGGGCAGCCGAGCGGCTACCTCGCCATCCTCTTCGAGGAGTCGTCGGCGGCGGCCGTCGCGGACGCGATGCTCCCGATGGAGCCCGACGAGCCGCTCGGCGACATGGCCGAGAACGCGCTCTGCGAGCTCGGCAACGTGATGACGAGCGGGTTCATCGACGGCTGGGCGAACGTGCTCGGCACGACCATCACGCACTCCCCGCCGGAGTTCGTCCACGACATCGGCGCGTCGACGATCAGCCCGCTCGTCGCGAAGTTGAGTGAGCGACAGGACTACGGGTTCGTGATCGACACCGCCATCCGGACGGAGGGGATTCAGGCGCGGTGCGACGTGTACGCGCTCCCCGACGAGCGCGAACTGGCCCGGGCGCTCGATAGACTCTCGGAGCCGTGACCCGCTCGCTCTCCGACGATCGGCCGGACGACCCGGCGGACCGAACGGGGAGCGACGCGGTCGCCGACGCGGAGCCGGCCGCCGTCACCGGTGGTCCCTCGGCCGACGACCGCGGCCGGATCAAGGTCGGCGTGGGCGAGCTCGCGGTCACGAGCGAGGACGCGACGCTGACGACCAGCGGCCTCGGCTCTTGCGTCGCGGTCGCGCTCGTCGACGACCGGGCGGGCGTCCGCGGGCTCCTCCACGCCATGCTGCCGGCGGGTGAGGGGCGAACCACGGCGGCTTCGCGGCCCGCGAAGTACGTCGACACCGGGGTTGACACCCTGATCGCGGCCATCGACGACGCCGGCGGCGACCCCCGGCGATTGGAGGCGCGGGTCGCCGGCGGGGCCGAGATGCTCGACCTCACCGACGCGGTCGGGCCGCGGAACGTCGAACGGGTCGGCGAAGTGCTCGACGCGGCCGGCGTTCCGATCGTCGCCAGCGACGTCGGGGACACCGTCGGCCGGACAGTTCGGTTCGGTCCCGACGGTCGCCTCGTCGTCCGGGCCGCGGACGGGTTCGAACGCGCGATCTGACAGCCGTTCGGCCGCCGACTTCTCTCCCGTGTGTTCCGCGTTCCCCGTTACAGCGCTCCGTCGGAGCGACCTCCGTCTCGTGACGTGCTTTCTCATGGCTGATATTTTGAGGGGTGAATTGAAGTAGCTTCTGCGGGTCGTACACGGTAATGGGCCTCGAACTACCGGTGTGGGGAGCTCCAACCGCCGCCTGGGCAGTCGCCACGCTGGGGCTCGTCGGTGCGAGCGTCCTCGACAGGTTCCTCGACGACGACGGATCCGACGACGACGGTTCCGGTGGTATGGACGGTAACGATGACCCCTTCGGCGGCGACATGGGCGGCGGCGGCGACATGGGCGGCGGAGGGATGGGCGGCGGCATGGGCGGCGGTGACGGTGGCGGCGACGGCTTCGACGACTTCGACGGCATGGACGAGTGGGACGACGAGTTCGACGACGGCGGCGGCGGTGGCGGCGGCGGTGCCGCGACCGACGAGCTGGAGAACCGGCTCGACGAACTGGAGAACGAGGTCGCCTCGCTCTCCTCGACCGTCTCGACGGTCCGTTCCGAGAACGAGGAGATCTCCGCCGCGGTCGACGACATCGAGGAGGACGTCCGCAACCTCCTCGACATCTACGAGATGGTCACGCGCGGCATCAACCCCTTCGTCGACGACGGCGGCGGCTTCGACAGCGTCGCCGGCGGCGGCGAGGGGTCGTTCGGCATCTTCGACGACGAGGACGGCGGCGAGGAGGAGGACCTCGACGAGGACGTGGCGAACGCGGACGCGGACGGGTTCTTCGACGACGATCTCCTCGACGAGGAGGAGCCGGACGGCTTCGACGACGAGGCCGAGGACGACGGCGATTTCGACGACCTCGACGACGAGCTCGACGATGACCTCGACGACGGGGACGGGTTCGACGACCTCGACGATGACCTCGACGACGACTTCGACGAGGAGTTCGAGGAACTGGACGACGACAGCACGGACGACGCCGCGTCCGACACCGAAACGGCGGACGACGGAGACGATATGAACGACGATGGAAAGAGTTTCAGCGAACTGAAAGAAGAGTACGACTCCGGGGAGGCCGACTGGGCCGAGGAGGGCGACGACGCCGCGGACGAGGGCCCGTTCGACGACGGGGACGACTCGTTCGCTGACCCCGGCGACGAGACCGACTCGTTCGACGAGGCCGACGACGGCCTCGGGGACGACGGCTTCGAGGACGACGGCCTCGGGGACGACCTCGGCGGCGTCGACGACGGCTTCGACGAACCGGCCGATCCGGAGCCGGCCGGCGCGGCGGCCGACCCCGAACCGGCCGCAGATTCCGCGCCCGACCGACAGCCCGGCGGCGACCCCGCCGAGGCCTCCGGGGGCTTCCAGTACGTCGGCGAGGACGACCTCTCGAGCGGGAGCGGCCGCGGCAAGCCGTACCTCACCGAGCTGCCCGGCGACTACGTGGGCGACCTCCTCGTGATGGAGTGGCTGGAGTTCCTCGTCTCCGAGAGCGACGTCACCGACGCGGTGCGCGCGATCAACTACTACGAGCGGATAGAGTGGATCGGCCCCGACGCCGCGGCGCGGCTCCGGGACTTCCTCTCCGGGTTCGGCACTATCGACCGCAACCTCGTCGACCGGCCGGGCACCGACCGGCTCGTCCGCGAGCACCACACCCGCAGCCTCCGGTACGTGACCCAACTCAACGGCACCAACAGCCAGACGGTCCTCCTGGACCGCTGGGACGACCTGGCCGGCGGGTCGCTCGTCGGCGGCGGACGGCCGGTCGGCGGTCGCCGGGACGGCCGACACCGCGGGCGGGTCGACTCCGGCCACGACGGCCGAGCGAACCGCGCCGACCGCAACGGCCACGACGGCCGCGGCGAGCGGCCGGCACCGGAGCGGAACGGTCACGACACGTCCGAGCGCGGCGACGCGCCCGACGCCCGCGAGCGGCGGACGAACGGCGCGGACCACGCCGATGCGGACCACCGCGACGACCGACGCGATCGGAACGGCTCGACGCGACCGATGAACGACCCGAATCCCCGTTCCGACCGCGCCGATCCGGCCGACGGAGGGTGGGGAGATGGGCGTTAGCGTCTCCGCGTCCACGGCCATCATCGTCGCGGGGCTGTTCTTCGCGTTCACGACGTTTTACCCCGTGGCGGCCAACGGGCTCGACCGCGTCTCCGACGCCCAACACGGCGTCAACGAGCGCGCGCTGGAGCGACAGAACACCGACTTCACCGTGACGAACGCGACGTTCAACGGGTCGAGCGGCGTCCTCACGGTCAACGCCACCAACGAGGGATCCGTCGGGCTCGTCGCGGACGACGCGACGCTCGTCGTCGGCAACGAGTACGTCGACGTCGGCGGGGCGAACGCCACGACCACCGTCGACGGCGACGGCGACACCGCGCTCTGGCTCGGCGACGAGACGCTGCGCGTCGAGATCGCCGAGAGCGACCTCTCGACCGACGTGGTCGGGAACGAGACCCGGGTCATCCTCGTCGTCGAGTCCGGCGTGCGCGACGCCGGGACAGTGACGGAGGTGAGCGCATAGATGGCCAGCGTTCCCGTCTCGCACCTCATCCTGTTCATCGCGAGCCTCGTCATCGCCGCCGGCGTCGTCGGCACGATCACCACCGGCGTCGACCGGGTGAGCGCCGCCGTCGACGACGCGGGACTCGACGCGACCGAGACGCTCCGGACCGACGTGACGATCATCTCCGACGCGAGCGCGGGGGTGTACAACGCGAGCGGCAACGACAACGTGACCCTGCTGATCAAGAACACCGGCACCTACCGGCTCGCCCCAGACGGCTCCGACCTCGACGTCGTCTTCGACGGCGCGTACGTCGGGCCGGACGCGACCTCCGGCGAACTCGTCTCCGCGGACGGCGCGAACGCGTGGAGCCGCGGCGACGTGCTCCGGCTCACGATCAACGTGGACGCGATCCAGGGGTCGGACGGTACCCTCGACGACGGCGACCACCGGCTGTTCCTCACCGTGAACGGCGACGAAGAGCTGTTCCAGTTCCGCGTGGAGGAGAACTGAAATGCCACACGACAACCTACTCTCTCTGGGACTCGGGGAGCGCGACCGACTGAACAAGGAGCTCGGCGGCGGCATCCCGCGCGGCAGCATCGTCCTCATGGAGGGCGACTACGGGGCCGGCAAGAGCGCCATCTCCCAGCGGTTCGCCTACGGACTGGTTCAGGAGGGCGCGTCGGTGACGATGATGTCGACGGAGCTCACCGTCCGCGGGTTCATCGACCAGATGCACTCGCTGGAGTACGACATGGTGAAACCGCTGCTTCAGGAGGAGCTGCTCTTCCTCCACGCCGACTTCGATTCAGGAGGTGCGTTCTCCGACGACGACGGCGAGCGCAAGGAGCTGCTCAAGCGGCTGATGGACGCCGAGGCGATGTGGAACTCCGACGTGGTGTTCCTCGACACGTTCGACGCCATCTTCCGGAACGACCCCACGTTCGAGGCCTTGGTCCGGAAGAACGAGGAGCGGCAGGCCGCCCTGGAGATCATCTCCTTCTTCCGCGAGATCATCTCGCAGGGGAAGGTGGTGGTGCTCACCGTCGACCCCTCGGCGGTCGACGACGAGGCGATTGGCCCCTTCCGCTCCATCGCCGACGTGTTCTTGGAACTGGAGATGATCGAGGTCGGTAACGACATCCGGCGACAGATCAACGTCAAGCGGTTCGCGGGCATGGGCGAGCAGGTCGGCGACACGATCGGGTTCTCGGTCCGGTCCGGAACCGGTATCGTGATAGAGAGCCGCAGCGTCGCCTGACACATGGCCCGCAGACGCACAGTCGGTCCGCGCGCCCGGACCGCGACCAACACGGCGACACGGCGTGGGACATGACCGAACACGGCACCGCACAACCGTCCGACGAGCTCCGAAAGGCCGCCATGCGGCGGCCCCACCTCCGGGAACACCTCCGCGAGTTCAAACAGATCACGGGGGAGTTCCCGCAGTTCGTTGAGGAGCCGAAAGACGAGTACGAGTCCGACCGGCCGAACGTCATCTACCCTGTGGGCGGTCCCATCTACAGCCACATCTACGGCGACCTCGGACAGGACACGAAGTACTACGCCATCGAGCCGGAGGTCACCGGCCCGCAGGTGGAGGTGCTCAACGAGGTGAAAAACCGGCTGCTCACCGCCAGCGGCCAGCACACGGCACCGGACAACGAGGCGGAGTACGACGACCTCATCGAGGAGCTGTTAGAGGAGGTCACCCACGTCGACGACACCTCCTCCGGCTGGCGGCGCGGCATCTCGAAGCTGAAGAACTTCGGGAAGCTGTCGGTGACCGAGGAGACCTACGAGAACATCCGGTATCGGCTCAACCGCGACATCGTCGGGCTCGGTCCCCTCGAACCGATCATGCGCGACCCGGCCAACGAGGACATCCACGTCATCGGTCCCAAGGAGTGTCACGTCGACCACGGGACCTACGGCATGCTGGAGACGACCGTCGACTTCGGCACGCCACAGGAGTTCGACAACTGGCTGCGGAACATGGGCGAGCGGATGGGCGACCCGCTCTCCGACTCGGACCCCATCGTCGACTCCACCCTCCCGGACGGCTCCCGTATCAACATCATCTACTCCGACGACGTCTCGCTGAAGGGCTCCTCGCTCACGATCCGGCAGGGAGACGAGGTGCCGCTGTCGATCAACCAGATCACGAACTGGGGGACGCTCTCTCCCCAGCTCGCCGCGTACCTCTGGCTCTGTCTGGAGAACGAGCAGACCGTGTTCGTCGTCGGCGAGACGGCCTCGGGGAAGACGACGACGCTGAACGCCATCCTCTCGTACATCCCCGACGACTCGAAGATCTACACCGCGGAGGACACCGCCGAGGTCATCCCGCCGCACAACACCTGGCAGCAGCTGTTGACCCGCGAGGGCGGCGACGAGGGGTCCTCAGACGTCGACATGTTCGACCTGGTCGCCGCCGCGCTGCGGTCGCGCCCCGACTACATCATCGTCGGCGAGGTCCGCGGTGCCGAGGGGCGCATGGCGTTCCAGGCGGCCCAGACGGGCCACCCGGTCATGCTGACGTTCCACGCCTCGGACATCGTCTCGATGATCCAGCGGTTCACCTCCGAGCCGATCAACGTCCCCGAGACGTTCATGGACAACGCCGACGTGGCGCTGTTCCAGAACCGCGTGAAACAGGGCGATCAGGTCCTGCGCCGGGTGACGAGCGTTCAGGAGATCGAAGGGTACTCCAAGGAGATGGAGGGGGTCGTCACCCGCGAGGTGTTCAGCTGGGACCCCGTCGAAGACGAGATCGTCTTCCAAGGGATGAACAACTCCTACGTGTTAGAAGAGCAGATCGCGACGCTGCTGGGGTACGCCGACACCCGCGACATCTACGACGACCTCGACTTCCGCGCGGAGCTGATCGAGCGGATGATCCAGGAGGGCATTCTGGGCTACCACGAGGTGAACGACGCGATCAACTCCTTCCAGCGCGACGGCGTCGAGGGGCTTCCCTTCGACATGCACCGGAACACGAGGTAGCGATCATGAAGGCACGCGCGACGACCGAGGCGAACGCGACGACCGCGAGGAGGGCGTACTGAGATGGCGGTAAAGGAGATGGGCGACGGGCTCGCGACGGCCGCGCAGCTGACCTCCGACGTCATGGAGTCGTACGACAAGCTCGACATCTCCAAGCGCAGGTACGTCGGGCTGGTGTTGGTGCCGGCGCTTCTCGTGTTCCTCGCGAGTATCGTCGGGCTGGTCGCGCTCCCGCTCCCGATCGCCGCCCGGGTGCCGATCCCGATGTTCGGCGCGCTCATTCTGTTCGCGGCCGTCATCTACCCGAAGATCTACCTCTCCAGTCTGGAGACGAAGATCGACAACCAGCTGCACCTCGTGATGACGCACATGACGGTGCTGTCGACGACGAACATCGACCGTATGGAGGTGTTCCGAACGCTGGCGAAACAGGAGGAGTACGGCGTCGCCGCCGAGGAGATCGGTCGCGTCGTCCACCTCGTCGACACGTGGAACCAGAGCCTCGACGACGCGTGTCGCCGCCGGGCCGAGGAGGTCCCCTCCGACGCGATGGCCGACTTCTTCGACCGGCTCGGCTACACGATGGGCGCGGGGCAGTCCCTACAGGAGTTCCTCGTCTCCGAGCAGGACGTCATGCTGGCGCAGTACGAGACCCGCTACGAGTCCGCGCTCTCGAACCTGGAGGTGATGAAGGACCTGTACATGTCCATGATCCTCTCGATGACGTTCGCTTTAGTGTTCGCCGTCGTCCTCCCGATCCTCACCGGCAACGACCCGACCGCGACGGTCGCGGCCGTCATCGTGCTGTTCGTGTTCGTTCAACTGGGCTTCTACGCGATGATCCGTGCGACGTCCCCCTACGACCCGATCTGGTACCACCCGGACGAGCGCGCTCCCGGCGACCTGAAGCTGTGGGCGTCGCTGATCGGCGGCGGCACGCTCTCGTTCGCGATCATCGGGATCACGGCCGCCGGGATGTTCGGATACGGGCCGGGGCTGCCGGGACTCCTCTTCTTCCTCGACGACGTCCGGCTGCCGCTGTACCTCGCGGTCCCCATCTCGCCGCTCATCGTCACCGGGGTCGTGCTCCGGCAGGAGGAGCAGGCGATCACCGCCCGCGACGGCGAGTTCCCGTCGTTCATCCGCGCGCTCGGGGCGACGGAGAGCGCGAAGCAGTCGACGACGACCGACGTGCTCACCACCCTCCGCGACAAGAACTTCGGGAAGCTCTCCGAGTCGATCGAGCGGCTCTACCGCCGGCTCAACATGCGAATCAGCACCGAGGGCGCGTGGCGAGCGTTCACGCGAGACACGCGCTCGTACCTCATTCAGAAGTTCTCCGAGATGTACCTCGTCGGTCGCCAGATGGGCGGGGACCCGAAGATGCTCGGCGAGCTGATCTCGAAGAACATGAACGCCGTCAACCAGCTCCGCGAGCAGCGCCGGCAGGCGGCGATGACGTTCATCGGGCTGCTGTACGGGATCACGGCGGCGGCGACGTTCGCCTTCTTCATCGGCCTGGAGGTCGTCGCCATCCTCGCGGACCTGACCGCCGACTTCGGACTCGATGAGATCGACATGGCGCAGATCGTCTACCCCGGGGCCTACGACATCCCGCTCATCGAGTACCTGCTGCTCACGGTCGTCCTGTTCAACGCGGCGCTCTCCTCGCAGATGATCCGCCGGATCGACGGCGGCAACCCCGCGAACGGCTACATCCACTTCGTCCTCCTGACGTGGCTCGGCTCGGTCACCGCCATCGCGACGCGGACGCTGGTCAACGCGATCCTGTCGATCTGAACGGTCTCGGTCGGTCCGATTCGGTCGGTTAGCCCCGCTCGACCCGCTCCGGTCGATCCGCCCGGTCGACCTCCGCGCTACTCCTCGAACAGCGTCGGCTCGGCGACTGACTCGTCCGCGGCGTCGCGCCACGAGCGCGACGGCTCCCAGTCGAACAGCCGCTCGGCCTTGTCGATCGCGTACGCGCCGCGGTCGTCGCCCTCGTCGACGACGCAGTCGTCGGGGACGCCGCCGTACGCTTCCCGGACGAGGTCGAGCAGCGGGCGGCCGAGGGCGTTGTCGGCCGCGACGCAGTTCACCGCCTCGTGGGTCCCCGGTCCGACGGGGGAGTCGCCGCCGCCCGTCGCCTCTGCTGTCTCCGCGAGCGCGGCCGCGACGAGGTCGGCCACGTCGCGGACGTCGACGTACGACCAGAAGTTGCCCGCGCCGGCGTCGAGATCGTCGACGTACTCGTCCGCGCGGCAGGCGTACGCGCCGGGGTACTGGATCCACGACGGACGTATCGAGACGGCGGGGACGTCGTGGCGGCGCGCGACCGCGCCCGCCGCCGCCTCCGCGGTCACCTTCGAGAGGCCGTACGGGTCCTCCGGGCGGAGCGGGTGCGCCTCGGTGACCGGCAGTTCGTCCGGGAGCGGCGTCGGGTCGGCGAAGAAGAAGCCGTACGCGCCGTCGCTGGAGGCCTGAACGACCCGCGCGCCGGCGCGCCCGGCGGCGTCGAGGACGTGTTTCGCGGCGAGCGCGTTCGTCTCGAACACCCGGCCCTCGGGGTGGGTGCCGGCGACGGGGATCGCGGCCCAGTGGACGACGGCGTCGGGGTCGACGGTGGCGACCACGTCGAGCGCCTCGCCGCGCTCGGCGAGGTCGGCCGCGCGGAACGAGACGTTCGGGGCGGGGTCGACGCCGAGTCCCGGGTGGTCGTAGTCGACGACGACGACCTCGTAGTCGCCGGCGAGCCGATCGACGACCCAGCGCCCGGAGACCCCGCGGCCGCCCGTGACGAGTACCGTTTCCATGCCGGTCGGTCGTGCGGACGGGCGAAAAACGCACCGCACTCGTCGGGTCCGGGCCGCCGGACGGCGTAGCCTCCGGCAGGCTTTAACGCACCGAACGGTAACTCACGGCTATGGACTGGAAGACAGATTGGGGACTCCGCGGACGGATGGGACTGACGATGTTCCTCCTGTTCGCCCTCTACGTCGCCTTCGTCGGTGTCCTCCTGACGTTCTTCGACGTCGGGAGGCTGACGATCCTCCTCATGCTCGGCGGGTTCTCGCTCGCGCAGTACTTCTTCAGCGACAAGCTCGCCCTGCGGAGCATGGGCGCTCGCGAGGTCGACCCCGACGAGTACCCCGACCTCCACCGCCGGATCGAGCGGCTGAGCCAGCAGGCCGACCTCCCGAAGCCGGCGGTCGCGGTCGCGAACACGCAGGTGCCGAACGCGTTCGCGACCGGCCGGAACAAGAAGAACGCCACCGTCGCGGTGACGACCGGCCTCTTAGAGAGCTTGGACGAGGACGAACTGGACGGCGTCCTCGCCCACGAGCTCGCGCACGTGAAGAACCGCGACGTGATGGTGATGACCATCGCGTCGTTCCTCTCGACCATCGCCTTCTTCATCGTGCGGTGGGGGTGGCTGTTCAGCGGCGACAACCGGCAGGGCGCGCCCGTCATCGTCGCCATCCTCGTGTCGCTAGTCGTCTGGGTGATATCGTTCCTGCTCATCCGCGCGCTCTCGCGCTACCGCGAGTACTCCGCGGACCGCGGCGCGGCGCTGATCACGGGCCAGCCCGGCGCGCTCGCCTCGGCGCTGATGACGATCGACGGCCGGATGGACAAGGTTCCCAAGGAGGACCTCCGCGAGGAGGCGGAGATGAACGCGTTCTTCATCATCCCGATCAAGGCCGGCTTCGTCGGCCGGATCGCCTCCACGCACCCGTCGACGGAGAACCGCATCGAGCGGCTCCGCGAGATGGAGAAGGAACTCGAAACGGCCTGATACGGGCCTGAGGTGTACTTTTCACCCGGTTGTTTATGAGCTATTGAAACCGGGATCGACGACGGACACTGCCGAAGCCCAGTCGTCCACTTATAAATAACCAACCGCGGATCGGCGATGACGACCGCCGAAGCCCCAGTCGCGAGGCGGGTAGACGCTCGCTGTGCTCCTCGCTCGCGCTGCTCGCTCCCTGCGGTGCCGCCGGCGGCGAAGCCGCCGGCTGCCCGTGGCGCGTAGCGCCACGCTGCTTCCGTCGTCGGCAGAGCGCTCCGCGTTCTGATTGGCTCACGAGAGCTCCGCTCTCGTGAACGCCTCCGCCCGCCTCGCGACTGCCCCTTCGAGTCCCGCCCGCACCGCTCCGCACAGCACCTCGCGCCTCCCCAGCCTCGTCAGTCGCCGTCGCTTCGCTCCGGCGACTGACTCCCTCGCGCGACGCTCCTCGGCCGCGATGCGGCCTCGGAGGCGCGCGCCACCGCTGTCGGTTTATAAACGATCACGGGACAGTCGCGCCGCTCGTCGGTGCGAGCGGACTGAGGGGAGTAAGCCCCCTTCGGTTCGTCCCGACATTCGGCTGAGCGTCCGTGCCGTGGCCGGACTACCTTGTGGCACGGACTTGCACCGGCGAGGATTCGCCGTTCCATCCGTTCCCGCCCGTCCGTGGCGTGGCGGAGCCACGCGCCCTCTCCGGGTTAACTCCCTTCCCTCGCGGGTCGGTTCGCACGGATCATCGGTCGGGGCGGGGGGTGTCGTTGCTGTTCCAGCGCCAGCCGTCTCCGACTCCGGGCGTGTGCCCGGTCGCCTGTCCGGCCGGTGGGGGGACTTTCCTCATGCCGGAGGCACGGGAGTCGGGCTCCCTCTGTCCGGTTCGGCCTTTCGCCCGCCGGCGAATAAGCGGTTCGGTCGGGCGCGTCTCCGGCGAGACGTTGGAAGCGCCGCGAGAACGCTGTTCCAAGGGAAGCGTTCAAGTCGTCAGCAACGTAATAGTCTCTCATGTCCGAGGCTCAGACCGTTCAGCTGTCGTACGACGACGGTGCACGAGCGGTCGAACTCGCGCGGGAAGCGGTCGAGTCGTTCGTCCAACACGGACAACGCGAACAACCCGGCAGCATGCGGGAGGCGTTCTACGCCCGCACCGGAGCCTTCGTTCGACTCGAATCGACCCGGGGTCGCGGTCGCCTCCGCGGCTGCGCCGGCGCGTGGGAGACCTCCGACCAACTCGGCCACGCCATCGTCGAGGCCGCCATCAAGGCGGCCTCCGACGACTCCTGCGGCTCCGAGGTGGAGCCCAAGGAGCTCGACAACCTCACGGTCTCGGTGTTCGTCGTCTCGAACTCCGTCCTCACGAACGATCCGCTCGAAGACCTCGAGATCGGCACCCACGGCGTCGCCGTCGACAGCGGCAACGCCCACGGCTGGCTCTATCCGACGGTCCCCGTCGAGAACGGCTGGTCCGGCGCGGAGTTCCTCTCGCGCGCCTGCCGGAAGGCGAAGCTCTCGCCCACCGCGTGGCAGGAGGAGGACACGATGGTGACGCTCATCGAGGGACAGGTGTTCCGAGAGCGCGCCGACGGCGGTGCCGTCGAGGAGCTGTAAGCCGCCCCGACGCACCGCCCGGCCACCCCGTACGGGCCCGTCCGATCGACCGCCCCCCGACCGCGTCCTCCCGCTTGACGCCGACCGCAGAGCCGCGGCCCCGTCCGTCGCGCCCCGCTCCGTCGCGCCACGCTCGCGACGCCCGATTTCTTAGGCCGTCCTAAAAATCGGTGGCTTTTTGATGTTTTAGGCGGGCCTAATATTCATGAGACGTTCGGACGACGCGCGCCCAGCCCCCTCCGACGGCGGTGATCCGCGATGAGCGTCGAAACTCACGTCGACCGCGCTCGTGACCGCGTGGCCGCCGAGCGCGACGCCGTCGCCGACGAGCGGCGGGCCTACGAGCGCTTCGGATCCGCCGTCGCGTCGATCCCCACGACTTCCGGGCCGACGGCCGCCGGCGGGGAGCCGACCGCCGGCACCGGACCGGGGACCGGCGGCGTTCGCGCGGCCGTCGGCGGACGCACCGCCTCGGCGACCGACGGCTGCCGGCGGGTCCGCGAGGCGTTCGCCGAGACGGTGCGCCCGCACAGCGTCGCCGACCGCGCCGCCGACGAGCCGCTGCTGGCGACGGTCCGCGAAGAGTTGGGCGACGCCGTCGCGGTCGCGCTCTCGCCGAAGACGGACCACGACTTCACCCCGCCGGTCGCGTCCGCGATCGGGTCCGCCGTCGACGACCGGATCGCGGAGATCGCGGTGTTCGACCGGACGTTAGAGCGGGAGGCCGCGTCCCTCCGGTCGGCGGGCGAGACGGTCCGGGAACTCACCGACTGGCTGGCGGCCGCGGACGAGACGCCCCTCCTGACGCTCGGGTTCGACGAGCTACGCCGCCGCCACGAGGCGCTCGCGGACCGGATCGCGACCTGCGAGTCGTTGCTCGCGGACCGGCAGGCAGACCTCGACCGGACCGCCAGCCGCGGCGCGTCGGTCGGGCTCCGGCAGCGCTCGACGGTCGCGTACCTCTACGACGACTTCCCGGTGTCACACCCCGTCCTCTCGACGGTCGCGCGGCTCGTCGAGACGCTCACCGAGTGCCAGCGGGCGGTCCGCGACCACCTGACGCGGAGGGCGTGACCGTGTCGGACTCGCCGCGCCGCACTCGGGCGACCGGCTGGGCGTGGGCCTGCCTCGCGCTGTTCGGCGGCGACGCCGAGAGCGTCGACGCCGAGAGCACCGACCCGCGCGAGGACGAATCGAGAGACGACGGGGCGAGCGAGGCTGGTTCGACCACCCCGGAATGACGAGCGAGACGGAGTACCTGCTCGCGCTGTACATCGCGGAACAGCGGTCGTCGCCGCCGGTCCCGCCGGGGCGGATCGCCGACGCGGTCGGGCGGTCGCCCGCCGCGACGACGGAGATGCTCCAACGGCTCGAAGACCGTGGGCTCGTGGCCCGGGAGCCGTACGACGGCGTGGCACTCACCGAGGCGGGCCGGGAGCGCGCCGCGGCCCGCCACGAGGCGTACGTCGCGCTCTCGTGGTTCTTCCGCGACGCGCTGAGGCTCGACGCCCACGAGCGCGAGGCGATGGAGATGGCGGCGCAGGTGAGCCCGACGGTCGCCGACCGGCTCGTCGACCTGCTGCTCGACGAGGTGCCGGACGACCCGTCCGATCCCGGAGCGCCGTCGCTCCAGCGGTCGGACGCGGACTGAAAAAGTTCGGAATCGGTCGGCTGTCGGCCGCCGCCGCCCCGTCGGCTCAGTTCGTCGCGGACTCGACGACGAGCGAGTCGTCCTCGAGGTAGTGCTCGATGTGGTGGGCGTGCTCTTCGAGCGTTTCGAGCTGTTCGCGGAGCATCTGGCTCGTCGCGTAGTCGCCGAGCCCGTCCGCGAGCGCGACGTGTTCGCGGTAGCTCTCGATGATGTCGCCCATCATCTCCAGGTCGTTCGCGAGCGACGTCCGCACGTCGTACACGTCCTCGTCTTCCGGCTCCACCGTCGCCTCGTCGGCCAGCGTCGTCATGCTCGCGTGCGGCACGCCGCCGAGCGCCTGGAGCCGCTCCGCGAGTTCATCGGCGGCGGCCTCGACGTCCTCGTACACCTCCTGAAGGAACACGTGGACCTCGAGGAACTCCGCGCCCTCGACGTTCCAGTGGTGCTTGTGGAGCTGGTGATAGAGGACGTACGCGTTCGCCAGGTCGCCGTTCAGCGCCTCGATTATCTGTTCCGCCTTCTCCGTGTCCAGCCGCAGCGCGTTCTCGTCGACGGTCCCCGCCCGCTGGCGCGTTGACTTCTGGGTGCTCATTACGTCCTCCGCTTCGTGCGCCCCCGTCTTATATCTTATCAACATACAAACAACTTTTCGTGCTGCCTAAAAGTCGACAGAGTGCGGGACTGAAGCGCTATCAGCGCCGATCCGAGAACCGTTGTACGATATCTGAAACTACTCGCCGCTCCCGTAGCCCACCGCCTCCCCGTCCGCGAGCGCCCGTTCCGTCGCCGCCGACAGGTCGAACGCGTCGCCGGCGACGACCTCGCCGTCGCGGATCACCGGCTCCATGAGCGACTCGGCCCCCTCGGGCCCGGAGCGGTCCGCGAGCCCGACGGCGTGTGCACCGTCTGCGGTGCGGTAGACGGACTTCGCGCCCGAGAGTTTCCCGCGCTTGGCCGCCGGCTCGCCGTCGACGGCGACCAGATCGAGCGCGAAGTCGACGGGGTCCGCGTTGGAGACGTACCCGCCGACGCCGAACCCGTCGACGACGTCGCGCAGCCCCCGGAGGTCCGCGGGGCCGAGCCCGCCGGAGACGTACACGTCGACGTCTCCGCGGCCGCGCGCGTCGAGTTCCCACTGGACCTCCCGCACGATGTGCCGGAAGTCGCCGCGCCGGGAACCGGTCGTGTCGAGGCGGACGCCGTCGAGGTCGTCGCCGAGCGTCTCCACCGCCCGCAGCACCTCGTCCACCTCGTCGGAGTAGGTGTCACACAGCGCGATCCGAGGCGCGTCCGCCGGGACGCCCTCGTCGTAGGCGCGCCACGCGGCCTCCTGTTCGCCCCGCCCGAAGCAGATGGCGAGCGCGTGCGGCATCGTCCCGGACGCCTCTCGCCCGATCAGCTCCCCGGCGGCGACGTGCGAGAAGCCGTCGAACCCGCCGACGAGCGCCGAGCGCTCGACCGCCGCGGTCATCGCGGGATGGACGTGGCGCGCGCCGAACGAGAGCACCGACGACTCCGGCGCGGCGAGCCGGCAGTCCAGCGCCGCCGTCGCCATCCCGGACGCGTGCGAGAGGAAGCCGAGGAGGGAGGTCTCCAGCCGCGCGAACTCCAGGTACGGGCCCTCGATCCGCATCACCGGGCCGCCGTCGAACAGCCGCCCCTCCGGGATCGCGTGGACGTCGACGTCGCGGCCGGCCAGCAGTTCGACCGCGTTCCCCAGCCCGGCGAACACCTCGAACTCTCCGTCGGGGAACTGGTCCGCGGTCACCTCGGCGACGACACGGGGGTTCCGGCCCGCGGCCGAGAGCGCCGCCTCGGTCCGCTCGAAATACGCGTCGGTCGCGCGCCCCTCTCGGACCGCGGCCGCGTCGACGATGTCGAACTCGCTCATGGCCGATCGTTCGGCCGCGGGGACGAAAAGCCACCCGTGTCGGAGCGCCCGCCAGCGCCGCGCCGCCGACTCGGACTACGACGACCGCCGCGCGGACAGCCCCAGCACGGCCGCGAGGGCGACGAGCGCCGCCGCGACGCCGAACCCGGGCGCGCTGCCGCCGGTGCTGCCGTCGTCGCTTCCGTTCTCGCCGTCGTCGCCGTCGGTGCCGGCGCTCCCGTCCTCGCCGTCGCTTCCGCTCTCGCCGTCGCCGCCGTCGGTGCCGGTACCGTCGTCGCTCCCGTCGGTGTCGTCACCGTCGTCGCTCCCGTCGGTGTCGTCACCGCCGTCGCTCCCGTCGGTGTCGTCACCGCCGTCGCTCCCGTCGGCTCCGTCCGTCCCGTCGGCGTCCGGGAGCGCGAGGTCGGCGTCCGGGCGCAGTTCGAGGACGCCCTCCGGGGACGGCGCGTGGATCACCGTCACGCTCGTCCCGTCGCGCTCGACGCCGTACGCGCCGGGGAAGTCGCTCCCGTCGCCGATCGCGTAGACGGTCCCCTCCTCGTGGCCGCCGTCGCCGTGCGCGTTCAGCATCCGGACGTAGGCGTCTCGGAACTCGGCGGCGTCGGCCTCGGTCTGCCACTCCGTCGCCCAGACGTACCCGTCCCGGTCGCCGTTCCGGTACGGGTACAGCTCGTCGCCCGCCCACCCGTCCGTCACGGGGTGCGCGTAGTTGTAGGTCCCCCGCGTCTGGAGCGTCGCGTCGGTCTGGAGGTGAGTGTTGTAGTTCGCCCCGGGGGAGCGGTCGGGATCGAGGACCGAGTACTCGTACGCGCCGTCGAACTGGACGCCGGCGCTCTGGTACCAGAACATCACGAACATCGACGCCTCGCCCGCGGTCTCCGCGCCGTCGACGCCCTGGTCCGCGTACGTCTCCCACCCGCCCGTCGCCGCGTCCTCGAAGGCGACCTCGGTCGTCTCGTAGTCGGGGGTCCGGTGGATCACCTCCGCGGTCGACGCCGGCGGGTCGTTCATCGTCTCGTTGACCGCCGCCCAGCCCCCCTCGTCGACGAGTTCGCGGACGTAGAGGGCCCCGTCGCCGTACGGCTGGAGGACGGTCTGGAGGATGCCGATGTTCCCGGAGAATCCGCCACCACCGCCCCCGTCGCTCTCGGACGGCTCGACGCAGGTCCAGTTGTCCGCACAGCGGGCGTCGTACCGCTCCTCGACGTGGACCGCTTCTCCCTCGACGATCCCGTCGACCGCGAGGTCGCCGTCCTGCGTGACGCCGACGTAGCGCGGGTCGGTGAGGTCGTGGTACTGGTCTTGCATCGCGTGGAGCAGCTCGTGCGCGAGCGTCGAGGGGTCGATGTCGGGCGACTCGCCGTCCGGGACGACGATGACGATCCGGTCCTCGGACGGCGAGTAGAAGCCGGAGACCGCGCCGCCGAGCACCGAGTCGATCTCGTCGTTCGCGTTCTCCTCGTCGCCGACGACGAACAGCGCCTCCCACACCTGGTCGTTCCAGCGGCGGTACGCCTCGGACTGGTTGCCGCCCGCGGTGTCGTTCGCGTACTCGCTGCGCGACACCGTCTCGACCGGGACGTCCTGCTTGAAGGGGCGCTGCCGGACGTGCTCGACGCGCGCCATCGTCAGGTCCGTCAGCGCCGACAACTGCGTCTCGTTGAGCCCGTCCGTCTCCTCGAAGTCGACCGACTCCTCGTAGTGCGTCCCGTTCCAGCAGCCGACCAACTCGGTGCCGTCGCCGGCGTCGCACTCGTCTGCGGACGCGGAGGGCACGGGCTCGGACGCCCCCGGGTCGCCGACGGACGCGGCGTGGGAAACGCCGGCGTCCGGCGCGGCGGCGGCACCAGCGCTGAACGCGACACACAGGACGGCGAACGCGGCCACGACGGCGGCCGCGGTCGAGGGGGTGAGAACCCGTCGCATAGGAACCGTATCGGACGCCCCGGTAAGTAGTCTGTCGGTTCCTTCGGGGCCGCGGCCGGCGGATTTTTCCGCGGGTTCGATCCCCGCCGACGGCGGTCGGGTCGGCGGACCCGGCGCTCGGTTCGACGCGGCGGACTCGCCGGTCGCTCGACGAACCCGGCAGTCCGGAGGACCGACTCGGCAGTCCGGAGGACGAACCCGGCAGTCCGGACCACGGTTTTTGAGGACCGCGCCCCAACCCTCGGCATGGCGTTCGATCCGACCGAGGCCGCGGTGGTCGTCGTCGACATGCAAAACGGGTTCTGTCACCCCGACGGGAGCCTCTACGCCGAGCCGAGCGAGGCGGCGGTCGAGCCGGTGACGGCCCTCGTCGACCGCGCCCGCGACGCCGGCGCGTCGGTCGTCTACACCCGCGATGTCCACCCGCCCGAGCAGTTCGACGGGGCGCACTACTACGACGAGTTCGACCGCTGGGGCGAACACGTCGTCGAGGGGTCGTGGGACGCCGAGCTCCTCGACGCTCTCGACGTGCGCGACGCGGACCACGTCGTCGAGAAACACACCTACGACGCCTTCTATCAGACCGATCTGGAGGGGTACCTCGACGCGCACGGAATCCGTGACCTCCTGATCTGCGGCACGCTCGCGAACGTCTGCGTCCTCCACACCGCGGGCAGCGCGGGGCTCCGGGACTACCGCCCGGTCGTCGTCGAGGACGCGCTCGGCTACATCACCGAGGAGCACCGCGAGTACGCGGTCGACCACGCCGACTGGCTGTTCGGCGAGACGGCGACCCGCGACGAGGTCGCCTTCGACTCCGCGTAGCGGGGGTCGCGCCCGCCCGCGAGACGGGAGTCCGCTCCCCGATCCGTCGAGACCGCGATTATCACGCGCGGCAATCGGCGTGTAACCCTTTTTGCCGCTCGCCGGAACCGCGAGGTATGGACATCTCTCGGCGGGGCGTACTCGGCGGTCTCGGCGCGGTCTGTGGGGTCGGTGCCGTCGGGTTCGCCGGCGCGACGCGGGTGACGGACGGCGAGGCGCTCGACGGCATCGGCGGGGAGGGGCCGGGACCGGCGGGCGGCGAGGAAGACGGGAGCGACGACGGGCCGACCGCGGCTCCCGTCGACCCCGACGCGCCGTTCGCGGCAACGCTCACCGGCGACGACGGGACCGAGGCGCGGCTGTTCGACGCGAGCGACCTCGACCGCGTCAAGGGCGTCTTCGCCGAGGACGGCGAGTACCTCGTTCAGGTCGTCCTCTCCGAGGCGGGCGTCGAGTCGT
Source organism: Halorubrum tebenquichense DSM 14210 (assembly GCF_000337415.1). GTDB lineage: Archaea > Halobacteriota > Halobacteria > Halobacteriales > Haloferacaceae > Halorubrum > Halorubrum tebenquichense. The sequence continues at coordinate 9,803 of NZ_AOJD01000034.1, read as the reverse complement.
TCCGGAGCCGCCTCAGCGACGCGGGCGCGACCGACGACCCGGCGGCGTTCGTGGTGTCGATGGCGCTCGACGGGACCGAAGTCAGGCGCGTCGAACTCGACGAGGAGACCGCCGACTCCCTCACCGCCTCCGAGTGGGGCGGCGTGCTGACGCTCCCGTTCGGCGAGGAGTCGGTCGCCGAGTCCGTCTTCGAGCGCCTCGCCGCCGAGGAGTGAGTCGCCGCGGGCGGTTCGGGCGAGCGGCTCGTCGCGGGTCCGCCCCCGACGGCTGACTGGTCAGGTCCCGGCGAGGCGGGTGGACAGCGTTTTGCCTCCGGCCCCCGTGTCTCAGCCGTGAGCGACGCAACCGCGGACGACGGCGGTCGCCCGTGTCCGGTCTGCGAGACGCCGATGTACCACCGGCACTGTAAGTACGTCTGTCCGGCGCACGGCGTCGTCTACGACTGTAGCGACACGTTCTACTGACCGAACGGTCGGTTCGCACGCCCCGATCGCGGGCGGAATTAACGGGTCCGCAAGGGGACCAAACTGAGCCGTGCGAACTGTTATGTTCTTGGAGTCCGACTTTTCAGACATGATGGGCGACCCGTACGTGACCCTCCCTGCCGACCTCCTGGGGTCAGCATGGTAGAGCAAAATCAGGTTGCCCGGAGCAAGCGGATCCAGCGCCGCACCGGGAAGACGTTCCACGTCGCCACCCGGCTGCTGCCGCAGCGGATCCGTCATCCGACGTACGTGCTGTACGGCTTCTTCCGGATCGCCGACGAGGTCGTCGACGCGGAGGACACCGCGCCCCCGGCCGAGCAGCGCGCCGAGCTCGACCGGCTCCGGGCGGCCGCGCTCGGCGAAGAGCCGACCGACGACCCGGTGTTGGAGGCGTTCGCCGAGGTGGTCGACCGGAACGACATCCCCGACTCGGACGTCCACTCGTTCGTGGACGCGATGGCGAGCGACATCGACACCGACCGGTACGAGACGTACGCCGACCTGGAGGCGTACATGGACGGCTCCGCGGCCGCCGTCGGGCGGATGATGACGGCGATCATGGACCTCGACCCGGAGGAGGAGGCCGAGGCGCTCCCCCACGCCACGAAGCTCGGCGAGGCGTTCCAGATGACGAACTTCCTCCGGGACGTCCGCGAGGACGTCGTCGAGCGCGACCGAATCTACCTCCCCTTGGAGACGCTCCGCCGCCACGGCGTGAGCGAGGAGCAGATCCTCGACTTGGAGTTCGACGAGCACGTCGCGGCCGCGGTCCGCGAGGAGATGGCTCGCACCGAACGCCTCTACGAGGAGGGCGTCGCGGGGATCAAGTACCTCCCCGAAGACTGCCAGCTCGCGGTGCTGCTCGCGGCGGTGCTGTACGTCGACCACCACCGGCTCATCCGTAACCGCGGCTACGACACCGTCTCGGCGACGCCGGAGCTGTCGTTCGCCCGGAAAATCTCGCTGCTCGTCCGCACCCGCTGGAAGTGGCAGTGGAACCGCGACCCGGAAGCGGTGTTCTACGACATGTGCACCGACTTCGAGCCGAGCCGCGAACACCACGGCCACGGCCCGCACGGCGCGGGCGTCCCGCAGACGGACTGAGCCGGCCCGCATGGAGCGCTCCCGGTTCGTCTCGCTCGCGATCGCCGCGTTCGGGCTCGTGTTCGTCTCCTTCCTCATCCGCGGCCTGACCCGACTGGTGGCCCCCTACGGGGTCGCCGTCGCCGCGTCGGCACCGGTCCTCTTCGCGGCCGCTGCGCTGTTGGCCGGGCTCTTCGCGCTCGCGGTCCTCGACGCGATCGGGATCCGCCCGATGGAGTAGTCCGACGGCCCACGGGTAACCGGGGAACTGACGCGCCCGTAACGCCACGTCCGAGTCGGAACACCCCGTCCGAGTCGGAACGCCACGTCCGAGTCGGAACGCCACGTCCGAGTCGGAACACCCCGTCCGAGTCGGAACGCCCTTGCCCCGCCGCGCCCGACGAGGCGTATGGACGTACGAACCGTCGCGGACCTCTCGCCGGCCGAGCGGCGCGCCTTCTTCGAGCGCGACGCGGGCGTCGAGGGGGTCCGCGAAGACGTGCGGGAGATAGTCGAGCGGGTCCGCGCGGAGGGCGACGTCGCGGTCCGCGAGTTCGCCGAGGAGTTCGACGGCGTCGCCGTCGGCAACGTCGACATCACCGACGACGCGGCGCGCGCACACGAGGAGCTGGCCGACGCGGACGACCCGGTCCTCGACGCGGTCGAGGCGGCGGCCGCGAACGTCCGCGAGTTCCACGAGCGACAGCGCCCCGAGGACTGGCGCGACGACTTCGGCGGCCGGGAGCTGGGCCGCCGGTTCCGCCCCCTCGACCGCGTCGGCGTGTACGTGCCCGGCGGCGCGGCCTCCTACCCCTCCAGCGCGCTGATGGGCGTCATCCCCGCGGTCGTCGCGGGCGTCGACCACGTCGCGGTCGCGACCCCGCCGGCGGAGGAGCTCGACCCCGTCACCCTCGCGGCGATCCACGAGGCGGGGGCCGACGCGGTGTACCAGGTCGGCGGCGCGCAGGCCGTCGGCGCGCTCGCGTACGGCACGGAGACCGTGACCCGGGTCCAGAAGGTGGTCGGCCCGGGCAACAAGTGGGTCACCGCCGCCAAGTCGATCGTGCAGGGCGACGTGGGGATCGACTTCCTCGCGGGGCCGAGCGAGGTGCTCGTCCTCGCCGACGAAACGGCGGACCCGGACCTCGTGGCGGCCGACCTCGTCGCGCAGGCGGAACACGACCCGAACGCCTCCGTGGTCGCGGTCACCGCCGACGCCGACCTCGCGGACGCCGTCGCCGACGCGGTCGACGCGCAGGCCGGCGAGCGCGAGCGGGAAGAGACGATCCGGGCCGCCCTCGACAACGAGGCGTCGGGGGTCCTCCGCGCGCGCTCGATGCCCGAGGCCGTGCTGTTCGCCGAGGAGTACGCCGCCGAGCACCTCTCGATCGTGGCCGAGGACGACGAGGCGCTGTTAGACCGGATCACCAACGCCGGCTCGGTGTTCCTCGGGCCGTACTCCCCCGTGGCGGCCGGCGACTACGCGACCGGCACGAACCACGTGCTGCCGACGAACGGCGGCGCGAAGCGCTACGGCGGACTCTCCGTGGACACCTTCCTCCGCTCGTCGACGGTCCAGCGGCTCGACCGCGACGCCCTCGACGACCTCTCCGAGACGGTCACGTCGCTCGCGGAGGCGGAGGGGCTGGAGGGCCACGCCGAGAGCGTGCGGAAGCGGTTCGAGTAAGACCGGCCGGAGCGTCTCTCTTTCCCCTCTGATACCTGTTTCCTGATCGATATATAGCGGATCGTACCGACCAGAACTCTCCGTATCCCTCCGAGCGGTACGTTCCGTTTCGGACCGGAACGGACCGAACGGACCGGCTACGTTCGGGTCATAGCAGCCTTCTTACTCCGAAGAACGGCCCGTGTACCCGTAATGGTGGAAGACACCGACGGCGGACGCGAATCGAGCTTCAAGCGGCGGGTCGTCCTCGCCGGAGGCGCGGCGGCGGTCACCGCGCTCGCCGGGTGTTCCGGTGGGTCGGGGGGCGGAGGCGGCGACGGCTCCGACGCGAGCGCGACGACGAGTTCGGCCGGCTCGGACGGGTCTGAGTCGGACGCGTCGGGCGATCCGCTGCTGGCGGACGCGAGCGAGTTCGACCCCGAGAACCCGAACTGGGAGGAGAACAACTACCTCTCGACGCCCCTCATCGACGCCGGGTACGAGCGCGGGACCCGCGCGGACTTAGAGAGCATGGGGAACCGCGAGGTCGACGAGGTCCCCCACGGCGAGCCGGTCCGGGAGACGCCGGAGGACGAGAGCGAGTGGCTCGAACCGGACACGCTCGTGTTCACCGAGAGCCCGAGCGAGGACGTTCAGGGCCGCTACGAGGAGGACTTCCAGGCGGTCTTCGACCGCATCGAGGAAGAGACGGGCATCCCGGTCGAGTACAACCGCGTCAACAGCTACGCCGCCTCCGTGGAGGCGATGCGCTCCGAGCGCGCCCACATCGCGAACTTCTCGACGGGGACGACCTGCTTCGCGGTCAACCTCGCGGGAGCGGTTCCGTTCGCGGCCGGCATCGCGCCGAACGGCTCCTTCGGCTACCGGCTGTTCGCCACGACGCGCGCCGACGCCGACGGGGTCCAGGGCGTCGAGGACTTCGCGAGCGACGACGTGCGGATGGCCCACGCCGAGCCGGCGTCGAACTCCGGCCACCAGGCCCCCTCGGCGCTGTTCGACCAGTACTTCGACGTGACGGCGGGCGACGACTACGAGATCAACTTCTCCGGCGGGCACTCCCAGACGACGCGCGGCATCGCCGCGGGCGACTACGACGCCGGCCCGATCTGTTCGACCTGCTTCCTCGACACCGTCGAGGCCGACAGCAGCCTGCGCTTCGACGACTTCAAAGTGGTCTGGGCGTCGAATCCGTTCCCGAACGGCCCGATCACGTACCGGTACAACCTCCACCCGGACATCCAAGAGGGGATCCGGGCCGCGTGGCTCGACTCGGACTTCGCCGGGACGGCCTACGCCGAGCGCACCGGGTACGAGGAGTACGTCCCCATCGAGTACCGGCGGCACTGGTACGACATCATGGTCATCCAGCGGTACAACGACGTCGAGTACACGCAGGGCGCGCTGAGCGAGTGATCCGATGACGCTCGACGTGACCGACCTGCGCAAGACGTACGAGTCGGGCGACGAGGCGCTGAAGGGCGTCGACCTCTCGGTCGGCGGCAGCGAGACGACCGCGATGATCGGCCCGAGCGGTGCCGGGAAGAGCACGTTCATCAGGTGTATCAACCGGCTCACGGAGCCGACCGCGGGGACGGTCGAACTCGACGGCACCGACCTGACCGCGCTCGACGACGACGGGCTCCGCGCGGCGCGCCGCGACATCGGGATGATATTTCAGGAGTACAACCTCGTCGAGCGGCTCACCGTGATGGAGAACGTCCTCACCGGGCGGCTCGGCTACGTCTCCGCCTGGCGCGCCTTCCGCCGGAACTTCCCGCCCGAGGACGTCGAGCGCGCCTACGAGATCTTGGAGCGCGTCGGCCTCGGCGACATGGAGAACAAGCGCGTCGACGAGCTGTCGGGCGGCCAGCGCCAGCGCGTCGGCATCGCCCGCGCCGTCGTCCAGCAGCCGAAGATCCTCCTCGTCGACGAGCCGACATCCAGCCTCGACCCCGAGACGTCGAACACGGTGATGCGACTCCTCACCGAGATCGCCGCCGAGCGCGAGGTGCCCGTGCTGATCAACATCCACGAGGTGGACCTCGCGGTCGAACACGCCGACCGGATCGTCGGGCTCCACGACGGCGAGGTCGTCTTCGAGGGCTTGACGAGCGAACTGGACGAGGGCGCGCTCGACCGGGTGTACCGCGGCGGCGACCCGCCGGCGTCGCGCGACGCGACCGCCCCCGGCGGCTCGACCGCGCCCGGTGATTCGACCGCGCCCGGTGATTCGACCGCGCCCGGCAGTCCGAGCCGAAACGGAAGCGACTCGACGGCCGCGGACGGCACCGCGGACGACGGCTCCGCGGGCGACCGCGCCGTCGGAAACGGCGTCGTCTCGGCGGACGGCCGCGCGCCGGACCGGTCGACCTCGGGTGGGTCCTGAGATGGCGACGGAAGAGCGCACCTGGCGGCGACCGACGGCGTTCGGCCGGCGGGAGTTCAAGTGGGCGGGATACCTCGCGGTCGTCGGCTTCTTCCTCTGGTCGGCGTGGGGGATCGGTGCCGATCCCGCGCGGATCGCCAGCGGGTTCGGCCGGGGGCTGACGCTGCTCGGCGACTTCTTCCCGCCGGACGCGACCCCGCGGCAGGCCCGGCGGATCGTCGACAAGATGGTCGAGAGCGTCGCCATGGCGATGATCTCGACGGTCACCGGGATCGCCCTGAGCGTCCCCGTCGCGTTCATGGCCGCGGAGAACCTCTCGCCGCGGCCGCTGTACTACCTCAACCGCGGGTTCATCTCGCTCTCCCGCGCGCTCAACGCCATCATCGTCGCCATCCTCGTCGTGAAGGCGGTCGGGCTCGGTCCCCTCGCCGGGATCATCACGATCACCTTCAAGACGGTCGGGTTCTTCGCGAAGCTGCTCGCGGAAGACTTAGAGGACATCGACATGGGGAGCGTCGACGCCGTGCGGGCGACCGGCGCGTCGCCGGTCCAGACGCTCGCGTACGGCGTCGTCCCGCAGATAATCCCGCGGTTCGCGGGCCTCAGCGTCTACCGCTGGGACATCAACATCCGCACCTCGACGGTCGTCGGTATCGTCGGCGCGGGCGGCATCGGCTCGGTGCTGCTCACCGCGTTCAACCGCTACTCCTACCAGTACGTCTCCGCCATCCTCGTGGCGATCATCGCGGTCGTCCTCGTCGCCGAGGGGGTCAGCGCGGTCGTCAGACGGAGGTACCAATGAGCGAGGCCGACGCCGCGCGCTCGTGGCGACGGTTCGACCGCCGCCGCCGGATCGGTCGGTTCTCCGCCGTCCTCGTCGCGCTCGTCGCGTTCGCCGTCTCGTGGCGCTTCCTCGACATGGGGGTGACGAACGTCGAGACGGTCCCCCGCGAGATCCGCGACCTCCTCACGCGGATGTACCCGCCGGACCTCGCGTACGCGCCGGAGATCGTCGATCCGCTCGTCGAGACGATCCACATCGCGGCGCTCGGGACGCTCGGCGCGCTCGTGCTCGCGGTCCCGGTCGCGCTGCTCGCCGCCGAGAACACGACGCCGAACGCGGGCACCTACTGGCTCGGCAAGCTGATCGTCACCGTGAGTCGGTCGGTGAACACGATCGTCTGGGCGCTGATCTTCGTCGTGGTGTTCGGCAGCGGCCCCCTCGCGGGCGCGGTCGCCATCGCCTTCCGGTCGGTCGGCTTCCTCGGGAAGCTGCTCGGCGAGGAGATAGAGGAGATCGACTTCGGGCAGGTCGAGGCCGTCCGCGCCGCCGGCGCGTCGTCGACGCAGGTGCTGCTGTACGGCGTCCTCCCGCAGGTGAAGCCGGCGCTCGTCGGCCTCAGCGTCTACCGGTGGGACATCAACGTCCGCGACTCGACGATCCTCGGGTTCGTCGGGGCGGGCGGGATCGGCGTCCAGCTGTTCCGCGCCGTCAACGCCTTCGCCTGGCAGTCGGTCGCGACGATCCTGATCGTGATCCTCGGCGTCGTCCTCGTCAGCGAGGGGGTATCGGCGTCCGCACGGAGGATGACGCGATGACGCTCGCCGGCGACGACGCGACGACGCTCGCCGGCGACGACGCGGTGATCCTCTTCGACATGGACGGCGTGGTCCTCGAGGGCCGGGAGACCGATCCGGCGGTCCGCTCGCGCGCCCTCGACGACGTCCTCGCCGACCGCGGGCTGACGGCGTCGGGGGCGCTCCGCCGGCCGCTGGAGCGCGCCGCCTACGACGGGGCGTTCCGGGCCGCCTGCGACGAGCTCGGCGTCGACGCCCCGGCGTTCTTCCGGGCGCGCGAGGAGCGGACCGCCGAGCGCGCCGTCGCGCGCCTCTCGGCCGGAGCGAGGCGGCTCCACCGCGACGTGGACGCCCTCGACGAGCTGGCCGAGGGCGCGCGGATCGGACTCGTGAGCAACAACTACCACCCGACCGTCGAGTTCGTCGTCGACCACTTCCGGCTCGACGCGTTCTCGTTCGTCCGCGGCCGCGACCTCGGCCCGGACGGCTTCCGGCGGCGGAAGCCGGACCCGCACTACCTGAACGAGGCGCTCGACGCGCTCGGCGCGGCCGGCGGGGTCTACGTCGGCGACCGCGCGACCGACGTGATCGCCGCCGAGCGCGCCGGCCTCGACAGCGCGTTCCTCAGGCGCGACCACAACGCGGACCGCGACCTCGACGTGGACCCCACAGTCGAGGTCGGGAGCCTCCACGACCTCGTCGAGTTCGTCGATCTCGCGGCGGCCGACTCCGCGACGACCGACCCGCCCGGCGACGCCCCCTGACGCGGCCCTCCGAGCCCTTTTCGACCGGTCTACGGCGGTCTCGGTCGCGGCGGTCGACATCCCGGACGAACGGATCGCTTCCGCCGGCAGGGTTTTGAGTGTCCGTGCCGAACCCGTTCGCATGAGTACCGAACCGGCCGACACCGGGACCGAGGGAACCGACCCGGCGATCGAGGTCACGCCGGACGCCGCCGAAGAAGCGATCTCGCTCCTTCAGGGCGAGGGGCTCGACACGGACATCGCCGGACTGCGGCTGTTCGTCCAGCAGGGCGGCTGCGCGGGGCTGTCGTACGGGATGCGTTTCGACACCGAACCGGAGGAGGACGACCTCGTCGTGGAACACCACGGGCTTCGGGTGTTCGTCGACCCCGCGAGCAAGAACTACATCGGCGGCAGCACGCTCGACTACGAACACGGGCTTCAGGCCGCCGGCTTCGAGGTCGAGAACCCCAACGTCGTCTCCGAGTGCGGCTGCGGCGAGTCGTTCCGGACGTAGTCGTCCCGTCCGCGCAGCGCCCCGCCATCTCCGGTCCGTCATTTCCGATTCCTTTTCGCGACGCGCGAGTCCCCCGCTTAAGTCGCTCCGTCGGGTAGCGGGAGTCATGACTCTGGAAGCGACGACGACGCCGAGCGGCGAGCGGGTGTACACCGATCGATCGGACACCGAGCGCGGGGCGGACGGTCCCTTCTACGTCGTGTTCGCCGACGAGGCGGGGGAGTCGCGCTGGGGGTTCCGCTGCGGCAACTGCGAGTCGTTCGACACCGCGATGGACACGATGGGCCGGATCCAGTGCACCGAGTGCGGCAACCTCCGGAAGCCGGACGAGTGGGACGCCGCGCACGAGTGAGCCGCGCTCGCGCCGCTCTCGACCGTTCTCGGCGGCGCGCCGATTCTCCGCGAGCGAAATCGTGAGAAAGTTTATCACGGATGGCGACCAACTCCGAGGTAGATGGCCACTGCGAGCATCCCCCCGACGACCGAGGCCAGAGACGTCTTCCGCGAACTGGGATACACCGTCTCCGAGGGCGGACGAGAGTTCGTCGCGGAACGCAAGTGGCGGCGCGTGCTCGTGACGGTGTTGTGTCTGGACGACGACGACCTCGACCCGTATCTCGCAGACGGCGGCGAGACACCGCGACTCCGGTGTTTCGTCACGTGGCGCGACCGCGCGGCCGACCTCCAGGAACGGCTCGTCTCCGCGAAGCCGCCCTACGACTGGGCGGTCATCGGCGTCGACCGCGACGGCGAGGACTTCGCCGTGATGGAAGGCGCGCCGGGCAGTCCGTAGCCGCCGCCTTTTGAGGGCCGACCCGGCCGCGGGTCGACCCGCCGGACGCGTATTTTTATGCCACCGTGCGCCCTACCCACACGCGACATGGTGTTCAAGAAGATCACGCTGATCGGGACGAGCGAGGAGAGCTTCGACGCCGCGGCGGACGACGCCCTCGACCGCGCCGAGGACACCCTCGACAACGTCTACTGGGCCGAGGTGGAGGAGTTCGGGGTCGAGCTACAGGGGGACGCCGACCGCGAGTATCAGGCCGAAGTCGAGGTCGCGTTCGAGCTGGAGGGCTGAGCGGCCGGATCGCGTTTTCATTTTTGGAGTGAACACGCCGAAGCCCCAGTCGCTCGGCGATACGAGGTTGCTATTTATAAACGACCGATCGCCACGAACACCACCGAAGCCCCAGTCGCGAGGCGGGCAGACGCTCGTTGTGCTCCTCGTCGCTCACTCCGTTCGCTCCTGCGGTGCTTACGTCGCCTCTGCCCGCCTCCCGGCTGCCCCTTCGAGTCCCGCCCCGCACCGCACAGCGACCGC
>NZ_AOJD01000033.1 GCF_000337415.1 Halorubrum tebenquichense DSM 14210 | reverse complement strand
GTCACCTATTTATCCGCCCGCGCCCACGACCCGCCAATGACCGCTTCACGCGCACCGGCCGAGCCGACGGTCCGGGAGTTCGAAGCGACGGTCGAGTCCGTCGACGGCCGCGAGATCGTCCTCGACGAGACGTACTTCTACCCCGAGTCCGGCGGCCAGCCGGCCGACAGGGGGACGCTCGACGGCCACCTCGTCGACGACGTGGTCGAGCGCGACGGCGTCGTCGTCCACTCGCTCGATGCCGACCCGGAGGCCCTCTCGCTCGCGGCCGGCGACGCGGTGACGGGGCTGATCGACGACGCGTTCCGCACCTACTGCGCCCGCGCCCACACCGCCTCGCACGTGCTGTACGGAGCCGCGCGCCGGATCGCCGACGACCTCGGGTACGCCGGCTTCGACATCTCGGAGACGAAGGTCCGCGTCGACCTGACGACCGCCGAGCCGCTGGACGACGGCGACCTGATCGAGTTGGAGCGGCTCGCCAACCGCGCCGTCTGGGACTCGCTGCCCGTCTCGTGGGAGACCCACTCGGCCGGGGCGGCGCGCGATATCGACGGGATCGCGTTCAACACGAAGACCGAGGAGGGCGCGATGAGCGACGGCGCGGTCCGCGTCGTGACGGTCGGCGGCGCGAGCGCGGCGGGGGACGGCGAGACCCCGGACGCCGAGGCGTGGGACGTCGCCGCCTGTGGCGGGACGCACGTCTCGAACACCGCGGAGATCGGCCCGGTAGCGGTGTTGGAACGGTCGAATCCCGGCGAGGGCGTCACGCGCGTCGAGTTCGCGGTCGGCCCGACGGCGATAGACGAGGTCGGCGCGGTCCACGCCGCGGCGCTCGACGCGGCCGCGACGCTCGACGCGCGCGTCGGCGACCTCCCCGAAGCGGTCGCCCGACTGCGCGACGAGACCGACCGGCTGGAGGCCGACCTGCGGGACGCCCGGGAGGAGCTGCTCGCGGCCCGCCTGCGCGACCTGCCGACCGCCGAGGTCGACGGCGCGCGGTGGGCGATCGGCACGGTCGACGACGCCGACCCGAACGAGCTCCGGGAGCCGGCCAGCGAAGCGCTCGCGGCGGGGGAGGGGGACGCCGGCGACGGTCTCGACGCCCTCGCCGCGATCGGAACGGGGGACGCCCCGTTCCTCGTGGTCGCGGTCGCGGACGACGTGGCCGGCGGCGACCTCGACGCGGGCGACGTCGTGGACGCGGTCACCGACGAGTTCGGCGGGGGCGGGGGCGGCGGCCCGACGTTCGCGCAGGGCGGCGGGCTCGACGCCGACCCCGCGGCGGTCGCGGCGTGGCTCCGCGAGCGATGACCGGGAAGCTCGGTCCCGAGGCGCTCGCGGCCGCGCTCGCGGCGACCGGCGCGGCCGACTCGGCGGTGCGGCAGGGGCCCGCCTACGGCGAGGACGCGGCCGCGATCGACCTGACCGGAGCCGGCGGGACGCTCGTCGTCGCGGCCGACCCCCTGTCGCTGGCGGCCGAGTCGGTCGGGACGCTCGCCGTCCACGTCGCCTGTAACGACGTGGCCGCGAGCGGAGCCGACCCGCGGTGGCTCACTCACACGCTGTTCCTCCCGGACGACGACCCCGACCGGCTCCGGACCGTCGTCGACCAGGTCGACGCGACCGCGCGCGACCTCGGCTGCGCGGTCGTCGGGGGCCACACCGAGGTCCTGCCGGCGCTCGACCGCCCGCTCTGCTCGATGACGGCGATGGGGACGACGGACCGGTTCGTGTCGAGCGGCGGCGCGGAGCCGGGCGACCGACTCCTCCTCACCAAGGGGGCCGCGATCGAGGCGACGGCGATCCTCGCGACCGACTTCCGGACGGAGTGCCTCGACGCCGGGGTCCCGGCCGCCACGCTCGACGCGGCGGCCGGGTTCCTCGACGACGTGAGCGTCGTCCCCGACGCGGCCGCGGTCCGCGACGCCGCCACCGCGCTCCACGATCCGACCGAGGGGGGCGTGGCGACCGCGCTCGTCGAGATGTCGGCGGCGAGCGGGGCCGTCTTCGCGGTCGAGCGCGACGCGGTCCCGGTCCGCTCCGAGACCCGGGCCTGCTGTGACGCGCTCGGCGTCGACCCCCTCCGGACGTTCGGCTCCGGCGCGCTGCTGGCGGCCGTCCCGCCGAGCCGGGTCGACGGCGCGCTCGGCGCGCTCGACGCGGCCGGGATCGAGGCGGGAGCGATCGGGACGGTCGAGTCCGCGGACGGCGACGCCGCTCCGGGGACCGTTCGGATCGACGGCGAGCCGCTCGCGGAACCGCCGCGCGACGAACTGTACCCGCTCTGGGAGGCCCGGGACGCGTGAGCGTAGGCCGGAAGGCGGGAGCGTAGGCCGGAAGGCGGGAGCGTAGGCCGGAAGGCGGGAGCGTAGGCCGGAAGGCGGGAGCGTAGGCCGGAAGGCGGGAGCGTAGGCCGGAAGGCGGGCGGTCGGGACCGCCTCGTCGGCCGCGGCGACCCCGCCGATCGCTCACCTTTTTCCGTGGGGGATCGAAGTCGGTGACATGACCGGAGCACGCGTCGGCTCGGCGCTCACCGACGAACAGGCGGCGGTCCGCGACCTCGTCCGCGAGTTCGCGGCCGAAGAGGTCCGGCCGACGGCGGCCGAGGCGGACGAGACCGAGACGTTCCCGGAGGACGTGTGGGACGGGCTGGCGGAGCTCGGCCTCACCGGGCTGACGACCCCCGAGGAGTACGGCGGGTTCGGTGCCGACGAGACGACCTACGCGGTCGTCAACGAGGAACTGGCCCACGGGTCGCTCGCGGTCGCGACCGCCCTCTCCGTCCACTGCCTCGCGACCTCCTGTATCGCCGAGTTCGGGACGGAGACGCAGCGCGAGCGGTGGCTGCCGGAAATGGCCGAAACGGGGCGTCCGGTCGGCATGTTCTGCCTCTCGGAACCGCAGGCGGGGTCGAACCCCGCCCAGATGTCGACGACCGCGACGTACGACCCCGCGACCGACGAGTACGCGCTGAACGGCGAGAAGCAGTGGATCACGAACGGGCAGCGCGGCGGGGTCGCCGTCGTCTTCGCGAAGGTCGTCGACGAGGACCGCGACCCCGACGACGGGGCGATCACGCAGTTCCTCGTTCCCGCCGACGCGGACGGGTTCGAGGTCGGCAAGAAGGAGGAGAAGCTCGGCCTCCGGGCGTCTGACACGACCGGGATCACCTTCGACGACTGCCGGGTCCCGGCCGAGAACCGGCTCACCGAGCCGGGCGGCGGGCTGTCGGCCGCGTTCCGGACGCTCACCGAGGGGCGGATCGGGATCGCGGCGCAGGCGGTCGGCGTCGCGCAGGCCGCGCTCGACGAGGCGAAGGCGTACGCGGAGGAGCGCGAGCAGTTCGACCGGCCGATCGCGGACATCCAGACGATCCGGCACAAGGTCGCGGAGATGGCGACGGACGTGTCGGCCGCGCGGCTGCTCGTCCGCGAGGCGTGCCGGCAGGCGGAGGCCGGCGAGGACTACCGCGTCGCCGCCTCGAAGGCGAAGTACCGCGCCAGCGAGGCCGCGATGTCGGTGACCAACGAGGCGGTCCAGATCCACGGCGGCTACGGCTACACGACCGAGTTCGACGTCGAGCGCCTCTACCGCGACGCGAAGATCACCCAGANCGAGATCCAGAAGACGATCGTCGCCCGCGGGGTGCTCGGCGAGTGACCGACCGGATCGGTGCGCGGCTCGACGGCTACGACGCGGTCGTCTACGACCTCGACGGGACCCTCGTCGAACTCGCGGTCGACTGGGACGCCGTCGCGGAGGCGGCCCTCGACGTGTACGCGGAACACGCCCTCATCCCGCCGACGGAGGAGCTGTGGAAGCTGCTCGGCGCGGCCGACGAGTACGGCATCCGGGACGAGGTTGAGGAGGCGATCGCGGCCCCGGAGCGGGCGGGGGCCCGCGACTCCGCGCGCCTCCCGCTCGGCGACCGGCTCGCGGCCGGCTCCGCCCACCCGCCCGCCGGCGTCTGCTCGCTCAACTGCGAGGCGGCGTGTCGGGTCGCGGTCGAGACGCACGGGCTCGGCGACGCCCTGGTCTCCGAGGCGATCCTCGGCCGCGACTCCGTCGGGAGCCACAAGCCGGATCCCGAGTCGCTGCTCGCGGCGATCGACCGGCTCGGCGGGACTCCCGAGACCGCGCTGTTCGTCGGCGACTCGCGGTCCGACGCGGTCGCCGCCGAGCGCGGCGGCGTCGACTTCGCGTGGGTCTCGGACCTGCTCGCCGAGTAGCGTGCGCCGAGCACGGGGAAACGCGTCGGCCGCGCTCAGTCGTCAGTTGTCCCTTCCCGTCTCGGTCGACGTGTCGTCCGAGAGATCGTCGGCTTCCGGCTCGCTCGTCGCCGGTTCGTCGGCGTCGTCCGTGTCATCGGGTTCGTCGTCGGAGTCAGCGGTCTCGGCGTCCCCGTCGACGTCGCCGGACTCGCCGCCCCCATCGCCGGCCTCGGTCCGTCTCGCGTACAGCGCGACGGCCACCGCGGTGACGAACCAGATGGGCGCGCCGACCTGGACCGCGAACGCGGCGCGCGCGCCCCACGTCTCCAGCGTCACGAGCGTCGACAGCAGGGCCGCGACGGGCGCGCCGACGAGGATGGTGACGACGAACGTCGTCTGCATCACCCACGCGTAGTCGACCCCCTCGTACTCGGCCCGCTCGACTGGTTGCACGCCACGGACTCGGCGGCGGAGCGGCAAATCGGTGGCGGTCGGGGATCCGCGGCGCTTGCCCCCGGCCGCGTCGACCCCGCCGCCGCGCTCGCTTTCCGGTTCCCGACGATTTTATCGCGTCGCGCGGGTCACTCCGAGGTATGACCACGACGCGGGGACTCCGGGAGGGCGACGATCCGATCACGATGCTCACCGCCTACGACGCCCCGACGGCGGCGGTCGTCGACGACGCGGGGATCGATATCGTCCTCGTCGGCGACAGCATGGGCAACGCCGCCCTGGGCTACGACTCCACGCTCCCGGTCACGTTCGACGAGGTCGCGAGCCGGACCGCCGCCGCGGCGCGCGCGACCGAGGACGCCCTCGTCGTCGCCGACATGCCGTTCCTCTCGTTCGGCGTCGACGAGGCCGAGTCGGTGCGCAACGCCGGCCGACTCCTGAAGGAGGCGAACGCGGACGCGGTGAAGATCGAGAGCGGCCCCCACACCGTCGAGACGACCCGCCGGATGACCGAGGTCGGGATCCCGGTGATGGCCCACCTCGGCCTGACGCCCCAGCACGTGAATCAGCTCGGCGGGTACACCCGACAGGGGACCGAACAGGACGCCGCCGAGGAGATCGTCGAGCTGGCGGGCGCGCACGCCGACGCCGGCGCGTTCTCGCTCGTCTTAGAGCACGTCCCGGCGAACCTCGCGGGCGCGGTGACGGAGGCCCTCGACATCCCGACGATCGGCATCGGTGCCGGTCCCGACTGCGACGGACAGGTGCTCGTGATCAACGACGCGGTCGGGCTCGGCGAGTGGTCGCCCCCGTTCGCGAAGCAGTTCGGCGACGTGCGCGGCGAGATGGTCGACGCCGTGGAGGCGTACAAGGAGGCCGTGACGAGCGGCGAGTTCCCCGCCGACGAGCACTCGCACGTCGAGGAGGATCTGGACGACGTGTACTGAGACTTAGAATACGGCATCGTTTCCGGTGGAGAACCGACGATCGAGACGAGTCATTCCGGACTCCCAGCCGATCGCAACGACGAAGCCAACGTTGTGACCGAGACCGCCGAAGCCCCAGCCGGGAGGACTCGATGCGCTCGCTGTGGTCCTCGTCGGTCGCTCGCGTGGCTCGCTCCCTCCTGCGGTCCTTGCGTCGCGCGTCTTCGTCCTCCCGGCTGCCCCTTCGATTCCCGCCCCGCAACCGCACCTCACGCCTCCCCAGCCTCGTCGCTCACTCCGTTCGCGACTCCCNCGCGGCCGCCGATGGCGGCCGCTCGCAGGCACGCGCCACCGCAGAGAATCGGGGATTGTGTCGAGAATACCTCGTCAGCGGGTTCGACCGCTCAGACGGGGAAGAAGCCGATGAACGACGGCATCTGGCTCGGGTCGGTGGTAACGACGACGTAGAGGGCGGTGAACAGCACGGCGTTGTGGAGCCCGTGGAGCAGCGCGGGGACGACGAGGTTCTCCGTGTACTCGTACACCGCGCCGAACACGAGGCTCGGCACGAACAGGATGGAGACGGTCGTCAGGCGCGCGGAGGCCCCGCCGGTCAGCGCGATCACGTGGATCGCGGCGAAGATCGCGGCCGAGAGGAGGATCGACGGGGCCGCCGGCAGCGACTCGCGGAGCCGCCCCTGAACCACGCCGCGGTAGAGGATCTCCTCGCAGGGACCGATGACGAGGAACGAGGCGGCGATGAAGAGGGGGATGATCGACGGGTTCCCCATCGCCAGCTCGGCGCTGCTGTTCGCCGCCGTCTCCGTGCCGAGCAGCTGAACGATCGTCGAGACCACGAGGACCGAGATCAGGATGAGCACCCAGCTCCCGAGGACGATCCCGATCTCCTTGAGACTCGGCACTCGGATCCCGAGGTACTCGATTATCCCCTCGCGGTCGAATCCCCGCCACGCGAGGTAGCCGATAGCCAGGCCGCCGAACGCGACGTACTGGCCGAATATCAGCGTGAGGACGACGCTCGCGGCGAGCGAGAGCCCGCCGCTCGCGGCGTCGATGGCGAAGATAATGCCGCCGCTCGCGACCGCGATGACCGGCCCGAGGACGCCGAGAACGAGCGCGGTCAGGACCGCGATTCCCGGCGACCCGCCCGCCGCCTTCGGGTCGTCCGCGTCGCCGGAAAGCGTCTCCGGGCCGACGTCGTCGAACTCCTCTGACACCCCGCCGTCCGGAGTCGGATCGCCGCTGGAGGGATCTGTCATTGCCCTCGGTAGGACCCCCCGGGCAAAATGGTTGTCCGTGCCGGATCGCGCTCTGACCGTGAACCGGCTGACCCTCGCAGCCTCAGCGATGGAGCAGTTCGTACCACAGCACCGCGGTGACCGCGCGCCCGTCGCGGAGCCCGCCGTCGACGACCGCGGCGAGGAGGTCGTCGTACGGGACCGTCTCGACCGAGATCGACTCGTTGTGGTCGAGGTCGCGGTCGGCGGTCGGCTCGCACCCGGTCGCGAGCACGTGGTGGTGGACCGCGTTCGCCATCCCGTTCGTCGGCTCGACGGTCGTCAGCCGCTCGAAGGCGTCGGCCTCGTAGCCGGTCTCCTCGGCCAGTTCGCGGGCCGCGGCGCGCTCGACCGCGGCGTCGCTCGGGTCGCCGTCCGCGCTCCCTTCTCCCTCGTCCTCCGGCTCCATCGTCCCCGCGGGGATCCCGCGGTTCACCCGGCCGACCGCCTGCCGCCACTCGTCGATGACGACGGCCTCGCCGTCGGGCGTCAGCGGGAGCACTACCACCGCCGGCGGCTCGTCGACGTAGTGGAACCCGTCGGTGTCGCCGTCAGGGAACCGCACCTCGTCCCGGCGCACGTCGAAACCGGGGCAGGCGTAATCGACGGCTGAGTCGAGCGTCTCCCACGCGAGGTCGGCGTTGTCCGGGTGGTCTGCGGCGTCGGCGTCGTCCATGGATCGCGGTCGTCGCTCGGGAACCTAAACTCCCCTCACTCGCTCCCCCTTCCACGCTCACTCCCCGCGCGCCGTCGGCCCCGCGGACTCGCGCCGGTCCCGGACGCGCTCGACGGTGGCCGCCGCGAGGGTTCCGACGACCCACGCGACGGTTCCGAAGACCAGCGCCTCGACGCCGAGGAAGACGAGCCCGTCGGGCGAGAGGAACGCGGTCGCGCGCTCGGCGAGGGATCGACCGGAGAGCCCGAGGAAGTGGAAGACCGCGCTGTACCCGAGCAGCGCGGCGTAGACGGTGAGCCACGCGAAGAGCAGTCCGTCCCGTCGGTACGCGAGCCCGAGGGCGACGGCGACGCCGAGCGCCGCGGCGTCGAACGGGACGAATATCACGCCGCCGGCGATAGCGAAGACGCCGACCGCGTAGGCGGCGAAGGCGACGGCGAAACACAGGGGCGGTGCGACGAGTCGGATCCACGGGAGCGACCGGTCTCGGCTCGATCCGAGGAGGGCCGCGCGGAGGGCGGAGGCCATGCGCACCCGTTCTCGGGGTGCCGGCATAAATCTCCGCTCGACGGGGTCACGACCGGTTGCCCGACGGGGTCACGACCGGTTGCCCGACGGGGTCACGACCGGTCGCCCGACGGGGTCACGACCAGTCGCCGAGGGAGGCCTGCCCGTCGCCCGTCCGGCGCTCGGCGTCGTCCCCCGTCGCGTCGCGGTCCGTCTCCTCCGCGGTCGGCTCCCCGTCGACCCAGTCGGTGAGCTTCCCGCCGTCGCCGTCGGTGGCGGTCGTCCGAGCGCCGGCCCCGCGGGTGCGGTCGCCCGTATCGCCACTTCCGCCCCCCGCGTCCTCGCCCGCGTCGAACCCGCCGAGCGTCGCCTGATCGGTCTCGGCGAAGTCGAGCTTGGAGACGCGGACGCCCAGCTTTCGGACCGGGGTCTCGTCGAACTCGGCGAGCAGGTCGAGCGCCACCTCCTCGACGAGGTCCGGGTCGTCGACGGGGCCGGGGAGGCTCTTCGCGCGGGTGTTGACGTCGTACGGGGGTTCGACCGCCTTGATACCGATGGTCCGGTAGAGGCAGCCGCGTTCGCGGGCGCGGCGGGCCACGTCCGCGGCGAGCGCGGAGACGGTCTCGCGCTTCGTCGCCTCGTCGGGGGTCGTCGGCAGCGCCGACTCCCGCGAGAGGCTCTTCGGGAGCCCCGTCGGCGTCACCTCGCGGTCGTCGTCGCCCGCGGCGCGCCGCGACAGCTCCGGGCCGCGCTCGCCCAGCGCCTCGGCGAGGCGGTCGCGGTCGGCGGCGGCCAGGTCGCCGGCGGTCTCGACGCCCAGTTCCGCCAGTTTCCGCTCCGTGACGGGACCGACCCCGTGGACGTCGGCGGTCGGCAGCGGCGCGAGGAACTCCGCGACGGATCCCGGCGGCACGACGACGAGCCCGTCCGGCTTGTCGGCGTCGCTGGCGACCTTCGCGGCCGACATGTTCGGCGCGACGCCGACGCTCGCCGGGACCCCGGCCTCGCGCTCGATCCGCTCTTTGACGTGGCGGGCGTACCCCTCGGCGAGCGTCCGCGCCTCCGCGGGGCCGGCCGCGCCGCTCGGCGGCGGGTCCGCGGGGTCGGCACCGTCGACGCCGTCGTCGCCGTCACCGCCGCCGCTCCCGGCGACCGTCCACGCGGTCCGGTCGGTGACGTCCAGGTACGCCTCGTCGATGCTCACCTCCCGGCGGGTGTCGGCGCAGTCGCGCAGCACGTCCTTCACCTCGCTCGCCACCGCCTCGTAGAAGTCGAGGTCGACGGGGAGGTACCGCCCGGTCTCCGCCGGGTCCGGCGCGTCCGGGTCGTCCGGGTCCGCGTCGGCGCGTCGGGGGAGCAGCTCCAGGGCCTCCGAGATCGGCATCGCGCTCTCGACGCCGAACTCGCGGGCCTCGTAGCTCGCGGTCGCGACCGCGCCGATCGACTCGCCCGGCTCGTAGCCCATCCCGACCACGACGGGCTCGCCGTCGAGGTCGTCGTGGCGCAGCCGCTCGCAGGAGGCGTAAAAGCAGTCCATGTCGACGTGACAGACCACCCGGTCGGGCGCGTCGGCGTCCTCGCCGCCCGCGCCCGGGAGCGTCTCCCCGCCGACGGTCCTCCCGCCGGTCATCGCGTTCGGCTCCGCGCTCCGCGACCTTAAGAATCAGCCACGCGCGCCGGAAGTGGAGCCCCGTCCCCACCTCTCTACGCCCGACGCGTCCTCTCACGCCCGCTCCGGGACTCAGATCCAGATCCGATAGCCGGGTCGGTAGTCGTTTATTCCGCGCGCCCCTCAGTCCCCGTATGTCCGCAGCGATCGACGTGTTACACGTCGACGACGACCCGTCGGTCCTCGACCTCGCGGAGGCGTACTTCGAGCGGGAGCTCGACTCGGTGGCGGTGACGAGCGAGACCGACCCGGAGGCCGCGCTCGAACTGCTCGCCGACGACACCTTCGACTGCGTCGTCAGCGACTACGACATGCCCCCGATGGACGGGCTGGAGTTCTTCGAGGCCTTACGCGAGCGAAATCAGAAGATCCCCTTCGTGCTGTACACCGGCAAGGGGTCCGAGGAGATCGCGAGTCAGGCGCTCAACGCCGGCGTCACCGGCTACTTCCAGAAGGGCGGGCCCGAGCAGCTCCGCCGGCTCGCGAACCGCGTCGACCAGGCCGTCGACGAGTACCGGACCAAGGAGATCGCCGAGCGCTACTCGACCGTCATCGAGGCGCTCGGCTACCCCGTCTACGTCGTCGACGGGACGGGCGTATTCCGGTTCGTCAACGAGCCGTTCGCCGAGCTGACCGGGTACGACCGCGAGGAGATCATCGGGCAAACGCCCGGGTTCATCAAGGACGACGCGGCCGTTCAGGAGGCGGAAGACCGGCTCGGAACCATCCTCTCCGACTCCGGTCCCGACGTCCAGCACTTCGGGGTCGACATCGTCCCGAAGGAGGGCGACCCGATCCCGTGTCGGGACCACATGGCGGCGCTGCCGTACGACGGCGAGTGCTTCGAGGGCAGCGTCGGCATCCTCCGCGACGTCTCCGACGAGCGCGAGCGCAGAGAGGAGCTGGAGACGAAGACGCGCGCGCTCGACGAGGCCCCGGTCGGGATCACCATCACGGACCCCCAGCAGGACGACAACCCGATGGTGTACGTCAACGACCGGTTCGTCGAGATGACGGGGTACGACCGGGAGGAGTCGATCGGCGTCAACTGCCGGTTCCTCCAGGGGCCGGACACCGAGGAGGCGTCGGTCCAGCAGCTCCGCGACGCGATCGACGCGGACGAACCGACGAGCGTCGAGCTGTTGAACTACCGGAAGGACGGCACGGAGTTCTGGAACCGGGTGAGCATCGCCCCGATCAGCGACGCGGACGGGACGGTCACGCACTGGGTCGGCTTCCAGGAGGACATCACGGCGTTCAAGGAGCGAGCGCGAGGCGGCGCTCGAACGGCAGAACGACCGGCTCGACTCCTTCGCCAGCATCGTCTCGCACGACCTGCGGAACCCGCTGAACGTCGCGCAGGGGCGCGTCGAACTGGCGCGCGAGGTCTCGGACGACGCGGAGAACCTCGACGCCGCCCTCGACGCGCTCGCCCGCATGGAGTCGATCGTCGAGCGCACCCTCGCGCTCGCCCGCGAGGGAGAGACGGTCGGCGACCCGGAACGCGTCGACCTCGCGGTGGTCGCCGCCGACAGCTGGTCGACCGTCGACACCGGGTCGGCGGCCCTCTCCGTCGAGACCGAGCGCGAGGTGCTCGCCGACCCGGACCGGCTTCGGAACCTCTTCGAGAACCTCATGCGGAACGCGGTCGAGCACGCCGGCTCCGACGTCTCGATCCGCGTCGGCGAGCTCTCGGACGGCTTCTTCGTCGAGGACGACGGGCCGGGGATCGACCCCGCCGTGGCCGACTCCCTCTTCGAACCCGGCGAGAGCGGCGCGGCGGGGACCACCGGGTTCGGCCTCGCGATCGTTCAGGAGATAGCCACCGCGCACGGCTGGTCCGTCGCGGCGACGACCGGCGCGGACGGCGGCGCGCGGTTCGAGGTCCGCGGCGTCGACAAGCGGACTCCGGCGGCCCACTGAGTCGAGCCCCCGGAACTCCGCCGTCGCTCCGTCAGGAAGCGGATCGACTCCCCCCGTTCACAAGGACCTTTATCGTTCGTTCCGAACGCCGAGCAAATGGGACTGCTCTCCGGCGTCACCGACACCGACCGGCGCGTGATCGTGCTGGCGCTCGCGCGGATGGTCGGTGCCGCCGGGAACTCCTTCCTCATCGTCGTCCTCCCGCTGTACGTCTCCAGCGACCTCGTCGACATCGAGGGGCTGCTCGGCGCGGAGATCGGGGTCGGCGCGGCCGCGGTCACGCTCACCGAACCGCTGCTCATCGGGATCGTCCTCTCGCTTTTCGGGTTCCTCAACAGCCTCTCGCAACCGTTCACGGGACGGCTGTCGGACCGTGTCGGCGCTCGCCGGCCGTTCGTCCTCGCCGGAATCCTCCTCCTCGGTACCGCGAGCGGCCTGTACACGATCGCGACGAGCTACCCGGTCCTCGTCGCACTGCGCGCGATCCAGGGGCTCGGCGCGGCGCTCATCATCCCCGCGACGGTCGCGCTGGTCAACGAGTACGCCGCGAGCGACGCCGACCGCGGCGGCAACTTCGGCGTGTACAACACGTTCCGACTCATCGGGTTCGGCTTCGGCCCGATCCTCGCGGGCGGGGTCGTCGAGGCGGGCCCGTACGACCTCTCGCCCGTCGGATTGCCGGTCCTCGACGGGTTCGACGCCGCCTTCGTCGCGGCCTGTGCGGGGGCGTACCTCAGCTTCGCGCTGGTGTTCCTGCTCGTCCGGGACGCCGATGTCGAGGCCGAGGCGGGCGACGACGTGTCGATCCGGGTCCGCGGCGAGGACCGCCTGCTCGACCCGGTGTTCACGCTCGGGCTCGCCACCGTCACGATGGGCGCGTGTATCGCGCTGTTCGCGACGCTCCAGAACCAGGTGAACGTCCGGCTGGACCAGGCCCCGATCTGGTTCGGCGCGCAGTTCGCGGCCGTGACGATCGCGAACGTGATCTTCCAGGTCCCGGTGGGCCGCGCCAGCGACCGGATCGGTCGCCGGCCGTTCCTGCTCGCCGGGTTCGTCCTCCTCGTCCCGACGACGCTGCTTCAGGGGATCGTGACGGAGCCGGCGCTGATGATGCTCGTCCGGCTCGGGCAGGGGGTCGCGGTCGCGTGCGTGTTCGCGCCGTCGCTCGCGCTCGCCGGCGACCTCGCCCGCGAGGGCGAGTCGGGGACCACGCTGTCGGTGCTCACGATGGGGTTCGGGTTCGGGGTCGCCCTGGGGCCGCTGGCGTCCGGCTGGCTCGTCGGCTTCGGCTTCGTCGTCCCCTTCGCGGTCGGGGCCGCCGCCGCCGCGCTCGGGCTGGTCGCGGTGTTCACGCAGGTCGAGGAGACGCTGAACGTCGACGACGAGCCGGCCGCCGCGGCGGGCGCGGACTGACGCGACCCGGTCATCCTCGGGCCGCGGCGATCGGTCTCTGGCGGTGTTCGGGGCGGCGACGAGCCGGCTCGCTTGCCCTGATCAACGGCCCCAATTCTCCGCACTGATACCGCCGGGAGAAAGATTTTATCCGACTTGTTACGAGATATGATATGATGTTTTCATGCGGGACGACCGTGACGGCGACCGAACGCGGAAGCAACTGGTCGGACGCGACCGCTCGGACGCGACCGCTCGTAAACGCGCCCGTGCGCCGTCGACCACGCGCCTGACCGCGACGCATGGCACGGAACCCACTAAACTGGCTTCGCCGCAGCTATCTCCGGAAACTCCTCTCGCTGCTCCTCGTCGTCGGCGTCCTCGTCGGTGCCGTCGGCGGGGTCATCTACGTTCAGACGACCGGCGTCATCGCTGACAACACAGAGTCGGAGCTCACGAAGTCCGCGGAGATTCAGGCGAGCACCGTCGCAGAGTGGAGCGACCGCAACCGCGACCACGTGGCGACGCTCGCGTCTCGTGATGCCGTCAAGAGCGGCGACGACGCCGCGATCGCCGAGATGCTGTCCGCCGAGACGTCGCAGCTCCCGGACAGCGCGACCGGGATCCACCTCGTCGCCGCCGACACCGGTGCGGTCACGGCCAGTTCGGACGCCGAGGCCACCGGCGCGTCGTACGGCGAGGTCAGGTGGCTGGAGCTCGACGGGCGGCTTCCCGAGGCGGGCGAGACGACCGTCACGACCTCGTACACGGACCCGATAACCGGGAGCGACGCGGTCGCGTTCGTCGCCGCCGTCCCGGGGAGCGACGACCTCGTCGTCCTCCCCGTCGACCTCGCGGCGCGGAGCGCCGAGTTGAGCACACCGGTCGACGCCCAGGGGGCGTTCAGCGTCGCGGTGAACGACGACGGGTTCGTCGTCCTCAGCCAGGACGGGGAGAAGATCAACCGGCAGAACATGGGGGACGCCGCCGAGATGAGCGTCTCCTCGATGGCCGTCAAGCGGGGCCTCGACGGCGAAGTCGGCTACATGGAGATGGAGATGGGCGGAGAGCGCATGGCCATGGGATTCGCCCCGATCGAGGGGACCGACTGGGTGCTCATGACCCACGTCCCGGCGGAGACGGCGTTCGCGGTCCAGGGGTTCGTTCAACTCACCGTCCTCGCGCTGACGGCGGTCTCGATCCTGGGCCTCGGCGTCGTCGGCGTCTTCGTCGGTCGCAACACGACGCAGTCGATCCGCGACCTCGTCGCGACCGCGGACGAGTTCGAGGGGGGACGGCTCGACGCTGACCTCACCACCGACAGGGTCGACGAGATCGGCCGGCTGTACGCGGCCTTCGACGACATGCGCAATTCCCTCCGCACGAGCCTCAGCGACGCCCGGGAGGCGGAGCGGGAGGCCACCGAGGCGAGGGAGCGCGCGGAGGAGTTCAGCCAGCACGTTGAGGCGAAGGCGGCGCAGTACGAAGACCAGATCGAGGCGGCCGCGGCCGGCGACCTGACGCGGCGGGTAGACACGGAGAGCGAGAGCCGCGCCATGACCGACATCGGGGTCGCGCTCAACGAGATGTTGGCCGACCTTGAGGCCACAGTCGCCGACGTTCAGGCGTTCGCGAACGCGGTCGAGACCGCCACGACGGACGCGACCGCCGGGACCGACGAAGTAGAGACAGCCAGTCAGCGCGTCAGCGATTCGATCCAGCAGATCGCGGCCGAGGCGGACGAGCAGCGCGACAACCTCCGCACCGTCTCGACGGAGATGACGGAGCTCTCAGCCACGATCGAGGAAGCCGCGTCGACGGCGGACACCGTGGCGGCGACCTCTCAGGAGACGGCGGAGATCGCCTCGGAGGGCGAAGCGACCGCGACCCGGTCGGTCGAGGAGATGGAGACGGCGCAGACGGCGATGTCGTCGGCCGTCGAGAACGTTGAGGCGCTCGACAACCTGATGTCCGAGATCGACGAGATCGTCGCGGTGATCGGAGAGATCGCCGAGCAGACGAACATGCTGGCGTTGAACGCGAACATCGAGGCCGCGCGCGCCCAAGGCGACGACGGCGGCGACGGGTTCGCGGTCGTGGCCAGCGAGGTCAAACAGCTAGCCGAGGAGACGCAGGCCTCCGCGGATGACGTCGCGCACCTCATCGACGAAGTCCAGGAGACGACGGAGCAGACGACGACGGACATTCGCGACGCCGACCAGCGCGTTCGGGAGACGACGGACGCCGTCGAGGAGACCGTCGACGCGTTCGTGACGGTCTCCGAGAACGTCCGCGACACCAACAACGGCGTCCAGGAGATCAGCGACGCGATGGACGACCAGGCGGTGAGCGCGGAGGCGGTCGTCACGATGGTAGACGACGTCGAAACCCAGAGCGAGTCGGCGGCCGACGCCGCCGAGAACGTCTCGGCCGCCAGCGAGGAGCAGGCCGCCTCGATCACGCAGGTGTCCGAGACCGTCGACGGACTCGCTACCCAGGCCGATCGGTTACAGGACGTATTAGAGACGTTCACGACCCGACTCGACGCGGACGAGTCGGGCCCGACTGCGGAGCCTTCGGGGGATCGCGTCTCCTCGGCCGCTTCGGGGGAACGGGGTGCGACCGAACAGCCGACCACCGACTGACGCTCCGTCGGAGATTATCAGAAACGGAAAAATGACGGGAGGGTATATACTTCGGCTCCAGACACGTCTGTCAACGGCAGCGTGCCTGCATCGCCGTCGCGAGCGAGGCGATCGCCTCCGGGCCCGACCGCGACTTCCACCGTGACCGCATGACCGACCAGAACGCCACCACCGACCGCGCCGGGAACGAGATCCCCCCGACCGCGGCGCACTCGGACGGCGGCGACATCACCGTCTTACACGTCGACGACGATGAGTCCCTCGTCGAGATGGCCGCTACGTTCGTCGAGCGTCAGAACGACGCCATCACGGTCGTCACCGCTACCAGCCCCGCCGCGGCCCTCGACATATTAAAAGAGCGCTCCGTCGACTGCGTCGTCAGCGACTACAACATGCCCGAGACCGACGGGTTGGGGCTCCTTCGCATCCTCCGCGACGAGTACCCCGACCTCCCCTTTATTCTGTACACAGGGCGCGGGAGCGAGGAGATCGCGAGCGACGCCATCTCGGCGGGCGTCACCGACTACCTACAGAAGGAGACCGGGGTCGACCAGTACGCCGTCCTGGCGAATCGCATCGCGAACGCGGTCGCGCAGCACCGGGCCGAGCGCGCGGTCGCGGCAACGCGGGACCGCTTCCGGAAGCTCATCGAGGAGTCCACCGACGTCATCTCGATCGTCGACGCGAACGGCCGGTGGCAGTACCTCTCCCCGTCGGCGGAGCGCGTGCTGGGCTACGACCCCGACGAGCTCGTCGGCGACGTCGGCTTCGACTACGTCCACCCCGACGACCGCCCCGCCGCGGTCGAGAAGTTCTCGGAGACGGTCGAGCACCCCGACCGGGTCTCAGCGGCCGAGTTCCGCTTCGACCATCCGGACGGCTGGGTCTGGCTGGAGAACTACGCCCGGAACATGGTGGACGACGCGACGATCGGCGGGTTCGTCGTCCACACGCGGGAGGTAACCGAGCGCGTCAGGCGCGAACAGGAGCTCGAGCGGCAGAACGAACGCTTAGAGGCGGTCATCGACACGATATCCAACGACCTCCGGGGCCCGTTACGCACGGCGGACGCGAACCTCGAACTCGTCCGGAACGCCGTCGACGAGGCGGCGGTCGACGACGCGGCCGTCGACGAGACCCGCGCGGCGCTCGACCGGATGGACGGGCTGATCGACGACCTCCTCTCGTTCGCTCAGGAGGGGGAGGGGGTGGACGATCTCCGGCCGGTCGACGTCAAGGCCGCCGCGACGGCGGCGTGGCGGACCGTCGAGACGGGCGCGGCGTCGTTCACCTGCGAGCCGTCGGCCGCGGTCCTCGCGGACCGGAGCCGGCTCGAGCGGCTCTTCGAGAACCTGTTCCGAAACGTGGCGAGACACGGCGGGCCGGACGCGACCGTCTCCGCGGGAACGACCGACGAGGGGTTCTACGTTGCGGACGACGGCGTCGGCGTCGCCGTCGACGAGGTCGACCGGATCTTCGAGTCCGGCTACTCGACGGCGTCGCAGGAGACGGGATTCGGGCTCTCCATCGTGCGGCAGATCGCGCAGGTCCACGGCTGGACGGTGACCGCGTTCGAGGACCGCGCCGGCGGGGTCCGGGTCGAGTTCACCGGCGTCGAGTTCGCCTGACGGCTTCCGGACCGCCGCTCCTTAATCCGACGCCGCGAGCGTCTCGACCACCCGTTCGACGGCCTCCGTCACGCTTCCCTCGTTCCCGACGAACTGGACCGGAGCGGTCCGCTCGCGGGCGTACTCAAGCGCCGCGGTTCAGTTGAGGTCCTGCTCGAACTCGACCTCCCGTTCCGTGGCCGACGCCGAGCCGCGGCCGCTCTCGCCGCGGCGGTCGACGACGCGTCTTTTATCTCGGGCGCGGCCGAACCGCCGCCCGTGCCGAGCGACCGCCTCCGCTGCGTCGAGTGTCGCGAACCGATCCCCGTCGACGCGCGGATCTGCCCGCACTGCCGGGCCGTCCAGCCGTCGCCGCTGCTCGACGTCGGCGTCGTCGTCGCCGGCGTGTTCGCGCTGCTTTTCGGCGTCGTCCTCGCGGTGATGACCGTCGGGGCCAGCCGCCTGCTCGGGTTCCTCCTGCTCGTCGTCGGCTTCGGCCTCGCCGTCGGCGGCTACACGCGATACATCGACCGACAGGCGGCGAGCCGGGCGCGGTAGCGTCGGTTCGCGCCTCGGAACCGCGCTTCCCGTCGTCGCGCTCGCGACAATTTAAGTGCGAGCGCGAGCCACGGTAGCGTATGCTCACCCCACTCAACGGCGGCCTGGTCCTCGCGGGGCTGGCGCTCGCGTTCGTCGGCGCGGCGGTCTCCGTCTACGCGGTGACGCTGACGGGGCTGCTCGTCGGTGCCGGTGCCGGGTACCTGTTCGCGCCGAACGTCGTCGGCCTCGTCGCGGTCGACGGCGCGGTCCTGACCGCGGGCGCGGTCGCGGTCGGCGGCCTGATCGGCGGCTTCCTCGCGTACGCCGGCCTCTCGTTCGCGGTGCTCGGGATCGGCGGCGTCGTGGGCGGCTTCGCCGGCCGGTTCGCCGTCGGCCCGGTGTACGCGGCGGACGCGGCGGGGATCGAGGGGACGGCGCTGCTCGTCGGCGCGACGCTCGCGGGCGTCGCGGTCGGCGCGCTGTTCGGGTTCGTCCTCACCCGGACGACGCTCGTGATCGCGTCCGCGCTCATCGGCGCGGCGTTCGCGTCGCGGTCGCTCACCCCCGCGAGCTTCGAGGCGGCCGCCGCGGAGACGACCGTCGAACCCCTCCTCTTCGACCTGTCCAAGCCGGCTTTCCTCGCGGTGTTCGTCCTCGGCGCGCTCTCGCAGCTCGGGCTGTTCCGGTTCGGCTACGTGACGAAGCTGGTCGGACTGCTGCCGGGCGCGCGCCGCTGGACCGCGGACGACGACCGCGACGGCGACGCGGACGCGGCCTGAGTCGACGACCGGCCGACCCCTATTCGTACTCGTAGAAGCCGCGACCGGTCTTCTTGCCGAGGTCGCCCGCCTCGACCTTCCGCTTGAGGAGGTAGGCGGGCTTGTAGCGGTCGCCGAGCTCCTCGTGGAGCGTCTCGCTGGCGTCGAGCGCCACGTCCAGCCCGATGTGGTCGGCGAGTTCGAGCGGTCCCATCGGGACGTTCGTGCCGAGCTTCATCCCGCGGTCGATGTCGGCCTTGTCGGCGACGCCCTCGTCGTACGCCCGGATCCCCTCGTTTATCCACGGCATCAGGATGCGGTTGGTGACGAATCCGGGCTTGTCGTCGGCCTCCCACGTCTCCTTGCCGAGGTCCTCGGCGAACGCGTGCGCGAAGTCGACCACCTCGTCCGCGGTGCGCTCGCCCACCACGACCTCGACGCCGTCCATGATCGGCACGGGGTTCATGAAGTGGAGGCCGACCACGTCGCTCGCGCGGTCCGTGGCGCTCGCGACGCTCGTGATAGAGAGCGTGGAGGTGTTCGTCGCGAGGACCGCGTCGTCGTCGGTGACCCGGTCGAGGTCGCCGAACACCTCCCGTTTCACGTCGAGGTCCTCGATCACGGCCTCGATCACCACGTCGGCGGCCGCGAGGTCGCCGAGGTCGGTGGTGCCGGTGATCCGGTCGCGGATCGCCCCCGGATCCTCGTCGAGCGCGCCTTTCCCGGCCAGCCGGTCCAGGCTGTCCGCGACGCTGTCGAGGCCGCGGTCGACGTACTCGCGCTCGACGTCCCGCATCACCACGTCGTAGCCCGCCGTCGCCGCGACCTGTGCGATCCCGTTGCCCATCGTTCCCGCCCCGACGACGCCGACCACGTCGACTTCGGATAGCGCTCGCATGCGAACCGCTGCCGCGCCGCGGGTGGTAAGTATTGCGGAACGGGGGGCGCACGCCGCCGTCGGCCACAGAAATTAACAATTTGAGTAGTAACGAACGCAGCGATCGAGACGCGAAGAGACGGGTGAATGGTGGGCTGTTCGGCCCGATCCGGTTTCTTTACGCCTACCGGACTCACCGCAGCCCTTTTTATGGATGTGACTGAACTACGTACTGATGCTTCCCCACGCCGCCGACTCCATCTCGCGCGACGGCAAGTCGCTCATCCTCGCGTACGACCACGGGCTCGAACACGGGCCGGTCGACTTCGAGCCGAACCCGGCCACCGCCGACCCGGAGCGGCTCTTCGAGCTCGCCACCCACGACGCGGTCACCGCGCTGGCCGTCCAGAAGGGGATCGCGGAGGCGTACTACCCCGACTACGAGGACGACGTGAACCTCCTCCTCAAGCTCAACGGCACGTCGAACCTCTGGATGGGCGAGCCGGACAGCCCCGTCAACTGCTCGGCCGAGTACGCCGCGGGGCTCGGTGCCGACGCGATCGGATTCACCCTCTACGGGGGGTCGAACCACGAGGTCGAGATGGCCGAGGAGTTCCGGGAGGCCCAGGAGACGGCCCGCGAACACGAGATGGGCGTCGTCATGTGGTCGTACCCGCGCGGGCAGGGGGTCAAAAACGACACCAAGCCCGACACCATCTCGTACGCGGCCCGGCTCGGGCTGGAGCTCGGTGCCGACCTCGTGAAGGTGAAGTACCCCGGCTCCGCGGCGGCGATGGGCGAGGCGGTCCGCATGGCCGGGCCGACCGAGGTGGTGATGTCCGGCGGGACGATGCGCGACGACGCGGCGTTCCTCCGGAACGTCTCCGAGGCGATCGAGGCGGGTGCCCGGGGGCTCGCCGTCGGCCGCAACGTCTTCCAGCGCGACGAGCCCGAGCGCATCCTCGACGCCCTCGAAGCGGTCGTCTTCGAGGAGGCGGACCCCGAGGCGGCGCTCGCCGCCGCCGGGAGCGCCGACTGATGGTCCCCCCGACGCCCGTCACCGACGGCGGGGGCTCGCCCGGGGGTGACGATCCGGTCGTCGCGGCGGTCTTCGACGCGGTCGCGGCGACGGCCCCCGAGGTCCGCGCCGCGCTCCCCGGCCGCCGCGTCGAGAGCGGGACGGAGAACGCCTCCGGCGAGTCGGTGCTGGCCGGCGACCTGTACGCCGACGAGCTGCTCGGCGACGCGATCACGGCGATCGACGGCGTCGGCTCGTTCGTCAGCGAGGAGCGCGAGACCGCGGTCGACGCCGGCGGGTCGGTCGGCGGCGGGGCGGGCGAGGGCGCGGACGGTCCCCCGTACGCGGTCGCGATCGACCCCCTCGACGGCTCCTCGAACCTCCGGTCGAACAACGCGATGGGGACCGTTGTCGGCGTGTATGACACGCCGCTCCCCGCGACCGGCCGCGACCTCGTCGCCGCCGGCTACGTGCTGTACGGGCCGATCACGACGATGGTCGTCGCCGACGAGGCGGGCGTCCGCGAGGAGGTGATCGAGCGCGACGGCGACGGCGGCGTCGAGCGCTCGGTCGTGGACGACGACCTGCGGCTCCCCAACGACCCGCTCGTCTACGGGTTCGGCGGGCGCGTGCCGGACTGGCCCGACGCGTTCACCGCCTACGCCCGCGAGATCGAGGACGAACTGAAGCTCCGGTACGGCGGGGCGATGGTCGGCGACGTGAACCAGGTGCTCACGTACGGCGGCGTCTTCGCGTACCCGGCGCTCGAAAGCGCGCCGGAGGGGAAGCTCCGGCTCTCCTTCGAGGCGAACCCAATCGCCTACATCGTCGAGCGCGCCGGCGGCGCGGCGACCGACGGCGAGCGCGACATCCTCGACGTCGAACCGGAGGGCGTCCACGACCGCGTCCCGCTGTACGTCGGCACCGAGGAGTTAGTCGAGCGGCTGAAGGCGGCGCTGGACTGACCGATCATCCCGAGAACCGGTCGGGCGTTCCCCGGGAGCCGACCGGGAAGCGACCGCGGACCGTCCGCGGTCGCCCTCGAACCCGCATGGAAAACTGTTTAGGATCTACCGCAAATCTTGCGTCCATGAAAGTCCACGTCGGCGCGGCGGCGACTCCCGAGGAGGCCGAGGCGATCGCGAAGTCGCTCGCGGAACACCTCGGCGTCGACGTCGACGTCCACGTCGGCGACGAGGAGACCCCCGCCGCCAGCGCCGAGCCCCCGGAGCCGAGCTACCCGCTCGACGACAACCTCGGTCCCACGGACCGCGAGCGCGACCTCCGGGCCGAGATCGACGACATCCTACAGGGCGGACCGGAGAAGTACCGCGACCGCCTCTCGGAGCAGGGGAAGCTGTTCGTCCGCGACCGCCTCGACCTCTGGTTCGGCGGGGAGGACGGCACCCGCGGGGCCGGCGACGCGAGCGCGTCCGGCGGCGGCCCGGCGGGCGTGAAGTTCGAGGACGGGAAGTTCGCCGGGTTCGACGACTGGCACCCGAACGCGCCGGCCGACGAGGGCGGCGAGGGGAACGAGGCGGGCGGCGACCGCCTCCCGGGCGACGGCCTGCTGACCGGCGCGGCGGAGTTCGAGGGCCGCGACGTCCACTTCATGGCCAACGACTTCACCGTGAAGGCGGGGTCGATGGCGTCGAAGGGCGTCGAGAAGTTCCTCCGCATGCAACAGCGCGCGCTGAAGACGGGGAACCCGGTGCTCTACCTGATGGACTCCTCCGGCGGCCGGATCGACCAGCAGACGGGCTTCTTCGCCAACCGCGAGGGGATCGGGAAGTACTACTACAACCACTCGATGCTGTCGGGCGCGGTGCCGCAGATCTGCGTCCTCTACGGCCCGTGTATCGCCGGAGCCGCTTACACGCCCGTCTTCGCCGACTTCACGGTGATGGTCGAGGGGATGTCGGCGATGGCGATCGCCTCGCCGCGGATGGTGGAGATGGTCACCGGCGAGGAGATCGAGATGGAGGATCTGGGCGGCCCCCGCGTCCACGCCGAGGAGTCCGGCTCCGCCGACCTCGTCGCGCGCGACGAGGAACACGCCCGCGAGTTGGTGTCGGACCTGATCGGCTACCTCCCCGATCAGGCCGGCGAGAAGGCCCCGAAACAAGAGACGAAGCCGCCGAAGTTCTCGCCCGAGGGGATAGACGAGCTGATCCCGGAGTCGCCGAACCGCGCGTACGACGCCCACGACCTGCTCGACCGGATCGCCGACGCCGAGTCGGTGTTCGAGCTGAAGGAGGGGTACGGGCCGGAGATCGTCACCGCCTTCTGCCGGATCGACGGCCGGTCGGTCGGCGTCGTCGCCAACCAGCCGACGGAGCGGTCGGGGGCCATCTTCCCGGACGCCGCGGAGAAGGCCGCGGAGTTCATCTGGACCTGCGACGCCTACGAGATCCCGCTGCTGTACCTCTGTGACACGCCCGGCTTCATGGCCGGGTCGCAGGTCGAGAAGGACGCGATCTTAGAGAAGGGGAAGAAGATGATCTACGCCACCTCCTCCGCGACGGTCCCGAAACAGACCGTCGTCGTCCGCAAGGCGTACGGCGCGGGGATCTACGCGATGGGCGGGCCGGCCTACGACCCCGAGAGCGTTATCGGGCTCCCCTCCGGCGAGATCGGCATCATGGGGCCGGAGGCGGCTATCAACGCCGTCTACGCCCGGAAGCTCGCCGAGATCGACGACGAGGAAGAGCGCGCGGCGGAAGAGGAACGCCTGCGCGAGGAGTACCGCGAGGGGATCGACGTTCACCGGATGGCGAGCGAGGTCGTCATCGACGAGATCGTTCCCCCCTCCGACCTCCGCGCCGAACTGGCCGCCCGGTTCGACTTCTACGAGGACGTTCGGAAGGACCTGCCCGACAAGAAACACGGAACCGTCCTCTGAGGGTCGGACGGTCCGGACTACAGCGACGCGGCCAACTCGCCGCCGACGAGCCCGAGGACGCCGCCGAACCCGAGCGCCACCGCGACGCCGACCGCCAGCAGCGCGCCGACGTACGCGGCGGAGCCGACGAGCGACGCGGCGGCGAACCGCGGCCCGGAGACGGTCGAGGCGTTCGCGGTCGGGACGGCGAGCCACCCGCGCGTGCCAGGGACCGCGTTCGAGACTGCGACCGCCGGGAGCCCCCACCGGTCGAGCCAGCGCGCCGCGCCGTCGAGGCGTCCGGCCCCGACCGGCACCGCCCTGAACTCCGTGGGGTCCACGTCGAACCGGCGGACGGCGACGAAGACGGCCGACTGCCCGATCGTCGCGCCGCCAACCGCCGCGGCGAACACCGGCAGGACCGCGACCGCCTCGACGCCCGCGGCGACCACCGCCGCGACGAACAGGGTCCGCGCCGGCAGCACCTTCCCCACGAGCGCGCCCTCCAAGGCGAACACGACGAAGATCGCCGCGGCCCCGTAGGTGGCGACGAGGGCGAGCGCCGTCTCCGCGTGGGCTCCGATCACGGTTCACTTCCGCGTCCCACGCGTAAAACACCCACCGGAACGGTCGGTAGCACGACTCACGCGTCTATTTTGTCAGAATTGGGTCGCAATCGCCCGACCCGGCCCCCAGCGCCGCGTCGGGGGCGGTTATTTGTTCCTCACGCACGCACCGGCTCGTATGATCGGCGTCGGCGACACGGCCCCCGACTTTATCGCCCCGGCGGTCAGCGGTGAAACCGCGACCGAGCTGGAGCTGTACCGCCTCGTCGAGGCCCACGAGGCCGTCGCCCTCGCTTTCGCGCCCGCGACGTTCGTGCCGGCCTGTACCGCCGCGTTCGCCGCGGTCCGCGACGCGGGGTGGAGCGACCGCGACGACCTCGCCGTCGTCGCGCTCACCGGCGACTCGCTGTACGCCGGGTTCGCGTACGCCGACCGGTTCGACCTCCCGTTCCCGGTCGTCGCCGACTTCCACGGCGGCGTCGCGGAGTCGTACGACCTGCTCGCGCCGTCGTGGGAGGGCCACTCCGACGTCCCGCGCCGCGCGACGGTCGTGATCGACGGCGACTGGACCGTCCGGTTCGCCGAGGCGGCGGCCGACGCGTTCGACCGCGCGGACCCCGCGCCCGTCGAGAACGCGACGGGGGCGCTCCGCGAGATCGGTCTCGACGTCGACCGACCGCGAGTGAAGTACGACGGGGCGTGGTGAGGATACCGATGGCGACGCTGGCGGTCCGCTGACTCGCCGGGTTATTTGACGTACCCGCGCCGAGGCCCGGACATGGAAGCCGCCTTCGCGGAGTACCTCGACGAGTTCACGCGCCGGGACTGGGAGACGCTCGATCCGGCTGCCGTCACCGACCCCGTCCGGGTCGCGGTCGTCGGTCTCGGCTGGTTCGCCCGCGAGTGGGCGCTGCCCGGCATCGAGCGGTCGGCGTACACCGAGGCGACCGTCGTCACCGACGCCGACGCCGCCGCCGTCGAGGCGGTCGCCGCCGAGCGCGACGTGACAGGCGTCACCCCCGAGGAGCTCCGGTCCGGCGCGGCCGCGGAGGCGTACGACGCGGTGTACGTCGCGACGCCGAACGCGACCCATCTGGAGTACGTCCGCGCGGCCGCGGACCAGGGGAAGGCCGTCCTCTGCGAGAAGCCGCTGGAGGCGACGCCGGAGCGCGCGCGGCGGCTCGTGGCCGCGTGTCGTGACGCCGGCGTCCCGCTGATGGTCGGCTACCGGATGCAGACCGACCCCGCCGTCCGGCGGCTCCGCGACCTCCTCGACGCGGGCGTCGCCGGCGACGTGGTTCACGTCCACGCGACGATGTCGCAGACGATGCTCGGCGAACTCGGCGGCGACGCGGACCAGTGGCGGCTCGACCCGGAGCTGTCGGGCGGCGGCGCGCTCATGGACCTCGGCGTCTACCCGATCAACACGACGCGGTTCGCGCTCGGCGCGGACCCGGTCCGCGTCTCCGGGCGGACCCGCTCGGAGCACGCGGCGTTCGCCGACGTCGACGAGCACGCGACGTTCCGGCTGGAGTTCCCCGGCGACGTGGACGCGCTGTGTACGGTGAGCCAGAACGCCCAGCACGCCAGCCGGCTGGAGGTGACCGGCACGGAGGCCAGACTGATTCTGGACCCGGCGTTCTACGAGCGGGAGGACCGCGGGTTCGCCGTCGTCCGCGACGGCACCAGAGTCGACGTGGACTTCGATCAGGTCCACCAGATCGAAGAGGAGTTCGCCTACTTCGGCCACCACCTGCTGGCGGACGAGCCGTTCCACCCGGACGGCGAGCACGCCCTCGTCGACGTGCGCGCGCTCGACGGGATCTACGAGTCGGCCGAGACCGGCGAGCCGGTCGCGCTCGACGCCGACGGCGGCGGCGACGCGGCCTGACCCCGGACTCCTACTGCTCGATACCGTACACGTCGCTCGTCCAGTCGCGGGCGGGGGTGTCGTACACCGGCGCGTCGCGGTCGCGCTCGTCGAGCCGCCGCCGGTCGGCCTCGTCCAGCTCCCAGTCCAGTTCGGCGTTGGCCCGGACGTGGGCCGGCGTCGACGAGCGCGGCAGCGGGACGACGCCGCTGTCGATCGCCCACCGGATCACGACCTGCGCCGGGTGTACCTCGTACTTCTCCGCCAGCTCCGCGACGACCTCGTCGCCGAACACGTCCGTCCGCGCGAGCGGCGCGGCCGCCTCGACGACGGTGTCGGTCTCGCGGCAGTAGTCGACCAGGTCGGGGCGCTGGAACCACGGGTGGAACTCGATCTGGTTGACCGCGATCGGCACGTCCGAAACGTGATGGGCGCAGCTCAGCTGGTACGCGCTGAAGTTCGAGACGCCAACGTCGCGGACGAGGCCGCGCTCGCGCAGCTCCGCCATCGCCCGGAGCGTCTCGCGCAGCGAGATCGCCGGGTTGGGCCAGTGGATGAGGTATAAATCGAGGTAGTCGGTGCCGAGCCGGTCGAGCGACGCCTCGCACGACTCGATCACCGACTCGTAGTTGAGGTTCTTCGCGAGCACCTTCGAGGTGAGGAAGGCGTCGTCGCGGTCGTACTCCGCGAGGGCGTCGCCGATGACGGCCTCGTTGTGGTATCCCTCGGCGGTGTCGATGTGGGCATAGCCCGCGTCGAGGGCCGCCCGAACGCTGTCGGCCGTCTCCTCGTCGTCGAGGTCGTACGTGCCCAGTCCGAGCGCCGGTAGCTCCGCGCCGCTCGGGAGCGTCTTCGTCGGAACGGTCATGCGAGAGGGTTCGCCGGATCGCCGATTGAAACTACCGGTCGGCGAACGGTAGTTCGGATAAAGACCGTGCGGTGGCGCGCGCCTCCGAGGCCGCATCGCGGCCGAGGAGCGCGTGCGAGGGACGCGGCGAACGCGAGCGGCGAAGCCGCGAGCCGTGAGCCGCGAGGCTGGGGAGGTGTGAGGCTGCGGTGCTGTGCGGGGGGGACTCGAAGGGGCAGTCACGAAACCGCCACAGGCGACGCAAGCACCGCAGGGAGTGAGCGGAGCGAACGACCGAGGAGCGCAGCGAGCGTGTGGCGGTTTCGCGACTGGGGCTTCGGCGGTCGTGTCTCCGACGGCGGCTCCGTCACAGTGAGCGACCGAGGCTCCGGCGGTACTCCGATTTCGCGGTGCGAACACGCTCTCTGTGATCTACGCCTTGGCAGGGTCGAACCACCGATCCGCGACACAGTACAGTTATCGGCCCGCCGCCCGACCGCACGGACATGGACGAGCTGATCGCCGCGGCGCGCGACGCCCTCGACGCCGCCCACGTCCCGTACTCCGAGTACCGCGTCGGCGCGGCGCTGGAGACCGCCGACGGAACCGTTTACACCGGCTGTAACATCGAGAACGCCAACTACTCGAACAGCCTCCACGCCGAGGAGGTCGCGCTCGCGGAGGCCGTCAAAGCGGGCCACCGCGAGTTCGAACGGATCGCGGTCTCCTCCGGCGTCCGCGACGGCGTCACCCCCTGCGGGATGTGCCGGCAGAGCCTCGCCGAGTTCGCGGCCGACGACCTCGTCGTCGCCTGCGACGAGGGCGGCGACGCGGTCACGGAGTACGCGCTCGGCGAACTGCTGCCGAACACCATCTCCGAGGGGACGCTCGACGACGCGAGCGAAGCGGGCGAGGCGCGCGACGCCGGCGACTGATCCGGTCGACGCCGCCTCGCCGAAGCCGGCGTTGGGTGTCGCCGCACTCTGGGCACCGGAACGCCCCGTTCTTTCGGACTATCGACGCGTCCGTCGGAGCGCCTCCCGGCTCACTCGGTGAGACCGCTCTCGGAGAGGACCCGCTCGGCGGACGCCTCGAAGGCCTCTCGCTCCTCGGCGAGGAGGTCGTTCGTGAGCGAGCCGTCGCGTTTCACGACCTCGCCGTCGACGACCACGGTGTCGACGTTCCCGACGCCCGCCTGGAACGCCACCGTCTCGACCGGGTTGTTGACCGGCAGCGTGTTGACGTCGCCGCCGTCGATCACGACGAGGTCGGCGCGCTTCCCTGGCGTGATCGAGCCGACGCGGTCCTCCAGCCCGAGCGCCCGAGCACCCTCGATGGTCGCGATCTCCAGCGCCCGGTGCGGGTCGATGGAGACCTCGGTCGTCTGCTCGCCGCGCTCGACGACCGGCTGATTGTCGATCCCGCGCTGGACGCCGACCGCCATGCGGGTCTGCGTGAACATGTCGCCGCTGACGTTCGAGACGATGTCGACGCCGACGGACGGGACCGCGCCCGCGTCCGCCGCCTTCCCGAGGACGGGCGTCCCCATCCCCATCTGGAGTTCGACCTCCGGCGTCGTCGACACCGAGCCGCCGGAGTCGCCGATAAGCGCGAACTCCTCGTCGGCCAGCCGGTTGGCGTGGACGTAGTTGAGGTCGTCGCCGAGCAGCCCCAGCTCCTCCAAGGTGTAGACGCCGCCGCCGCCGAGCGACCCGATGTGCATCGAGGCGGGAACGCCCATCTCGCGGGCGCGGGTGATGTCCTCCTCGACCACTTCCTCGGTGGCGTAGTCGGGGCCGCGGATCCCCATCGCGAGCGTGATCCGGTCGTCGGCCACGGGGAACCGCTCCTCGTGGAGCCGCTCGATGTCGTCCGGGTGCGGCTCCGTGCTCGCCTCCCACCACTTCGCGCCGTCGTCGCCCGGCGGGCCGTGGGTGAACACCGCGCGGATTCCCGCGTCCTCTAAGCCGTCGATCGCGCGGTCGGAGTGGTCCGGGGAGTTGGCGATGTGGAACCAGTCGAGGACCGTCGTCGTCCCGGCGTTGAGCTGTTCGGCGGCACCGAACAGGTTCCCGAGGTAGGCGTCGTCCGGCTCGTAGTGGCTGCTCACCTCGCCGAGCATGATCTCGAGGTAGTCCGTGAACGTCCAGTCGCCCGCGATCCCGCGCACGCCCGCCTGCCACGTGTGGAGGTGCGTGTTGACGAACCCGGGCGCGACGACCGACCCCGACGCGTCGACGACCGTCGCGGCGTCGGCGTCGATGCCCTCGGCGACCTCGACTATCTCGCCGTTCTCGACGTAGATGTCCGCGCGCTCCAACACGCCGATGTCGGGGTCGACGGAGACGACGCTCCCGTCCCGCAGGAGGAGTCCGCCCGAGCCGCTTCCCCCGCCCGAGTCGCTTCCGTTGGACTCGCTACCGCCGTCGCCGCCGGTCGATCCCATACAGCCCGCGACCGAGAGCGAGAGCGCCGCCGCCCCGCCAGTCAGGTAGTTCCGTCGCGACACGCCGCCGTCGTCGTTCGTTCCTCGTCGCATTGTCGACGCCCGTTCCTCGGGGCCGCGGAAGCGTGGGAGTTCGTTCGGTATGTTCCAACCGACCCGATTCGCCGCGTTCCAACCGACCCGACGGCGGGACGAGAGACCGATGGATTCCGGGACGGGAGACCGATGGATTCCGGGGCGAGAAACCGACCGGCTACGTGGCGCTCTCTTCGACCTCAGCGGGGTCAGTCGCGAGTTCGGTGCGCCCGCCGAGGTAGTTCTTGGCGAGCCACGCCTCGGCGCGCGAGACGCGGTACTGGAGCGTCGACACGGGTATCCCCTCCGCCTCCGCGACCTCTTGAAGGGACATCCGGCGCGGGGTGTCGTAGTAGCCGCGTTCGATCGCGGCCCGGAGCGCGTCGCGCTGCTCCGGGGGGAGGTCGTCGGCGTCCGGCCGGTCGGCCGTCCAGTCGGGGGAGCCGTCGACCCGCTCGAACGTCAGTTCGAGGCCGGGCCGGAGGTTCGCTTCGAGCTCCTCGTAGACGGGGCTGAGGGCGCTGTCGTCGTCGACGAGCACGCTCCACTCGTAGGCGTTCCCGTACTGCTGCGCCCGGCAGAGCGCCCCGTCGCCGAGCCGCCGCGTCACGAGGTACGGGATCGACCGACAGCCCTCCCCCTCCGACTGCTTCGAGTAGATGAGCCGGCTCGTCCGCCGCTCGGCGAGCACCTCGTGCTCCCAGTCGAGGTCGCACCCGCCCATCCCCCGGAGGTTCGAACAGCGGGGGAGTTCTTCGAGCCGGCGGTCGTACGCCGCGAGCGCCTCCGGCGGTCCCGTCACCTCGTCGACGCGCCACATCGTCTCGGCGGTCGCGTGACAGGAGACCGTCCGGGAGTACAGCCCCGGGTTCTCGATGAACACGTCCATCAGGTCGTCGGCACCCTCCTCGTAGGTGACCGTGAAATCGAACGCCTGCATGTCCGCCGGTAGGTCGGATCCGTACAAGAACGCACGGTTGGCATATACCGACTCGGCGTCGCGAACCGAAGCGACGGTCCGCCCCCCAGAACCGCGGCGGCGATCGCCCCGAGCCGGAACTACTTTTAAATATCACTCCCAACCGCGAGGACATGACAGATGAGACCGACGCGGACGCTTCCGACGCCGTCGCGGTCGATCACGGCGTCGACTCCCCGGCGTCCGACGCCGAGAGCGAGGACCCAAACGACGAGGCCGGCTACCACGTCGAGGCCGCGCCCGAGGACGTCGCGGACGCGGTTCTCCTCCCCGGCAACCCCGAGCGCGTCGACAAGATCACGGCGCTGTGGGACGACCAC
>NZ_AOJD01000032.1 GCF_000337415.1 Halorubrum tebenquichense DSM 14210 | reverse complement strand
CCGGGATCGGGTCGCCCTCGGCGGCCATCGCCGTCGAGGAACTCGCGCGCGTCGGCGTCGACACGTTCATTCGAGTCGGCTCCTGCGGTGCGATCCAGCCCGAGATGGCGGTCGGCGACCTGGTGATCACGACCGGCGCGGTCCGGCAGGAGGGGACGAGCGACGAGTACGTCCGCGAGGACTACCCCGCGAGCGCCGACGGCGAGGTCGTCTCCGCGCTGGTCGCCGCCGCGGAGCGGCTCGGCCACGACTACCACACCGGCGTGACGATGAGCGCCGACTCCTTCTACGCGGGACAGGGCCGCCCCGGCTTCGAGGGGTTCGAGGCCGCCGGCTCCGACGAGCTGGTCGCGGAGCTGCGGGACGCGAACGTGAAGAACATCGAGATGGAGGCGTCCGCGATCCTCACCATCGCGAACGTGTACGGGCTCCGGGCCGGG
Organism: Halorubrum tebenquichense DSM 14210; assembly: GCF_000337415.1. Classification (GTDB taxonomy): domain Archaea; phylum Halobacteriota; class Halobacteria; order Halobacteriales; family Haloferacaceae; genus Halorubrum; species Halorubrum tebenquichense. The sequence continues at coordinate 62,286 of NZ_AOJD01000032.1, read as the reverse complement.
GCGGTCTGCTCGGTGTACGCGAACCGCGTGACCGGCGAGTTCCGGACGGAGGGCGAGTCGCGCGCCGCGGAGACCGCGAGCCTCGCGGTGAAGCTGCTCGCGCGCATGGACGAGGCGAAACGCGAGGCGGGGGCCGACCGCTGGCACGCCGGCCTCTCGCTGTAGCCGACGCCCCCGCAGTCCGGCGGCCTCGAATCCACTCCCCGCGGCGTCAACGACGTTCCAAAGCGACTTTACCCGCGCGCCGCGGAGCGACACGCATGAGTACACAGGTCGTGGTCGTCGGCTCCGGGTACGCCGGCGCAGGGGCGGTGAAGGCGTTCGAAGACGAGGTCGGCGAGGGCGAGGCGGAGCTCACGTGGATCTCCGAACACGACTACCACCTCGTCTTACACGAGGTCCACCGCGCGATCCGCAACCCCGCGGTCGAAGACAAGATCACGATCCCCGTCGACGAGATCAAGTCGCCCCAGTCCGACTTCGTTCAGGGCCGGGTCGTCGACGTCGACACCGAGGAGCGCGTCGTCGAGACGGACGACGGGACGACCGTCGACTACGACTACCTCCTCCTGGGCGTCGGCTCCACGACGGCCTTCTTCGGCATCGAGGGCCTGAAGGAGAACGCCCACCAGCTGAAGGGGCTCGAGGACGCGAAGGCGATCCACGAGGACGTCCGCGAGGCGGCCGCCGAGGCCACCCGCTCCGACCCCGTCGAGGTCATCGTCGGCGGTGCCGGCCTCTCGGGCATCCAGACGGCCGGCGAGATCGCCGAGTACCGCGACAAGCACCGCGCGCCGATCGAGATCAAGCTCGTCGAGGGCCTCGACGAGGTCTTCCCCGGCAACGACCCACAGATCCAGGGCGCGCTGCGCCAGCGGCTGGAGGACGCCGACGTGGAGATCCTCACCGGCGACTTCATCTCGAAGGCCGACGAGGAGGCCGTCTACCTCGGCGGCGGCGAGGACGAGGAGCCGGAGGAGCTCGCACACGACGTGCTGATCTGGACCGGCGGCATCACGGGCCAGCCGGAGTTAGAGAACGTCGAGGTCGACAAAGACGAGCGCTCGAACCGCGTCCACGCCGGCTCCGACTTCGCCACCAGTGACGACCGCGTGTTCGCCATCGGCGACACCGCCCTCGTCGAGCAGGGCGACGACGACGTCGCGCCGCCGACCGCGCAGGCCGCCTGGCAGGCCGCCGAGGTCGCCGGGGCCAACCTCGCTCGCGCCGCCCGCGGCGCGCCGCTCCGCTCGTGGACCCACGAGGACAAGGGGACGGTCATCTCCGTCGGCGAGGAGGCGGTCGCCCACGACGTGATGGGGATGCCGATCAAGACGTTCGGCGGCAAGCCCGCCAAGCTGCTGAAGAAGGCCATCGCCACGCGCTGGATCGCCAAGGTCTCCTCCGCGAGCCGCGGCGTCAGCGCGTTCGGCGACATGTAAGTCGGGGTAACTCGCGGTAGCGACGTTCTTCGGTGATCTCGGTTCGGTCGTACCACCCGCTGAATTCTATTAGTTCGTGGGTTGGGGACGAAGCGGTCGATCGATAGGGTGCCTACTATACAGGAAGTGACACTATGTTTGGATATTCCCAGCCGGCGAACTCACGTGATCCCGAACGTCGATGGCAATGAGAATCTGGTTGAACGCTTATGATCGTGGGACAAGTTGTCTTGATACATGACTGTGGTTCCAACGGAGTGGAGTGAGCCGGATTCTCGGCTAGGCGTCTACTACGAACTCCTCTGGATAGGGCTGGCGATTGTCGGTTTCGGTGCGGTCGCGTACTGGGAGCTGTTCTCAGTCACTGTCTCGATCACGCCACAGCGACTTACCGGCGCGATAATCCTCGGGGTGACTCTCGGAACTGCTGTGACGTACGGCTCGTTCGTGAGCGAGCGGTTCCAACGACTCTGGGAAACTTCCCCGGTTCGGTTCGCTGGCCTCTTCGTATTCATCATGGGCGTCCAACTCGGACTCAATGTTGCCCCCACTTGGACGGTACTTACGATGCTAGCGTCCCTTCTTACACTCGTACCGCTTCGCGTCGCCGTCTACTTTCGTACGCGGTAACCACTACGGCGAATCGCCACACGGTTCGTCTGTACTGACCGCTCGAAGGTCAGAGAACGGTCGACCGCCGAGAACTTCGAGAAGCGTCGTTTCGACGGAAGGCCCCGTATCCGTTTGGCACGAATCCAACCGTCGCTGTTAGTACCGTCAGTGCTCGGCCGGCTCGTCGGGCGCTCGCATGTCGTCGATCCGCAGGATGAGGACGTTCGCGGTGTCGTCTTTGCCGTCGACGGTCCCGTCGATGACGAGCTTGGAGAGCGGCGTCGGACCGACGGTGACGGAGTCGCCCTCGTGGAAGTCGCGGACCGAGCCCTGAACGTGGATCTCGGCGCGGCACAGCTCGGGGTGGTGGACGCTGGAGAGGTCGATCCCGTCGACGTTGACGCCCTCGATCTGCTCGCCCTCGTGGTAGATCGGGACGTCGGCCGGCTCGTCCATGCGCTGGATGTCGAGCGCCTCGTAGGCGTTCGAGGTGGGCTTGTAGCCGCCCTTCGGTCCCGGGACGCCCTCGACCAGTTGGAGGGCCTTGAGGCTCTGCATCTGGTTGCGGATCGTCCCCGGATTGCGGTCGACCTCCTCGGCGATCGCCTCGCCTTTCACGGCGTCCTCCTGTTCCCCGTACAGGTTGATCAGGGCCGTGAGGATGCTTTTCTGGCTCGATGTGAGCTCGATCGATGACATGGGAACAGATAGATAGCGCCCCCGCTTAAATGCGATGGAACTCACTTATAAACGATCGTGTGGGATGCGCTCGGCGGCGGGCTACGGCCGGCTCCGGTCGGTTCGGGTCACTCGCCGCGCAGCCGCTTCATCCGAACGTACGCGATCGGACTGGAGAGCGCGACGACGACGCCGACGCCGACCAGCGCGAGCCCGAGGTCGGTGGAGACGAACGACACCGCGCCGCCGACGAGCCCGACCGCCGCGCCGGTGAACGCGACCGCTATCATCGCGCCGATCGGCTCGATGTCGCCGGGGTCGACGGAGTACGAGTCCGAACTGTCCATGATCGCCCCGTGGCGGGCCGGGCGCAAAACGGTGTCCGATCCGGCACGGCGGGGGCAGTTGGCACCGCGCGGCTCCGGTCGCCGCCGCCGTGCTCGGCGATCCCCACCATTGAAGCGCCGGCGCGCCGCGTAGCCGGTATGACCACGGTCAGGATCATCGGCGCGCCGACAGACTACGGGGCGAACCGACGCGGGGTCGACATGGGACCGTCGGCGATCCGGTACGGCGGACTCGCAGACCAACTCGCCGGGGCGGGCGTCGAGACGGCCGACGCCGGCGACCTCCACGTCCCGCGGGCCGAGGAGCGCGATCCGGACGCGGACGCGCCCAGCGAGGGGAAGGCGAAGTTCCTCCGCGAGACGGCCGACGTCTGTCGGCGGCTCGGCGACGAGGTCGCGGCGACCCTCGCCGACGGCGAGGTGCCGCTCGCGCTCGGCGGCGACCACTCCATCGCCATCGGGAGCCTCGCCGGGTCCGCGCGCGACGCGGACATCGGCGCGGTGTGGTTCGACGCCCACGCCGACCTCAACACCCCCGCGACGACGCCCTCGGGCAACGTCCACGGGATGCCGCTGGCGGCCGCGCTCGGGATCGGCGAGTTCGCGGACACCGAGTGGGCGAACGCGCCCGGGCTCTCCCCGGAGAACGTCGCCCTCGTCGGGCTCCGGTCGGTCGACGAGCCCGAGGCGGAGCTAATCAGAGACCGCGGCTTCGCGGCGTACACGATGTCCGACATCGACGAGCGGGGGATCACGGCGGTCACGGAGGAGGCGCTGTCGGTCGCCTCAGCGGGCGTCGACGGGATCCACGTCAGCCTCGATCTGGACTGGCTCGACCCGAACGCCGCCCCCGGCGTCGGGACGCCCGTCCGCGGCGGCGTCACCTACCGGGAGGCGCACAGCGCGATGGAGATCGTCGACGAGACGGACGCGCTCCGGTCGATGGAGCTGGTGGAGGTGAACCCGACGCTCGACCAGCACAACGAGACGGCGGAGCTGGCGACGGAGCTCGCGGCGAGCGCGCTGGGGAAGCGGGTGTTGTAAGTCGCAGGTCGGATCCCGTCGAACGCGGCCGCGTCAGACGCCGCGGTCGAGCTGTTCGACGACCCGCTGGAGGTCCGCCGCGGACTCGATCTCGCCTTTGATCTCCTCGCGGCGGCGCACCGCCGCCGAGTCGGCGTCGTACGCGCGGACGAACTCGGCGCGGGTGTGCTCGTCGAACGCGTGGCGGATCGCGAAGTAGCCGTCCGGGACGATGGTGCCACACACCTTGCACTCGTGGCGCTGGTGGTCGTTGGTCTGGTGGACGATCGCCGCCTCCACGTCGTCGAAGGCGGCGTCGCAGTCGCCGATCCCGCACGTCCAGCGAGGGGCCATACCCGGACTCTCGCCCGCGGGAGATTAACGCTTTCCCAAGTCCGCCGGCGCTCGGTCCGGCGTCGACCGGCCCCGCGAACGGGCCGCGCGGCCTGCGGTCGCGGCACCGTCGTCGTCGAACGATACGCCTTTGCGCGACCGCGACGACCGTCCGACCGTGACCCGATCGCAAACGCGCGTCGACGCCCACGTCAAGGTGCTCGACGACGAGGTCGTCGCCCGCGCGAAGGCCCGCGGGATCGACGCGCTCGTGTACGCGCCGCACTTCACGCGCCTCCCCACGGTCCGCGAGCGCGCGGCGCGGTACTCCGACGACGAACTGACGGTCGTCCCCGCCCGCGAGGTGTTCACCGGCGACTGGGGGAACCGCCGGCACCTCCTCGTCGTCGGGCTCTCCGATCCGGTCCCCGACTACATCACGTTCGAGGGCGCGATGGCGGAGTTCGAGCGGCAGGACGCCGCGGTCCTCGTCCCCCACCCCGGCTTCGCCACCATCTCGCTGACGCGCCCCGAGGTCGACGCCCACGCCGACCGGATCGACGCGATAGAGACGTACAACACGAAGCTGCTGCCCCACCAGAACGCCCGGGCACAGCGCACCGCCGAGGTGACCGACTGCGCCGGCTTCGGCTCGTCGTACGCGCACCTCCCCGGCACGGTCGGCGAGGCGTGGACGACGTTCGAGGGCGACCTCGACGACGCCGAGGCGGTCGTCGACGCGTTCCGCGAGCGCCGCCCCCGAACGGTGATCCACCGCGGCGGAGCCGGTCACCAGCTCCGCGGGCTCGTCGAGTTCGCGCACCTCGGCTACGAGAACACCTGGGCGAAACTCGACCGGATGTTCCTCTCCGGCAACGAGCCGACCCTCCCGTCGAACGTGGCCTACGAGGGCCGGTTCGACGACGTGAGCGTCTACGAGTAAAGGAAAAAGCGGCGGCGCGTGCCTGCGAGCGGCCGACAGGCCGCGAGTCAGCACGCGCGAGGGAGTCGCGAGCGGACGGGCGACCGAAGGGAGCCCGGAGCGAGCGACGAGGTTGGGGAGGTGTGAGGTGCGGTTGCCGTGCGGGGTGGGACTCGAAGGGGCAGTCGCGAGGGCGAAGACGCGCGACGCAAGGACCGCAGGGAGCGAGCGAAGCGAGCGACTGAGGACCACAGCGAGCGCATCGAGTCCTCGCGACTGGGGCTTCGGCGGTGTTCTCAATCATATCGATCCCAACGGCGGACTCCGTCATGGTTGAGGGCCTCGGAGGTCGTGTTGATACGCCCTGACTCCAACGTCTCTTCACCGCAAACGCCCGATCGATCGAGCGTGTCGATCGACGACGTTCAGGCTCAACAAGATATTTCATCGCTCGCTCTGTCCGCGTATACATGCCCTCCCGCCGTCGATCTCTCCTGATCGCTGGCTGTTCCGCTATCACCGCTCTCTCCGGGTGTCAAGGTCTGGGTCAGGGACAACGCCCGCGGATCGATCTGGAGATCCGGAACTACACGGACGAGCCACAGCCGCTGAAACTCGAACTACTCCGTGAAGACGAACCGACGCGCTCCGAGGCGCTGGTGCTCGACAGAGAGTACACGGTCCCAGCGTCGGACGGTTCCGACGATTCCGCGGGAACGACTCGAACGTCAGATGTCGTCCCGGAACGACGATATCTCGTCCGGGTTCTCCTGAAAAACGGACGGTTCGAGACCTTCCACGCCCACTATTACCCCGCCGAATCGAACACGAAGGCGATCGACTTCGGAATCTACCGCGACGAGACGACGGAGAATCCGTTCGTCGACTTTCGTGGACTCTCGTGACTCCTTACTACGGCTCAGGAACTGCGCTGGAAGATTAAGACATCTCCAGCTATTAGGGGGACCCTGACGACTTATATGCCGAATCCGGCCGCCGCCTCCGAGGCGGTCTGTGCGGCCGCGGAGAGGTCGAGGTTGAGGTTGACCACGTAGGTGTGGATCGCCCAGAGCGCGGCGATCTCGACGGCGGTGATGATCACGGTGACGAGGTCGGCGTACTTGCTGCTCGTCGTCACGCCGGTCGGCAGCGAGTACTCCTTATCGGAGAGCGGGTGGAACAGCGCGATGCCGCGTCGGCTCCCGACCACGTCGAGGATGTAATGCGTCAACACGCCGATCCACACGTACTGGAGGTTGCCGAAGACGATCGGGTACGCTAAGAACACAGCCAGTACCGGGAGGCTGTGGAGCGTCTTCCGGTGGCGTCCGAAGGCGGTGTCGACGTCGGGGAACAGCGCCCCCAACACGACGGGGACGGTTATCTCCGCGATCGCCCGGGCGGTCGCCGCGTCGACCCCCGGTTCGAGGACGAACCCGAGCCCCAAGGCGAGCAGCAGGCCGTTGAGCACGTGGCCGCGTTTGTTCATATCGTTCGCTCTGCGCGTCGGCAGGTCAAACCACCGGATCGCGGCGACGGTCCCGTCCCGACCGCGCTTCACCCGCTCGCCCGATCACTCCCGCTCGGACGCCCTCTTCCCGGGTCGAAAGAGCCACGGCGACCGCGTCCGACCCGCCCGTATGGAGTACGAGGAGCCGAAGTTCTTCCACGTGATGCAGTACGCCGCGGCCGCCGACGGCGACGTCATCGACATGGTGAGCGGCAACCCGGACTGGGAGCCGCCGGCCGCGCTCCGCGAGGCGCTCCGCGAGTACGCGGATCTGCCCCCCGCCGACTTCCAGTACCCGCCGAGCGAGGGACTCCGCGAGCTGCGAGAGGCGGTCGCCGAGCGCAACGGCGTCGACCCCGATCGCGTGGTCGTCACCAACGGCACCGGCGAGGCGAACTACCTCGCGATGGCCCGCGCGCTCGATCGCGACGCCGGCGACGAGGCGCTGCTCACGGACCCCGTCTATCCCTACTACCCGGGGAAGACGCACCTGCTCGGCGGCGAGCCGACGCTGGTCCCGACCGCCCGCGACGGGAGCCTCGACGTCGACGCGATGCGCGCGGCCGCGAGCGAGGACACCGCCCTGATCGTCCTCAACACCCCGAACAACCCGACCGGCGCGGTGTACGACCTCGACGCGGTCCGCGAGGTCGTCTCGATCGCCGAGGCGGTCGACGCCCTCGTGGTCGTCGACGAGGTGTACGACCGGTTCGACCTCTCCGGTTCGTTCGAATCGGCGCTGGCCATCGACTCCGACCGGGTGATCGTCACGAGCGGCTTCTCGAAGTCGATGGCGATCACGGGCTTTCGCGTCGGCTACGGGATCTTCCCGGAGGCGCACGTCGACGACGCCAAAACCCGGCACATGCTCGTGAACGTCGCCGGGGCGCGCCCCTCGCAGTACGCGGTCCACCACGCGCTCGCCGAGACGCCCCCGGAGTACTACGCCGAGGCCCGCGACCTGCTCGCGGCCCGCGTCGACGCGTTCACGAGCGCGCTCGACGCGGCGGGCGCGGAGTACAGTCGTCCGAAGGGGGCCTTCTACGTGCTCGCGCGCTTCGAGGGCTTCCCGGGCACGATGGCGAACGTCAAGCGGCTCGTCGACGAGGCGGGCGTCGCCGGGATGCCGGGCGAGGCGTTCGGCACCGCCCGCGACGAGTGGATCCGGTTCGCGCTGGTGACGCCGCGCGCGACCGAGGCCGCCGAGCGGCTCGCCGGCTACTTCGCCGACGACTGACGCGTTCCCACGACTCCGCCGTATTCAAATACGCGCGCGCAGACCAACGGGTATGGAGCAGATCGACGACCAGTACGCGCCCGCGGACGTCGAGGCCGCGGTCGACGAGTACTGGGACGACCACGACGCCTACGAGGCGGCGAAGGAGGCGCACGCCGACGACCCGCCGTTCTTCTTCGTGGACGGCCCGCCGTACACCTCCGGGCAGATGCACCTCGGAACCGCCTGGAACAAGACGCTGAAAGACGCCGTCATCCGACACAAGCGGATGACCGGCCACCGCGTCACCGACCGCCCCGGCTACGACATGCACGGGCTCCCGATCGAGGTGAAAGTCGAGGAGGAGCTCGGCTTCGAGAACAAGCGGGACATCGAGGAGTACGGGATGGAGTCGTTCATCGACAAGTGCAAGCAGTTCGCCGTCGAGAACCGGGCGGCGATGGACGAGGACTTCAAGTCCATCGGCGTCTGGATGGACTGGGACGACCCCTACGAGACGATCGACCCCGAGTACATGGAGGCTGCGTGGTGGGCGTTCTCCGAGGTCGCCGACAACGGCCTCGTCGAGCAGGGGAAACGCTCGATTTCGCAGTGTCCGCGCTGCGAGACCGGCCTCGCCAACAACGAGGTCGAGTACGAGGACGTCGAGGACCCCTCGATCTACGTGAAGTTCCCGCTCGCCGACCGCGAGGGGAGCCTCGTCATCTGGACGACGACGCCGTGGACGATCCCGGCGAACACCTTCGTCGCCGTCGACGAGGACCTGACCTACAACGCGGTCCGCGCCGAGCGGGACGGCGAGGCGGAGCTGATCTACGTCGCCGCCGAGTGCGTCGAGGACGTGTTACAGGAGGGCCGCTACGAGAGCTACGAGGTCGAGGCGGAGCTCTCCGGCGACGACCTCGTCGGCTGGGCGTACGACCACCCGCTCGCCGACCGCGTCGCCGAGTACCCCGACTTCGACGGTGCCGGACGAGTGTACGCCGCCGACTACGTCGAGGCCGACCGCACCGGGCTCGTCCACTCCGCGCCGGGCCACGGCGAGGAGGACTTCCACCGCGGCACCGAGCTCGGACTCGACATCCACTGCCCCGTCGGGCCGAACGGCGAGTTCACCGAAGCCGCCGGCGAGTACGCCGGCCAGTTCGTCCGCGACGCCAACGACGACATCATCGCGGATCTGGTCGCCGACGGGCACATGCTCGCGCACGGCACCGTCGACCACAGCTACGGCCACTGCTGGCGCTGTGACACCGGGATCATCCAGCTGGTCACCGACCAGTGGTTCATCTCGATCACGGACGTGAAAGACGACCTCCTCGACAACATGGAGGACTCGGAGTGGCATCCGGACTGGGCGCGGGACAACCGGTTCCGCGACTTCATCGAGGACGCCCCCGACTGGAACGTCTCCCGCCAGCGCTACTGGGGGATCCCGATCCCGATCTGGGTGCCCGAGGACGCGGCGTCCGGGCGGCTCGACGAGGACATGATCGTGATCGGCACCCGCGAGGAGTTGGCCGACCGCGTCGAGGAGGACGTCGACCCCGAGTCGATCGACCTCCACCGGCCCTCGGTGGACGACCTGACGATCGTCGAGGACGGCACCACCTACCGGCGGATCGACGACGTGTTCGACGTGTGGATCGACTCCTCGGTGGCCTCGTGGGCGACGCTCGGCTACCCGTCAGAGGAGGCGGCCCACGACGAGCTGTGGCCCGCGGACCTCATCGTCGAGGCGCACGACCAGACGCGCGGCTGGTTCTGGTCGCAGCTCGGGATGGGGACCGCCGCGGTCGGCGAGATCCCCTACGAGGAGGTGCTGATGCACGGCTTCGCCAACGACGAGGACGGTCGGAAGATGTCGAAGTCGGTCGGGAACATCGTCACGCCCGAAGAGGCGATCGACCGCGCCGGGCGCGACCCGCTCCGCACCTACCTCCTCAGCCACGACCAGCAGGGCGTCGACCTCGCGTTCGAGTGGGACGGGCTCGGCGAGATCCAGGGCAAGCTCAACATCCTCTGGAACGTGTTCCGGTTCCCGCTGGAGTACATGGCGCTCGACGGCTACGACCCGGCCGCGGCCGACCTCGCGGACGGCGAGCTCGAACTCGTCGACGAGTGGGTGCTCTCGCGGCTCCAGTCGGTCGAGGCCGAGGTCGCCGAGGCCTGGGACGACTATCAGGTCAGCGACGCGGTCAACGCCGTGATCGAGTTCGTCACGCAGGACGTCTCGCGGTTCTACGTGAAGGCGGTCCGCGACCGGATGTGGGAGGAGGCAGATTCCGCCTCGAAGCGCGGCGCGTACGCCACGCTCGCGACCGTCCTCGACGAGGTGATCCGGCTGCTCGCGCCGATCGCGCCGTACCTGACCGAGCGGATGTACCAGCGGCTCGACGGCGCGGCGACGACGGTCCACGCGCTGTCGTACCCCGAGCCGGACGCCGACCTGCGCGACCCCGACCTCGAACGCGACGTGGCCGCCTTCCGCGACGTCGAGGAGGCCGCCGCGAACGCGCGCCAGCAGGCCGGTCGAAAGCTCCGCTGGCCCGTGCCGCGCGTCGTCGTCGAGACGGACGACGAGACGGTCGCGGCCGCGGTCGACCGCCTCTCCGACCTCATCGCCGACCGCGTCAACGCGCGCGAGGTGGTCGTCACCGACGCGTTCGACGAGCTGGTCGAGACCGCCGAGCCGCAGATGGCCGCCATCGGCCCGGCGTTCGGCGGCGACGCGCAGAAGGTGATGGAGGCGGTCCGGGGCGCGACCCGCGCCGCCGTCGAGGGCGGCGAGGTCACCGTCGACGGCGAGCCGGTCGACCTCGACGACGAGATGGTCGAGTACGTCGCGGAGCCGCCGGAGCACGTCTCCGGTGCCGACTTCGAGGGCGGGGCCGTCTACGTCGACACCTCGCTCACCGACGACATCGAGTCCGAGGGGTACGCCCGCGACGTGATCCGCCGGATCCAAGAGATGCGCAAGGAACTGGACCTGGACGTGGAGGCGCGGGTCCGCGTCGGCGTCGCGGTCGACGACGACCGCGTGGCGGGCTTCGTCGACGACCACGCCGACCTGATCGCCGGGGAGGTGCGCGCCGACGCGTGGCTCGACGACCCGAGCGACGCCGCGGCCGCCGAGGGCGGCCTCGTCGAGGAGTGGGAGGTCGAGGGCATCGCGGTCACCATCGGCGTCGAACCGGTCGCGTAGCGGCCGGAACTCGCCGCCCTCCCCGACCGGTTCGCCCCGTCTTCTCCCGTCAATCGCGCTGCCGCCGAAACCTATAGGTGCGTTCTTTACTCACGGTTGAACATGTATGTCCGGGCGGCTCGGCCCGACGACGCGGAAGCGCTGCGGACCGCGGTCTCGCGAGCGCGCGAGGAGACGGTGTTCGACGACATCGGCGCTCCCTTACTCGACGTGTCCGCCGCCGGCGTCCGCGAGGCCGCCGCGGAGGCCGAGTGGTCCTTCCTGATGGAACACGACGAGGAGGGACCGGTCGGACTGGCTATCGCCCACCCGGACCCGGACGGCACCGAGGCGGAGCTGCTGGCGCTGTGGGTCCACCCGAACCGCGCCGGTGAGGGGGTCGCCGACGAACTGCTCGCGCGCGTCGGCGACGCTCTCGCGGGCCGCGGGGTCGACACGCTCCGCGCGACGGTCCCCTCGGACCGCCCCAGCGCCGAGGAGTTCTTCAGCGCACACGGGTTCACGCACCGCGGGACGCGTCGGAGCCCGGCGGGCGACGAATCGGTCGTCGTCGCCGATCCGCGGACGCTCGCGTAGCGATCGGCGATCGGCGACGGGAGGGGCCGAGTTACTTCAGCCGCTCCTGGAGGAACGACGGGTGCGCGGCGGTGACGCCCTCGACGCCGAGCAGCTTCTCGGAGATGACGTCGCCGAGTTCGTCGCCGTCGCCGGCGCGCACCTCGGCCATCAGCATGTGGTCGCCGGAGGAGGTGTACAGCGCCTGGACCTCGTCGAGCGACTTCAGCTCGCGGGTGGCCTCGACGTACTGGCCCGAGTCCACGTCCATCCCCACCATAGCGATGGACTGCGAGGAGAGCTTCTTCGGGTCGACCTCCGCCGAGTAGCCGACGATCACGCCCCGGTCCTCGAGGCGGTCGATGTACTTCCGCACCGTCGGCTTCGAGACGTCCGCTCGCTCGGCGATCTCTCCGCAGGACGCCTGCGCGTCCTCTTCCAACACAGAGAGGATCCGTTCCTCCGTCGATACCGTACTCATACCACTCCGTTTGTCACCAATGAAAAAATACCTTCCGAATCAGAAAACGAACGCACCGCGCCGTGAACGGCCGCGCCGGCCGGTCAGGAGTGTTTGTCGAGGAACATGTCGTGGGAGCGCTCCCACTCGTAGTCGTCGTCCCAGTAGCGCTCGGCGAGCGGCTCCTCGGGCATCTCGCCGATCGTGCGCTTCTCCTCGCCGTAGGAGGGGCGGTCCTCGTCGACGTAGAAGCGGCCGGTGAGGACCTCGCCCTCGTAGAGCGACTCCTCGGTCTCGCGCATCATCTCCGCGGCCTCGACGCGGTCCGTCTTGTCGAAGTCGTAGTCGTCGGACTCGTTGACGTCGATGTACGGGACGTACTGGCGCGCGTCCTTGTTCCAGGTCGGGCACTGGGTGAGGAAGTCGACGTGCGCGAACCCGTCGTGTTCGATCGCCTCGGTGATGATCTCCTTGGCCTGGTTCGGGTTGACCGCGGCCGTGCGGGCGACGTACGAGGCACCGGCGTTCAGCGACATCGAGAGCGGCTTGATCGGCTCCTTGGCGCTGCCCGACGGCTGCGTCTTCGACTTGTGGCCCTTCGGGCTGGTCGGGGAGGTCTGGCCCTTCGTGAGCCCGAAGATCTCGTTGTTGAAGACGATGTACGCCATGTCGTGGTTCTCCCGGGCCGTGTGGATGAAGTGGTTCCCGCCGATCCCGTAGCCGTCGCCGTCGCCGCCGGCGGCGATCACTTCGAGGTCGGGGTTCGCGAGCTTCGCGGCGCGGGCCACGGGCAGCGAGCGCCCGTGGATCGTGTGGAAGCCGTACGTGTCGAGGTAGCTGTTCAGCTTGCCCGAACAGCCGATCCCGGTACAAAGCAGCGTCTCCTCGGGCGTGCGCCCGACCTCGGGGAGCGCCTGCTTGAGCGCCTTCAGGACGCTGAAGTCACCGCAGCCCGGACACCAGGTCGGCTGCGGCTCCACGCCGGGGGTGTACTCGTCGCGGTCGATCTCTCGCTCCTCTCCGATCGCTGAAAACGTGCTCATTGGTTAGTCACCTGCGGCTGGGACGAAGGTGGTCTGATGGCCGGACGCGTCGCCGTCGTCCTCGACGAGCGCGGCCTCGAACCCGTCGACGATCTCCGCCGGCTCGAACGGGTTCCCGTTGTACTTCAGCAGGCTCGACAGCTTCTCGCCGTAGCGGCCGAGGTTCTTCTGGACGAGCCCGCGGAACTGTCCGGACGCCGTCATCTCGACGACGAGGACCTCGTCGACGCTCTCGATGAACTCGGCGACCTGCTCGCTCGGGAACGGGAGCATGTCGGAGACGCCGTACGACTTCACCGAGTGGCCTGCGTCGTTGAGGCGGCCGACCGCCTCCTCGACGGTCCCCTGCTGGCTGCCGAACGTGAGGATGCCGTACTCGGCCTCCTCGGGGCCGGCGTACGAGCCCGTGTCGACCTGATCGAGGTCGTCGCGGATCGCCGCCAGCTTCTCGGCCCGTCGGTCTATCTGCGCGACCCGGTTGTCCGGGGACTCGCTGATGTGCCCGGTCGGGTCGTGCTCGTTGCCGGTCGCGAGGAAGCGACCGCCCTTCTGCCCGGGGATCGAGCGCGGCGAGACGCCGTCGTCGACGTCGTGCTGGAAGCGGTGGAACTTCCCGTCCGCGCTGTGGGGCTGCTCGGAGAGCGCGTCCTCCGAGAGCGTCTTCCCGAGCGTCGGGTTCGGCTCGCGGTCGAAGTGGCTCTTCGGGACGTTCGTCAGCTCCCCGCCGAGCTTCTGGTCGTACAGGAGGATCGACGGGATCTGGTACTCGTAGGCGAGCCGGAAGGCGATCCGCGACTGCTCGTACGCCTCCTCGACGGTCCCCGGCGCTAAGACGACGCGCTGGGAGTCGCCCTGCGAGGTGTAGAGGACGTGTTCGAGGTCGGACTGCTCCGGCTTCGTCGGCATCCCGGTCGACGGGCCGGCGCGCATGGCCTCGACTAAGACGACGGGCGTCTCCGTCATTTCCGCGAGCCCGAGCGGCTCGGACATCAGCGCGAACCCGCCGCCGGAGGAGCCGGACATGGCCTTCACGCCGGCGTGGGAGGCCCCGACCGCGAGCGCGGCCGCGGCGATCTCGTCTTCGACCTGCTCGGAGATCCCGCCGAGCTTCGGCAGGTTCTTGGACATGATGGTGAACACCTCGGTCCACGGCGTCATCGGGTAGCCGGAGATGAACCGGCACCCCTCGTCGATGGCACCGTAGGCGATGGCGTCCGACCCGGACATGAGCAGCTGTTCCTCGTCGTGTTCGCCGGTCGGGACGGACACGTCCGGCGCGTCCACGTCGTACTCCTCGCGGACCTGGTCGTACGCGATCTGGAGGATCTCGAGGTTCGGTTCGAGGATCTTCTCCGGCATCGCGTCGCGCATGAGGTCCTGGACGTGATCGAGTTCCATCCCCGTGATCGCGCAGGTCGCGCCGACGCCGGCGGTGTTGCGCATGACCTCGCGACCCTGGTCGCGGGCGAGCCCGCGGAGGTCGAGGGGATAGACGTGCCAGTCGTTCTCCTCGGCGCGCTCCTCGAAGTTCGGAATCTCGGAGGCGTCCAGCAGCCCCTCGTCGTACACGATGACGCCGCCTTCGCGGAGCTCGTCTAAGTTCTCCGAGAGCGGTTTGATCTCTTCGTTCCCGTAGACTGCCTCCTCCTGCGGGTTGCGGGCGAACGAGTCGCCCAGCGCGAGCAGGAAGTTATAGCCGTCGCCGCGGGAGTTGACCGGGCCCTCCGACGCGCGGACCTCGGTGTACGTGTGACCGCCGCGGATCCGCGACGGGTAGTGCCGATGCGTGAAGACGTTGAGCCCCGATCGCATCAAGGCCTTCGCGAAGTTCTGGCTGGTCGAAGCGATCCCGTCACCGGATCCCCCCGATATCCGCCAGATGAGTTCGTCGTCAGTCATAGTGGTGTGTGAGCCCGTACGGGCCTCGTGAGGTGACGTTACGTTGGTTCCCTCTTAGGGCTTGCTATGGAATCACAAGGAACAATGATGAAGGTCTATTAGGGCGACAACCGTTCACACGGTATCGACGGGGGCTTCCGCGCCCTTTTACTTCGACGCACGCCGAACGCGGGCATGCTCACGTTCATCGGACTCGGCCTCTACGACGAGCGGTCGATCACCGTGGAGGGCCGGGAGGCGCTCCGGGAGAGCGACCGGGCCTTCGCGGAGTTCTACACCAGTCGACTGGTCGGTGCCGACGTCGCCGACCTGGAGGCGCACCACGGCGTCGACGTCGAGGTCCGCGACCGGGCGGGCGTCGAACGGGACCCGGAACCGATCCTCGACGCGGCCGAGTCCGAGGACGTCGCGTTCCTCACCGCGGGCGACACGATGATCTCGACGACGCACACCGACCTCCGGCTCCGCGCCGAGGAGCGCGGGATCGACACGCGCGTGGTCCACGGCGTGACCGCGCAGTCGGCGTCGTCGAGTCTGACGGGGCTCCAGAACTACCGGTTCGGCAAGGCGACGACGCTCCCGTTCCCGTACGCCCACGGCGGCGACGACGTGCCCGCGAGCGTGATCGAGACGGTCGAGGCGAACCGCGAGCGCGGCCTCCACACCGTCGTCTACCTCGACATCAAGGTCGGGACCGGCCCGACCGGCGCGGACCCCGACCACGAGGAGTACATGACCGCGGACGTCGCCGCCGGGATGCTCGCCGACGCGTGGGAGGACGCGCTCGGGGTCGTCGTCGCCCGCGCGGGGTCGCCCGACGCGGTCGTCGCGGCCGACCGGCTGAGCGCGCTCGCCGACCGCGAGTTCGGCGACCCGCTCCACCTGCTCGTGATCCCCGGCGACCTCCACCACGTCGAGGCGGACGCCCTCGTCGGGCTCGCCGGCGCGCCGGGGTCGCTCGTCGAGGAATAGGTTCCCTTTCAGCCCTCATCGGCGCTTCCGAGCAGGCTCCGATCCGACCGGACGCTTGAATATCGTGGGCAGCGTTACCACGAGCCATGAACGACGTTCCCGTCGAGCGGCTCATGTCGACCGACCTCACGACCATCGAACGCGGGGCGGCCGCGGCCGAGGCGGCAAAGCGGATGCGCGAGACCGACGTGAGTTCGATCCTCGTCGTCGAGCCGGACGGCGCGCTGGCGGGGCTGATCACCGCGACGGACTTCGTCGCGCTCGTCCGCGACAACGACCCGAAGGACCGGACGCCGGTGGAGGCGTTCATGACGACGGACGTCGTCACCGTCGGGCGCGACGCCGCCGTCGCGGAGCTGGCGGAGCCGACCGCCCACGGCTACACGCATCTCCCGGTGACCGACGACGACGGCAGACCGGTCGGCATGGTGTCGACGACGGACCTCACCGCGTACCTCTCGCGGGCCGGGTGACGGCCCCGGCGCGCCTCGGACGGGGCCCGGATGCGCCGTCCGAGTTGTGCGTTCCGGAAGAGTAATGCGACACGGTAACGCACACCTCGGCATGGATCTCGACGACAGAACGCGCGTCGCGGACGTCATGTCCGCGCCGCTGGAGACGATCGGAGCGGACGCGCCCCTTCGAGAGGCCGCCCGACGCATGCGCGACCAGGAGATCAGCGCGCTCGTCGTGACGACCGGCGGCGGCTGTATCGTCACGCAGAGCGACGTCGTCGCGGCGGTGGCCGACGAGCGCGACCTCGCGGCGACGGCCGTCCGCGACGTGATGACCGAGGACGTGGAGACGGTGACGCCGGACCTCATGATGCAGGAGGTCGCCGCGATGATGACGATGTACGGCGTCAAACACCTCCCGGTCGTCGACGACGACTACGTCGGGATGGTCTCCTCGACGGACATCGCGGAACACCTCTCCTGACGGGGTCGGGAGCCGCGCGCGGACCCGACGAACCGGACCGGGTCCGCTCCCGGCTCGCTGAGCCTCACAGCAACAGCAGCGGCAGCCCGGCGACCACGCCCACGGCGATCAACAGGAGGTTCCAGAGGAACACCGGGCGGACCAGCTCCCGCGCGATGCTCGCCGCGAACGCGGTCTTGATCAGGATGCTGGCCGCGGTGCCGGCGACCACGCCCGCGACCGCGGTGTCGACGCCGATCTGTCCGGTCCCGAGCAGCGAGACCGCCGTCGTCGTCGAGGTCCCCGAGGAGACCAGCCCGGCGAGGAAGGACGTGGCGACGAACCCGCCCGCGCCGAACGTCTCCTCGGCGACCGCGGAGACCAGCAGCACGATCAGGAAGAGGCCGCCGAAGGTCAGGGCGTTGCGCAGGCTGAACGGAGAGGTCAGCTCCGCCTCCATCGTCGTTCGCCAGTCGCTGCGCCACACCGCGACCCCGATCCCCGCGACGGTGATCGCGCCCAGCGGGGCCCCGACCACGAGCGCCGCCTCCGGGACGAAGGCGGCCACCACCGCGGCGTTCCGGAACGCCATCGCCGCGTTCGCGAGGAGGATCGACCCGACCGCGATCTCGCCGAGGTCGGCCCGGCCCTTCGCGCGCTTCGCCATCTCCGCGACGACCGCCGTCGAGTTCACGAGGCCGCCGAAGAAGCCGGTGACCGCGTAGCCGCGCCCCTGATACCGCTTCACCAGGACGTAGTTGACGAAGCCGATGGCGCTGACCGCGACCACGAGCGACCAGACGAGCCGCGGCTGGACCGCGTTCCACGGGTCGATCGTCTCGGCCGGCAACAGCGGGAAGACGACGAACGCGAGGATGGTGAACTCCACGGCGCTGCGGACCTCCTCGCGGGAGAGCCCCCACGCGAACTCGTGGAGCTCTCGCTTCAACACTAACAGCAGCGACGACAGCACCGCCACCGTCACCGCCTCGATGAACAGCCCCTGCGCGACGAGGACGCCGACCCCGTAGGCGACGAGCATCGACGCCGACGTCGTCAGCGAGAGCCCGTCGACCGTCTCCTCGACGAAGCTCCGGACCGCCAGTAGCACCGCGCTGGCGACGACCGACACGCCGCCGACGACGAGCAGCCCCGGCTCGTCGAGCACGGAGAACACCGCCGCCGCGAGGCTGATGAGCGCGAACGTCCGGATCCCCGCCGACTTCTGCGACCACTCGCGCTCCAGCCCGAGGAACATCCCGAGCGCGGTCGCCAACACGAGTTTGGCGACGTTCGTCTCCAGGTAGACGAACGGGTCGACCCCCTCCATCACCCCCGACCACCTCGCCGCCGCGTCCTCGGACCGAACCGCGCCGCTCCGACCCGCCCTCTTGCGATCATGGCCGCCCGTTCCCGCCGGTCACGTCTATAGCTTGCTATATAGCGCTATATATTCCTGGCGCGGCCGGGACCGGGCGGCCGCCTACCGGTTCGTCGGCTCGCGCGGGAGGTCGAGCGCCTCCGTCAGGTCGTGTTCCTCGCCGGTGATGAGGTACAGCACGTCCTCTAAGATGACCGCGAGTTCGGGCAGCTCGCGCACCGCGAGGAAGGTGATCGCGATGAGCGCCACGACCGCCAGCAGCTGGCTCATGATCCGGTCGGAGATGAGGAAGGAGACGCGGTACGGGTCGGTCGCGCCGAACATCGTCAATACGAGGTCGGGGTACCAGTGCATGTACTGGTTGCCCGCCACGACCGAGATGAACGTCGTCCGGAGGATATTCAACACGTAGATGAGCGGGAGCGACACGGCGAGCGCGCGCAGCTTCCGCGAGAGCGGCGCTTTCACGGCGGCGACGAGGCCGCCGAAGATGGCCATGCTCCCGAGCCCGGTACACGCCAGCACGATGTGGATGACGACGGTGTGGCCGTCGTCGAGCGTCCACGAGTACGCCGCGTCGTACCCCTCGCTGCTCGTCACCGCCTCCGGCGCGTAGCCGAGGAGGTCGATGAGCATCCCCGTCTGCGTCGCGACGACCTCGATGAGGACCTTCCGGGGCTCCGGCACCGCGAACCCGGCGACGCTGAACGCCGGAATCGTCTCGAACGGGAGGTAGATGAAGAGCATGATCGCGATGGCCCGCGTGAGGGTGAAAAGCGAGGCCCGCCCGTCGTACAGGAGGTATCCCGCGTACACGCTGGCGGGGAAGCCGACGAGCGCGAGGATCGACTCGACGTAGCTCTGGTGTTCGAGCGCGAAGTACGGCACCGTCGACAGCCAGAACAGCCCGAACAGCGCCCACGTCGCGGCCGCGAGCGTGCGGCCCGCGTCCAGCCCGCGGCTGTCGAGGACCCACGACGCCGCGAAGAGGACCGCGACGATCCACGCGAACGTGAACGTGTCGGGGATCACGCTCAACACCGCCGGCACGCCGTGGCCGAACATGTCCGTACCCTCCGTCGTCGTCGAATAAAGCCCTTGTCGTTACGTGCGAGCCCGGCGTCAGAGCGCCGGCCGCCGCGTCACCGCTCCTCGCCGTCGGCTCGCGGCGGTCACGCCGCTCGCTCAATACGAGGGACTACCGTTCCTCGCTGTCGAGGACGCGGATCTGGTCGCCGCGGACCGTCACCGGAATCGGGACGGTCGCCTCGTACAGCTCGACGGTCACCTGGTCTTTCCCCTCGTCGATCCGCTGGACGCGCGCCTTCTCGCCCTTGAACGGCCCGGCGATCAGCTCGACGATGTCGCCCTCGGCGATCCCCTCCACGTCCGGGGTCGGCGAGAGGAAGTGCTCGACCTCGGAGAAGGGGCTCTCGGCGGGCCCGTCGCCGCCCTGAATGACCCCGTTCGCGTGCGGGATCTCGTCGAGGATCCGCTCGAACACCGTGCCGTCGGTGGCCTCGACCATCACGTAGCTCGTGAGCTGGTCGGGGGCGATGACGGCCTGGATCTCGGGCATCTCCTTCTCGGCGAGCATGTCGGCGACGGTGCGCTCCTGGCTCGCCGTCGTCTTGACCGAGTAGATCGGCATTACGCGCCGACCCCCGGGAGGAGGCTCATGATAGCGAACATGAGGAACCCGATGAACCCGATCAGTAGGATTCCGGCACCGGCGATCTTCGACACCTGGAGGAACTCGTCGGTGCTCGGCGTGCTCGCCAGCTTCAGCACCCGAATGTAACTGTTGAGATCGTACGGAACGTCCATGTTACCAGCGGATTCGAGACGAGACGGTTTTTACCTTTTGATGCGCCCCTGACCGTCGAACTCGCGACGGCGGCGCTACTCGACGTAGTCGATGTCCTCGACGTCGCTGGGCGCGTCGCCCTCCGGCGGCTCGCCGTTGTTCCCGTAGATCTGCGGCGACTCGACGCCGGTCACGACGATCATCGTGCGCATCTCGCCTTCCAGTTCGTCGTCGACGGAGGTCCCCCAGATGATCCGCGCGTCGGGGTCGATGCGGTCGTAGATCTCCTCGACGACGCCCTCCGCCTCCTCGATGGACATGTCCGTCCCGCCGGTGACGTTCACCAGCGCGGAGTTCGCGCCGGAGATGTCGACGTCTAAAAGCGGCGACCGCAGCGCGGACTTCACCGAGTCCTGCGCCTTCGAGTCGGAGTCGGACTCGCCGAGGCCGATCATCGCGACGCCGCCCTTCTCCATGACGGTGCGGACGTCTGCGAAGTCGAGGTTGACCAGCCCGGGCATGGTGATCAGCTCCGTGATTCCCTTCACCGAGCGCATCAGCACCTCGTCGGACACCTTGAACGCCTGCCGGACCGGGAGCTTCCCGACCGCGTCGAGCAGGCGGTCGTTGGGGACGACGATGACCGTGTCGCTCACGTCGCGGAGCCGTTCGAGGCCGGCCTCGGCGTTCGTGCGGCGGACCTCGCCCTCGGCGGTGAATGGTGTCGTGACGATGGCGATGGTGAGCGCGCCGGACTCCCGGGCGGCCTTCGCGACGACCGGTGCCGAGCCGGTCCCCGTCCCGCCGCCCAGCCCCGCGGTGACGAACACCATGTCGGAGCCGTCGATGGCGTCTTGGATCTCCTCTTGGGACTCGATGGCGGCCTCCTCGCCCACCTGCGGCAGCGACCCGGCCCCGCGGCCCTGCGTCTTCTGTTGACCCATGAGGATCTTCGTGTCGGCCTCGATGTTGACGAGGTGCTGGACGTCGGTGTTCGCGGCGACCAGCTTCGCGCCGTGGATGCCCTCCTGGGTCATCCGGTTGACCGTGTTGCCGCCGGCACCTCCGCAGCCGACGACCGTGATGTTCGTCTGGAGGTCCTGGAGGACGTCCTGTAGCTCGTCGTCGGTCATCGTTCCGGTCTGTGGCGGCGCGCCGGCGCTCCCTCCGGCGGCGCTCTCGCCGGCTCCCCCGGCGTCGTCTGCGGGGGCCTCTTCGGCTTCGTCGATGGCGTCCTCAACGATGGAGTCCATTATGTGGTGTCGTTGCGACCCGGACGTATTTATTTTTGCCCGATCGTCTGACGCGGGTCGGACGGCGAAATCGACGGCGTTCGCCGCCCACCCCCGAGAGTACGGATGTCACACCCGATACCCGCGGCGTCGGAGTCGCTTAAAAATCAGTCGAGCGCGGCCGCGTCGATCGGGAACCGGTCGCTCCGGGCCCGCGACACGTCGTCCGGCTCGATCGCCTCGCCGTCGACCTCGACTGCCTCGCCGTCGGCGAGCCGGCCGAACGCCGGTCCCTCGGGAACGCCTCGCTCGGCCGCCAGCCCCGGATCGAACGCGGTCTCCCGGGCGACGACGGCGCTCCGTTCCGGCAGTACCTCAACCGCGTCGTAGCCCGCCTCAAGTACCTCCGCGAGCGCCGCGACGAGGTCGCCGTACCCCGGCGCGTCCGGGGCCGACGCGAACGCGACCTGGCCCGCCGCGCGGGTCCCGCCCTGCTCCGTGTCGAACGCGACGGCGACCGACTCCACCGCCTCCCGAGCCGCGTCGGCGTCGAGTCCCTGCGCCCGCGCGAGCAGGTCGGCCGGGAGGTCGCGGACCGCGAACGCCGTCGGACCGGCCGGCTCGACCGCGCCGAACCGCAGCCCGTCGTCGACGGGACCGATCGCCTCCTCCAAGCTCTCGACGAGCGGGAGCGGCGCGTCGCCGACCTCTCGGACCCACGTCTCGCTCACCACTCGGTAGCCGAGATCCTCCACGACCGCGGCGAGCTCGGGGCGGTCGCCGTCGATCACGGCGCGGTCGGCCCGGCTCCGCGCGAAGGCGGCGTCGATCACGTCGCGGTTCGCCTCGGGCGCGCCGAGGTCCCCGAGCGCCCAGTCGGCCCCGACGTGGCCCACCGCCCACTCGGTCTCGCGGACGATCCGGGTGAACCGCGGCGCGTAGTGGCCGCCGCCGAAGCCGACGACGTGACGGGGGCGGGCCGCGGCGTCGCCGTCGGCGGTCTCGGCGGCGATCCGATCCGCGCCCGCCCCGCGCAGGTCGAGGACCGCCCGCGCGACCGCTCGGGCCGCCTCGGGGTCCGCCCACTGCGGCTCGTCGGACCCGAGTTCGACGAACAGCGACGGGACGGAGACGTCGGTCGGCCCGTGGTGCGTACACTCGATGCCGACCTCGTACCCCTCGGGCGCGCGCCGGGCGAGCGCCTCGACGACGCGCTTCTCCGCGCCGGGCGCGGCCCGCGCCAGCGACTCCGGCTCGCCGCCGTACTCGGCACCGCCGAAGTTCCCGGTGACGTGCGCGGTCAGGAGCTCCCCGGTCTCGCCCGAGTGTCTGGAGACGAACGCGAGGAACTCGGGGTCGCGGTCGAACGCGGCGACCGGGTCCGACAGCCGGATGTGGAGGTCGTCGAACTCGCGGAGCTCGAACCCCTCAGTCCGGTAGTAGGTCCCGCCGCCCTCGGCGTCGGGCAGCGAGTCGTCCTCCCGGACCTCCCAGTCGCCGACCTCCAAGAGCCGCTCGCCGATGTGTTCCGAGGCGCTGTCGGCACGGCTGACGACGATCGCTATCACGCACACGTCTCCGCCGTCCGCGACCGAATACCCGTCGGTTCGCGCTCCGCTCCGCCTCGACCTATCGATCGATCCCGGTCACGGCAGCAGTAGGTACACGAAGACGCCGTAGCCGACCACGAGGACCGCGCCGTCGACGCGGGTGATCCGCTCGCCGTACGCCATCATCCCGACGGCGACCGCCGTGAACGCGAGGAGCGCGGGGAACTCGAACCCGCGGACGGCGGGGGAGACGCCGATGGGCGTCACCACGGCGACGATGCCGATGACCGCGAGGACGTTGTAGATGTTCGACCCCACGACGTTGCCCACGCTGAACTCAGCCTCGCCGCGGACCGCGGCGACGACGCTCGCGGCCAGCTCCGGCAGCGACGTGCCGAGCGCCAGCACCGTGAGCCCGATGAAGATGTCGGAGAACCCCGCGGCCGACAGCAGCGACTCGCCCCCGTCGATCAGCCACCGGGAGCCGAGCACGAGCGCGACGATGCCGCCGACCACGGCCGCGACGTCGCGCGCCTTCGCGTCGGGCATCTCGTCGCGCTCAGCCTCGGAGATGGCAGACTGGTTCTGCTGGACGTTCCGGAGGACCGCGGCGGTGAACCCGATGAGCGCGGCCAGCAGCACGACGCCGTCGACGAGCCCGATCCGGCCGTCCCAGCCGAGGCCGACGAGCAGCAGCGCGGCGAGCACCATGAACGGGACGTGGCGGCGGAACACGGTGTCCGAGACGTCGAGCGGGCGGATGAGCGCGGAGACGCCCAACACCAGCCCGACGTTCGCGACGTTCGAGCCGACGATCGCGCCGAGCCCGATGTCGGTCGACACCGTGACCGCGCCGAGCAGGGAGACGAACAGCTCCGGGGCGGTCGTCGCGAACGCCACGACGGTGACGCCGACCGTCGACGCCTTCAGCCCGACGGCGAGCGCGAGGTCGCTCGCGCCGGACACGAGCAGTTCGGCACCGGCGTACAGGAGGGCGACGCCGCCGGCGATCAACAGCAGTTCGACGAGTGGCGACCCGGGCAGCACGGCTCCGGGTTCGCGTCGCCGTTTCAAAAGGGTCGTGATTCCCCGCGAGACGGGGCGGTAGCGGCTTCGAGGCCCGGCGTCAGGCGTGCGCCGACCGGAACTCGCCGTGTTTCACGCCGATCGCGAACGCCACCGCCCCGAAGACGAGCATCGACGGCACGACCATCATCAGCGTCGTCTGGAGGGGCATCATGCCGGCACCGATGAGGCCGCCAGCGCCGATCGCGACGATCAGTACGAGGATCGCTGCCGCGCGCGGAAGGTCGAACTCCATGGGGTCCGTAGGCCGCGAGCGATCCTAAACGTTCGGTCCGCCGGATCCCGATCCGGTTCCGGTCTGGCTCCGGCCCCGAAGGTCGCCGGAGTCCGACCGACCCGACGGCTCACGCCTCGATGATCTCGTCTTCGTCGTCGTCGGGGATCTGGACTTCGCCGTCGAGCGCGACCGACGTTCGACCGCCGACGCGGACCCCGTCCGCCTCTACCCGGACTCGGACGTGCCCCGGCCGGCCGAGGAAGTGGCCCTGCTCGAAGCGGAGTTCGTCCGGTTCGTCGCCGTCGAACGCGTCGACGTGCCGGAGGTACCCGCCGACGGCCCCGCTCGCGGTGCCCGTGACCGGGTCCTCCGAGATCCCGAGCGACGGCACGAACGCCCGGCCGTGGAGCGTCGAGTCGCCTTCGAGCGTGTCGAAGGTGAACGCGTACACGCCGGCGGCGTCGAACTCCTCGGAGAGGCGTTCGATCGCCTCGTCGTCCGGGTCGGCCTCGCCGAGCCGTTCGAGGAAGTTCACGGGGACGACGAGGAACGGCAGCCCGGTCGACGCGACCGCGACGGGGAGGTCCGCGCCCACGTCGCGCAGCGCGGCGGGGTCGATCCCGAGCGCCGGCCCGAGCCGACCGGCGTCGACCTCGACGGTCTCGACGCTCGGTGCCTGCTGTCGCATCCAGACGGTGCCGTCGTCGTCGACCGAGACCGTGAGGTCGCCGACGTTCGTGCGGAGCGTGCGCTCGCCCCCGTCGATCGCTCCCTCGGCGAACAGCGCGCCGTACGTCGCGACCGTGGCGTGACCGCAGAGGTCGACCTCCGTGGTCGGCGAGAAGTAGCGGAGGCGGTCGTCGACCCCCTCACCCGCGTCGGTCGTCCCGTCGCCGTCGGTCAGGAACGCCGTCTCCGAGGCCCCGAGTTCGGCGGCGACGGCGGCCATCTGGTCGTCGCTCAGTCCCTCGGCGTCGGGGAGGACGCCGGCGGCGTTCCCGGCCAGCGGCTCCGCGGCGAACGCGTCGACGAGCAGCGCGCGTCGGGTCTCCATGCCGACCCCTCCGCGAGTCACGGACAAAAACCCTCCCGAGCGAGTCGGCGGCGCCGGGCCCGACCGAGCCGCTATGGCGTCAGTCGCCCCGGCGGCGGACCACGTCGCCGAACTCGAACCGCGCGCCGCCGCCGTCCGCGGCGGCGGCCCGCACGGTCCAGCCGTGGGCCTCGGCCACCGCCTTGACGATGCCGAGTCCGAACCCCGTCCCCTCGCCGCTCGTCGTGTACCCCGTCTCGAACACCTGATCGCGGTTTTCCTCCGGAATTCCCGGCCCGTCGTCGGCGACGTAGAGGACGCCGTCGTCCCAGCCGACGGTGACGGTCGGGGCGTCGCCCGCGTGCTCCACCGCGTTCCGGAACAGGTTCTCGAACAGCGTCCGGACCCGCGAGGCGTCGCCGACGACGGTGCCGAGCGCGTCCGCCGCGAGCGTCGCGTCGCCCGTCGCGGTCGTCGCCCACGCCTCCTCGACCACGCGGACGAGGTCGACGGCCTCGGTCTCGACGACGCGCTCGCCGAGGCGGGCGAACGAGAGCGCGTCCCCGATCAGCTCCTCCATGCGGTCGAGCGCCTTCGACGTCCGCGCCAGCCGCTCGTCGTCGACCGACTCCCGGACGAGGTCGACGTTGCCCGCGGCGACGTTGAGCGGGCTGCGGAGGTCGTGGCTCACGACGCTCGCGAACTGTTCGAGGCGGTCGCGCTCGCGTCGCATCTCGATCTGCGTCTCTCGGCGCTCAAGCTCGTACCCGACCCAGCGGGCCATCAGGTCGACCAGCGTCGCCTCCCAGTCGGAGAACGGCTCAGACCGGTCCGTCCGGTCGTAGAAGCAGAACGTCCCGTACACGTCGCCGTCGACGATCACGGGCGCGCCGACGTAACAGGAGATCCCTTGCTGGACGAACCCCGAGCGGGCCGACAGGTCCGGGTCCGACGCGACGTCGCGGACCTGAACCGAGGCCGCCGTCGACACGACGCGCTCGCAGTTGGTCTCCGACAGGTCGACCACCGCTCCCTCCCCGAACGACCCGGTCACGTCGTCCGCGACCTCGACGACGTACCGGCTCCCCTGGACGTTCGAGAGCAGCCCGGACTCCGCGCCGAGGACGTCGCGTCCGAGCGCGAGCAGCTTCTCGACTTTGCCTTCGAACGGGTCGTCCTTCGCCGAGATGATCTCGTAGAGCCGGCGCATCACCCGCTCCCGGCGCTGTATCTCTTCCCGCTCTTCGACCGCCCCGGTGACGTCGCGGAAGTACACCGAGACGCCGCTCGCGGACGGGTAGATCCGCGCCTCGAACCAGCTGGCGGCCGGTTCGTAGTACGTCCGCGCCTCGGTCGGCTCGCCAGTCGCTCGGGCGCGCTCGAAGGCGGTCTCGAACTCCGTCTCGGCCGCGTCCGGGAACGCGTCCCAGAGGCTCGTCCCGACGAGCGCGTCCGCGTCGCCCGGCTCGCTGCCCGACGCGGCGTCGTCCCGCCTCTCCGCCCCCTCCGCCCCCTCTGCTGCGCTCTCGGAGCCGTCCACCGCGCCGGCGAGCGCGGCCGCCTGCGCGTTGAGGTGCGTGATCGCGTCGTCCGCGTCGACGGCGACGAAGCCGTCGGCCATCCGGTCGAGGATCTCGGCCCGGTCCTCGCCGACCTCGCGCGTCCCCGACCCAGACCGGTAGGTCGCCACCGCGTCGTCGATCCGCTCCGCGAGCGCCTCGGCGACGCTCCCGTCGTCCCCGGTCGACTCCCCTTTCCGGAGGTACCCGGTGGCATCGGCGTCGACGGCGGCGGCCGCGACCCGCTCGCTGCCCGCTCCAGTGACGAGGAAGACGGGAAGCGCCGGGTCGCGCTCGCGGACGCGACGGAGGATGTCGAGTCCGCTCGCGGCGTCGTCGACCTCGGACTCGTTCCGGTCGTCGCCCCCGCTTTCGCCCCCCGGTCCGTCGATGTCGTACTCCGTGACGACGCAGTCGTACGGCTCGGTCTCCACGGCGGCCACGGCGGCGGCGTGGTCGCGGACGCGGGACACCGCCGCGGCTGCCGGAGCCCGATCGAGCGCATCGCTCAGCGCGTCGGCGAACGTATCGTCGCCGTCCGCGAGCAGCACCCGCACGAGCCCCGAAGCCATCGTCTAAACCTCCCGCCGGACACACTTGTGTATGTGGGTCTCCGCGCGGTTGCCGAACGATCGGTCGGGCGCGACCGAACCGACGCCGCCCGTCCCCCGGGCCGCCCGCCGATGTCAATCCTTTTGCCTCCGACCGCGGATAGGTGGGTATGGGCCTCTTCGACCGGCTGCGAGGGAGTGACACCCCGCGGGTGGCGTTCATCGGGATCGACGGCCTCTCGTACCGGCTGGTCGCCGACAACCCGGAGACGTTTCCGACGCTGTCGGCGGTCGCGGACGCCGGCGGTGGCGGCGGAATCGACAGCATCCTCCCGGCGGAGTCCAGCGCGTGCTGGCCGAGCCTCACGACCGGGAAGAACCCGGGCGAGACGGGCGTGTACGGCTTCCAAGACCGCGAGGTCGGCTCCTACGACACGTACGTCCCGATGGGCCGAGACGTCCAGTCGCCGCGGGTGTGGGACCGCGCGACCGACGCGGGACTCGACGCGACCGTGCTGAACGTCCCCGTCACGTTCCCGCCGCAGCGGACCGTCCAGCGGATGGTCTCGGGCTACCTCTCGCCCGACCTCGACGCGGCCGCCCACCCCGAGGAGCTCCGCGAGTACCTCACCGGCAGCGACTACCGGCTGTCGGTCAACGCGAAACTCGGCCACAAGGCGGACAAAACGGCGTTCATCGAACACGCCCGCGAGACCCTCGACGCCCGGGCCGCGGCGTTCGAGCGGTACGTCGAGCGCGACGACTGGGACCTCTTCGTCGGCGTCTTCACCGCCCCCGACCGCGTCAACCACTTCCTGTGGGGCGACTACGAGGACGGGGGGACCTACCGCGAGGAACTGCTCGCCTTCCACGCCGCGCTCGACGAGCACATCGGTTCGATCCGCGAGACGCTCCCGAACGACGTGACGCTCGTCGTCGGCTCCACGCACGGGTTCGCCCGACTCGAGTACGACGTCTACTGTAACGAGTGGCTCGAACGCGAGGGGTGGCTCTCCTACGAGGAGGACGACCACGACGCGCTCGCCGACGTCGACGACGACGCCCGCGCGTACTCGCTCGTCCCAGGCCGCTTCTACCTCAACGTGGAGGGCCGCGAGCCGAACGGCGTCGTCCCCGAAGACGAGTACGAGGAGACGCGCGCGGAGCTCCGCGCGGCGCTGGAGTCGTGGACCGGTCCCGACGGGAACCCGGTCGCGGACCGCGTCGTCGACCGCGAGACCGTGTTCCGCGGCGACCACGCCGCCATCGCGCCCGACCTCGTCGTCGTGCCCAACGACGGGTTCGACCTCAAGTCCGGGTTCCGGTCGCACGACGGCGTGTTCGACGCCGACGGGCCGCGGACCGGGATGCACGCCTTCGGCGACGCCGCGCTGTTCGTCGACCACCCCGACGCGAGCGTCATGGACGCGGACCTCCTCGACGTCGCGCCCACCCTCCTCAAGCTGCTCGACGTCGACTACGGGCGCACGGACTTCGACGGGGCCAGCCTCGTCTGAGTCGCGCTCGCGACGCGAGCGGCCTCTCCCGAGCCGCGTCTCCGTCGACGAACCGGCGGACCGAATTGAAGTGCGTCCGCCGCGACCCGTCTCCATGGAGCGCACCCCCGACGGAACCCCCGTCGGCGTCGACGACCCGTATGCGGTCGCCGGCGTCTGCGACCACCTCACCGACGACGGCCGGTGCCGGTTCGCGCTGACCCGGGCCGGCGACGACCCCGCGTTCGCGGCCGACCGCCGTGCCGAGGGCTACGACTGTCACGTCGGTGCCGACGGCGAGTGGCGCGCGTGTCCCCACTATCGGTCGACGACCGACGCGAAGGCGTGCGTCCGGTGCGGACTGGCGGAGGTCCGACTGGCGCACGAGGACGCCCGCCCGCTCGTCGAGGAACACCACCTCTCGTACGCCGGCGACGACGCGCACGAGATCACGGTCGGCCTCTGTCGCTGGTGTCACGCGAAGGTCCACGGGTCCATCGCGCGGATCGACGACGACGCGAGCCCGGACCCCGAAGCGATCGCGGAGCGGGAGCGCCGGCGCGAGACGGAGCGCTCGGCGTCGGCGTTCGAGACCGCGAGCGAGAAATACGACCCAGACGAGTGAGTGGCGAGCTAGACGAGTGAGCGACGACTCCGACGGGTGGCCCCCGTAGCCGCGGGGTCCGACGCCGGGCGTAGAGTTCGATCCCGGCCGATTCAGGCGTCGGAAGTCGGACGGATCAGGTTCGCCAGCGCGACGAGCAGCCCGAGGAACCACCCGAGCGGCACCGAGATGCCGACCCACATCAGGACGTATCCCAGCCCCGGCAGCCCCCACTGCTCGCCGAACGTCTCCAAGTCGAACGCGCCGCGGAGCGTCTCGTTGATCCCGCCGACCGAGAGGAACGTGTCGAGGATCCACCGCGCGAGCTCGTAGCTCGGCGGGAGGATCAGCTCCTCCAACGTCGGCGTGACGAGCGCGGCCACGACGGGCGGGAGGAACAGCGCCGACATCGCGAACGGGTACGCGAGGAGGACGCTGACGAACCGTCCGCCGAGCTTCGAGAAGCCGGCGGCGAGCGCGGCCGAGACGACCGCCACCCCGCTCGCCGCGCCGACCGCGATCACCGCGTCGAAGGGGAGTTGGAGGTGCGTGATCACCGTCAGCGCCCCCCAGACGACCGCGGAGACGAGCACGGCACCGGCGACCC
This sequence comes from Halorubrum tebenquichense DSM 14210, assembly GCF_000337415.1. Lineage (GTDB taxonomy): Archaea > Halobacteriota > Halobacteria > Halobacteriales > Haloferacaceae > Halorubrum > Halorubrum tebenquichense. The sequence goes on along the minus strand of NZ_AOJD01000032.1, from coordinate 32,007 downwards.
CGATGCGGGTGACCGCCGAGTCGAGCTTCGCCGCGTAGTAGCGCGTGGCGAACCCGACGAGCAGCAGGGGGTACGCGACCGCCACGAGCGGCGCGCCGAGCACCGCCCAGAGGTAGTACCCGACCGACTGGAGGCTGTTCTCGGGCTTCCACTTCCCCAGGACCGCGCTCGGGTCGAGCTGTCGCGGGAAGACGATCTCCATCCACGTCTCGTGGAGGCGAACGACGTCCAAGAAGAGGGCTTCCACCAGTCCCGTTTGTCCTCGACGTTCCATTTGCCTCACGTCGCGGGCCCCACGACGTGAACTTTGTGCCTTCGGCCGCGCGTTCTCGGGACCGATATCCGCGCCGATAGTGTTAAAGAAGCGTGTTGACCTATCTGTGCCCATGAAACGACGCGGGCTGCTCGCGGCACTCGCCGCCTCGACCACGGTCGCCGTCGCCGGCTGCGCCGGCCAGGACCAGAGCCTCGACCTCGACGCGGACCCGGCACGAGTCCCGGAGGGCGCGTACGCGGAGGGGTTCTCCGGGCAGGACCCGGAATCGTTCTCCATCGACCGGAAGTTCAACGCCAGCGGCGTGAACGTCGAGGTGTCGGCGACGACGTGGGTCGCCCAGTACACGAACGAGGAGGTCGGGTCGGCGCTGTTCGTGGCGAGCACTCCGAACGAGTCCGTCGCCGGACAGTCGGTCAACCCGCTCGTCAGCGCCGAGGGCGCGGACCTCATCCGACGGCTCCTCAATCAGGTCGACCAGCAGGGGATCGGCGGCAACGGAACGGAAATTCAGACCGACGACATCGAGGAGGTCGGCGAGGAGACGCAGACGGTCCTCGGCGAGGAGACCACTGTCTCGGTCCTCGAAACGACCGTCAGCGCGGACGTCAGCGACGCCAACGGCCAGAGCGGTTCCGTGGACGACATCCCCGTTCTCGTCTACATCGGCACCGTTCAGCACGACGACGACGTTATCGCGATGATCGGCGTCCACCCGCAGGCGATCGACCAGTCCGAACAGCTGCTCTCGATGATGGGATCGGTCGAGCACTGACCGGGTTCGACGACTGTCCCGGCGGCCCCTTCTCGTCGTTCCGTCCCACTCCGCGGTCGAACACCCTCAACAGGGCTCGCGTGTGTCCCCGCCGAACGGCCCGCAGTCGTGCGGTTATTTCCCCGATCGGAAGCTTTCGGCTCCGTAAGGCACTTATAAGCGATCGAACCGAGTGAGAAATCCCGCGGTGTGACGAGCGGCGCTTCGCGGGCAGCGGGTCGGCTCTCTCGGCCCCGCATCGCCCTGCCAGCGACCGCTCTGGCATTCGCGGTCCGTTCGCCATGATCCGGATGCGATCGCTTCGGTGGGTGTCGGTCGGTATTGTAGCTTGCTCCCTAGTTCTTTCTGTTGTATTACTAATAAATTTGGGGGCAATTGTGACATCTGGCGTACTATTTGACGTAGATGGCGCAAGTGATCTTGAGATTGGGACGGATGAAGAGCAAGTAATTTCCAATATCGAAGTAGGTAACCCAAGTGGTCCTGTTAAAATTCATGTTGGGGAGCTCGTTGATTCCGGAGCGCAACTGGACCACAATGCAACCTCATACCGCATTACATCTGATGAAGGGACAAAGAATTCTGGAGTGTACATTGAGGGGCCGAATCGCTCAAATTCAACGATTGTCGTCACTAACTCCGTAATTCCAGAATCCGGACTATTTGATCTCCATATCGACAATATTGACACATCAAATGTTACTCTCTATGATGAGAATGGATCGAAAATAAACCGAGAGATATCTTATACCGCTGAGGAAGGAGGAAAAAGAAGTCCAGTTCAATTCAAGATATTCTCTTCATTATCTGTCAAAATTGGAAATGGGGCATATGACGAGACAACAGAATCTATTCTGTACGACTACTCAGTTAATAACAGTTTAGAATTCAGCCCCTCTGTGACCATCTGGGAACAAGATCATAATGGTAGTATGGGACAAAAAATTGGAACAGTAGATCTATCTCGTGAAAATATATTTGTTAATGACACGGACATTAAGGGTGAGACAGACGTTCTTATCGCGATACATTCGCCGCATCACAAGCATGGCTCCAACACGGTCTACGCCGTGGATACGGCAACGATTAATATTTCAGTACCCGCTCAACTTGTGGGCGGCCCGTTCTACACTAGTAAATCTCAATGCGGGAGTAACTGTAACGGTACCCTCATATTTGAGTTTAATACAAATATATCCGAGTCACAAGGCCAGATCGGTGTTGGATTTTCAGATAACAACACAACAAACGTCAGTCTCAACAACCATGTCGAAAAATACAACGTGAATGATAATTTTCTGTATATCTATCTCCCTAACCAATCAGAGATATCCTCACCAATTGAGCATATTCGGATTAAAAACATCATTTCCAACTCAAGCAGTACACCATTCAACAGCAGCTATAACTCGCCTACCCGTGTTGCTACAATCACCCCTGATAACGGAAAACACACGATCAACCAAGGTTTGAATATTGGATTCCAGTCAGAAAATAAGGCACAATATGTCCTTTCCAAAGCTGGTGGCGGTGTAGTCCGAAGGATCAATGCAACAAATGAGACCAGAATATATCAAATTGGTACGGATATGCTTGATCCAGGATTCTATTCGTTAGCTTCCAGGTCTCGTTATCAAAATACCACGATTGAACTAACAAAACCCACAATCAACATTGAGGCAACTGATTCTGTTGAAAATTCTCAAGTGGCAGTAAACATCAAACAGGAAGGAGCAAGCAGCGGAGTCATTTTTAACGTAACGAACTCTAGTTCTGTAATATATCGCGATGAAATTTTAATTAATAAGAATTCTAATGTTACTAGACATATCCCTTTTACTCGCCCTGGGAATTACACCGTGTCAGTATACAGCCCAAACACAGGTGTGATAGATACTCAGAATATAGATGTTGCCGAGGCGAAAAAGCCAGAAATACTTGCTAATTACGGCCAAGAGCTATTCAACGGCAACTATCTTGATTTATCGATTAATTCGACCTACAATCAGTCTTCTGTCTCATTATCTGCTCAGAATGGCAATTTTACTACACTCAACCTCACGACGACCGAGACGGGCCCAACGCCGATCACGATCAACACGTACGCGTCGCCGGAGTCGCCGTCGGAGTTCGTATCGACCAGCCCCGATGTCAGCGTCGAGTCGATCACCGGGGACCTCAACTCGATTTCGCCCGGGACGTACGACGTCACGCTGCGGTCCGAACACGGCACCGCCGTCGCGAACGACACCGCCACGGTTAGGGTGACTCCGCGGTCGACAAGCGATCTCACCGCGTACACCACGCGCGAAGCCGCTCTGGGGGAGTTCGAGAACGCGACCGCGATCCGGGACGCCGTCGAGGACGGCACGCTCTCGGAGGCGACGACCGCAGGTCCGAACGACACGGTGGTCTACGGGATGAACGCGACCGGACTGACCGGTCTCCCGGCCGCCGCGAACGCGTCGCTGGACCGCGGCGCGGACCTCGCTCGCCTCGACGGGCTCTCTTTCGGAGTGACGCGGACGAACGCGAGCGAGGCCACTACCGCCACCGAGGAGGACGCGCTCGGGCCGGTCCCGAGCGAGTCGACGGTCCACCTCGACCGGGAGGGTCTCTTCCTCGTCACCGACGGCGAGACCGCGTTCGGCACCGAAACGCCGCCGGCCGACGGCGAGACGTTCGAAGCGGGGTTCAGTGTCGACGACGAGCGACTGAATCGCACCGATGACCCGGTGGCGACGCGGCTGACGTACGTCGCCGACGCCGCCGACGAGCCCGCGACGAACGGGAGCGCGAACGGGTCCGGCACGGCGCGATCGACCGAATCCCCTCCGACCGGTTCGGGCGGTTCGGCCGGAACCGGGACCGCCGCCGGAGCGGGGACGACGGACGACTCCGGCGGCACCGGTTCCGCTGACGGGTCGGGCGCTTCGAGCCCTTCAGGCGCTTCCGGCAACTCTGGCGCTTCCGGTGCTTCCGGCAACTCCGGCGCTTCCGGCAACTCTGGCGCTTCCGGCGCTTCCGGCGCTTCCGGGGGCGCGAGTGCCCCGGCCGGCGGTGGGTCCGGTTCGGACGCGACGGGTAGCGTTTCGGACGGGAGCGGTCAGGGGGGAGCCACCGGATCGCGCGGGTCCGGCGGCGACCGGGAGACGGCCCCTCCCGGGACCGGGATCACGGTCGCGCCCGGCACGTCGGAGATCCCGCCGTCCGCGGGACCGCCGGCGCTCTTCGGAGGCGACGGGACGACCCATGGCGAGCGCCCCGCGGAGCGAGAGCCGGGTTCGGAGACCGGTCGAGCAAGCGACGGAGCCGAGTCTGGCGGCGGCTCCGAGGCCGCGGCCGGAGAGACCGAGTCGGTCGACACCGGCGAACCGGGTGATGCCGACGACGACCCCGCGAGCGACCTCGGGTACGACGAGGCACCGATCCGGTCGACCATGTACGATCTCCCCGGGTTCGGGCCGGTGGGTTCGCTCGCGGCGGTGGCGTCCGCGGCGCTGCTCGCTCGCCGTCGGCTGTGAGCCGCGACGGCGGTCGGACCGCCGACGCGTCGGAACGGCGGGGTCGGGCGATCGTTCCGCCGCCGTCGGCCTCGCCGACCGGCGGTATCCTTTTGCTCGGCCGCCTCGTTCGCTCGGGCATGAGCGCGACTATCACGCCGCCGAAGGAGCGCACGTGCGAGCTGTGCGGGCGCGAGGAGCGCTGGGACGACGCAGCCGACGGGTGGCGGATCGACGACGACGCCGGCAACGTCTACTGTATCCACGAGTGGGACATCAACGGCACGTTCGTCCCCCTCGAGGAGTGAATCCCCGACTGGACGTTTCGCCAGTCATTTCCGAATAGGTGAAACGTTCGGGCCGTTCCCGTAGAATAGCTATCGGTAGTGAAATCTGACGGCGGGGACAGCTGATCAAACCAACGGTGTGTGATTTGTTCACCACCCGTGATGGATAATTACCTTATATTCCCTAATGTGTGTACGATGGATCCTACCCCTATCAGGGTCATACCTTTAAGTGTTCACTCGTATGTGAGTGTATGACCAAGTCACGTAGTACCACCCGGGGCGTACGCGACTCGGAGTCCTCGGGTCAGGAGGGGGGGCTCGCAGCGCCGACGGACGACCGGTCGAACTGCGGGATCGGCGGCGTCGTCGACCTCGACGCCGACCCGACTCACGAGGCCGTCTCGGACGCGATCACGCTGCTCGAAAACCTCGAACACCGCGGGACGACAGGCGCTGAGGAGAACACCGGCGACGGCGCGGGGATCATGGTCGCCCGGCCGGACGAGTTCTTCCGAGAGGTCGTCGACGCCGACCTCCCGGAGGAGTACGCCGTCGGCTCCGTGTTCATGCCGCCGGAGCCGGGCGTTCGGGCGGAGATCCACGACGTCATCGCCGAGGTGTGTGCCGTCTACGGACTGGAGGTGCTCGCGTGGCGCTCGGTCCCGACCGACAACGCCGACCTCGGTGCGACGGCCCTCGAGTCGGAGCCGGAGGTGTCGCAGGTGTTCGTCGCGCCCGTCGAGGGCGCGGGACTGGCCCAGCGGTTCACGACCGAGGAGACGCGCGACGACGACGCCGACCCGGACCTGCTCGGGTTCGACCGCGCGCTGTACGCCGCGCGCCGCGAGATCGAGAACGAGGTGTCCGACGTCGACGGTGCCGGGCGCTTCTACGTCTGCTCGCTCGACCGCCAGCGCGTCGTCTACAAGGGCCTGCTGAAGGGGTCACAGCTCGCTGACTACTACCCGGACCTGACCGACGAGCGGTTCGCGAGCCACGTCGCCTTGGTCCACGCGCGCTTCTCGACGAACACGCTCGGCGCGTGGCACCTCGCGCACCCGTACCGGAACATCGTCCACAACGGCGAGTTCAACACGATCCGCGGCAACGTCAACTGGATGCGGGCCCGCGAGAACGACCTCGAACACCCGGCGTTCGGGGCCGAACTCGACACGATCAAGCCGGTGATCGACGACCCGAACCAGTCCGACACCGCGAGCGTCGACAACGCGCTCGAACTCCTCCTCCAGACCGACCGGGACCTCCCGCACGCCCTCCGGATGCTGATCCCGGAGGCGTTCCGGGGCGACGACCTGATGGACGGTGACCGCGCCGACTTCTACGACTACCACGCCTCGCTGGTCGAGCCGTGGGACGGCCCCGCCCTCGTCATCGGCTTCGACGGCGAGCGCGTGGCGGGCGTCCTGGACCGCAACGGGCTCCGGCCGTGCCGCTACGAGGTGACGACCGACGACCGCCTCGTCGTCGGCAGCGAGGTCGGCGCGCTCCCGACCGACCCCGCCGACGTGCGCCGTCGCGGACGCCTCCAGCCCGGCGAGATCTTCGTCGCTGACCCGGAGACGGGCCGCATCGTCCCCGACGACGAGGTGTTCGAGGATCTCACCGACGACCGGTACGGGGAGTGGGTCGACCGCGGGCAGGTCGACTTGGACGCGATCGCCGACGAAGACGGGGTTGCGGCCGGAATCGACGCGGTCGATTCGGACGCGAGCGATGGCGATGACATCGACTCGGACGCGGCCGATTCGGATGCGACCGATCCGGACGAGACCGAACCGACCGTCCGCGCGCATCAGGCCGCGTTCGGCTACACGACCGACTCGCTGAACCACCTCGTCGAGCCGATGGCGGAAGACGGGAAGGACCCGGTCGGATCAATGGGCGACGACACCCCGCTGTCGGTCCTCGCCGACATCGACCGCCCGCTCTTCACCTACTTCAAACAGCTGTTCGCGCAGGTGTCGAACCCGCCGATCGACTACATCCGCGAGGAACTGGTCACCTCGCTGGAGACCCGCATCGGGAACCAGCGCAACCTGCTCGCCGAGACGCCGGAACACGCCGAGCAGATCGTCGCCGACTCGCCGGTCCTGACGGACGCCGAGACGGCCGCCCTTCGGGACCTCCCCGGCCCGGGCGAGCGGACACCGGGCGACCGCCACGGCGCGGCCGACGGCCCCGCGTTCTCCTCTGTCACGGTCGACGTCACCTACGACCGCGACGGCTCGCTCGTCGACGCCGTGAGCCGGATCCGCGGGGACGCGGCGGCCGCCATCGAGGACGGGGCGGACGTCGTCGTGCTCTCGGACCGGGCCGTCGGCCCGGACCGGCTCGCGGTGCCGAGCCTGCTCGCGACCGGCGCGGTCCACCACCACCTCGTCCGCAAGGGGCTCCGCAACCGCGCGGGGGTCGTCGTCGAGTCCGGCGAGCCGCACGAGGTCCACCACCTCGCGACGCTCGTCGGCTACGGGGCGGACGCGGTCGACCCGTACCTCGCGTACGCCTCCATCGCCGACGTGGTCGCCGGTCCGGACGGCGCGGACGAGGACGAGGCGCTCGCCGCGTACCGGCACGCGCTGGAGGACGGCCTCCTGAAGACGATGGCGAAGATGGGCATCTCGACGATGGAGTCGTACCAGGGAGCCCAGATATTCGAGGCGGTCGGGCTCGACTCCGCGTTCGTCGCCGAGTACTTCGAGGGGACGGAGATCCGGACCGAGGGGATCGGGATCGAGCAGATCGAAGACGACCTCCGCACCCGCCACGCGATGGCGTTCGGAGCCGACCCAGAACTGGAGACGACCGGCGAGTACGAACACCGCTCGTCGGGCGTGAAACACGGCTGGAACCCCCAGACCGTCGGCACGCTCCAGCAGGCGGTCCGCGGCGGCGACTACGAGCAGTACCGCGAGTTCGCCGACCTGGTCAACGACCAGACCGAGGAGCTACAGTCGCTGCGCGGCCTGCTGGAGTTCGACTCCGACCGCGACCCGGTCCCGATCGAACAGGTCGAGCCGGTGGAGTCGATCGTCGAGCGCTTCTCGACGGCCGCGATGAGCCTCGGGAGCATCTCGCCGGAGGCCCACGAGAACAACGCCATCGCGATGAACCGACTCGGGGCGAAGTCGAACACCGGCGAGGGCGGCGAGCCGCCGGAGCGGTTCGACACCGAGAAGGAGTGTACGGTCAAGCAGGTCGCCTCCGGGCGGTTCGGCGTCACCTCGGAGTACCTCGCGAACGCCGAGGAGCTCCAGATCAAGATGGCGCAGGGGTCGAAGCCGGGCGAGGGCGGCCACCTCCCCGGCGAGAAGGTCAACGAGATGATCGCGCACGTCCGGTGTTCGACCCCCGGCGTCGGCCTCATCTCCCCGCCGCCCCAACACGACATCTACTCGATCGAGGATCTCAAACAGCTCATCTTCGACCTGAAGGCAGCCAGCCCCGAGGCCGACGTCAACGTGAAGCTGGTCTCGGAGGCCGGCATCGGCACCATCGCCGCCGGCGTCGCGAAGGCGAACGCCGACGTGGTCCACGTCTCGGGCCACGACGGCGGGACCGGCGCGTCGCCGAAGACGTCGATCAAGAACGCCGGCCTGCCGTGGGAACTCGGCCTCGCCGAGGCGAACCAGATGCTCCGCGCGACCGGCCTGCGCGACCGCATTCGCGTGTCGGCCGACGGCGGGCTGCGGACCGGGCGCGACGTGGCGGTCGCGGCCGCGCTCGGGGCCGAGGAGTACATCTTCGGCACCGCGTCGCTCGTCACCTCGGGCTGCGTGATGGCCCGGCAGTGCCACGAGAACACCTGTCCGGTCGGCGTCGCCACGCAGCGCGAGGACCTCCGGCAGCGCTTCCCCGGCCAGCCGGACCACGTCGTCAACTACATGACGTTCATCGCGCAGGAGCTCCGGGAGATCATGGCCGAGCAGGGGTACACCGAACTGGAGGAGTTCATCGGTCGCCCCGGGCTGCTCGCCCAGCGCGAGACGGACCACGAGAAGGCGAAGCACCTCGACCTCTCGGCGGTCATCGCCGAACCCGCGGGCGAGGCCCGCACGAAGGTCCGCGAGCAGGCCCACGCCGGCATCGACGACCTGCTGGACTGGGACCTCATCGACGAGGCCGCCCCCGCCATTGAGGACGGCGCGCCGGTCGCGCTCACCCGCGACATCCGCAACGTCGACCGCGCGGTCGGCGCGACGCTGTCGAACCGCGTCGTCTCCGAACACGGCGGCGAGGGACTCCCGGACGACACCATCTCCTGTCGGTTCGACGGCGAGGCGGGCCAGAGCTTCGGCGCGTTCCTCGCGTCCGGCGTCACGATGGAGCTCGCGGGTGCCGCCAACGACTACGTCGGCAAGGGGCTCTCCGGCGGTCGCATCACGGTCGAGACGCCGGCGGAGGCGGGGTACGACCCGACCGAGAACGTCGTCGTCGGGAACGTGGCGCTGTACGGTGCCACGTCGGGCGAGCTGTACGTCAACGGCGTCGCAGGCGAGCGGTTCGGCGTCCGTAACTCCGGCGTCCGGGCGGTCGTCGAGGGCGTCGGCGACCACGGCTGCGAGTACATGACCGGCGGCGTCGTCGCCGTCCTCGGCGATACGGGCCGGAACTTCGCGGCCGGGATGTCGGGCGGTATCGCATACGTGTACGACCCGGACGACCGGTTCGACGACCGCGTGAACCGCGGCATGGTCTCGGTCTCCGAGACGCTCGACGAGTCCGACGAGCGCATGCTGCGCCGGCTCGTCGAGAACCACCGCGCGTACACCGACAGCGAGCGCGCGGCCGACCTGCTCGACGACTGGGAGGCCGCGCTCGACGACTTCGTCCGGGTCTTCCCGGACGCGTACGCCGACGTCATCGCCGAGGGGATCGGCGACGACGTGCGCGACGAGCCGCCCGCCCCGGCCGCGGCCGTCCCCGGCGGCGACGCGGACGCGACCGGACAGGCGTCGAGCGACGACTGACGCGAAAAGCAGTCAGGCGGGTCGGGCGGTCACTCCAGCGTCTCGGAGTCGACCTCGCTCTCCGTCGCCCGCTCGACCGCGCGCTCAACGTGGCGCTCGCGGGCGCGCTCGACGAACTCCTCCGGGAGCTCGTCTATCTCGCCGGCCTGGACGCCCCAGAGCTTCGCGTACAGCCCGTCCTCGGCCAGTAAGTCCTCGTGGCTCCCCCGCTCGACGACCGCGCCGTCCTCCAACACGAGCGCGGTGTCGGCGTCGGTCACCGTCGAGAGGCGGTGCGCGATGACGAAGGTGGTCCGGTCGGCCGCGAGCCGGTCGAGCGAGCGCTGGATCAGCATCTCCGTCTCCGTGTCGACCGCCGAGGTCGCCTCGTCCAAGATCAAGATTGCGGGGTCCTGAAGCACGACCCGGGCGATCGCGAGCCGCTGGCGCTGGCCGCCGGAGAGCTTCACGCCGCGCTCGCCGATCCGCGTCTCGTAGCCGTTCGGCAGCGAGGAGATGAACTCGTGGGCCTCCGCGGCCTTCGCGGCCTCGATCACGCGCTCGCGGATCGACTCCTCGTCGCTCCCTCTACCGTCGCCGTCTCCGGGGTCGCCGTCCTCGCCGATCCGCGTGAACCGCCCGTAGCGGATGTTCTCGGCGATGGTGCCGTCGAACAGCGTGGTGTCTTGCGCGACGTAGCCGACCGACGAGCGGAGGCTCTCGACGGTCACGTCCCGGACGTCGTGGCCGTCGACGTAGATCGCGCCGTCGGTCACGTCGTAGAGCCGGAGCAGGAGCTTGAGCAGCGTCGACTTCCCCGCGCCGGTCGGGCCGACCAAGGCGACGGTGTCGCCGGGGTCGGCCGAGAAGGAGACGCCACGGAGAACCTGTTCGTCGGCGTCGGCGGGGTCCATCAGGGCGTTCTCGGGATACGCGAAGGAGACGTCGTCGTACTCGACCGCCCCGGCGACGCCGCCGTGGTCGCCTCCCTCGGCGGGCGTCGCGCCGCCGTCGCGTCGCGCGCTGCCGTCGCCGCCCGCTCCACCGCCGTCGCTGCGCGAGCTGTCGCCACGTCGCGTGCCGCCGAGTTCGATCGCGTCGTCCGCGTCCTCGATACGGACCGGGATGTCGCGGAGGCCGAACACGCGCTCGCAGGAAGCCTTCGCGTTCTCGTACTGGTCGATGATGTTCGACACCTCGGCGAGCGGGGCGACGAACTGCTGGGTGAGGAGGATGAACGTGACGAACGTCCCAACTGTCAGCTCCGTCGTGAACGGCCCGGGAGCGCCGTTTTCCAGCCAGTACCCGCCGACCGCGAACGTGACGGCGAACGCCAGCCCGGCGAGCAGCTCCATCCCGGGCCGGTAGACGAAGTTCAGTCGGAGGATCGACATCGTCCGCCGGAAGTACGAGTGGGAGGCGTCCGCGACGCGCTCGCTCTCGTAGTCCTCCGTGTTGGAGGTCTTCACCAGCTCGACGCCCGAGAGCGCGTTCTCGAGGGCGGTGTTGAGGTCGCCGACGACCGAGCGCTGCGCGACGTACCGCGGCTCGACCGCCCGCATGAACCAGACCGTGAGGAGGATCATCAGCGGGATGGCGGCGAGGGTGACGACCGCGAGTTCGTAGTTGTAGTACACCAACACGCCCGCGATGCCAACCACCATCACGCCGAGCCGGGCGGAGTTCTGTAAGGCGTTGTCGAGGAAGACCTCCAGGTTCGACGCGTCGTTGTTCAGCACGGACATGACCTCTCCCGTCTGCTTCTCGTCGAAGAACGTCATGTCGAGCCGCTGCATCTGGTCGAACGAGTCGGTTCGCACCTCGTGCATCACGCGATGGGCGAAGTTGTTCGCGGCGATGCCGTAGACGTACGTGAACACGCCGGTCACGACGAACGACCCGAAGATGAGGAGCATCGAGAGCCGGAACATCGCGTCCTCCTCGGTCGGCAGCCAGACGTCCGGGACGACCGGGAGCGTGTAGGGCCCCGTGCCGGTGAAGATGGCGTCGATGGCGACGCCGAGGACGACCGGGGGGATCAGCCCCGCGACGCGGGCGATCACGTTGGCGACCATCCCGATCACGAGCCAGTGCGCCTGGGGCGCGCCGTACTCGCGGAACAGCCGCCCGAGCGGGCGGTCGACCCGGTCGCGATACACTTCGAAGGCGTTGCGATCGTCTGCGGCCATGGGCGTACGAACGCCGGGAACCCCATGTATCCGACGGCTTCGGCGTCTCGTTCCGGGTTTCGAACGAGAGGGAACCCCCGGTCCTGCCTCACCACTGAACGAGCGAACCGGAAGCGGTGGCGCGTGCCTGTGAGGCCGCTCCGCGGCCGAACAGCACGCGCGAGGGACGCCGCGAACGCCCGGAGGGCGTGAGCGGCGAGGCTGGGGAGGTGTGAGGTGCCGTGCGGAGCGGTACGGGGCGGGACTCGAAGGGGCAGTCGCGAGGGCGAAGGCGCGCGACGTAAGCACCGAAAGGAGCGAGTGAAACGAGCGACTGAGGAGCGCAGCGAGCGCACCGAGCCCTCGCGACTGGGGCTTCGTGGGCCTCGGTCACGAAGTCGTTCGCGTCGGAGTTAGCCACGTACGGCTGGGGCTTCGGCGGTCCCGGTCACGGAGCCACTCTCGACGAAACTGCCCACGTATCGCCGGACGGTTTAATAAGCGCGGCTCGAACTCCCGTACGTGGACGAACTCGTCGTGAGCACGGAGGTGTACGCCGACCCCGAGGAGGTGTACGACTTCCTGCTCGATTTCCCGCGGTACGCGAACTACTCCGAGTACCTCAGCGAGGTCCGGACCGTGACGGGCGACGGCGGCCCCGGAACCCGCTACGCGCTCACCTTCGCGTGGTGGAAGATCTCCTACACCGCGCGCTCGGAGGTGACCGGCGTCGAGCCACCCGAGCGGATCGACTGGGAGATCACGAAGGACATCGACGCCGGCGGCTGCTGGCGGGTGACGCCCCCCGAGACCGACGACGCTGACGAGGAGGCGAGCGACGACGGTCCGAGCGGCGACAGCGACGCGAACGCCGACAGCGACGCGAACGCCGACGCGCCCTGCGAGGTCGCGCTCGAAGTCGAGTTCGACCCCGGATCGGCCAGTTCCGACGCGCTCGACCTCCCGCGGTTGGTCTCGTTCGACTGGGTGCTGAAGAAGGCGATTCCCCTCATCAGGAGCGAGGCGGAGCGCGTGGTCGAGCGCGCCGTGCGCGATCTGGAGGGGTCGAGCCGCGACGTCGACCTCGACGTGTACGTGGACTCGGACCGGATCTGAGACGGCGCGAACGCGACGCCGATGGCGTCGCCGAGTCGAAGGCCTTAATATATCCAGCGGGGAAGGAACGAGTGCGTCGAGGGCTCGTAGATCAGTGGTAGATCATCCCCCTGGCACGGGGAAGGCCCGGGGTTCAAATCCCCGCGAGTCCATTCCGATTTCTCCGCCGTAACGGTTGCTTCTAAACCGACAGCAAAAGCCTTCGCTACGGCGGTAACAGCAGAATCGACTTTCGAAACGAACCCCTCGGAGAACGGATTTCATTCCGGTCCCGAACGCGCATCGCTGCCGTCGGGCGATCCTCAGAGGGGTGAGACGGCATGACCGCGTCCGAGGATACGGTCCTCGAACCGGTCTGCTGCGAGTTTTGCGGACTTCCGCTCAACGAAGGTGACGAGGACGAACAGTGCCCCGCCCTCGATGACGGGAGGTGCCGGCCATGATGCGCCTCCGTGTCGACGAGCGCGAGGCGCAGGAGTGCCGCAACTGCGGCCGTCACGTCTCCGACCGATTCGCCGATGTGTTCGGCGACGATCGCGGCGACGTCCACCGCTGTCTCGGGTGCGACTGCTTCCGCCGAGTGAGTCGTGGGAGCGCCGCCGGACAGACCGTCGATCTCGCTGACCCGGCCGACCAACCGAATCGTAACCGCGGGCAGCGCGTCGACGCCGCCCGAGCCGACGGAGGGCAGCGATGAGCCGCGTCGGACGCGGTGCCTGGGAGACCTCGGGCGCGCCGCCGCTCGAACCCGACATCGGTCCCATCGACGAGGGTGACTGCGGGACCGGTCACTGCGACAACGACGCCGTCTACCGCGTCGCGTGGCCCCACTTCGGCGGCGACGAAGCGCTCTGCTCGTTCCACCTCGCTCGGTTCTGCGACCAGCACCCGGAGCTCTGGGAGCAGATGCGAGCGCTCGACGTCGACGACCCGGACACGTACGCGGTTCGAGGACAGCGCTTCGTCTCTATCGACGAGGTTCCCGACCAGATCAGCGTCGACGGCGAGCGGATGAACCGCGTCGCGCTCGGTGTCGACGGCCTCGCACTGTATGACAGCGCCGAACCAGAGGGTGAGACCGTTCGGTTCGTGACCGTCGACCGCCGCCTCGACCCGGTCGAATCCGTCAAGGTCGAGCGCAAGCGAGCCGGTGAATTCGTGGCGTGGTACCGCGACCACGAGGGCGTTTACCGCTGGGATCCAGACGCTCAGGCCGCGCTCTACGGAGGTGACCGGCCGTGAGCGATCAGTCCGACGGAGAGATTGAACAGGGTGCTATCGTTGCGTGGGATCCCGACGACGGTCGGGGGATCGCAGACGGCCGCGTTGTGGCTGTCGTCGATAACCGGTGGGTCAAACTCGACAACGGCGAGGAGAAAGACATTGACGAGGTTGAGGTGGTCTATGCCCCCGAGTGAGCGATCCGGAGACGGAGCCGATCAGCTCACCGCGGAGATCCTCGATACAATCTCCGCCGACCTCGGAGTGTGCGTCCTCGACGAGTGGGCTACCTCGGACGACTACCTGTTCCGCGGCCCGCATGGACGGTTGGAACACCTCCACTACTCCGAGGACCTCGGACAGTGGAAACGTGGGCTCTACCAGGTCGATGAGGTACTTCGGAACCGTCTAAGCCGCGCTATCGCCGATCACCCGCAGTTCGACGGCTGGCACTACGTCCGGCGCGACGAGCTCGGAGAACCCGAGCCGGTCGTTATCGAGATCTCCGAACATCAGCGATGTAGCCTCTGTAACGAGAGGTTCCCGTCAGGGAACGCGTTCGGATGGCATCTCGCCGATGTCCACCAGATCGATACCGACGACAAGATGGACTTCGCGGTGGCGGAAACCGAAGAACAGCATACGCTCGCGAAGTGGGCAGGTGGTTCCGCGTGAGCGATCGATCCACCGACGGTGTCGATCGTGCGTCGATCGCTCGCGAGCACCTCCTCGGTGCTACCGTCTGGGCCTACGGCGGCGGTGCCGCCCGCATCCGGCCCTGGACCAGCGCTCGCGACATCCGCATGCCCGCGAGGTTGGACCGATGAGCGGGAGTCAGGACCCCCTCGCCGCCGCGAAGCGCGCGGGCCACAACGCCGAGCATCACGTCCTCGACGCCGTCGGCGAGCTCGAACCCACGTCCGGCGAGGAACACTGGGACGCTGTCGCCGAGACCGCCATCTTCCCGCGTGACGACCTGCCGTTCGCTGGCCTCTGCGTCGTCGAGGCCGGGCTCCCGGTCGAGATCAAGAGCGCGATGGTCGTCCAGACCACCGCTCAGCGCCGCGGTCGCTACAAGCTCCGCGAGAGCCAACACGAGGCGCTCGTCGAGCGACGCGGTGTCTACTGCTTCCTCGTCTGCGAGCCCCGCCCCGCCCGGGAACCCATCGCGATGAAGATCGTCCCGGCGCGGAGCGTCGGCGGCCTCGTCGACGCGAACGCCAGCTGGCGCGACGAACTGGATGGCCGCGGTCGGAAGGCGCAGCTCGCGTGGAGCAACATCTTCGACCCCACGGAGGTCGAGTGATGTCGGCGGAACCGCTTCTCCGGCGTCCCATCGCGCGCTATCGAGGCGGCGGTCGTGTCGCTGCCTGTCCGTTCACGAAGGATGTCGTCGCCGACACGCTCGGCACGCATCCGGTCCCACGCCGGCGGATCGCCGGGAAACACATTCGGGCTGTCCGTCACTCGACGGTCCCTGTCCGCGGGTATCGCTCTGGCCCGTACGTCCTCGCGATCGCTCCCGAGCACGCCGAGGTGTCGACCTACGACTGGTCAAACCACGATCGCGGTGACGACATCGACGCGCCATGGGTTCCGGTCGCCGCTCACTTCGAGGAGGGCCGGGAGGCCGCTGTGATCGTCCCGACGAAGGAGGTCGACCTGTGAGCGACGACTACCTCGAACCGGGCCCGCAGGGCGACCTCGCCGAGCTGCTCGACGACGCCCAGCCGGTGACCTCTGACAGCGAGGACTCGGTCGAGGGCACGATAGAGTCCGAAGAGAGCGAAGAGCTCCGCGAGGCGGTCGGTGAGGCGTCACGTCAGGTCCATCCGGAGAGCCCGGAGTCGACTGAGTACCAGACGTTCGACACCGACGGGCCGATTCCGTGTGTCGAGCCTCGTGTTCACGCGTTCGGGGCGCACTTGCTGTTCTCGCAGCCGGACGTCTCTCAGAACGGTCACCCCGGTTCGTTGTCGCCGTACGACGCAGTCGTCTCGCAGTACGAGCCGACGATCGCGGTCGATATCGGCTCGTTCGTCTTCGACGGCGAGCTCTGGGAGATCAACCCGGAGAAGACGCGGTACTGGTCCGGAGGGATCGCGGCACCGGCTCGCCCCTACGAGACGTTCAACGAGTACCAGATCGGCGTCCGAGCGCAGGACGGTCTCGGGGAGCGGAAGGCCACGTTCCAGTTCCGCCCATCGGTCCCGGACGCCCGGACCGCTGACGGCGAGCGGATCGACTCGATGCCCGAGGATCTCCCGTACGGGCTCCGCGTTCAGGCCAACTCTAGCAACCTCGAACCCGACGAGGTGATCCCGTTGCTGCGGCGGCTCGCAGACGAGCTGAACATCAACGAGCACTACTTCCGTGACGAGTGCCGCCACGAGTTCTCGAACGCTTACCAGATGGAGATGTACCTCCGTCTCGACCGCAACGCCGGCGAGCAGCACATCGCCGGGAAGGGTGCCGTCCTCGATCAACTCGCGCTCTTCGGCTCGAACCACCGCGGGAAGGGCGAGTACAAGTGGGACAACGAGAAGGTCATCGGCCATCGAAACGCCGTCTCTCTCGACGCTGGCACCTGGAAGAAGCTCACGGAGAAGCGACACTCAGTCGGGAAGACGGCGAAGTACTACCATCCCGAGTTCGCCCGGTCGGAGGAGACGTCGGCCGAGGACGATCCGCTCTCCGATCCCAAGCTCGAACTCCAGTGGTCGAAGGAGTACTCTGACATCGCGTCTGTCCCGTGGGACGATCCGGACGCCTTCGACGTCGAGGCGCTCCGCACGGAGCTCGACGAGTCGCTCGTGAACGTCCTCTTGTGGGCCGGCCTACCGACCCGCGCCGACCCGCGGATCTACACGGCCGACCACTACTTCGAGGTCACCGAGTCCGAGCGCGATCTGGACCTCGTCGAGAACAAGATGCCGAGCGTCCAGGACGGCGAGGAGGAGCAGGCAGTCGCCCACTTTGCTCGCGGCGACGCTTCCGAGGGCGAGCGCTCCGTGCTCACAGCCCTCGCCGACGGCGGCGACGGAGCCGACATCGAGAATCTGGCGGAGATGTCCGACACATCTCGGTCGACCGTTTACCGCGCCGCGGAGAAGTTCGACGACCTGGTCGAGGTCGCGAACGCGAAGATGTCCTTCGAGGACGAGGTGATCCGCAAGAAGTTCCAGGACCTGCTCAACACGTTCGAGGACGTCACCGACTGGGTTGTCGGCGGCGTGCGGCAGCTCGCCTCCGCCGAGACGGAGACGATCGACCAGGACTCGTCGCTCGCGCGGTGGGCCCGACGTCACGGTGTCTCGATCACGGAGTCCGTCGACGGCATGGTCGTCGATCTCGGTGGCCGTCCGCTCTCGCGCGTCGAGCTCGTGAAGCTCATCCGCGCCGGCGTCGACGCCGCCGATGAGACCGGGTCGATGGCCTACCGGCGGTTCATCAGCGGTAAGTTCTCTTACACCGAGAAGGGGAAGGGACGTCGGACGGGTCAGCGGCCGATCAACCGGAACGGCGACGTGCTCTTCTCTTCGAAGCTCCCCCGCTGACGCACGACAGATGAGTGGCAACACTACCTTGATCCCCGGTTCGTGTTTTCTTGCGTAGCATTCTGTGAGTGATGGAAGTATTTTCGGCGTTGGTCGCCGCTTCGATCGTGACCGCGATCTCCGCCAGCCCCGCGTCCGGGCTGGCTTCGATCCCACAGGCTGGGACGGACCCCTTAGGGAGTGTGCCTAAGGGCACCCCCTTCGGGGGAAAATACTCAGCACCCGCACAGCACAACTCCAGTTGAAGCACTCGAAACAGGGGTTGCGCCGCGCGCGAAAATTGAGCCTACGCGTAAGATTCGACCGTCGGCAATTACGCAAGCACGCTCACGTACTCAAGCAGACCGCGAGCGAGCGAGAGCCCGCGACCGGTCGCGAACTCCCATACGATTCGTGCGTGCTCGAGCGCGGTCCCGGCATTCGGAGCCACCCACCCAAGCGAGATCGCGACCGCGGCGACGACTAGGATCACGAGCGCGTGGCTTGCGATCAGGCCGCCGATCCCGGCGACGACACGGGCGATGCCGACCGCCCGGTAGATATACAGCGCGGCTATCGCAAAGGACGCGCCCATGACGAGCTGAGAGCCGAGCCCCAGCGACGCCAAGAACTCCGTGGCGGCGAACATCGGTCTACTACTGCTCCCCCGCGCTGAACTCGACGACCGTGTCCGGCGCCCGACGCGCCTGAATCCACTCGCGGACTAGGTACGCGCCGCCGCCGACGATCACGATCACGATGAGCGGCCCCATCGATTCGACGCCCTGGCGAAGCCCTCCGAGGATGACGCCCGGCGAGATGGTCTCCAGTGCCCACACGACCGACAAGACACCGATGACCCCGCGGACGTACCACGGGACCTTCCCACTCGTTCTCTCGTCGAGCTGCCACATGCCAATCAGGAGCGCAGCGACCGCCCCGATCGTGACCGCGTTCGACTCCGAGGCGAGCTGGGCCACACGGAGCAGCGGCGAACCCGGCGAAAGGACTTGTATCGCGACGGCGGTCAGCGATGTCGCGGTCACCGGGAGGAGCCAGCCACCGATGTTGAACTTCCGGCTCACGAACGTCGACCCAACGAGGACGCCGCCGATGCCCACGAACGCCAGTACGAGCGAGAGTGTCCCTTCTTGATCGGTCGGCCCGATAGGCGGGTCTTCAGGGGGCTGCTGTCCGGCATCCCGCTGGAGGATGCTGTACGTCTCGGAGGAGCCGTCAGTGATGAAGCTGACAGGCGACTCGGCTCGGTCGGCGTCGACTTCGACCTCCCGTGTTTCAGACCAGAGCGCGTACCGGTCTCCCGTCACCGTATCGTAGTAGGTCACCTTGATGCGGTCGGAGCCGGTCGTGTTGCCCTTTCGGAGCGAGAACGTCGGCTCACTCCCGTCTTCAACTTCAGCTTCGATAGCCCCGCTCTCCGGTGACACAGAGACTGGTGCGGTCGAGACCCGCATCGTCGACCCCTCGTTTGCGTCCTCGGCGCGGAGGATCTGCGTGCCGCTCGAAGTCAGCTCGGCGTGGGCGGACTCGCCGGTCCACGACTCCTCGCTAGCGTAGTGGAGTCGGTCGCCGAGTACGGTCTCGTCGACGCGCAAGCCGAACATCCCGTCCGGATTGATGTCGGTTATCTCCACCTCGGTCGAGAGGTCATCGCCTTCGACGGTCGGTTCGGTCACCCTCACGGACCCGTCGTACGCGCGCACCTTGTGACCGGTCGCCCGGACGTCGATCTCCGTGTCCGCCTCGACGTCACCGAGACCGACGTGGAGGTCGGTTCCGTTGAGCTCGTAGTCGGGCGGTGCCTGCCAGTCGCCGCCATCGATGCGGTACTCGACGTCGTTGATCTCCGCGACCTGTTCATCGAACGTCAGCGTCGCATCCGCGTCTGCGACCGCGGATGGGAACGTGTGCGAGACGTTGAACGACTCGGTCCACGAGGTCGCCTCGATGTCGACGGACTTCGTCACTCCGCTGGCGTCGTGGCTGTACTCTAGGTCGACAAGTGACTCGGGCCCGTTCGAGGGCGTGTTCGTCCGGATGGTGACGTTGTTGGTGCCCTCCTGGAGCCACGCCTCGTTCGTTGCGAGCGAGGTCGTCTCACCCTCGCTCAGGACACCGTTATGTTCAGTCTCGTAGCCGTTAACTTCCACGACGGGATCTGACGTTTGAGTCCGCTCTTTGATTTTAAAATCAACATCGACCGCTCCCGAGGTGAGAGATATATCCGCGTTATCTGTCGATTTCGATAGCTGGCTAAGATCCCGAGTAACAGACTCTCCGTCGGTTAAAGTCCCTGAATAGCTTGCTTCGTCTGTGCCGTCCCCGTCTATATCAATAGCCGGATCTGCGCTTTCTGCGTTAGGGAGCAAAAGGCTGGGATATGTCTCATAGTCGGCTACTTGACCGTAGTCCCGTAAGAATTTGACAGATGATGAATCGCTATCATACGAAAGCTCTAATTGGTCATCCTCTCCATTATTATTTTCCGAGTCGGTGATGAACTCAAATTCATACGTCTCACCTGCTTGTAGTGTCTCAGATGAATCGAGGGAAACGGTCTGGTTACCAGTTGTCCAATCAGGCTCCCATGTGGCGACTTGAGTCCCGTCTCCCCATGTCTCATCGGCTTGCCCGGAGGCAATCCTGACCTCGACAGTTGGACCGTAATCCGAGCCTGAAACAGAACCAACGTGTAGTTTAAACGAGTTTAATGTAATGTCTTTTTTAGGTGTGACTTCCATGCTGGATTTTAATGGATTGTTGTAAGCGCCATTATCTCCAACAAATCCCGCGTCACCATCGGCATTCCCATCCCCGTATTCATCAATTTGATTATAATATTTGAGATCTCCTGTAAAGGTCACAGTTGGTTCTCCGCTACTCGGTCCTATCGGATCGAGGTTGCCGCCCACATCAATCGAGATTGTGTCACCGTCAGACACACCGCCAGCCGAGACGTTACTCCAGCCGCTGTTAGTGACGCCCGTCAAATTGATCGCGTAATCGGAGACACCGTTCAAGTTGTCCAGCTCGTACTGGTAGTTCGTCCCGTCCGCAGCGGCGTTCCCTGACAGAGTAATCCCACCAGAGAAGGTGACGCTATTCGACGAGAACTCCGGCACGTGGAATCGCCCCACTCCGTCCTCCTGCTCGATAGGCGACTGCCACTCCTCGCCGGAGTCGTGGACGCCGTACGCGACGTCGGGAACGTAGCCGACGCCGGCCTCGAGGACGCCGAGGTCAACAGCGACATCGCGTCCCTCGTGGACCTCGTCGTCGGCCAGCACAATCGCGATATCGTCGTCCGCGACCACGTTCGCGTTCTCGCCCATGTAGTCGCTTGCCCGCTCGGGCGTCGTGACCGTGATTTGGAGCGTACCCGCGTGGTCGGACGCGTACACGTTCCCTTCGAGGTCGCTCGCGCGGATGGGTACATCCGCGTTGCTCGGCAGGTCCTCATCAACCTGATCAGGACCGAGTGCGACCATCCCGCTCGGCCCGCTTTGAGCCGTCGCGACAGCAGCGCCGAGCGGCATCGCGAGCATCGAGACGACCACGATCGTCGCGGCCGCGATCGCTAGCGAGCGTTTCATGCGCGCACCTCAGTCTGCGCTCGCGTACCCGGGGGGACCCCTGCGATCCCATGCGATACGCGCGCGCGTATCTGCCGACTCGTCGCCGCGACCGGTTCGGCGCGGAGCGTCGTCGAAACTGTTCGAACCTCACCGTCTCGATCGTCGCGATCGCTTCGATCGTCGCTTTCGTTTTTTTCAAAAATCATCGCTCGTCCTCGGGTGCGATCTTCAGTTTGTACGAGCTGGGGCTCGGCATGTCGTCCCAGTTGAAGTCCTCGTAGTTGCTCTCGGTGTACATCAGGCCGTGGCCGATGTCGTACTGCGAGGTCATGTCGCGGTTCTGCCGGACGCTCTCGAAGCCGACCACGTCGCTTGCGGTCGTCGGGTTCGCCGTGCCCGGCATCTGTACGCGCCAGCGCAGCTTTCGCCGAATCATCTGATGAACGTCGGTCTCCGAGTGCGCGAACGCGTAGACAGAGACACCGAACTTCCGCATGTCGACCCACGTGTCTTTCAGCAGCTCGACCTTCTGGTAGGTCCCAAACGAGTCCTTCTTCGCCGACTGCGGACACACGTCGCCGATCTCGTCAAAGATGAGCGACGTCCAGTGGTGCGGCCCGTGTTCGACACGAGCGAGCAGCCAGGCGAACCACCAATGACTCGCCGGGTCCTGCGGACCGAACAGCGTCTCGCGCTTCGCCGGCGTGTCGTACCGTTTCTCGGGCGACTGTGCGTACACCTCCTGACAGCCGCGCATCCGCGGGTCTGGATACACGACGTGGAGACTTCCCTCGTCGAGCGTCTCGTTCAGATCTCGCGGGTCGCTGTACCGCCGCACCTCGCGGACGATCTCTGTTAGCTCGTCGACGTCGAGGTCGACCGGGTCGTTCGTCGGATCCTTCGGTTCCAACCGCGCCGAGATGTCGATCCCCGCGGGTAGGTATAGCGTCGTCCACGGCGCGAGCGGCAGCCACTCCGATCGGCTGCTTGACCCGCGCCAGACGACTTTTTCGTCGTTCACTTCCAGTAGGCGGACCACGAGGTAGTTCGCCAGCGTTGACTTCCCCGTCCCCGGTTTGCCACGAGCAAGCCAGTCGGTCCCACCGTCGTTCTCATCGACAGGCGAGTCCCAGCTGTGCTCGATACAGTTCGGGATCACGCTCGGGAACTCGAACGTATCGCGGTCCCACGCGCTCATCCCGAACTCCTCGCGCATCGAGCGTGCGTCTGACCATCTTGTCAGCGATATCGGCTCGCGGAACTGGTCGAGGACCTTCCGCTTCGTTCGATTGCCCGCCGCTCGCACCGTCGTGTCTGAACTCATAGTTTGGATGTTTTCCGCTCCTCTTGTTCCTCGTCTGCCTGTTCCTTCGCACGCCCCGCGAGGTCGCGCACGCCGCGGTTGAACACTGGTATCAGGTAGTGGGCCGCGAACAGTTCGCGGCCGCGTCTGTCGGCGCTCTCGGTGCTCGTTAGCAGCTTTCGCGTCGACCGCTCCCCGTAACACCGCGTGACGAATTCCTCGTCCATCTCGCCGTGCGTCGCGAGTTCGAGGTCGTGGCCCCAGCCTAGGATCGACTCCCGATCCTCGAACCCGTCTAGGAGTTCCTCCAGCGTCGTCCGCTGGTTCTCGTGGAGCTCGTGGATCGACGGCCGCATCGCCACGTACTGCTGTTTGCCGGGAGCGTGCTGGTCGTCGCTCCCGTCGTCGACGTACTCTCCCGCGTCGGCCCGCAGCTCCCGGAACGCCCGGTGGGCCGCGGGCCGGATCGTCTTCGCCGACAGCTGTCGGCGGAACTCGCGCGCCTTCGCCTCGTCGAGCTCGCGTGTCCGATTCTCCGGCCGTAAGAGCGCGGAGACGAGCGTCCTCTCGTGCGCGCTCGAAGGGACGCCACGGAACTGCCGGGCGATCTGGTAGAACCAGTCTTGGGGCATTTCTCCGAGCGTCCGCACGGCGAGCTCCTGCGTCCACAGGAGGATCGCCCGCCGGGAGTCGAACCCCGCGAGCAGCTGGCGCTCACTGTCGCGAACGTCCTCGACGAGCTTCACCAGCGCCGGGCGGTACGACCCCTCGTCGAGGTCGGCGTCAGCGTCGACGCCGGCGAACTCGGACGGTGACTCAGTCGTCGCCACCCGGAACACCTCCGCTACCCGGAAGGTCGTCCTCGTCCTCGTCGATGCTGAACATCTCGTCTACCAGCGTGCCGTCGCGCTTGTCGACCGCGTCCATTTTCTCCTTCTCGGTGGTGATCTCGCTTCGGATGCGCTGCTCGCGCTCCTGTTCGATCGTCTCGGCGTTGTCGGTCTCCTCTGCGAGGTGAAGCGCGGTCGCCCGGGCACTCCTGTAGTGTGCGGGAGCCGCCCAGACGCGTGCGTACGCCTCCCGAGGCCGCAGCCCTATCCAGCCGACGCCGAGGACAAACACGGCCGCAGCGCCGAAGCCAGCGAACAGTTGCGAGGCGATGTATGCGCCGACGAGCGTGGCTCCGACACGCGTCGCCAGCTGGCCGTAGTCCTCTCGATCTTTGAGCTCGGGGAGCGAGAACTCCCACCCTTCCGGCTTGTAGTCGACTACACTCTGTGAGAGAGGATGGACGTAGGCCCGCATGTCCACGTTACCCTCCTTGACCGCAGCCTGACACCGGAGTGGGTCCTTCCAGGAGTCGGTCTCCCCGTGTATATCCGCGTCGTCGTGGCCGGGATCGACCGTGCGGAGTTTCGCCGCGCTGCCGGTTGCGACCCGGGAAAGGAACGCCAGTAGTCCGTCCGAGGCGACCATCATCGGCTCGTCCGGTCGGTCGATCACTGTGAGCGTCCGTTCGCGAGAACCGAGTACGTCGACGCCCTCCTCGTCGGCCGGGGTCGTCGCCCTGGCGAGCTCATCCTGTTCGAATCGGACGGTCTTTGTGTGCTGCTCGAACGTCTCGACCATCAGCGCGAACAGGAACAGCAGGATGTACAGGACCATCACCCACGGGTAATCAACGACGAGGCTGGCGATGTTCCCCCAGAACGAGGCCACGATCATCGCACCGACCAGCGCGAAGATCGCAGTCCACACGCCGTATCCCCAGCCGATTCCCTTCCCCGCCCGATCGATGAGTTTCTTCGAGCCGGCAAGCGAGACCACGCCGCCGACGCCGAGCGGCAGCATGAAGATAACCATCGACCAGCGGAGCAGGCCGCCCCAGGAACTGAACGGCAGCTCCTGCGTCGTCGCGACCGACTCGTGTTCAAATGTCCACCGGAGCTCGTCGCTCGGGTTCCCCTGGTCGGTCTCAACCCACACAGCGACCTGGTCGCGACCGTCAGACTGGCCAAGCGGGATCTCCTCCATTGCCCAGCCGCGGTTGATCGTCACGTTGTGTTCCTTCGTCGTGACGTTCTTCGCATACTGCTCCGTGGTCGTCGTGTTCGTCTCGCGGTCGACGACCTCCCGCTCGCCGACGTCGTACGTCGCCACAGTGACGGTCAGGTCCTTCGCCGAGTCGGTGTTGATCGACCGGAGCCACACTGAGTTCCGGTCGACGACAGTGTCGGGCGACAGGTACCGCCAGTAGTCGTCGCTGGGGTCGCCCGGATTCCCCGAGATTCCGGCCGGCCAGTGGACCAACCAGTACATCTCGCTCCCGGAGAGACGCACCGAATCGGGCGAGTTCGAGTAGCTTGTGCCGTCTTGCTGGAGTTCCGAGAGCGTGTAATCGGTATCGTTCTCGGCGTCGGACTGCGCGGTCGCGACGAGGCCAGCGCTGGCAATCACGGCGATCGCGACGACCGCGACGAGTACCCATCGCCGACGCATCTACCCGCTCACCCCTGTAACGATGGTTCCGGGAGTCAGAGCGCGGCCCAGAGTCAGGCGGGCACTCTCGACGAGCTCGCCAGCGCGGCTCGGGAAGAGCAACACGAGTGCGGCGAGCACGAGGACGACGCCGATCGCGACCGCGGTCCCGTCGATGTTGATGAACATCAGAGGGACCTCCGTGACACCGAGACGATTGTCTGGCAGTCGAGTGCCTCCGCGACATCGCTGAGGCTTTTCGCTAGGTCGGCCGGGTTCCGCACCACCGGCTCGATTTCGACCCACGTGCGACCGGTCTCGGTCACCGAGCAGCCCCTGACGTCTTCGACGGATGCGACGACGTCTTCGTGAGCCTTCTCACTCTTCGGAGTCCCGAACACCTTCTCAACGAGTGCGTGAAGGCGAGTCGGGTACGCTGGTTCGAGGCCAGCGATGTTGATCGCCGTCCCCAGCTTCGTTGACGCGAGCTCGAGCGTGAGACCGTTGAGGTACCTCACGGTGAGGCAGTTGACGCTCGAGTCCGAGACCACGACGCGAGCAAGATGGTCGAAGTCGACCGACTGGCCCGGCGGAGCATCAATCTGGACTGACTTCTGGGCGCTCACGAACCGCTCACCTCACGGAGGCGCCGGTCAGTCGTGTTCATGTTCACGAGCAGGAGGACGGTGAAGAACGCGACGTACGCCAGCGTCAGAGCCCCGTAGTCGTCCACGACTGATGGGAACAGCCCCAGCGCGGCTGCGCAGAGGATCATAGCGAGGAAGGCACTCATCGCCTGCCAGTCGCCGATACCGTCCCGGAGTCGGTACGGTGCCGTCATCAGTTGGCCCTCCCCAGCAGTGCCTGGCGGAAGTTCTGCGACCGGAACGACAGCCCGATGATGATGACGAGACCCGCGAACCCGAGCCATCCGATGGGCGAGACACCGCGAGCCCACGCGGGGATGAACGGGTCGATCAGCGGGACGGAACCTCCGAAGGATATCCACCCGCCGACCGTCGTCACGACCGCGGCACCGAATCCGGGCTCGGAAGCGAACGCACCGAACACGAATCCGAGGATGTCGCCGGCGACGGCCGCGAACGTCGAGAGACCGACGAGTGCCGTGATAAGCACCGTCGAGATGATGCCCCCGATAGCCAGCATCGGACGCGTCACGCGCTCTCGAAGGGTGTCGACCATGTCCCGACGGTTGTCGACCTCGCCGGCAGTCTGCTGCCAGATGTAGCCGGCCCAGGTGACGAACCCGATACCGACCCACACGCGGCCCTGTCCCGCGACGATCCACTGAGCGACGCCGGCGACGTCGGACGCGGTGTACGAGACGTACATGACGTACGAAAGCATGGCGAGAGTCAACCCCCACGCGACCGATTCGAGCCGGTTCGGGTCGGAGCCCTCTTCGCGGGCAGCCCGCAGACCGATTAGCGAGATGACCGAGACGCCGAGTAGCCCCCATAGCAGTGGCGACATCGCGACGCCGAACAGCGATATCTGTGCTAGCACGGTCCTCCACCTCCAGGGGACCGTAGACTGTTGTTCAGCTCCTCGAGGAGGAGCCGCGAGCAGTTCTCCGTTCGTTCCGTTGTGTTGTTAGTCATCAGAATCTCCGTTTCTGTAGCGCTGTATCCGCTTTATCAGGAGGTTCGACACGTACAGCAGCGCGACGAACACCATCACTGGCTGGAGCGTCTCCTGCGAGATGAAGTCGACATTCGGTGCGAGCGTCCCGAACGCCACAGATAGCGGGACATACGCAACATCGGCGAACGCGAACCCGAGGTCCACGACGGACCACAGTCCGTCGATCGCGACGAGACCAGCGCCACCTCCGAGAATCGCATCTTTGAGGTTGCTCATGCGTTATCACCTCCGGCGATCGCCGACCAGAGAGACCGCAGTGCTCCGGTGACCGAGTCGACGGGCAGGTACGTCTCGATGAATCCCCAGAGCAGCTGGGAGATTATCGCGACGATCGTGGCGATGATCAGCCACGAAATCGCGAGCGCGAACGGCGCCGCGATACCGAGGCTCATCATCTCCCCTTCGGCCCACGTCTGAATCGATATCAGCGCGCCGTAGAGGGATGAACCGGCCATATTGGCCGCCCGACTGAGCGGGACCGCAACTCCATCAACCAGAGCGAGTTCGATAACCCAGTACAGGCGTCCGAACACGTTATCGAGCAGCCAACCCCAGGCGCCAAGGACGCCATCGACGAAGATGGCGTAGATGAAGGTCTCCGGGTTGCGAGCGAAGGAAGCAACAGTCGTTCCAAGCCCAGCGGTGGTGATTGTAATCACCCAAGTCGGGAGGATACTGCCCTCTTCCTCGTTGCTGCTCATGGCTGGACCCCCTCAGTGAGTACCCTGAACGCCCGTTCTGCCAGCAGGAAGAACGCGACAATGACGATGATCGCAACAAACCACGCTCCGAGGCCGAACCCGGCGATTGACTGGGCGGCGCCTCTCCATGCGGCTCTGAGAAGGCCGGTCCAGCCTTCGAACGGGAGGCTGAGGAGCGTCGCATACCCGCTGTACAGCCACTCGATGAGCGAACCTAGCAGGCCGAACACAAGCTCACTCACACCGGCGAGGAACGAGCCCCATGCTAGCCAGACGCTCGTTAGAAGCGTCTTCCCAAGTTCGGTCCACTGGATGCGTCCGTCAGACCGGAAGTCGTCGGACGTGAGACTCGTTTGTCTGTCGCCGCTCATCGGTCACCTCGTCTCTTTGAAGGAGCGTCTCCACTCTCGTCCGCCGCGGACGCGACGGTCTGCGGCGTTCCCATCATGGTCAGGAGAGCGGGTTGATCGCGCTCACTATCGGAATCTCGCCGCCCCAGATGGCGTCGACCAGGACAAGACCGAGTGCGATGCTCGCCATGACGATGGGTATCGCCAGTATGCCGAACTGCTGAGATGACACCCCAGTCGCTTGGGCCGCCATCTCCAGCGCGGTGGTCGGGCTGGTGAAGAACGCGCCAACGAGCGTCCGAACGTCTCCGAAGATCTCGAAGATGTCCGAGAACGACCGCAGTCCGGAGTCGATCAGCATCGCGATCCCCGAGCCAGTCGCGAGGACCGGAGCGAGAATCGCCTTGATGATGCCGCTGTTGATGCTCTCGCCATCTGCCCGGCTTAGGTAGTCGGTGTCGCCACCGCCGCTACTGCCAGAAGCTGCCATCTACGACCCCCGGAAAGCGTTTGCCAGTCCGGCGAGGCCGAGTGCTGAGAGCACCGCGCCGATCTTCCCCAGCCACGTCGAGAGAAGCCCGCCGCCCTCTCGGCCGGTCGGCCCCATCGCCGCGGACGACGTCGCCGAGTCCTCTTCGCTTCCGCGGTACAGCACGTCGCCGTGGAGAGCGAGTACCGAGTCCGAGGACGGCGTCCCCGAGAGCTCGATGTCGTCGCCCTCGCTGGCACCGGTGTACGTCGAGGTCCGCGACGTCCACTCGACGTCGTCGGTGCCGTCAAGCGCGACCTGCTCGCTGAGACCCGTGGCGACCTCCATCGCCATGTAGCGGTCCGACGGGTACTGGAAGACCACCTCGTCGTACCACGTGTTGAGCGTGATCGACAGCGAGTACGCGCTCGGGAACTTGAAGTTGTAGACGTACCGCATCCGGCGGCTGTAGTCGTCGCGGCCGGAGTCCTCGAACTCGAACTCGACGTACGAGCTCGGGAGCTCGGAGACGCGGAACGCGGCGTCGTACCGAACTTCCTCGAGGACAGCGTTCGCGAAGCGGTCCGTGTCGTACAGCGTCGAGAGCTCGGTGATCCCGAACCAGCCGGTCTGTTCGTACACGGTCTCGGTTACGAGCTCCTCGTCGCTGTTCACGCGCTCGCGGTTACCGAACTGCCAGCGCGACGAGCTTTCGAGGTTGAACCCGTGGAACGTCACGTCCGCGTCGGCCTCGGAGACGTCGACGACGACCTCCTCGATCGTGTCCAGGTCGGGGCCGCCCGGCATGTCGCCGAGCTGCGTCTGGAAGATGTGACCCGAGCCCTGAGCGGTCGCGATCACGTCGTCGGCGCTGGAGTCGGCCGACGAGTCGATGGTCGCGACGACCTCGTTGCCCGCCGCGTCGACGACCCGGACGGAAACGACCGCGTCCGCCGCGAGTTCGTTGACGTTGGCGACCAGTTGGAGAACGCGGCGCTGCTCTCCGTCGCCGATGGTGAAGTCGCTGAACGTCGCGGTCGCGGTGTCACCTGCGGCCTGCCCGGTCGCCGCGATGTTGAGCGCGTCGTCTTCCTCGGTGACGGAGATCGTCCCAGTGCTCCCGGACTCGTCGGTGGTCCAGAACTCCGCATCAAGTGCGGACGCGTCGACCTCCTCGTCGTCCGAGTTCGTGGTCGTGAGGTCCGCTGGGAAGCGACGGTAGTCGTCGATGTCGATGAGGTCACCCCGGATGCGGATGGGGTTGTGCGGCGTGTCCTCGTCCTCCCGGTCGGCGAGGGTCGCACCGGCGAGGGACTGGACCGATTCGTCGTCGGCGATGTAGTCGAACGCATCGAAGTCGGGCTCGTGGGTCTCGACGGTCACGTCTCCGGTGATCCACGGGTCAGACAGGAGGTCGTAGCCGAAGTTCAGCTGGCTACCGCCGCTCTGTGCGGCCGCGCCGCCCGCCATGCCGGCGGCGAGCGTTGCGCCCGCAGCCGCCATGAACGCCCGGCGGCCGACATCCCGGGAGAGCTTGCCGTCGGTCCTCACGAGGAACGTCCAGGCGATCGAGTCCGGCGCCGCGTAGTGGGCCGCCTCGAGGTTGACGTTGGTGTAGTTCTGTGCGTCGCTGTCGGTGTCGTTGGTGTCAGTCATCGGTTGAAAGGAGCCGTTTCCGGCGGCGAGTCCGTGGTTTTCGAGTCGATCTTGTCGCGGGAAGCGGCGCCGAAACGCGGTCAGGTAGTCCCGAGCAGCCTCGCTCAGGTGGATGCCGTACGGGTCGGCGCGCTCAGTCACGACGCCTCACTCCAGAAGGAGGGGACCGCGATGTAGCCGAGAAGGCCACCGGCGACCATTGCGATCAGTCCGGAGCCGCTAGCCTCGATGCCGAACAGGTAACCCGCCGACATCAGCAGAACACCAGCCGCGATGATCGACCAGACGGCGAGCTCGTCGCTGATGGTCTGTGACCCGCCCATCTCGACGTACGTTCGGTTAACTGTCTCCCCGCCGTCTGTCTGGAGATTCTCCCCCTCGACGTCGTCTTCGTCCTGATACTCGACGACGACCTCCGACGGGAGCTTCACCCGCGGGACCTCTACGTGGTCGAGATCGACGTGGAGCTGGTCGTTCAGGCGCGGCGCGTCGACGGCGTGTTCGTGGCCGCCCTGCCGGACGGCGACCTCGCCGTCAGACATCAGATTCGCTCTCGATGTTCTTCCAGTCCTGAAAGTGCTGTACTTCGCTGCGGTCGGCCTCCGAATTACTGGAGGAATCGGGGGACTCTTTCACCCCGTCGTGGACGCTCATCTCTATCTATCGTCCGGAATCGGACGATAGACCGGCTGTAATGTCCCCCTCCGTTGAACCCTCGTCTCAAATGGAACAAAGCAACCTTTCGCCCATGTCAGAGGTACCTTTAAGAGACCCAGACAGTACGGCGCTGCTATGCAGAAGCTACAGGACCACGGCGGATCTGGTGTCGTGACGCTCCCGCGCGACGACCTCGAAAAGGACGGCCTCTTAGAGGAGGGCGAGCTCCCGGACGAACAGCATCTCGACGTCGATCGGCTCGGGCGACGGACCTACGTAGTCCGGATCCCTGAAGAGGGAGGTGACCTCCCGGAGTTGGCACAGTGCGAGGTCGTCGAGCGGCTCGCAGCGAAGCGGGCGCTCGATCTCGGTGTCGGGCGGGGCGTGTCGCAGGCGGACTGAATTTCCTTCGTTCTGAGTTCACGCTCATACACAAACGCGAAGAAATGAGGTGGGAGTAGAGTACTCTGTCTCCCCCGGCGACTTCGTCCTCAGCGTGTTATACTGTTGTCAGAGGACCGGATCGACGGTTCAGAACACTTTTTTTAAATACAACCTGTCCGATCGGGTGCCTTTTTAGGTGATCCCGCCCAAGGCTTGATTGTGGAAAGCCGGTGTCTCCACCCGTAGGCAGGGTTAAGCCGGCTTTTCCACGGAAGCCCGCTCGATGAGTGACGACAACGTCCAGTCGGATTCCGAATCCGACAGCGATGAAGAGGAATCGACTCGTCTCGACCGGATTCAGGAGCTGAAGCTGACCCTAGAAACGATCAGGACAGCCGCGAAGCTCGTCGAGATGTTGAAGTAGTGGAGTACGCCACTTAGCCGGCGTCTCCACCCGTAGGCAACTGAAAGTACCATCGGTATCGTATTAAAGAATTTGGCTCGTTCCTACAGCCACGCCACCTTCTCGCGAGCCCGCCGCTGCGCCGCTGGGCTGTACGTCCCGTTGTAGTGTTCGAGGAACGTCTCTAGATCCTCCCAGCCGCCCCAGTCGAGAACAAGGAGTGGGTCTACCTCCGCGTCCGCGAGCGCACTCGCCCACGTTCGACGGAGATCGTGCGTACTGAGGAACTCCCAGCCGATGTCGTCCTCCTGCTCGGCCAGCTGCTCGCGAGCGCCCTGGAGCCAGCGTCGGAGCGACCGCGTCGAAGAGACCGACAGGACCGGTTCGTCGCTCGGTGCGTCGCGGACATCGCCGATCGTCTGGATCCGCATCGCGAGATCGCTCGGCGCCGGCGTCTCGCGGAACTTGTCGCCCTTCCCCTCCCAGACTCGGACC